>BPGL01000004.1 GCA_026003015.1 Actinomycetota bacterium | reverse complement strand
GCGCGAGCACCACCTGAGAGGCGTCGAGCCCAGCCGCCAGACGCACCCCCACCAACAGACCCCGGCCGCGCACCTCGGCAACCGCGCCCGGCGGAACCGAGCGCTGGATCGCTTCGCGCACGACCCTCGCCGGTGCGGCGCACGCGCTCGAGCAGCGCCTCGTCCTCGATCGCGGCCAGAACCGCCAGGGCCGCCGCCGCCGGTACCGGGCCGCCGCCGAACGTCGAGGCGTGCTCGCCCGGGCCGAACGAGAGCTCCGCCCGAGCGACGAGCGCGCCGATCGGCAGGCCGCCGCCGAGCGCCTTGGCGATCGCGACGACGTCGGGGGCGACCCCGGCCTCCTCGATCGCGAGCCACCTCCCGCAACGCCCGATCCCGGACTGCACCTCGTCCACGGCGAACAGCGCCCCGTGCTCGGCGCAGCGCTCGCGCACCGCGCGCAGGTAGCCGGGACCCAGCGGCACGACCCCGCCCTCGCCGAGCACCGGCTCGAGCAGCACGGCGGCGACGTCTCCCGGCTCGAGCGCGGCCTCGAGCGCCGCGGGGTCGGCCGGCGGCACGAACCGGACCCAGGTCGACGAGGGGCTCGAACGGGGCCCGTTTGGCGGGCTGCCCGGTGACCGAGAGGGCCCCGATCGTGCGGCCGTGGAACGACCCCTCGAGGGCGACGACGATCGGCCGGCCGCGCACCAGGCCCGCCCGTCGGACGAGCTTGAGCAGCGCCTCGACGGCCTCGGCGCCGGAGTTGCAGAAGAACACGCGCGCGTCGGGCACCGGCAGCAGGGCGGCGAGACGCTCGGCGAGCTCGGCCTGCGCGGGCGTGGCCACGAGGTTCGACGTGAGCCCGATCGTGCGCGAGGCGCGTTCGACGGCCTCGACCCACCGCGGGTGCGCGTGCCCGAGCGCGAGCGCGCCGAGGCCACCGATCAGATCGAGGTAGGTGCGGCCCTCGTCGTCGATCACCCGCGCGCCCTCGCCGCGCACGAGGGTGACGGGGAGCCGCGCGTAGGTCGGGCATGACCCAGCGCTCGTCGATCACGGCGCGCTCCCGGCCTCGGGCGCGATCATCGTGCCGATCCCCTCGGGGGGTGAACAGCTCGAGCACCACCGCGTGCTCGACCCGGCCGTCGACGAGGTGCACCCGTTCCACGCCCGCGCCGAGGGCCCGCACGGCGCTCTCGACCTTCGGGATCATGCCCCCCTCGATCACGCCGCGGCGGTCGAGCAGCTCGCGAGCCTGCTCGGCCGACAGCTCCGACAACAGCTCGCCCCCGGAACCGAGCAGGCCGGGGACGTCGAGCACGTAGACGAGCTTCTGCGCTCGAAGCGCGATCGCGAGCTCGGCGGCGACGACGTCGGCGTTCACGTTGTAGGCCTGCCCCGACTCGTCGACCGCGATCGACGCGACGACGGGCACGAAGCCCCGACCCAGGAGCGTGTCCAGCACGTCGACGCGGACGTGAACGACCTCGCCCACGAAGCCCAGGTCCGGCTCGCTCGTCGGACGCGCGAGCAGCAGGCGCCCGTCGACGCCCGAGAGCCCGACCGCGTTCACCCCGCCGGCGACGAGCGTCGCGACGACCTCGGTGTTGAGCTTGCCGGCGAGCACCATCGTGGCGACGTCGAGCGTGGCCGCGTCGGTGACGCGCAGGCCGTCGACGAACGTCGTTTCGATCCCGAGCCTGTCCGACAGCTGCGTGACGGCCGGGCCGCCCCCGTGCACGATCACGGGACGGATCCCGACGCTTTGCACGAGCGCGACGTCCTCGGCGAAGGAACTCGCCAGGCCGGCGGTGTCCATCGCCGCGCCGCCGTACTTGATGACGATCGTGCGCCCCTGGTGGGCGCGCGATGAACGGGAGCGCTTCGAGCAGCGTGCGCGCCTTGGCCACGGTGCGTTGGCGGATCTGCGGCGCGCTCACGCGGGCGACCTCCCCTTCACCGGTCACGTGGGCGACCTCCCCTTCACGTCGTGTACTCCCCGTTGATCCGGACGTAGCCGTAGGTGAGGTCGCACCCCAGGACCCGCGCCGTGCCCGGTCCCCCACCGACCCGCACGCGGACCGGGATCTCGGAACCGGCCATCGCGGCCGAGGCCGACGCCCGCAGGCCGTCGTCGCCGAAGTACGCGGGCGGGATCACGCCGGCCTCCACCACCCGCACGTCGGCGATCCACACGTCGATCGACGTCGGGTCGAGCTCGACGCCGGCGGCGCCGAGCGCCTGCAGGATCCGGCCCGGGTTCGGGTCCCGCCCGAACGCCGCCGTCTTCACCAGCGGCGAGTCGGCCACCGCGCGGGCAAGGCGTCCGGCGTCGCGCTCGGAGGCCGCGCCCTCGACGTCGACGATCAGGACGTGCTCGGCGCCCTCCGCGTCGGCGATCAGTCGGCGGGCGAGCTCGTCGGCGACCCGCCGACACGCGCCCGCGAGCGCGACCCACGCGGGGGTGCCGGGGACGACCGGCTCACCGTCCGCCGCGCCGCTCGCCAGCAGGAGCACGCTGTCGTTCGTGCTCGTGCACCCGTCGACCGTGATCGCCTCGAACGCCGGGCGCAGGGCCTCGTCGGCGAGCACCGACAGGTCGGCGGCGCTCACCGGCGCGTCGGTCGTCACGAACGCGAGCATCGTCGCCAGGTGCGGGGCGACCATCCCGACGCCCTTCGCCGCCCCCCCGACGCGGTAGCCGTCGGCCTCGGCCGCGGCCTGCTTGTCGACCGTGTCGGTCGTGAGGATCGCCCGCGCGAACGCGGCGCTCCCCTCGGGCGAGCGCGCGGCCACGAGCGCGGGCAGCGCCCGACGGATCGCCTCGACCGGCAGGGGCTCCCCGATCACGCCGGTCGAGCAGGGCAGGACCTCATCGGGGGCGCAGCCGAGGAGCGCCGCCAGGGCATCGGTCGTGGCCACCGCATCGGCGAGACCGCGCTCGCCGGTCCCCGCGTTGGCCTGCCCGCTGTTCACGAGCACCGCGCGCGCGACGCCCCCGGTCCTTCCCAGGCGCTCGCGCGCGAGCCGCACGGGAGCGGCCTGGACGCGGTTCGTCGTGAACAGCCCGGCCGCCGTCGCCCCGGGCGGGGCCACGAGCAGGGCGAGGTCCTCCCGTCCGCTGGGCTTGAGCCCCGCCGCGATCCCCGCCGCCTCGAACCCCAAGGGGTACGTGATCACGGGTACACCCCTGCGGTCGGCAAACCGGTCGCCTCGGGCAGCCCGAGCGCCAGGTTCGCGTTCTGGATCGCTTGACCGGCGGCGCCCTTGACGAGGTTGTCGAGGGCGCCCACGACGACCGCCGTGGCCGTTCGGGCGTCGGCGATCGCCTGCAGCTCGACGACGTTGGAGCCCCGGGTGCGCTTCGCATCGACCATGGCGCCTGCCTCGAGGACCCGCACGAAGGGCCGCCCCTCGTAGGCCGCCCGCAGGCACGAGGTCAGGTCCTCCGTCGACGCGCCGCCGGCCAGGCGCGCATAGGCGGTGGTCACGACGCCGCGGACGGCCGGCACGAGATGGGGGACGAACAGGATCGGGACGCGCCGGCCGGTCGCGAGCTCGAGGCCCCGCTCCATCTCAGGGGTGTGCTGGTGGCCCGGCGCTCGGTAGGGACGCACGCTGTCCTCGCTCGCGCTGAACGAGAGCGCCTCGCTCGCACCACGCCCCGCGCCCGACAGCCCGGTCTTGCCGTCGACCCGCACCGACTCCGGCTCGATCAGGCCGGCGGCCAGCAGCGGCGCGAGGCCGAGCACGGTCGGCGTCGGGTAGCAGCCCGGGTTCGCCACGAGCGCCGCACCCCCGATGCGGTCCCCGAAGAGCTCGGGCAGCCCGTAGACCGCCTCATGGAGCCGCTCGGGCGCCGGGTGCTCGAACCCGTACCAGGTCGGATAGTCCTCCGCCGGCAGGCGGAAATCCCCCCCCAGGTCGACAACACGGATCCCCGCGTCCAGGAGCCCCGGTACGACCCGCGCGCTCGCGCCGTGGGGAAGGGCCGTGAACGCAAGGTCCACGGCGGGCGGATCCCCGTCGATCGGATCGAGCGGCAGGTCGGCCGCAGCCAGGCCGGCGAGGTGCGGGTGAACCTCGGCGAGCGTACGGCCCGCCGACCCGTGGCCCCCGAGGGCGACGACCTCGATCGACGGGTGGGTGGCCAGCAGCCGCACGAGCTCACCGCCCGCATAGCCCGACGCACCGAGCACCGCCGCGCGCACGACCTCGCCCATGTGCGCATAAGTATGCAGTTGTTGGATAGATCTGTCACATGGCCGCGAGCTCCGGGCCGCGCCCGGCGTCGAAGGCCGACGTCGGGCCGGCGGGGACCACGGGGTCCCCATCGGGCCCCACGGCCCCAGGATCGGCGGCTCGAGCCCGGGCGATCGACCCCCGGGCGCGCCCTAGGTGCGAGCGCGCCTCCTCCACGCCGCCGGCCAACATCCGCTCCGCCCGCACGAACCGGTTCTCCACGAGGGTCTCCAGGGCGTCGAGCACCGCCGCGAGCTCGACCAGGGTCGCCTGAACGTCGGAGGCCGCCCCGAGGCGCTGCACGAGTGCGTAGAGGAACAGGGCGATCGGCAGCGCCGAGGAGTACGGGACGATCACGACGCCCTTGCCGAACGCGTCCGCGTGCGCGCGCCTGAGCGCCGCGTAGGCGGCGTCGGGCACGGCGGCGATCGCCACCGGCGCCGTGACCGAGGGGTCGAGGTACTGCGCGACCTCGCGAGCCCTGACGACGACCGCCCGCTCGACCGCGCGCGCGCACGCATCGCGCTCCACCGGGTTCTCGGCCCGCTCCAGGGCCTCGAGCTCGGCCCGGGCCGTCCACTTCGAGTCGATCGGCAGCCGGCGGCCGTCGGGCAGCAGCAGGCCGAACTCGACGATCTTGCCGTTCACCCGGAACCCCTGCTCGAGCATCGTCGGCGGGAGGTGGGCCAGGTGCTCGCGCAGCACGTGCTCGCCGGCGCGCCCGGTCGCGCTCCCTCCTGCGAGCACAGTCGTGAGGCGCCGGATCACGTCGCGGTGCTCGTCGTCGCGAGCCCGCCGTTCCTGCTCGCGGACGCTCAGCTCCTCGAGGGTCCGGCGGGCCGCCTCGAGCGATCCCCGCAGGTGCTCGGCGCTCAGGTCGCGCTGGGCGGCCGCGTCGGCGAGCCGACGGAGCTCGGCGGCCTGCAGCTCGAGCCTGGCCTCGAGCCCGCCGACGTCGGGCTGCGCCGGCCGTCGCGCGAGCGCGGTGGCGAGCGCGGCGCCGCCCACCGCGCCCAGCAAGGCCGCCGCCACGCCGATCCACAGCACGTCGTCCATCACCGCTCCTCTCGTCGCCCGGCCCAGATCTGGCCGGCTCGCGATCTCGCCGGCCGACCGGCCCGCACGCTACCGCGGCGCACCGACACGCCGCGGCTTCCGGCCGTCCGGTCCTCCCCCTGCTCCCCCGTGGCCCTCCTCGCCTGCCCGACGATCCCGGCGGCGGCGGGTGCTTGTGGCCGATCGCGCGAGGGGGTAGAGTTGCATAGCCTAAACAAATAACTCGATGCCCACGTCGAGGCGGACTTCCCCAGCGCGACGGGTGCAGGAGCTCGAGGCGGTGGCCGACCGGCTGCACGTCCTGGCCCTGCACCTGTTGCGTCGTCTGCGCGAGGAGGACGACGCGCTCGGCCTGTCCCCCCCTCGGGTCGCCGCCCTCACCGCGGTCGTCGAGGACGGGCCGATGCCGATCGGCGCCCTCGCCGCCGACCAGGGGGTGAGCGCCCCGACGATGTCACGGCTCGTCGACGGGCTCGAGCGCGACGGCCTCGTCCGACGCGAACCCGATCCCGACGACGCCCGCGGGGTCCGGGTGCGCGCCACACCGCGCGGCGCCCGGACGCTGGAGCGCAGCCGACGACGTCGGACGCGGGCGCTCGCGGAGCGACTCGGGGACCTCGAGCCCGAGGAGCTCGGGGCGGTCGCTCGCGGGGTCGAGCTGATCGAGCGGGTGGCGCGCGGCTGAGCCGCAGGAGGTCAGTTTTCGGGAACCGCGCGCCACACGGCGCGCGGGCGCAGCACGACGGAGATGTCCTCGACGGGATCGCCCTCGTACAGGACGAGGTCCGCGAGCTTGCCCTCCTCGATCGTTCCGATCTCGGGGAGGCCGAGCAGCTCGGCGCCGTTGGCCGTCGCCGCGGCGAGCGCGTCGAGCGACCGCATCCCCCACTCGACCATGGCGACGAGCTCGCGCGGCGCGTTGCCGTGCGGGTTGAACGGTGTTCCGGCGTCGGTCCCGCACACGTGGCGGATCCCGGCGCGCAGGCACCGTCGGTGCGTCCGTCGCGCGTCGTCGAGGATCGCCGCGGCCTTCTCCACCGCGTAGGCGGGAACGCGGTCGGCGTTCGAAACGATCCCGAGCAGCGCCGACAGCGTCGGGGACCGGAACGTCCCCCGCTCCACCATCTCCCGCACCGCGGCGTCCGTCACCTGGACGCAGTGCTCGACGGAGTCGACGCCCGCCCGCACGGCCCGCTCCACGCCGGCCGCGCCGATCGCGTGGGCGGCCACCCGGCGTCCGCGCGCATGGGCCTCCTCGACCGCGGCGCGCAGCTCCTCGTCGGTGAACGCGGTCGACGTCGCGTCGATCCCCGGGGTGAGGACACCGCCGGTGGCCATGAGCTTGATCACGGCCGCTCCCTCACGGCACTCCTCCCGCACCGCTCGACGGAGCTCGCCCGGGCCGTCGACCTCGCGCGCGAGCCCGAGGCCGTGACCATGGCCGCCGGTGACGGTCAGGGCCCGACCAGCGGCCAGGATCCTCGGCCCCGCCACGACGCCGCGTTCGACGGCGCGGGCGAGCCGGGTGATCCCCAGCCCGCCCAGGTCGCGCACGGTCGTCACGCCGGCCGCGAGGTGGCGACGGGCGTTGACCACCCCCTTGATCGCCCCGACGGCGGGGTCGAGCTCGCGCGCCTCGGCGGCGAAGTCGGCCGACCCGTCGAAGCTGAGGTGCACGTGGCAGTCGATCAGCCCCGGCGTGAGCGTGCGTCCGGCGCCCTCGATCGTCTCGTCGGCGTCCGCGAACCGTCGGGGCGCCCGGGCGTGCGGACCGACCCAGCCGATCCGGTCGCCGTCGATGAGCACCCCTTGGCGCCGACGGACGCGCCGCCCGTCGAACACGGTGACGTCGGCGACGTAGGTCGTCGTCATGCTCAGGCGACCCAGGGCGGGACGCTCGTCGACCCGTCCTCGCGGGTGAAGCGCGTGGACGCGGGCATCGCCGAGACGATCGTGACGCCGTGCGCGCCGGCCTCCAGCCGGTGCCACGTGCCGACGGGGACGACGACGACGTCGCCCTCACCGACCGCCACGGCCTCCTCCCCCAGGTGCATCGTCCCGGACCCGGCGAGCACGACGAAGCTCTCGGTGTGGTCGTGGTGGTGGCGGGGCACCGCGCTGCCGGCAGGAAGCTCGACGCGGAACAGCGCGACCTCGCTGCCGCTGCGCCCCGGCGCCGCGTAGCTCGTGACCGCGTTGCCGGCAAGGTCGAACGTCGGGTGGTCGGCGGCTCGCTCGACGGGCATCCTGGCTCCTTCCGTTCGGGTGGGCGTAGCTTGCCACGTCGCGGCGCGACCGAGGTCCAGACGCCGCCGTGCGGCCCGCGCGACCCGACCGGCCGAGCGGGCGATGTCGCGCGCAAGATGTCGCGCGCAAACGGTAGGATGCGGCGGTCCGTTGCGGGCCTGGGCATCGGCCCGCCCGCGGAGCGGTGAGGGGGGAGGCTCGTGCTCGACGTTGCTCGGCTCGCGGTCGAGGCGGCGCGCCGCGCCGGCGCCGACCACGCCGAGGCGCGCGTGACGACCGACGAGACCGAGGCGATCACGGTCCGGGACGAACGGATGGAGGGCGTGGACCGCACGAGCTCCACCGGCGTGGGGATCCGCGTGCTCGCCGGCGGTCGCTGGGGGTTCGCCGCCACCGCGCGCCTCGACGAGGAGGACGTCGAGCGCACCGCGGCCCTCGCCGTCTCGATCGCGCGGGCCGCCGCCCGCCTGCCCGGCGAGGCCGTGCGGCTCGCCCCGGTCGAGCCCGCGCAGGCCCGCTGGGAGACCCCGATCGTGGAGGATCCCTTCGAGGTGCCCCTGGCCGAGAAGATCGCCCTCCTGATGGAGGCGACCCACCGAGCGAGGGGCGTCGCGGGCGTCACCTACGCCGAGGGCACGCTCGACTTCTTCCGCCGTCGCAGCTGGTTCGCCTCCTCGGAGGGAGCGGCGATCGAGCAGACGATCACCCAGTCCGGGGGCGGCCTGCAGGCGACGGCGGTCGGCGACGAGGACGTCCAGCGGCGGTCGTTCCCGGACTCGTTCCGCGGCCACCATCGCTCCGCCGGCTACGAGCACGTCCGGATGCTCGGGCTCGTCGCCGAGGCCGAGCGGATCGGCCGGGAGGCCGTCGAGCTGCTCGCCGCGCCCGAGTGCCCGAGCGAGGTCACGA
Organism: Actinomycetota bacterium; assembly: GCA_026003015.1. Taxonomy (GTDB): domain Bacteria; phylum Actinomycetota; class UBA4738; order UBA4738; family HRBIN12; genus BPGL01. The sequence continues at coordinate 115,833 of BPGL01000004.1, read as the reverse complement.
CCCTCGTGCTCGACGCGAACCAGATGGAGCTCCAGATCCACGAATCGATCGGCCACGCGATCGAGCTCGACCGCGTGCTCGGGATGGAGCTCGCCTACGCCGGCGGATCGTTCCTACGTCCGGAGGACCTCGGCCGGCGCCGCTACGGCAGCCCGCTGCTCGCCGTCACCGCCGACGCGACCCTTCCCGGCGGCCTCGGCACGTTCGGGTTCGACGACGAGGGCGTCCCGGCGCAGCGCGTGCCGATCATCGAGGACGGCGTACTCGTGAACTTCCTCACCAGCCGCGAGACGGCCCCGATCGTCGGGCGCACCTCGAACGGGACCGCCCGGGCCGACGGCTGGGGGCACCTGCCGCTGATCCGGATGACGAACATCTCGATCGAGCCGCGCGAGGGCACGCTCGCCGAGATCATCGGCGACACCGAGGACGGGATGTACCTGTCGACGAACACGTCGTGGTCGATCGACGACCACCGGATCAACTTCCAGTTCGGCTGCGAGGTCGCGTGGCGGATCCGCAAGGGCCGGCTCACGCAGCTGTACCGCAACCCGAACTACACGGGAACGACGCCGGAGTTCTGGGGCTCCCTCGACGCCGTGGCCGGCCGGGAGGACTGGGTCGTCTACGGGACGCCGAACTGCGGCAAGGGGCAGCCGAGCCAGGTCGGGCGCGTCGGGCACGGCGTGGCGCCGGCGCGGTTCCGAGGGGTGCAGGTCGGGGTGCGCGCGTCGTGACCGGGCCGATCGGGGAGGACGCCTTCCGCAGGGTCGCCGAGGCCGCGCTCGAGCTCGCCGGCGTCGACGGGGTCGAGGTCCTGTTCGTCCACGAATGGGGCGGGCTCACCCGCTTCGCGAACAGCGAGATCCACCAGTCGACCGCGAGCGAGGACACGGGCCTGCGCGTGCGGGTCGCCCTCGGCGACCGGGTCGGGGTCGTCGCGACGAACGCCTTCAGCCCCGAGGGGGCCGCGGCGGCCGCGGCGAGCGCGCGCGAGCTCGCCTCGGTGAGCGGGCCGGACCCGCTGTGGCCCGGCCTGGCGCCCGCCGCCGACTACCCGCGGCTCGACCGGTACGACGAGGCGACCGCAGGGCTCGGCCCGCAGGAGCGTGCGGCGGCCGTCGCCGAGCTCGTCGCCCGCTGCCCCGAGGGCTTCCGAGCCGCCGGAGCCTTCGAGACCCGTGCCGTCGAGGTGGGGATCGCCAACACCGAGGGCCAGCTGTGCTGGGGACCGTGGACCCAGGCCTCGCTCACCACGGTCGTGTCCGGCCCCGACGGCGGGGACGGGTTCGCCGAGCACATCGGGGCCCGGGTCGCCGACGTCAACCCCGCGGCCCTGGGCGAGCGCGCGGCGGACAAGGCTCGGCGTGCCGCGAACCCCCGCCCGATCGAGCCGGGCGTGTATCCGGTGGTCCTCGAGCCGGCCGCCACCGCCACCCTCGTGGGCTTCCTCGCCTGGATCGGTTTCGCGGGTCGGGACTACATCGAGGGGCGGTCGTGCTTCAGCGGCAAGGCCGGACAGCAGGTCGCCGCACCCTCGGTCTCGATCCGCGACGACGTAACCGACCCCGCCATGATCGGCGTCGGCTTCGACTTCGAGGGCACGCCCAAGCGTCGGCTCGACCTGATCCGCGAGGGGGTGTTCCTCGACGCCGTCTACGACCGGCGCACCGCGCGGCAGGCCGACCGCGCCGAAGGATCGACCGGCCACGGCCTGCCCTCGCCGAACCCGGAGGGACCCTTCCCCCTCCACCTGTGCATGGACCCGGGCGAGGCCTCCTTCGAGGAGATGATCGCGGCCACCGACCGAGGGTTGCTCGTGACCCGCTTCCACTACGCCAACGTCGTGAACCCGATCGAGTCGACGATCACCGGCATGACCCGCGACGGCACCTTCTGGATCGAGGGCGGCGAGGTCCGGGAGCCGGTGCGCAACCTGAGGTTCACGCAGTCGACGATCGAGGCCCTTTCGTCCGTCACGGCGATCGGCCGGGAGGCGCGCCTCGCGAGCGAGTTCTTCTTCAGCGCCTCGCTCGTGCCGGCGCTGGCGATCGAGGCGTTCCGGTTCTCCGGCGCGAGCGACCACTGAGCCCCGCCGGGCTCGCGGCCTCCCGGCCCCGGGCTGCGGTAGGCTTGCCGCCCCGGCACGAGCCCGGGTGGCATCGGACGAGGAGGCGATCGCGATGCAGGTCGGCGACATCATGCACACCGACGTCAAGACGGCCGACGCGCAGGAGACCTTCGCCGACGTTGCCAAGGTGATGCGGTCCAACGGGATCTCCTCCGTCGTGGTGCTCGACGCCGACGGACACCTGGCCGGCATCGTCACCGAGCGCGACATCGTGAACCTCGTGGCCGCGGGCGGCGATCCGCACACGGTCAAGGTCGAGCACGGGATGACGCGCCGTCACCTGGAGACGTGCGGACCGAAGACCGACATCGCCGAGGCGGCCGACCAGATGGTGCGGATGAACATCCGCCATCTGCCGGTCGTCGACGGTGGACGGGTCGTTGGGATCGTGTCGATCCGCGACCTCACGAAGTGGGCGGCCGAGGAGCTCGCCGGCGGCCACGAGATGCCCGACATCGAGCGGAGCCAGAAGGCCCTGCGGGCCGCGAGCGAGCTTCAGCGCCAGCGGCGGCTGAGCTCCTAGGCCGGCTGAGCTCCTAGCCTCCGGGCCGGTCCGATCGCGGCGCGTCTCCGTCGGCCTCGGAACCCCCGGCGCCGTGCGGCCCGTTGTCATCGCTCTCGAGAGCCCGCAGGAAGGCCTCGCGCGGCGTCGTGAGCGAGCCGAGCTGCGACACGTCCCGGGCGAACAGCAGGGCGACGGTCCAGTCCGCCGCGATGCGGACCCGCCGCCCCAGGGTCGGCATCGCGAATAGGTGGTAGGTCCGGTGCAGGAACCAGGCGGGGAACCCGCGCACGCGGATCCCGAGCGGGTTCGCCACGCCCTCGTAGTGTCCGAGCGAGACCACCGAGCCCTTGTGCTTCCAGCGGAAGGGTCGCAGGCCGCCGTCGCCGTCGACCGTCGAGGCGAGGTTGTCGGCGAGGCGCCGGGCCTCGCGCAGGGCGTGCTGAGCGGTCGCCGGCACGAGCCCGCCGGTCGTGACGTCGGGCACGGCCGCGGCGTCGCCCGCCCCCCACGCCCCCTCGAGCCCCTGGACCCGCAGGTACGGGTCGACGAGCAGGCGTCCGGTCGCGTCGACCGGCAGCCCGGAACGACGCGCGAGCGCGACGGGGTGGACCCCGGTGGTCCACACGACGGTGTCGGCTGCGATCACCTCCCCGTCGGAGAGCCGAACGCGGCCCGGCTCGACCGCCTCGAGACGGGTCCCGATCCGGAACTCCACGCCGCGCTCCTCGAGACGGCGGCGGGCGTCGGCCGCGAGGTCCTCATCGAGCTCCCGCAGGATCCTCGGACCGGCCTCGACCATCAGCCAGCGCGGCTCCTGGGGCGCGACCGTGCGGTACAGGGGCAACGCGTCGCGGACGAGGTCCTCGAGCTCGCCGAGCGCCTCGATCCCCGCGTAGCCGCCGCCGACGAACACGAACGTGAGCGCCTGCCGTCGCGCGCGGGGGTCGTCCATCGCCTCCGCGCGGTCGAGCTGCGACAGCACGCGGTTGCGCAGCCAGATCGCCTCCGCGAGGGTCTTGAAGCCGATCCCGTGCTCGGCGAGCCCCGGCACGTGCGAGACGCGCGAGCGCGAGCCCGGGGCCAGCACGATCTCGTCGTAGGCCCGCTCGACGACAGCACCGTGCGGGAGCCGCACCGACGCACTGCGACGGTCGTGCTCGACCCGCTCGACCTCCCCGATCGTGAGGCGCGTGCGCCGCAGCGCCCGTCGCAGCGGCACGACGACCGCTCGGGGGTCGATCGTCCCGCTCGCCACCTCCGGGAGGAACGGGTGGTACAGCATGAAGTTCTCTGGCGTGACGAGCTCGATCGCGTGCCGTCGGTCGATCCGGCGCTCCAGCCGACGGGCGACGACCATCCCGACGAACCCCCCGCCGACGATCAGGATCCGCCGGGACCGCTCGCGCCCCGGCCTGCTCATCGCAAGGAGGCGAGCGCCTCCGGGAGCTCCCGGAGCTCGCGGATCGATCGGTCGGGCTCGGCGAGCTGGGCGGGCGTCGGCTCGTCGGGCGCCTCGCCGCGCAGGAGCCAGACCGTGCGCATCCCCGCGGCCGCCGCCGGGCGGATGTCGTAGTCGAGCCGATCCCCCACCATCGCCGCGCGGCCGGCCTCGACGCGCGCCGCCCGGGCCGCTTCGACGAACAGCGCGGGGTCGGGCTTGTGCAGCCCGAGATCGGCGCTGATCGCCCAGGTCTCGAAGAAGGGCTCGAGCCCGTCGCGGCGCAGCGCCGCCCGCACGTCGCTGGGCTGGTTCGCGATCACCCCGAGGCGGTAGCCGAGATCCCGCAGCGTCGTGAGCACCGGAACGACGTCGGGAGCGAGGGCCCCGGGGGGGTAGTCCCACCAGCGCGACGCCAGGCGCTCGAGCGCGAGCAGGTCGTGCTCGGGCCCCAGGAACCGCTCCGCGAGCCGTCGGCGGAACGACCCGTCCTGGGCCGCCCGGCAGCCGGTGTACGCCGCCTCGAACTCGGCGTCGGAGAACCGCGCGCCGACCGCTCGGAGCGCCCGGCGCCAGGCGAGCGCGTAGACGCGGTCGTCGTACATCACGCCGCCGATATCCCAGAACACGACCTCGATCCCGCCCACCGGGCGGCATGCTAGCCCGCGACCGCGCAGGCGCGCCCCGAGGCGGGATCGCCCAGCCCGAGAACCGATCTCAGGACGCGGGGCGCGGCTCGGGGGCCCGGCGCCGCAGTTCCTCGACGAGCTCGGCCGGCGTCGTGTCGCAGCCGAGCCGGAACCCGTAGCGCGCCCCGTGGCAGTCCGACGCGCCCGTGGGGACGAGGTCGAGCGCCCGAGCGAGGTCGCGGTAGCGCGCGCGCTGCGCCTCGTCGTGGTCGGGGTGGTCCACCTCGAGCCCGGCCATCCCCGCGGCGGCCATCCGCTCGATCAGCTCGTCGGGAACGGCGCCCGAGCCCTTCCACATCCCCGGATGCGCGAGCACGCACACGCCCCCCGCGTCGCGGATCAGCGCGAGCGCGTCGAGCGGGTCCAGGGCGTGCTTCGGGACGTAGGCGAGCCCGTCGTCGGAGATGAAGCGGTCGAAGGCCTCCTTCTCGGTCGCCACGATCCCGGCCTCCACCATGGCCTGCGCGATGTGGGGACGGGCGATCAGCTCCTCGCCGGCGATCTCCCGAACCCGTTCGAACGAGATCGCGTAGCCCAGGTCACGGAGCTTCTCGACGATCAGCTCACCGCGCCGAAGACGCGTGTCGACGAGCCGGCGAAGCTCCGTGCGCAGCCCCTCATGGCGGAGATCGACCCAGTAGGCGAGCACGTGCAGGCTCGCCCCCTCGTGCTCGGCGGAGAACTCGACCCCGGGCACGATCTCCAGGTCGGTCCCGGCCGCGGCCCTCACCGCCTCGTCGATGCCCTCGGTCGTGTCGTGGTCGGTGACGCCCAGCCCGGCGAGCCCGCGCTCGAGCGCGAGGCGGACGTTGGCGGCGGGGGACTCGGTCCCGTCGGAGCAGGTCGAGTGCGTGTGGAGGTCGTAGCCGGCCATGGCCCCCGATGCTCCCAGGACGCGGGAGGGCCCGTCACCCCGCCGGGCGGACGAGGGCGGGCCCGACGTCGGCGAGGGTGCGGCACCCGGTGAGGGCCATCGCGCTCTCGAGCTCGTCCCGCAGGATCGACAGCGCCCCGGCGACGCCTCGCTCCCCTTCCGCCGCGAGCCCCCAGGCCGCCGGCCGGCCGACGAGCACCGCCGAGGCCCCCAGCGCGAGGGCGACGAGCACATCGGTTCCCCGGCGCACGCCGCCGTCCATCAGGACGGGCACGCGCCCCTGCACCGTCTCGACGATCTCCGGCAGCGCCTCGAGCGAGCCGACCACGGCGTCGAGCTGCCGGCCGCCGTGGTTCGACACGACGACCCCGTCGGCACCGTGCTCGAGGGCCAGGCGCGCGTCCTCGGCGGTGAGCAGACCCTTGACGAGCACGGGCAGGCCCGCCGCGCGCTCGCGGATCCAGGCGAGGTCCTCCCAGCGCAGGTCCGGCTCGGGATCGTGGGCGCTCGGCACGAGGGCGGGGGGCACCTCGAAGCCCGTGCGCAGGTCCCGGAGGCGTCGGCCCCAGGTGGTGAGGTCCACGGTCCACACGAGCGCCCCGTAGCCCGCCTCGCGAACGCGGGCCAAGAGCTCGGCGGCCGCACCGCGGTCGCGCCACAGGTACAGCTGCCACCAGGCGGGCCCCTCGGCGGCCGCCGCCACGTCCTCGAGCAGGTCGGCCGCGGTCGAGGAGACGACCATCACGGTCCCGACCCGAGCGGCCGCCCGACGCGTCGCGAGCTCGCCCTCGGGGTGCAGCAGGCGCTGGTAGGCCACGGGCGCCACGAGCACGGGGAAGGCGAGCGGGACGCCGAGCAGCCGCGTCGAGGGGTCCGGGGCGGCGGCCCCGCGGAGGTAGCGAGGTCGAAGGAGCCAGCGCTCGAAGGCCGCGCGGTTGCGGGCGAGCGTCCGCTCGTCCACCGCTCCCCCCGCGAAGAAGTCGTACACGGGCTCGGAGAGCGCGTCGCGCGCGATCCGCTCGTAGTCGTCGACCGTGAGGATCGGCGTTGCCGGCGCGCCCTCGGGCCGCTGGTCCTGCCCGGTGGCCATCGGCCGGACGATACCGCGCACCCCAGCGGGCGCCGACCACGTAGACTCCGCGCCGAACGACGCGTGGGAAGGAGACGCACGGATGTTCCTCGGTGAAGCGGTCGGCACGGCGGTGCTCGTCCTCCTCGGCGACGGGACGATCGCCGGGGTGCTGCTGTCCCGGAGCAAGGCGCAGAGCGCGGGCTGGATCGTGATCACGTTGGGGTGGGCGATCGCGATCGCCGCCGGCGTGCTCACGAGCCTCGCCGCCGGCGGACAGGGCCACATCAACCCGGCGGTGTCGATCGGGCTCGCGATCGCCGGAGAGGCCTCGTGGGGCGACGTCCCGCTGCTCGTCGCCGGCCAGTTCGTCGGCGGGGCGATCGGCGCGGTCCTCGTGTGGCTCGCCTACCTGTCCCACTGGGAGGTCACCGACGACCCGGCCGTGAAGCTCGGCGTCTTCGCCACCGGCCCGCAGATCCGGCGGCCGGGAGCGAACCTGCTCACCGAGGCCATCGGGACCTTCGTGCTCGTGATCGGCGTGCTCGCCTTCGTCGAACAGGTGGGCCTGGGCGGCCTGGTCCCCCTGTACGTCGGGCTCCTGGTGGGAGCCATCGGGATGGGCCTCGGCGGCCCGACGGGGTTCGCGATCAACCCAGCGCGCGACCTCGCGCCGCGAGCGATGCACGCCGTCCTCCCGATCCCCGGCAAGGGCGGTTCCGACTGGAGCTACGCCTGGATCCCGGTCGCGGGACCGATCGGCGGCGGCGTCGTCGCGGGGTTGCTCGGGACGCTCGTGTTCTGACGCCTCGGCCCGACGCACGGTGCCCCCCGCGGCGGCACCCTTGTTAGGCTCCGCTCCGTGCGGACGGCCGACGAGCGCGCCGGCGCCCTCCTCGCCGGGCTCACGTACCTGAGGATCGCCCTCACGCCAGCCGTGATGGCGCTCGTCCTGCTCGACCGGCCCTGGACCGCCGTGCCCGCGGCGACGCTGTTCGCGGCGGCCGCCCTCACGGACTTCCTCGACGGTCGGCTCGCCCGGCGCTGGGCGCGTACCTCGGCGCTCGGGAACTACCTCGACACGACCGCGGACAAGCTGCTCGTCGCAGGGGCGCTGTTCGCGTTGGTCGCGGTGGACCGCTGCTCGCCGTGGCTCGCGGCCCTGATCGTCGGGCGAGAGGTGATGATCCTCGGTCTGCGCGGGGCGGTGTCCGCCAGCGACGGGACGGTCGTGACGCCCTCCTGGATGGGCAAGGCCAAGGCCAACGCGCAGTTCGTCGCGATCACGCTGGCGATCTGGCGCCCCGAGGTCGTGCTCGGCGGACGCTACCTCGACGCCTGGGCGATGCTCGTCGCGGCCGTCGTGACGGTCGCGTCGGCGGGCGACTATCTCCGCCGCTTCGTGGGTCGCCTGAGCCGGCACCGGTGAGGGCGTTCCTCACGGGCGGCACCGGGCTCGTCGGCGGCGCGCTGCTGCGCCTGCTGCTCGCCCAAGGCGCCGAGGTCCGCGCGCTCGCCCGGACCGACGAGGCCGCGGCGCGGCTCGCCGCGCTCGGGGCGGAGCCGGTCCGGGGCCGGCTCGCCGACGAGGGGTCGCTGCGCCGGGGGTTGGCCGGCTGCGACGTCGCCTTCAACGCCGCGGGGGTGAACGCGATCTGCCCCCGCGACCCTCGCGCGATGGTCGAGGCGAACGCCCACGGGCCCGCGCTCGTCGTGCGCGCGGCCGCGGCGGCCGGGGTGGCGCGGGTCGTCCACACCTCCTCGGCCGCGGTCCTCGGCGAGCGGCCGGGCGCGGTCGGTCCGCAGGAGCGGCCGCCGGCGCGGCCGCCGCGCACGCGCTACGCGCGGGCGAAGCTCCTCGGCGAGCGGGCCGCGCTTGCCGCCGGCGTCGAGACCGGCGTCGAGGTCGTCTGCGTGAACCCCGCGTCGGTCCAGGGCCCCGGACGGGCGACCGGCACCGCGCGCCTCCTGCTTGCCGCCGCGCGCAACCCCGTGATCGTCCTGGTCCGGACCTGGATCTCGCTCGTCGACCTCGAGGACTGCGCCCTCGCCCACCTCCTCGCCGCCCGTCGGGGACGTCCCGGCGCCCGCTACGTGCTGTCCGCACCGCCGATCACGACGGCCCGAGCGGTCGAGGTCGTCCGCGCCGCGGCCGGGCGACCGCGTCGCGTCGTGTGGCTCCCCCGCGGCCTCGCGCGCGGGCTCGTGCCCCTCGCCGGCCTCGCGCGGCTCGTGCCGGCCCGCGGCGACCCGCTGCTGTGCGCCGACGCGGTCGCGACGGTCCTCGACGGCCACCGGTACGACGGCGCGCTCGCCGAACGGGAGCTCGGCCTGCGCTGCCGCCCCGCCGAGGAGACGATCCGTCGCCAGCTCGCGTGGTTCCGCGCCGAGGGGCTGCTGGCGGGCGGGACGCCTCCGCGGCCGCGCTAGGATGGCCGGCGGAGCGACCCGAGCGTCGAGGAGGAAGCGATGGCCGCGTCCGTGCGACCCGACCGGAACCTCGCGATGGAGCTCGTTCGCGTCACCGAAGCCGCGGCGCTCGCGGCCGGCCGCTGGATCGGGCGAGGCGACAAGGCGGCGGCCGACCAAGCGGCCGTCGACGCGATGCGCCTGATGATCGACTCGGTCTCGATGCACGGCACCGTGGTGATCGGTGAGGGCGAGAAGGACGAGGCGCCGATGCTGTACAACGGCGAGGAGGTCGGCGACGGCACCGGCCCCGCCGTCGACGTGGCGGTCGACCCGATCGACGGCACGCGCCTCACGTCGGTAGGACAGCCGAACGCGCTGTCGGTGATCGCCCTGGCCGAACGCGGAACGATGTTCTTCCCCGGCGTCGCCGTCTACATGGAGAAGCTCGCGACCGGGCCGGAGGCCGCCGACGTCCTCGATCTCGACGCCCCGATCGACGAGACGATCCGGCGGATCGCCAAGGCCAAGGGCAAGCGCCCCGAGGAGGTCACGGTCACGATCCTGGACCGACCACGCCACGAGTCCCTGATCCGCGCCTGCCGTGAGGCCGGCGCTCGCGTGTTCCTCATCACCGACGGCGACGTCGCCGGCGCGATCGTCGCCGCGGCACCGCGAACGCAGGTCGACCTCCTCGCCGGTACGGGCGGCACGCCCGAGGGCGTGGTCGCCGCCGCCGCCCTCAAGTGCCTGGGGGGCGGCATGGTGGGCCGGTTGGCGCCGCGCGACGAGCAGGAGCGCGAGCGCCTCGTCGATGCCGGGCTCGACCCGGACCGCGTCCTCACGGTCGACGACCTCGTGCGAGGCGAGGACGTGTTCTTCGCGGCGACGGGCATCACCGACGGCTACCTGCTGCGAGGTGTGAAGTATTTCCCCGACGGAGCAACGACCCACTCGATGGTGATGCGCTCACGATCCGGCACGATCCGCTACGTCGAAGCGGAGCATCGGTTCGAGAAACTCGAGCGATTCTCGCCTATCATCTACCGACCGTAGCGACGGAGGTAGAGGGATGGCCGAGACGGTGGTTCTGGTGTGCGACGTGTGCGGCAAGGCGGCGGCCGAAACAGTGACGATCCGAACGCAGCGGGGCAACGCGCTCAAGGATCTGTGCGCACCTCACGTCGAGGAACTCCTCAGAGGAACCCGCAAGCCGCGGCGGGGGCGCCCGCGCAAGGCCGCGACCGCGCCGGCGAGCACGCCGGTCCGCCGGAGCGCCGCGTCGGCCCGACGGGGACGCCCGAGGTCCGCCGCCAAGGCCAAGACCGCCGCCAAGGCCCCGAAGGCCTAGCCCGAGCGCCGGAGCCGGTAGACGCCCTTCGACTCCACGACGAGCTCGCCCTCGCGCACGAGCGCGCGAAGAGCGCGAAGCACCTCGCCGCGAACGTCGGGCGTGGTGAACGGGTCGATCCGGCCGGACCGCAGCGCCCGATCGAGCACGGCGGTCCAGTGCAGCGGCTCCTCGCTGTCGGCGAGCACGGCGAGCACGGCCTCGCGAACGCTCATCGCCGCCCGATGACGACCTCGGCGACGCGCTCGACGAGCTCGGGCATGGGAACGGCGAAGGGCAGCACCCACGGCGCGACGATCAGCTCCTCGACCCCGAGCGCCTCGAAGGCCGCGACCCGCTCGAGGACCCGCTCGGGCCCGCCCGACAGGGTGTCCGCGCACCAGACCTCGTGGTCCTCCGCGTCGAGCGCACCGCCCGGCATGCTCGCCCGCGCGAGGTCGTAGAGGGCCCGCGCGTCGCGCTCGTCCTCCCCGATGAGCGCGTACAGCCCGACCGAGCGGCGGAAGGTGGCGGGATCGCGGCCGACCTCCGCGCAGGCCGCCGCGACGTCGGCCAGCCGGGCCGCGTAGGCGTGGGGCGCAACGCGCCACACGACGTTCCACCCCCCGGCCAGGCGCGCCGCCAAGCGCAGCAGGCGCGGGCCTCCCTTGCCGCCGACCCACACCGGCAGCGGTCGCTGCACCGGCGCCGGGAGCAGTCGCGCGTCGCGCAGGGGCGTCGGTCCCTCGAGGCGGACGGCTCGCCCGGGCTCGGCGCCGCCGAGGGCGGCGAGCACCTCCAGGCAGGCCTCGAGCCGGGCGAAGCGCTCCCCGACCGTTCCGAACCGGTAGCCGAACGCCTCGAACTCCCGCTCGAACCACCCCGCGCCGACGCCGAGCTCGAGCCGACCCCCGGAGAGCGCGTCCAGGGTCGCCGCCGCGCGGGCGAGCAGCGCCGGCGGGCGGAACGGCGCGGCCAGCACCAGCGTCCCGAGGCGCACCCGGCGGGTCCGTCTCGCGATCCCAGCCAGCGTCGAGAGCGGCTCGAGCGATGCGATGGGCGCCGGATCGCCACCGTAGCGATCGAAGGCGTAGAAGAAGTGATCCGAGACCCAGACCGAGTCGAACCCAAGGGCCTCGGCACGCTCGGCCCACGCCGCGCACGCCTCGAACGAGATCGGCGATCCGCCTGGCAGGGAGAACCCGTAGTGGGGCAGGCTCAGGCCGACGCGCACGGCCGCAGGATACGCGGCGCGCCCCGCCCCTAGGGCGTGGTGGCCTGGAGCTCGAGCGAGCCCCGAAGCACGATCGCGCCGGTGCGATCGCGAACCCGGATCCGGTCGTAGCGGCGCAGGTCGTCGTCGAGGACCGCGCCGAACTCCGCCGCGCCTGCGGCGTCGACGTCGTCGGCCGCGATCCGACCGACGGCGATCCGATCGTTCGGCCCCGCCACGAGCTCGACCTCCCAGGGCAGCCCCGATCCGTCCCGCGACAGGCCCTGGACGACGACGAGGACCCGATCCGGGAGCCGCGGCACGACGACGGTGGCGGCCGAGCCGCCCACCTCCGCCTCGGTCGTCGGCATCAGCACCCCGAGGTAGACGTCGGCCTCGGCGCCGAGCGTCGTGACCCGGATCACCTCCGACAACCCCCCGAGCTCCGGCGTCGTGGCCGCGTTGGCCGCGGCTTGCTCGGCACGGCTCGCCCGCCCGGCCATCACCGCTGCGAACCCCGACGCCGCGACCGCGAGGAGGGCCGCCACCACCGCGACCGAGGCGAGCCGGGACCGTCGCAGCGCTGGCCCGCGCGTGTCGCCGCGGGCCGAGGCGACGCGCGCGACGACCCGCTCGAGCAGGTCCTCGGGCGGGACGGCGGGGGCGAGGGCGTGCGGCAACAGGGCCGCCGCCTCCGCGAGCCCCCGGGCTTCGGTCCGGCACGCCGCGCACCAGGCGAGGTGCCGCTCGAGCGCGTCGGCCTCGCGCGCCGCGAGCACGCCCAGGACGTGTTCGCACAGCCGCTCGCGCGCCGCCGCGCAGTTCATCCGACCCCCCCGTCCACCGCGCCCGGCCGACCTCCCTTGCCCTCGTGCGCCCGTCGGATCTTGATCAGCGCCGTTCGCAACCGCGTCTTCACCGTCCCCAGGGGAACGCCGTCGGCCTCGGCGATCTCGCGCGCCGTCATCCCGCCGAAGTAGGCCCGCTTGAGCAATCGACGCTCGGCCTCCGACAGCGCCGCCAGCGCCCGGAGGGCCTCGTCGCGCTCCATCAAGACCTGTTCCTCGTCGACCCCGGGCGCGTCGGGCACTTCATCGACGAGGACGAGGGTCGGGCGCGCCGTGCCGTGCTCGCGGCGCAGTCGATCGACGGCGAGGTTGTGGGCGATCGTCATGAGCCAGGTGGAGAGCCTGCCGCGTGTGGGATCGAAGCGCGCGGCCTTCCGCCAGGCCGTGACGAACACGTCCTGCGTGAGCTCCTCCGCGGCCTCGCGCGTCCCCAGCAGGCGAAGCCCCATCGTGTAGATGGGGCGGGCGAACCGTGCGTACAGGGCGCGGACGGCATCGTCGTCACCGGCAAGGAGCGCTTCCATCAGGCGCTGCTCCTCCCTCGGAAGCAGCGGACCGTCCTTCGGTCTGGGCACGTCCTCGGTCCTTCCGATATACGCGAGACGGCGGGGGCGCGGCTTGCGCCCGCGCTCCGACCCTAGGGTCGCACGTCGGCGCCGTTCGGTCCACGAGGGCTCGCGCGCCACGACGCGCCTCGGGTAGCCTGGGAACCGGACCGGCCGTTCGGGCCGGACCGCAGGAGCGAGGGAGGACGAGCCAGGTGCGTACCCGGGTGCTGCTCGCCCTGGCCCTCGCCCTCGCCGGCGGGCCGATCGCGTTCGCGGCGCCGAGCGATCCGGTGGTCGTCGTCCTGCGCCTGGAGGGCGTCGTCGATCCCCTCGTCGCCGACTACGTGCGCAACGGCATCGCCCGCGCGAGCGACGAGGGCGCCGTCGCGGTCGTGCTCGAGATCGACACCCCCGGAGGGCTCGGCGGCTCGATGCGCTCGATCACCGAGGCGATGCTCGACGCGCGCGTGCCGGTGATCGCCTACGTCACCCCGCCAGGCGCACGAGCCGCCTCCGCGGGCGCGTTCATCGCGCTCGCGGCCCCCGTTGCCGCGATGGCGCCGGGGACGAACATCGGCGCCTCGACCCCCGTGGGCCTGGACGGCGGCGACCTGTCGACGAAGACGCGCAACGACGCCGCCGCGTACCTGCGCAGCCTCGCCGAGACCTACGGGCGCGACGGCGCCGTCGCCGAGACGTTCGTGACGCAAGGCCGGAGCCTGTCGGCGGAGCAGGCCCGTGAGGCGGGCGTCGTCGACCTCGTCGCCCCGACCCGCGCGGCGCTGCTCGCCGAGCTCGACGGCAAGGCCGTGCGGCTCGCGTCGGGGCGGACGCTGACGCTCGACGTGGACGGCGTCGTGGTCGAGGAGCGCCCGATGGGCGGCCTGTGGAACCTGCTGCACGAGCTGCTCGATCCGAACCTCGCCTTCATCGCCTTCTGGCTCGGCCTCGCGCTCATCGTGCTGGAGCTCCTCATCCCCGGGCACGTGTTCTCGGGCACCGTCGGCACGGTGCTGCTGCTGATCGCCCTGTTCGCGTTCGGCGTGCTGCCCGTGAGCTGGATCGGGCTCCTCCTGCTCGTGGCCTCGGTCGTCCTGTTCGTGATCGAGCTGAACGCGCCAGGCCTCGGAGCCGCGGGGATCGCCGCCACGGTGGCCCTCGTGCTCGGCGGGTGGTTCCTGTTCGACCGCTCCGGCGGCGTCGCGGTCTCCCCGCTCGTGCTCGCCCCGACGGCGGCGCTCGTAGCTGCCTTCTTCGGCGTGGTCGTCGCGAAGGTGCTGCGGATGCGGGACCTCCCGCCGGTCCAAGGCCCCGAGGCGATCGTCGGCCGCGAAGGGGTGGTGGTCGGCGTCGGCGTGGACCCCCGGGGCGGTGTCGTCCGCGTCGCCGCGGAGGAATGGCGGGCCACCTGTGCGTCGGGCGCGCTCGCCCCCGGGACGCGGATCCGCGTCACCGGGATCGACGGGCTCGTCCTCACGGTCGAGCCCCTGGACGCCGACGCGTCCGGACAGGCTCCCCCCGTGACGGATGGGGAGCCGACGACCGCGTCGGTGCACGAAGGAGGGAAACGCTGATGGATCTCGGTCCGCTCGCGATCGCGCTCGGCGTGGTCGTCGTCGCCGCCGCGCTGTTCCTGTTCAACGCGATCCGCATCGTCCGCGAGTACCAACGGCTCGTGGTGTTCCGACTGGGCCGCTACCTCGCGACGAAGGGCCCGGGCCTCGTCCTGCTGATCCCCTTCATCGACAAGGCCGTCACGGTCGACCTGCGCGAGTTCTACCTCGAGATCCCCCGGCAGGACTCGATCACGAAGGACAACGCGCCGATCGGCGTGGATTTCATCGTCTTCTACAAGGTGCTGGATCCGAAGGCGAGCGTCGTGCAGGTCGGGAACTTCGCAGGGGCCGCGCAGAACATCGCCGCTACGACGCTTCGCGCCGTGGTCGGCGACATCCTGCTCGACGACGTCCTCGCCAAGCGCGACGAGATCAACCAGGTCCTGCGCACGAAGCTCGACGAGGTCACGGAGCGATGGGGGGTCAAGGTCACGAACGTGGAGATCCGCGAGATCATCCCGCCTCCGAGCGTCCAGGAGGCGATGACCCGCCAGATGTCCGCGGAGCGGACCCGCCGCGCGATCGTCACCGAAGCGGAGGGGTCGAAGCAGGCGGCCGTGACCGTCGCCGAGGGCAACAAGGACGCGGCGATCCTGAACGCCGAGGGGCAGAAGCAGGCCGCCGTGCTGTCCGCCGAGGGCGAGCGACAGGCGGCGATCCTTCGTGCGGAGGGGTTCGCGCTCGCGCTGGAGCGGATCTTCCAGGTCGCGGCCCGTCTGGACGACAACACGATGCGGCTGCAGTACCTCGAGGCCCTCAAGCAGATCGGGGCCTCGGCCTCGACGAAGGTCGTCGTCCCGATGGAGCTCGCCGGGCTCGTCTCGGCCTTCACCGCCCTGTCCGAGACGGCGGGCGACGGCCGCGGCGGCGGATCGGCGAACCCCTGAGCCTCAGGCCGGCACGACGAGGCCGGCCTGCTGCATGGCGAGCTCGAAATCGTGGCGGTTCGACACGGCCTGCAGCGCCGCCTCCACCGTCACCCGCTCCTCCTGCACCAGCCGGAGCAACGACCGGTCGAAGGTCGTCATCCCGTAGTACTCGCCGTCGGCGATGACGTCCTTGATCTCGTGGGTCCGGTCGGGGTCGGCGATCCGCTCGGCGACCCGGCCCGTGTTCACGAGGATCTCCAGGGCGGGGATCCGCGATCCGTCGACGGTGGGGACGAGCCGCTGGGAGACGATCCCGCGCAGGGTTCCGGCGAGCGCCAGACGGACCTGCTTCTGTTGGAAGGGTGGGAAGAAGTCGATCACGCGGTTCACCGTCTCGGTCGCGTCGACCGTGTGGAGCGTCGACAGGACGAGGTGGCCCGTCTCGGCCGCCTGGATCGCCGCGCGCACGGTCTCGGTGTCGCGCATCTCTCCGATCAGGATCACGTCCGGGTCCTGGCGCAGCGCCGCCCGCAGCGCCGTGAGGAAATCACCGGTGTCGTTGCCGATCTCGCGCTGGTTGATCGAGGCGAGCTGATCGCGGTGCAGGACCTCGATCGGATCCTCGATCGTGACGATGTGCACCGGTCGGGTCCGGTTGATGTGGTCGATCATCGCGGCGAGCGTCGTCGTCTTCCCCGATCCCGTCGGCCCTGTGACGAGGACCAGGCCGCGGTGTTCCTCGGCGAGGCTGCGCACCGCCTCGGGCAGGCCGAGCTCCTCGAAGCTCGGCCCCCCGAACCGGAGCTTGCGCAGCACCATCGAGATCGACCCACGCTGACGGAACACGTTCACGCGGAACCGACCCACCTCCGGGACGGAGTAGGCGAGGTCGACCTCGCCCCGTTCCTCGAGCTCACGCCACCGATCCTCGGGCACGATCGCGGCGGCGATCACCTTCGTCTCGATCGGCGACAGCGGGTCGCGATCGAGCCGGTGGAGCCCGTCGGGCATCCGGATCATCGGGGGAGACCCCACCTTGACGTGGAGGTCCGACCCCTCGCCCCGCACGAGCTCGTGCAGCCAGGCGTTGAACTCGGGGACGATCGGAGACGTGCTCGGATCCAACCTGCTCCACTCCCTCGCGATGCCGAACGACCCCATCTGTCATCGGACGATCGGGGCGGCGACTCAAGCCCCGGATCGCCCGGGGATCCCGGCCGTGAGCCGACACACGGAGGACCGGTCCCGCAGGGGCTCGAAGCCGACGAGGCGCAGCGGCGGCCGGGACGCCACGAGCATCCCCTCGAGCAGCCCCCGGTGCACCGCGCAGACGAGCTCCCGATGCTCGTCGAGCAGGTCTCGGAACGGGCAGTCGCGCAGGGTGATCTCGACCTTCGCACGACCGGTCCGTCGGAACCGCGGGTCGAACCCGGCCTCCGCCAGGGCCTCCTGGAGCGCGGCGAGGTTCGGCCCCGCCGGGCGTCGGGTCCCCGGGCGAGGCGGGCGACGACCGACGAGGTAGGCGCCCCACTCCCGGGCGAGGCCCTCGGCGCGCTCGAGCTGGCGACCTCCCCGAACGAGCCCCGCGAGGATGTCGGCGAGCAGCCGGTAGTCCCGTCCCGCCCGCCCGTCGGGCTCGGCGGCCGCGTACAGCGCCTGGGGACGCCCGACGCCGGGGCCGCGGCGGGATTCGCTCACGACGAGCCCGGCCTCCTGCAGCCGGCGCAGGTGCGGACGCAGGGTGTTCGGGTGCAGGGACAGGCGGGCGGCGAGCTCCCGGATCGGCACCGCCCGCCCGGAGCGGCGCAGGTAGCGGTACAGCCGGTAGCGGGTGTCGTCGGCGAGCGCCTTGTGGACCTCGATCGGGGCCGGCTCCGTCATCGTTCCTCGGTCGTAGACTGGCTTTCGCCCCGTGTCTACCACGCGGGGCGTCGGGGGACGCGATGGTCACCGAACAGCAGGTCCGCGAAGCGCTGCGGGGCGTGCGGGACCCGGAGATCGGCCGGCCGATCGAGGATCTCGGGATGCTCGAGCGCATCGAGATCGACGGCGGGCTCGTGCGCGTGCACGTGCTGCTCACCATCGAGGGCTGTCCGCTCCGCGATCGGATCACCGCGGACGTCACCGCGGCGCTGCAGCCGATCCCCGAGATCGAGCGCGTCGAGGTGCTGCTGCGACCGATGAGCGAGGAGCAGCGTCGGTCGCTGGTCGGCGCCCTGCGCGGGGGCGCGGCGCCGGCCTCGCGGATCGCGTTCCCCGATCGAACCGCGATCGTGGCGATCGCCTCCGGCAAGGGCGGCGTGGGCAAGTCGAGCGTCACGGTGAACCTCGCCGCCGCGCTCGCGGCCGACGGGGCGAGCGTTGGCGTGCTCGACGCCGACGTCTGGGGGTTCAGCGTGCCCCGGATGCTCGGGGTTTCGGGCAAGCCCGTCGGCTTCGACGGCATGATCCTGCCGTTGGAGGCCCACGGCGTGAAGGTCATCTCGATGGGCTTCTTCGTGCCCGAGGACACGCCGGTGATCTGGCGCGGCCCGATGCTGCACAAGGCGATCGAGCAGTTCCTCGGCGACGTGTGGTGGGGCGAGCTCGACTACCTGCTCTGCGACCTGCCTCCGGGCACCGGCGACGTGTCGATCTCGCTGGCCTCCTTCATCCCGGGAGCGTCGATGCTCGTCGTCACGACGCCCCAGGAGGCGGCCCGGCGGGTCGCCGAGCGCGCCGGCAAGATGGCCGAGCGCACGAACCTGCGACCGATCGGCGTCGTGGAGAACATGGCGTACTACGAGTGCCCCCACTGCGGGGCGCGCGAGGCGATCTTCGGCGAGGGAGGCGGCGACGAGGCGGCGCGGACGCTAGGTGTGCCGCTGCTCGCCCGCGTCCCGCTCGTTGCGGCGATCCGCGCGGGCGGCGACGAGGGGGTGCCGATCGTCGTGCGCTCGCCGGAAGCCCCGGCGAGCCTGGCGTTCCGAGAGGCCGCCGAAGGGGTTCGGCGCGCGACGAAGTCCCGCGTCGGAAGGCCGCTGGGGCTGCTCGCTCGGCAGCCGGGCTAGCCCGTAGAGCCGGCGCGATCGGGTTCGGACCGGCGCAGCGGCCCTCGGGCCGGCGTCGTCGGGCCGGGCCGTCGTGTCCGCGCGAACCACAGGAGCAGGCCCGCGGCCACGAGCGCCGTGGCAAGCGCGGTCCACTGCGAGCCCGTGAGTGGCCCGAAGCGCTTGTCGATCCGCACCGCGTCCTCGAGGAGGCGGTTGCACCCGTACCACAGTGCGAACGTGAGGGCCGTCACGCCCTCGCGGCGCGGTGATCGCACGAACCACCACAGGAACGCGAACAGCACGCCGGCCAGCAGCAGGTCGTACAACGCGGTCTGGTGGACGCCGACCCCGCGGGCGAGCACCTCCGCGCCGTCGCGCAGCTCCGAGCCCGCCCGGCTGATCGTCTGCGTGAGCCCTCCCTGCAGGTCCGCGACGAACACGCCCGGCGCCGTCTCCCGGAACGGCGGCGCGATCGTCCCTCCCCGGTAGGTCCACGCGAGCGGCCAGCTCGTCGGGCGGCCCAGGTGGTCGCCGATGATCAGGTCACCGATCCGCCCGACCGTGATCCCGAGCGCGAGCCCCGGCGCGACCGTGTCCGCGACCTGGAAGAAGCGCAGCCCATACCGACGGATGTTCACCGCGTTCGCGATCGTCGCCCCGGCGATCCCGCCGAGCAGGGAGATCCCTCCGCGCCACACCGCGAACCACTCGAGCGGACCGGAGAACTCGCTCACGTGGGCGATCACGTAGCCGACGCGGGCTCCGACGACCGCTCCGACCAGCGACCAGAACACGACCGAGCTCGCCGCCGCCTCGTCGATCCCACGTTGGAGGGCCAGGCGGGTGAACACCCATGCGCCGATCGCGAACCCGATCGCGATGAACACGCCGTGGGGCGAGAGCCCGAGGACGCGATCGACGACGGGCCAGCCGACGGCGCCGAGGAGATCGACCACGTCCGGCAGTCTAGCCGCCGGCCACACCGCCCCCGCGCGGCCACCACCGCGCGGCCGCGCGCCCGAAGAGCAGGCCGCTCACGACGTCGCTCGGGTAGTGGACCCCCACGTACACGCGAGACACGGCGACGGCAACGTCGAGCGCGCCGAGCAGCCGTGCGCCGAGCGCCCCCACCCCCAGCTCCCTGGCCGCGATCCGGGAGAAGGCCGTGAGCACGGCCGGGTGGCTGCTCGGCCAGGCCGCCGCGCGGGGACGCCGGATCAGCGTCCGCGCCGCTCCGGGGTCGGCGTCGGCCGGACGCGGGCGATCGACGAGCGCCTTCACCCCCTGCAGGGCGAGCCACACGACGCCGGCCGCGGCGAGGCCGCGGACCGCCGCCCGCCGACGCCCGGCGACCGCGAGCACCGCAGCCGCCGCGGCCGGCGCCCCGATCGAGCCGAGCTCGGTGATCCCGGCCATAGCGCGATCCGCGATCGGCCCGCCCCCGCGGTTCAGCGCCGCGAACAGACCCCGGTCGATCCGGCGCCCCGTCGGGGTGCGGATCGCCGCGTAGCCGATCCCGGCCGCGACGGCCGAAAGCGCACCCCCCCACGCGAGCCGCCGCCATCCCATCGCCCGCATGATGCATAATCCAAGCCGGAGCCGTCAGGGAGGGTCGATGCGCGACCGCGGCGACGGGGGCCGCCCCGAGTGGGTCGAGCGGCGTGAGGGTCCGAGCGGCAAGCTGATCGTCCTGGGGATCGTGCTCGTCCTGCTCGTCGTGTTCATCCTCCAGAACGGGTCGCGCGCCCGCATCGCGTTCCTCTTCTGGGACGGTTGGTTCCCGGTGTGGACCTCGATCGTCGTCGCGGCGCTCCTCGGGCTCCTCGGCGGCTGGGTCGTCGGAAGGATCGGTGGCGCCGAGCGACGCGCGCGCCGCGCGGAAGCGCGGTTGCGCGAGCGCGAGCGCTAGCGCTAGCGCGGGCTGGAACGCGTCGGGCGGCGCGCCGCTTCCTCGGCCGCGCGCTTCTGCGCGAGCGTGCCGTGTCGAAGCGCCAGCTGCGCCCCACCGACCGCCCCCAGGCTGGCCCCCGCGAAGCGTCCGAGCGGACCTCGGAACTCGTAGTCGACCTCGTGGCGGAGCGTCGAGCGCTCGCCGGCGCGCGGCTCGATCTCCGTCGTGACCGTGGCCTCGAGCACCCCATTGAGGCGCACGCGGGACCGGCGAGGAGGCTCCCAGTCGAGGACCTCGCAGCGCACGCGCGCCCGCACGCCCATGAACGCCATCGTCACGACGTAGGTGGCCCCGGGGGCGAGCCGCGACGACGCAAGCGACACGCCGACGATGTGGCGATCCCAGTGGGGCAGGTTCCGGGGGTCCGCGACGACCCGCCAGACGAGCTCCGCCGGAGCGTCGACCCGAACGGCGACCCGGACCCGCGTCATGCGCGAGCGGTGCTCCCGCTCGACCAGCCCTCCCACCACACCACGCGCCTCGGATCGATCCGCACGAGCGCGTCGGCGCTCGGATCGATCGAGCGCAGGAGCCGCTCGCAGCTGCCGGCGCCCGAGCCGAGCATCCCCACCACGAAGCACGACCCGGTGCCCTGCAGCAAGGCGCCGACCATGTCGCGTGCGCGCCAGATCGAGGGGGCGTCGATCGTGAGGGCGACGGGAGCCTCGGCCTCCGCGTCGGCCAGGGCCAGCGTCTCGGACGGCAGCGCGGCCCACAGCCCGTGCTCGTCGACCCGCCACCGAGCCGGGAGCACGACGGGCCCCCGCTCTCCGACGATCGTCAGCCCCCCCTCCCCCTGCCGGCCCACCGCGGCGGCGACCGACGTGGGCAGCGCGTCGAGCGGGTCGTCGCCCGCGGGGGGGCGGCGGAACGTCGCCCGCGACCGGGGCGTCCCGCCCCACCGCCCTCGGCCCTCCTGCACGCCGCCGGGGTCCAACAGGGCCGTGCGCTCGAGGTCGATCCCGACGAGGACCCGGCCCGGGGGGGTCCAGGCGAGCGGGACCTCACGAGCGTCGAAGGCGTAGCCGGCGAAGAAGCGCGCGTTCTTGCGCGCGAACGCCGCCGTCGCCCGAGCGATCGTCGTCGCCTCCGCGACGGCGGCCCCCCAGGTCCGTCGGTCGAGGGCGTCGTAGGTGCGCACCGTGCCGGTGAACGTCACGGCCAGATCCTCGTGGCGCACGAGCCCGGCGGCGACCGGGTCCCGTTGCCAGGCGCGGGCCTTCACCGACCGCCGAGAGGTCGTGAGCCACAGCCGCCCACCGCTCGCCGCGAACACGAGCGGCGTCGCGTGGGGACCGCTGGGGGTCATGGCGGCCGCGACGCAGAACGCGCCCCGCTCCAAGACGGATCGCACCGCCGTGGACAGGAAGCTCACCGTCCCCCCTCCTCCCTCACGCCCCACGGCGGGGCCGCGAGCATCAGGCCGGCGAAGAGCATATGGCTGACGGCGCCGGCGAGCACCCCGCCGCTCCACCACGCGAGCGCGCTCCAGCACGCCCCGCCGACGACCGCGGCCACCAAGATCGGCGACCGCCCGCTCGTCGCGTTGGCGGCGACGAAGGCGAGCCAGCCGACGACGGCGCCCGGCGCCGCTCCGCCGAGCCCCTCGGCCCCGAGGGGCTGCACGAGCCCCCGCCAGAACACCTCCTCGCCGAGCGCCGCGAGCACGACGAGCCCCACGGACCCGGGCCCCGCCGACCCTCGTGCGGTCGTGTACAGCGCGCGCGTGGCCGCGGCGAAGCGCGGGCCCGCGAGCGCCACGAGCGCGCGAGCGGCCGCCCACAGGCCGAGCCCCGTCGCGATCCCCGCCGCGAGCGCGGCGACGGGGCCCACGGAAGGCGCGACCCTGGGCGGGCGGACCGCGAAGGCCGCCAGGCCGACGAGCACCAGCGCCGCCGGGAGCAGGACGAGCGGGCCCATCGCCCGCGTGTTGGCGCGCCAGGCGAGGGCGACGACGAGGGCGACCACCGGACCGCCGACCAGCGCCACGGCGAGGTCCATCACAGGAACCGCACGCGCGCCGCCACCTCCGCGGTGAGCGCGGTGATCACGCCGAGGTAGTAGAAGCCGGTCGCTGCCTGCACCGCCGACGGTCGCTCGCCCCGAAGCGCCGCCAGGGCCAGCACGCACACCACGAGCGTCGTGAACGCGCTGCCCAGGGCGATCCACGGCGCGAGCGCGCCGGCGGTGAGGAGCGGGTTGACGAACGCCTCGGTCGCGGGGGTGGCCTCGAAGCCGCCCAGCGCGATCCCGGCGATCCCGACGGCCGAGGCGGCGATGGCGATCTGCGTGATCCGCCGGATCGGCCGGCGCGTCAGCTTGCGGTCCGTGAGGTACCAGTGACCGAGGAACAGCCCGTCGAAGACGGCGCCGAGGAACGCCGCGCCCGCGAGCAGCTGCGCCGCGTCGGTGATCGGCGCCCCGCGACCGGTTCCCGCGAACGCCACCAGGGCGGCGGTCGCGGCCGGGATCGTCGCGATCCCGAACGCGCGGCCCAGCGCTTCCCGGCGGGCCAGCAGCCCGAGCGTGGACGCCGCCGCGCACCCGGTGGCGAGCGCCACGAGCCGAACCGCCCACGACCCCGCGACGCTTTCCGGCTCGAGCCCCTGCGTGGCAGCGAGCCACGCCGGGACCCCGACCAGCGGCGTGACGACGAGGCCGAAGACCCGGAAG
This sequence comes from Actinomycetota bacterium, assembly GCA_026003015.1. Classification (GTDB taxonomy): domain Bacteria; phylum Actinomycetota; class UBA4738; order UBA4738; family HRBIN12; genus BPGL01. The sequence goes on along the minus strand of BPGL01000004.1, from coordinate 92,638 downwards.
TGCGTGCGCCGCGCCTCGTTCCACAGGGGCGTGAGCCACGTGAACGCCGCCGCCCCGGCGAGCAGCTCCGTGAGCACGACGGCCATCACGCCGGCGAACCCGCTCACGCCCCGACCCCCGCCACGCCCGCGCTCCCCTCGACCACTCAGGCGGAGCGGTCGAGCAGGAAACGCACGAGCGTGCGGACCGGCACGCCCGTGGCACCCCTGGGCCCGAGGTCGGTGTCCTGCTCGGCGAACGCCGGGCCCGCGACGTCCAGGTGCGCCCACGGGACGTCCCCGACGAACTCGGCGAGGAACAACGCCGCGGTGATCGCCCCGCCGTAGCGCTTGCCGATGTTCTTGATGTCGGCGACCGACGAGTCGAGCATCGATCGATACTCCCGATGCAGGGGCAGCTGCCAGATCGGCTCTCCGACGGCGCGTCCCGCCGCGAGCAGCCGTCCGACGAGCGCGTCGTCGTTGCCGAACACCCCCACGATGTCGGTTCCCAGCGCCACCATGCACGCCCCGGTCAGCGTCGCGACGTCGACGACGAGCTCCGGCGAGCGTTCCACGAGGTAGGCGAGGGCATCGGCCAGGATCAGGCGGCCCTCCGCGTCGGTGTTCAGCACCTCGCTCGTCGTCCCGCCGTAGTGGCGGATCACGTCCCCGGGTTTCTGGGCGGAGCCGCTGGGCATGTTCTCGACGCAGGGGATCGCGGCGATCACGTTGAGCCGAGGGCGCAGCGCCGCGATCGCCTGCATCGTGGCCAGCACCGAGGCCGCGCCGCCCATGTCGTCCTTCATCGTCTCCATGCCCGTCGCATCCTTGAGCGACAGACCTCCGGAGTCGAACGCGACGCCCTTGCCGGTGAGCGCGATGGGCCGGTCCCGCCCCGCACCCCGGTAGGCGAGCTCGATCATCCGCGGAGGATTGGCCGAGCCCTTGCCGACCCCGATGATCCCGCCGAAGCCCCGCTGGCGAAGATGGGCGTCGCTCCAGACGCGGCACGTGAGCCCGGCACGGCGCGCCATCGCCTGGGCCGCCCTCGCGATCTCGGCCGGCGGGAGGTCGCCGGCCGGGGTGTTCACCAGGTCGCGCGCCCACGTGACCGCCTCCACGACGACCTCGGCCCGACGAACGGCCGCGCGCATCGCGGCGGCGTCCCAACGCTCGGAGCCGAGGACGACGACCCGCCGAAGGCGACGATCGTCGACCCCCTTGGTCCGGAAGCGGTCGAACCGGTACGCGCCGAGGCCCAAGCCCTCCGCGGCGGCCTGCACCGCCTCGAGCGCCTGACGCCCGCGGAACGCGAGCGCGGCGGTCGTGGCCACCCGGCCGAAGCGCCGAGCGACGGGCGCGGCGCGTCCGAGCACCCGGCGGGCGACCTCCGGGGTGAACGACGCGCGTGGGCCCGCGCCCACGAGCAGGGCGGCGCCGGCCGCGAATCGGCCGTCGCTCGCCGGCACGAGCAGCGAGTCTCCCCTGGCCCCGCGCAGGCGAGCCGACCCGAACGCGTCGGCGAGCCCGACCTCCGCAACCCCCGGCCCCGGCTCGGGTCCTTCGAACACGGGGAGCACGAGAAGGTCGACCCGGACCTGCTTGGGGGACTCCGTGGCGAACGCGAACATCCTGCCTCCTCGGGTCGGCTCTGCGGGCGGAGTCTAGCCGGGCGCTTCGACTAGGCTCGGGCCGGGATGAAGACCCGAGACATCCGCGATCTCGTGCGCTTCTCCGACGACGGCCCCACGACCCAGGTCCTGTGGGAGGCTCCGGGCCTGTGGTCGGAGATCGTCTGCCTCGAGGGCTCCCAGGACCTCGGCCCGCTCGTCGACGAGCGCTCCGACGGGCTGCTCATCGTGCTCGCCGGCGAGGTCGCCGTCCAGGTCGGGCTCAAGCGCGCCCGGATGAAGCAGTGGTCCTCGGTCCTCGTGCCGGCCGGGCGGGCGCTGACGATCCGCAACGCCTCCCCGGAGCCGTCGGTCATCCTGATCGCGCTCGGCCCTCCTCCGGCGCCGTCGGCCTGACGGCGGGCCCGGCCGCGATCACGAGCCGACGGAGCCGGTGCATCGAGCGGGCCATCAGGGCGCCCAGCACCGGTCGGTAGGCCAGGAGCGCGAGCGGACCGAGGACCGGGATCGGCAGCCGGAGCTCCTCTCGCCAGCTGAACCGGGTCCCGCCCGAGGAGGCGGGGTCGAGCCGCCACTCGCCCTCGCCCGCCACGAACCGCCGGTGGGCGACCACGAGCCGCCGCGGCGGGTCCCAGACGACGACCTCGAGGCGCTCCTCGAGCAGCGGCAGGCCGAGCACGCGGGTGGGCACCGCGAGCCGAACGCCGACCCCCGAGCGCTCCGAGGTGAGGACCCGAACGCGGTCGGCGTCGAGCATCCAGTCGGCCTGTCGCTCCCAGTCCACGAGGAACGCCCAGGCCCTCGCCTGCGACACCGGCAGCTCGATCGAGCGCTCGACCTCCACGCAGGCAGTCTACGGACGGGGGAGCCGAGCTCCCGAGAGGCTCGAGCGGTCGGGGTAAGCTGCCGATGCCTCCACCCGGCGCCCGCGCCGCGCAAGGAGCGAGGATCGCGTGGACCACGACCAGACGAACGAGCAGGGCGGCGGCGAGCGGTTGCTCGTCGTCGACGACGACCCCTTCATCGCCAGGCTGCTCGAGATCGAGCTGTCCTCGGCCGGCTACGACGTCCGGGTTGCCAACGACGGCCAACAGGCGCTGGAGCTCGTGCGACGCGAGCCGCCCGATCTCGTGATCACCGACGTCATGATGCCCCACGTCGACGGCTTCGAGCTGATCCGGCTGCTTCGAGACGATCCCAGCACGGCCGGCGTCTCGGTCATCATCCTCACGGCGCGGGGTCTTTCGGCCGACAAGCTCGAGGGCTTCGCGATCGGAGCCGACGACTACATCGTCAAACCGTTCGACACCCCCGAGCTCCTCGCGCGCGTGCGGGGCGTCCTGCGCCGCAAGCGAGAGCTCCGCGACGAGTCACCCCTCACCGGCCTGCCGGGCAACGTCCGCGTCCAAGACGAGATCGAGCGGCGCCTCGGCCAGGGGACCGCGTTCGCGCTGCTGTTCGTCGACCTCGACGGGTTCAAGGCCTACAACGACCGGTACGGGTTCGAGCGCGGCGACCAGGTGATCCGCTCGGTCTCCCGCACGCTCGTCGACGTCGTGCGCGAGCTCGCGCCCCACGACGGGTTCACGGGGCATCTAGGCGGCGACGACTTCGTCGCGCTCGTTCCACCGGAGGCCGCCGCCCTGGTCGCCGAGACGTTCGTCCAGCGCTTCGACCGGGAGGCCCCGAGCTTCTACGACGAGGAGGACCGCGCGCGCGGCCACATCGAGGTCGTGAACCGCCGCGGCGAGCCCCAGCGCTTCCCGATCCTCACCGTCTCGATCGGCATCGCGAGCACCGCGCGGCGCCGGTTCGCGCACTACGCCGAGGTCGTGGCGGTCGCGGCGGAGATGAAGTCGTACACGAAGGGCCAGCCGGGCTCGTCCTGGGCGATGGACCGGCGCGCGGACTGACCCCTCAGGCGCCCTCGCGCAGGGCCGTGAACGTGTAGACCAGGGTCGCCCCCCCGCCCGGCGTCCCGCCGAGCTCGAGGTCGCCCCCCTGGGCGCGCATGATCCGCCGGGCGAGGTACAGGCCGATCCCGAGCCCCTCGTGCTCGCGCGTCGTGCTCGCATCGAGCTGGGCGAAGGCGTCGAAGACGGCCTCCCGTCGGCCCTCGGGCACGCCCGGCCCGCGGTCGACCACCGCGATCCGGATCGCGGCGTCGCCGGGGAGGACCCGCACCTGGACCGGCGACTCGCCGCCGAAGCCGAGGGCGTTCTCGATCCCGACCACGAGCGCCTGGGCTGCGAGATCGAGGTCCGCCCACAGGCGCCGCGTGAGCACGGCCTCCTCGGCGGCGGGAGCGCGCAGGCGCTCCGTGTCGCTCGGGAAGGAGGCGAGGGCCCGTTCGAGGAGCTCGCCCACCCGCACCGGTCGGGTCGTCACCTCCACCCCCTCGCGGTCCAGGCGCGCCGCCGCCCCCAGGTTCCCGACGAGGCGCCGCAGGCGCTGGGACGCCCGCTGGACGCCCTCGACCATCGCGCGGACGTCCTCCGGTGGGAGCTCATGGCCCCGCTCGGCCACCGTGACGGCGAAGCCCTGGATCGCGGTGATCGGCGTGAACAGCTCGTGGCTGAGGATCTGGATCAGCTCGCTCTTCGTTCGGTCCAGGTCGTGCAGCTGGGTCGCGAGCTGCTCGGAGCGGTCGAGGGCCTCGGCGAGCTCGTGGATCACGTCGGCGGTGACCTCCACCGACAGCGCCCCCTCCCCCCGCATCGTCCGTCGGATCGCGCCCAGGATCTCCGTGGCCGGCGTGCCCTTCACGAGGTACCCGACGACGCCGGCGCGGAGCATCTCCAGCACCGTGCGACGGTCCTCGTAGGCGGACAACGCGAGCACGCGGGTGCTCGAGGAGGCCCGGAGGATCTCGCGCGCGGCGTGGGGACCGCCGCCCCCGGGCATCTTCACGTCCACGAGCGCCACGTCGGGCCGCTCCCGCCGAGCCGCCTCGATCGCCTGCTCGGCGTCGTCGACCACCGCGACGATCTCCATCTCGGGGTCGGAGGAGACGAGCTCGACGAGGGCCCGCTGCACGACCTCCTCGTCCTCGGCGATCAGGATCCGGATGCCGGCCATCGCTTGAACCCCTCGACCCGCAGCGGCAGGGGCCCAGGGCGAGCGAACACGTACCCCTGGGCGAAGCGCACGCCGATCCGGCGCAGCGTCTCCAGCTCGCCGAGCGTCTCGACCCCCTCGGCCACGATCGTCATCCCCATCTGCCTCGTGAACGACACGAGCGCCGAGGCAAGGGCTCGGCGTCCGTCGTCGGCGTCGATCCCCCGCACGATGCTGAGATCGGCCTTGATCAGGTCGGGCCCCAGCCGAAGCGCATGGCGGAAGCTCGCGAAGCCGGCGCCGGCGTCGTCGATGGCCAGTCGCATCCCGCGCTCGCGCAGTCGCTCGAGGCGCTCGACCAACGCCTCGTAGTCCTCGACGGCCTCGTGCTCGGTGATCTCGAGGACCAGGCGCCCGGCGTCGGCGCCGACCACCTCGGCCAGTCCGGGCCACATCGCCGTCGCACACGAGGCGTTCACCGACAGGTACGCGTCCGCGGGCAGGTCCGGGAGGCGGGCGAGCGCATCCCGGATCGCCGCGACCTCGAGCTCGAGGTGCAGGTCGACCCGGGACGCCTCGGCGAACGTCGCCTCGGGCGAGCGGTCGTCGTCGTCGAACCTCGTGAGCGCCTCCGCCCCGACGATCGCGCCGGTCTGCATGTCGACGATCGGCTGGAAGACGAGCCGGCGCCCCGTGCCCGCGACGAGCCGCCGGATGCGCCGCTCCCGCCCCGCTCGATCGAGGCTCGCCTCCTCCTCCCGGCGCAGGTGCGAGGACAGCTCCGAGACGAGGGAGTCGATGACCTCGGCCGACAGGCTCGTGCCCCCGCGGGCGACCTGCACGATCGACTGCACGATGTCGCCGCCGGCCGCGCCCTTGACGAGATACCCCACCGCCCCGGCCCTGAACATCTCGAGGACCGTGCGCCGGTCCTCATGGGCCGACAGGGCGATCACGCGCGTGCCCGGCGAGCTTCGCAGGATCTCGCGCGTCGCGCGGGGGCCGCCCCCGGCGGGCATCACCACGTCCACGACGGCGACGTCGGGACGGTGGTCGACCGCGAGCGCGATCGCTTCTTCCGCGTCCGCCGCCGTCCCGATGAGTTCGAGCTCCTCCTCGTGGGCGAGCAGCTCGGCAAGAGCGCTGCGAAGCTCCGCCTCGTCGTCGGCGATCATCACTCGGATCGTGTCGGCCATCACCTCATGTCCTCCGGCCACCGGCGCCGTCCGGCGACGCGGACACGCCCGTGCGTCGACCCAGCGTCGCGCCGGTTCTGCTGCGTATCATCGGCCCAACGGCCCCGGAGGTGAGGGAAGCTGGGCAGACTGGTCCGCGCCCCACGGGGCGGCGAGCTGAGCTGCCGCGGGTGGCCGCAGGAGGCCGCCCTGCGGATGCTCATGAACAACCTCGACCCCGAGGTGGCCGAGCGCCCGCAGGACCTCGTCGTCTACGGGGGTACGGGGCGGGCCGCTCGCTCCTGGGAGGCCTTCGACGCGATCGTCCACGAGCTGCGCCGGCTGGGGGACGACGAGACGCTCCTCGTGCAGTCGGGCAAGCCCGTCGGCGTCCTCACGACCCACGAGCTCGCCCCACGGGTGCTGATCGCCAACGCCCTGCTCGTGCCGGCCTGGTCGACCTGGGAGACGTTCCGCGAGCTCGAGGCGGCCGGCCTCACGATGTACGGCCAGATGACGGCCGGGTCGTGGATCTACATCGGGACCCAGGGGATCCTCCAGGGCACCTACGAGACCCTCGCCGCGCTCGCCTCCCGGCACTTCAACGGCTCGCTCGCGGGCACGATCACGCTGACCGGCGGGCTCGGGGGGATGGGCGGGGCCCAGCCGCTCGCGGTCACGATGAACGAGGGCGTCGCCCTGTGCGTGGAGGTCGATCCCGAGCGGATCCAGCGGCGCCTCGGCACCCGCTACCTCGACCGGTCCACCGCCGACCTCGAGGAGGCGCTCGCCTGGGCCAAGCGCGCTCGCTCGGAGGGCCGCCCCTGCTCGATCGGGCTCCTCGGCAACTGCGCCGAGGTGCTCCCGGCCCTGCTCGCGCGCGGGTTCGTCCCCGACGTGGTGACGGACCAAACGAGCGCCCACGACCCGCTCGGGGGCTACGTCCCCGCAGGGCTGACGCTCGAGGAGGCCGCGGCGCTGCGACGGGAGGACCCCGCGACCTACGAGCGCCGCGCCTACGCGTCGATGGCCGCGCACTGCGACGCGATCGTGGGGTTCGCCGAGCGCGGAGCCGTCGCCTTCGACTACGGGAACAACCTCCGCGCCGGGGCCGTGGCGGGCGGGCTCGACCGCGAGCGCGCGTTCTCCTACCCGGGGTTCGTCCCGGCGTACATCCGGCCCCTGTTCTGCGAGGGCAAGGGGCCGTTCCGCTGGGTCGCGCTGTCCGGCGACCCGGCCGACATCGCGGCGACCGACCGGGCGGTCGCCGAGCTGTTCCCCGGCGACGAGGGTCTGCAGCGCTGGCTCAGCCTGGCCCCCGAACGGGTCGCGTTCCAGGGTCTGCCGGCACGCATCTGCTGGCTCGGGCTCGGGGAGCGGGCGCGGGCCGGGCTCCGCTTCAACGAGATGGTGGCGGCCGGGGAGCTCCGCGCGCCGATCGTGATCGGCCGCGATCACCTCGACGCCGGCAGCGTCGCCTCGCCCTACCGCGAGACCGAGGCGATGCGCGACGGCTCGGACGCGATCGCCGACTGGCCGATCCTCAACGCGCTCGTGAACACGGCGGCCGGCGCCCACTGGGTGAGCGTGCACCACGGCGGCGGCGTGGGGATCGGCGCCTCCCTGCACGCGGGGATGGTCGTGGTGGCCGACGGCACCGACGAGGCCGCCGGGCGGCTGGAGCGCGTGCTCACCACCGATCCCGCGATGGGCGTGCTCCGCCACGCCGACGCCGGCTACGAGCGGGCGATCGAGGCGGCGGCCGCCCACAAGCTCACGATCCCGATGCGGGAGCGCTGATGGCAGCGGCCCCTCGGCAGGCCCCGGCCGGGCCGGTCGCGCTCGGCGGCCCCCTGTCGCTGGCCGACGTCGAGGCGCTCGCCCGCGGCGCGCCGGCCGTGCTCGACGAGGCCGCGAGGGACCGCGTCACAGCGGCCCGGGCCGTCGTCGAGCAAGCCGTCGCGGAGGGGCGCACGATCTACGGCGTCACGACCGGCTTCGGCGCCTTGGCCGGCACGCGGATCGACCCCGAGCGCGCCGAGGACCTCCAGCACGGCATCGTCCGCTCCCACGCGACCGCCGTCGGGCCGCTGCTGTCGCGCCCGGAGGCGCGCGCGATGCTCGCGCTGCGCGCCCACGTGCTCGCGCTCGGCGGCTCGGGGGTGCGCCCCGAAGTGATCGAGCTCATGGTGGCGATGCTGAACCGCGACGTCGTGCCCGCGGTGCCCGAGCGCGGGTCGCTCGGCGCCAGCGGGGACCTCGCCCCGCTCGCGGCCCTCGCCCTCCCGGTGATCGGCCACGGCCGGGTGCTCGACGCCGCCGGCGGCACCGAGCCGGCCGCTCCGGCGCTCGCGCGGGCGGGCCTCGAGCCGATCCGGCTCGCGGCCAAGGAGGGCCTCGCGCTCGTCAACGGGACGCAGGGGATGCTCGCGATCGGCGTGCTCGCCCACGCCCGCGCCGAACGGCTCGTCCGCGCGGCCGACGTCGTGGCCGCGATGACGATCGAGGCCGCTCTGGGGACCGACGCCCCCTTCGACGAGCGGCTGCAGCGCCTCCGACCGCACCGGGGCCAGCTCGCGAGCGCGTCGAACCTGCGACGCCTGCTCGCGGGCTCGCCGATCCTCGCCTCCCACCGCGACAGCCCCCACCTCGTGCAGGACGCCTACTCCCTGCGGTGCGCCCCGCAGGTCCACGGCGCCGTGCGCGACCAGGTCGCCCGGGCGGGCGAGACGCTGGCGATCGAGGTGAACGCGGTCTCGGACAACCCGATCGTCCTGCTCGACGCACGGGAGATCCGAAGCGGAGGGAACTTCCACGGGATGCCGGTGGCCCTCGTCCTCGACGCGCTCGCGGCCGCGCTCGTGCCCCTGGCCTCGATCGCGGAGCGGCGCCTGTACCGGCTGCTCGACCCGGCTCTGTCGAACGGGCTGCCGCCGTTCCTCGCGCCGGCCTCGGGCCTGAACAGCGGCTACATGCTGCTGCAGTACACGGCCGCCTCCCTCGTGTCGGAGGCCAAGGCGCTCGCGCACCCGGCCTCGGTCGACTCGATCCCCTCCAGCGCGGGCCAGGAGGACCACGTGAGCATGGGGATGACGGCCGCGCGCCACGCCCGCGAGGTGGTGGGCCTGGCGGAGGTCGTCCTCGCCCTCGAGGCGCTCGCCGCGGCCCAGGCGCTGGATCTCCGCGCACCCCTGGAGCCCGGGCCGGCGACGCGCGCCGTGCACGCCGCGCTGCGCGAGCGGGTGCCGTTCGTCGAGCACGACCGCGAGCTCGGCGCCGACATCGACGCGGCCGTCGAGCTCGTGCGCGACGGCACGCTCGTCGCGGTGGCCGAGGGCGTCGTCGGCCGCCTCGACTGACGCGCCGCTCAGCCGATCAGAACCTCGCCTGCGACGACCACCGCGCTCACCGGGTTGCGCCCCGGCCGGTACGGCACGTGGGCGAGCGTCGGGACGTCGAGCAGGAGGACGTCGGCGCGAAGGCCCGGGGCGAGGCGACCGAGGTCGCCCTCCAGCCCGAGGACCCACGCGGGGTTCGCGGTCGCGGCGCTCAGGGCCTCCGCCGGCGTGAGGCGGTAGTCGGCGCACGCCGTCTGGATCACCTCGGGCATCGAGGTCACCGGCGAGGTTCCCGGGTTGCAGTCGGTGGCGAGCGCGAGCACCGCGCCGGCGTCCCGGAGCGCCGTCGCCGGCGCGGGAGCGAGCCCGAGGAACCGGGAGGAGGTCGGCAGCAGGACGGCCGCGGTCCGCGGCGCCGCGCCGAGCGCCGCCACGCCCGCCGGTGGGCAGCGGTTCAGGTGGTCGGCGCTGCGCGCTCCCAGGCGGGCGGCGGCCTCGGCCGCGCCGCTGGCGCCGAGCTGCTCGGCGTGCACGCGCAGCGGGAGCCCGGCGGCCGAGGCCGCCGCCGCGATCCGCTCGAGGTCGTCGAGATCGAAGGCGATGTCCTCGACGTAGACGTCGACCTGGTCGCACAGGCCCTCCGCGGCGGCGGCCGGCACGAGCTCCTCGCACGCGCGCTCGACCCAGCCGGCCCGGGTCATCCCCGAGGGGACGGCGTGGGCGGCGAGGAGCGTCACGGTGCAGATCTGGGGCGCCCGCGCGGCGAGCGCGCGGGCGAGTCGCGCCTGGCGGAGCTCCTGGTCGACCGACAGGCCGTAGCCGGTCTTGAGCTCCAGCGCCGTCGTGCCCGAGGCGAGCATCTCCCGGGCCAGGACGAGGGAGAACGCGAGGACCTCCTCGTCGTCGGCCTCGCGCAACATCCGGGCCGACCGGAAGATCCCGCCCTCGCCCCCGTGCTGGTCCCGGTAGGTGGCGCCGGCCAGGCGGGCCTCGTACTCGTCGGCTCGCCACCCGACGAACGGCAGGTGGGTATGCGCGTCGACGAACCCCGGCGCGAGCAGGCCCGCCTCGGGGGTGCCGAGCGTCGGCGCCCAGGGCAGGTCCTCCGGCGGGCCGATCGCCACGATCCGGCCGTCCTCCCAGGCCACCCCGATCGGCCCCGGCGACGTCTGGGCCGCGAGGTCGCGGCCCCGAGCCGGGGCGACGGCCGCCGTGGCCAGCCCCGCGGCCACGATCGCGCCGCGTCCACCCATCCCGACCGGCAAGCATCCCACGCCGCCGGCCCGCGCGACGGCCGGGGCGCGGCGTGCGACGATGGGGGCGGATGGAGGTCCTCGACACGTTCCTCGACGCGCTCGGCGACACGCCGCTCGTGCGCCTGCGCCGGGTCACGCGGGGCGTCCGCCCCCAGGTCCTCGCCAAGCTCGAGATGCTGAACCCCGGCGGCTCGGTCAAGGACCGCATCGGGATCCGGATGATCGAGGCCGCCGAACGGGCGGGGCTCCTGCGCCCCGGGGGCACGATCGTGGAGCCCACGTCGGGCAACACCGGGCACGGCCTCGCGATCGCCGCGGCGATCCGAGGCTACCGCTGCATCTTCGTGATGCCCGACAAGATGAGCCAGGAGAAGATCGCGCTGCTGCGCGCCTACGGAGCCGAGGTCGTGATCTGCCCCACGGCCGTGCCCCCCGACTCCCCCGAGTCCTACTACCGGGTGGCCGACCGCCTGACCGAGGAGATCCCCGGCGCCTTCCAGCCGAACCAGTACTTCAACCCCGAGAACCCCCGCGCCCATGAGGAGACGACCGGACCGGAGATCTGGCGCCAGACCGACGGTCGCATCGACGCGTTCGTGGCCGGCGTGGGGACCGGCGGCACGATCACCGGGGTCGGGCGGTACCTGAAGGCCCGCAAGCCCGACGTCCTCGTCGTCGGGGCCGATCCGGAGGGCTCCGTGTACTCCGGCGACGAGCCCCGCCCCTACCTCGTCGAGGGGATCGGCGAGGACTTCTTCCCCGGCGCGTTCGACCCCTCGGTCGTCGACCGCTTCGTGCGCGTGAGCGACCGCGACTCGTTCCGGATGGCCCGGGCGATCACCCGCCAGGAAGGGATCCTCGTCGGCGGCTCGAGCGGCACCGCCGTCGTGGCCGCGCTCGAGGTCGCGCGCGAGCTCGACGACCCCGAGGCGGTGATCGTCGTGCTGCTGCCCGACACCGGCCGCCAGTACCTGTCCAAGCTCTACTCGGACGCGTGGATGCTCCAGTACGGCATGCTCGACCGCCCCGAGGCGATCCGGGTCGACGAGGTCCTCGCCGCCAAGGGCGGCGACCTGCCGCCGCTCATCAGCGTCGGGGCGCACGACAAGGTCCGCCGAGCGGTCGACGTGCTGCAGGAGCACTCGATCTCGCAGGCGCCGGTGCTGCGCGAGCCCTCGACCGAGGTCGCCCACGTCGTCGGCTCGATCCGCGACCGGGAGCTCCTCGAGCGGGTGTTCCGCGATCCCGAAGCCCTGCAGGCCGACGTCGCCGAGGTGATGGCGCCTCCCATCCCGGTGGTCGAGTGGGACGACCCCGTGGACACGGCGTTCGCGGAGCTCGAGCGCGCGCCGGCCGTCCTGGTCGTCAAGGCCGGTCAGATCCTCGGCGTGCTGACGAGGAGCGACCTGCTGAACTTCCTGGCGCACCGGCGCGCCCCCACGTGAGGTGCGAGCGCTCGGGGTCGACGTCGGGGTGCGCCGGGGGCTCGACCTCGTGGTGCTCGACGAGCACCGCGTGCCCTTCGTCGTCCGGTCCCGGGCGGGGCTGGAGGATCTCGAGCGCCTCGTTCGCGAGCTCGTCCCCGACGTGATCGCGGTCGACGCACCGTCGCGCTGGGCGACCGACGGACGGTCGAGGCTTACGGAGAACGAGCTCGCCCGCCTGAACATCCACTCGTTGCGAACGCCCTCGAAGGCCCACGCCGCTCGGCCGGCCTTCGACTGGATGCGGGCGGGGATGCGCGTGTACGAGCGCACCGATCACCTCGGCTACCCCCTGTTCGACGGCAGCGCCGTACGAGGGCGCACGCTCGAGGTGTTCCCGCACGCAAGCGCCGTCGTGTTGGCCGGGTGCCTGCCGCCGACCGGCATGCCCAAGCGCGCCTGGCGCGAGCACGTGCTGCGGCTCCAGGGGGTGCGGACCGACGACCTCACGACCCTCGACCGTCTCGACGCCGCCCTGGCCGCGCTCACGGGCCTTCGGGCGCTCGAAGGCCACCACACCCACCTGGGCGACCCGAGGGAGGGCGTCATCGTCGTCCCCGCTCGCGCCCTCGCCCCCCGGTACCGTCCCGGGGAGCTCGGCGAGGACGGGCGCGGCCAGCTCTTCGCGTGGTGCGCCTGCGGCGACCCCGGCTGTCGCCGACTCGTGCGCGCGGGGCGTGAGTTCGCCCCCGGCCACGACGCGAAGCGCAAGTCCCAGCTGTGGCGCGACGTGCGGGCCGGGGAGCGGGCGCGCCGCGAACTCGCGCGCCGCGGTTGGGAACCACCCCCGGAGGTCGGATGAGCGACGAACACCACCCCGACACGCTCGCGATCCACGCGGGCCAGGACCCCGAGCCGATCTACGGCGCGGTCAACGTACCGATCTACCAGACCTCGACCTTCGCCCAGGAGGGCGTCGGCCGCCCCCGGCGCTGGGACTACGCGCGGGCGGGCAACCCCACCCGCGCCGCCTTCGAGACCGCGCTCGCGGCGCTCGAGGGCGGATCGTGGTGCCGGGCCTTCGCGAGCGGCCTGGCCGCCGAGCACACGCTGCTGCTCACCCTCCGCCCCGGCGACCACGTCCTGCTCGGCACCGACGTCTACGGCGGCACCTACCGGTTGCTCGCGCGGGTGTTCGAGCCCTGGGGCCTCACCCACTCGGCCTGCGACCTGACGGACCTCGACGCCGTGCGGGCGGCCGTCCGCGACGAGACGCGCCTGGTGTGGATCGAGACGCCCTCGAACCCGATGCTCGAGATCGTCGACGTGGCGGGCGTCGCGGCGATCGCCCACGAGGCGGGCGCCCTGGCCGTCGTCGACAACACGTTCGCGACCCCGGCGCTGCAGCGCCCGCTCGCGCTCGGCGCCGACGTCGTGGTGCACAGCGTGACGAAGTACCTGGGCGGGCACTCCGATCTGATCGGCGGGGCGATCGTGACGAACGACGAGGACCTGGGCGAGCGGCTCGCGTTCCTCGTGAACGCGGTCGGGGCGATCCCCGGACCGACCGACAGTTACCTCGCGCTGCGGGGCCTGAAGACCCTCGGGGTGCGGATGCGTCGGCACAGCGAGAACGCCGAGCGGATCGCCCGGTTCCTCGCGTCGCATCCGTCGGTGCCGGAGGTGCGCTACCCCGGTCTTGCGACGCACCCGGGTCACGAGGTGGCCGCGCGACAGATGCGAGGGGGCTTCGGCGGGATGGTGTCGTTCCGCGCCGGTAGCCGAGACCGAGCGATCCGCATCGCCGAGGGCACGGAGCTGTTCTGGCTCGCGGAGTCCCTCGGCGGGGTCGAGTCGCTCATCGAGGTGCCAGGGGCGATGACCCACGCCAGCGTCGCCGGCTCCCCGCTGGAGGTCCCCGCCGACCTCGTCCGGCTCTCGGTCGGCCTGGAGGACCCCCGCGACCTGGAGGCCGACCTCGCCCGGGTGCTCGAGGGGTAGGCGTCCTTCGGGCCGCCGTCGCCGTCCTCGCCCGCTACCGTGGGGCCATGCCCGCGATCGTCGAGCGTCGGTCCTGGCGCGCAGGCCTGCTGCTCGTCTTCGCTGCGCTCCTCGCACGCCCGGCGCCCGCCCGAGCCGAGGTCTCGCTCGAACCGTTCGTTCGAGATCTCGCGTTCCCAACGAACATGGCGTTCGCCCCCGACGGCCGACTCTTCTTCACGGAGAAGGACACCGGCGCGGTGCGGATCGTCACGCGGGGTGGGCGGCTCCTGCCCGAGCCCTTCGTCCGCTTCGCGGTGGCCAACGACGGTGAGACCGGGATGCTCGGGGTGGCGCTGCACCCCGACTTCGAGCGCGAACCGTGGGTGTACCTCTACTTCTCCGATGCGCAGGGCGGCGTCAACGTGCTCGCCCGAGTGCGCGACGAGGACGGGCGAGCGGGAGCGATCCAGCAGCTCGCCACCTTCCTGCCATGGTCGGTCGGCTACCACAACGGAGGCGACCTGCTGTTCGGCGCTGACGGGATGCTCTACCTCACGGTGGGCGAGGCGCACGACCCCACGAGGGCGCAACTCCCCGACGACCCCGGGGGCAAGGTGCTGCGGCTGCGCCCCGACGGCGGCATCCCCCGGGACAACCCGTTCGGGCCGACCAGCCCCGCGTACTCGATCGGTCACCGCAACTCCTTCGGCCTGTGCCTCGACCCCGACAGCGGCACGATCTGGGAGACGGAGAACGGGCCCGACGTCGACGACGAGGTGAACGCGCTCCGCGCGGGCGCCAACTACGGCTGGCCGGAGGTCACGGGGGATTCGGGAGGCCGCTTCGCCGACCCGGTCGCGGTGTTCCCTGATCCCGTCGCGCTCACCGGGTGCGCCGTCTGGCGGGGGCGGCTCTGGTTCGGCGCCGCCCTCACCGGCGGGCTGTACCGGATGGATCTCGATCCCAGCCGGGCGAGGCCCGACCTCGTGGCCGAGCTCGACGCCCCGGTGATCGACGTGGCCGTGGGTCACGACGGCCGTCTGTACGTCGCGACGGCGACGGGCATCTGGCGGGCACGCTCGGCCGAGCCACCGCGGATCTCGGATCGGCCGTCGCCACCCGAGCGGTCGGGCCCTCCATCTCCCGCTTCCGCTCCGCCGAGGAGCCCCCGGGTGCCAGCCTGGATCGTCCCCAGCGGGCTCGTCCTCGTGGCGATCGCCGCACTCGTCACCCTCGCCCGAGCCGCACGGCGGCGCCGCTCCCCTAGCCGGCCGACGGGCGCTTGAGGTAGGCGACGAGCGAGACGCCGCCGGCCGGAGTCGGCTGGGCGAGGACCGTGACGAGCTCCCAGCCGTCCTCGCCGAACGTGTTCAGGATCTCCGAGGGGTTGTGCTCGAGCAGCGGCGCAACGAAGTACTCCCAGGTGGTCATGCTCCTCCTTCCTCATCCTCCTGCGTGCCGGCCTCCTCGGCGTCGAGCACCCGCCGACCGGCCTCGCGGATGCACAGCCCCATGATGACCTCCATCCCCGCGTCGGCCGCGATCCGAGCGGCCTCCTCGCTCACGATCCCCTCCTGGAGCCACAGTGCCCGGGCGCCGACGGCCGCGGCCTGTCGAGCGATCGCCGGAGCCTCCTCGGCGCGCCGGAACACGTCGACGACGTCGATCCGGATCTCGGGGGGGACGTCGAGCAGCGACGGCCACGCCCGCTCGCCGAGGACCTCGGTCTCGCAGGGGTTCACCGGCACGATCCGGTAGCCGTGCTCCTGCAGCCAGCGCGCGATCCGGTGCGACGGCCGGGACGGGTCCGAGGACAGCCCCACGACCGCGATCGTCCGGGCGTCCCGCAGGAGCGCGCGCAGCTCCCGGTCGGCGGGGCTCACGGCGCCGTCAGCCACGGCGCCTCCGCTCGGACGACCTCGAGCAGGTCGTGCACGATCCGGCCCGTCACACCCCACACGACCCCGCCGTCGACCTCGTAGGCCCACCCGCGCCAGGCGCCGCCGTCGGCTCGCGGGATCTCGTGCTCTCGCTCGGCGCGCTCGAGCTCGACGAGCGCCGTCGTGAACACCCGAACGATCTCGGTCTCGCTTGGCGCAAGCGTCGGCAGCGCCGGCATCGTCGCCACGATCGGGCAGACCAGGATCCGGCTCACCGACGCGTGCACCGGCGGCAGCGCGCCGAGGACCGTCGGGAGCTCCGGGTCGAGCCCGACCTCCTCCCGTGCTTCGCGGAGCGCCGTGGCCGCGGGACCCGCGTCGTCGGGGTCGGCCAGGCCCCCGGGAAACGCGATCTCGCCGGCGTGGCGGGCGAGCGTCGAGGCCCGCTCGGTCAGCAGCACCGAGGCGGGTGGGCCGGCGAGGACGAGCACGAGCACGGCCGCGAGCCGGTCCCCGGGGCCCGGAGCCAGGTGCGGGTCGGGGTCGAGCCGGGCGCGGACGGCGGCCAGATCGCGCACCCCGCCATCGTAGGCGGCGCGGGACCGGTCGACGGGCGACGGGAGCCGCGCGCGGTAGCATCGGATCCGTGGTGCGCGCTGCAACCGACCCGATCGAGGTGACGCCGGCCGCGGCCGGCAAGGTCCGAGCGCTCGCCGAGCGCGAGGGTCGGGAGCCGATCCTGCGGGTGCGGGTCACGGCCGGGGGGTGCTCGGGGTTCAGCTACGAGCTCGGCTTCGAGGACGGCCCCGCCCCCGACGACCGCGTCGTGGCGGCCACCGACGGGGTCCGGATCCTCGTGGATCCCCGCAGCGAGCCGATCCTCCGCGGCTCCACCCTGGATCTGGACCGGAGCTTGCTCGGCGGCGGTCTCAAGATCCGCAACCCGCAGGCGGTGCACGAGTGCGCCTGCGGGGAGTCGTTCAGCATCTGAGCGCCCGAGGCGCCGACCGCGCGCGCCCGCCCCTTCCTCGAGGCGGAGCCGTTATGCTCCGAGCCGATGCCGAGCTCCGCGGACAAGACCCAGTGGCGGGACCTCTACCACGAGGTCGTGACCACGGGCCTGTGCACCGGCTGCACCGCGTGCATCGTCGCCTGCCCCTTCCACGTCCTGGGCTACGAGGACGGCGTCCCCGTGCAGCTGCAGGAGGACGGCCCCGACGCCTGCGCGCACGGCGACCGCGGCTGCGACATCTGCACGCGCGCCTGCCCGCGGTTCCGGTCCTGGGAGCCCGAGATCGACCTGTCGCTGTTCGGCATGACCCGCTCCCCCGAGGACGTCATCGGGGTGCACCGCGAGATCCTGCTCGCGCGCGCGACCGATCCCCGGGTGCTGATGCAGGGCCAAGACGGCGGGGTCGTCTCCGCTCTGCTGATCTGGGGCCTCGAGAACGGCGAGATCGACGGCGCCTGCACGTCGAAGCTGTCCGACGAACGCCCCTGGGACGCCGAGCCGACCGTCGTCACCGACGCCGAGGGGGTCCTCGCGACGGCCGGGAGCCGCTACACGTACAGCGCGAACCCGCTCGCGCTGTTGAAGGCGGCCGAGCTCGGCCTGTCGCGGGTCGCGCTCGTCGGGATGAGCTGCCAGGCGAGCGTGACCGGGTCCCTGGAGGCTCGGCGCGTGAACAAGTGGCGCCGCAAGATCGCCTGGACCTTCGGCCTGTTGTGCTCGAAGACCTTCACCTACGACGGCCTCATGGGCGAGATCGCCCAGCGCGAGCTCGGGCTGGACCTCGGCCACCTCGTGCGGGTGAACGTCAAGGGCCGGCTCCTGTTCTACACCGACGACGGCGAGGAGCACGTGTACCCCCTCAAGCAGGCCCACCGGTTCACGCGCCCGGGCTGCCGCCGGTGCCCCGACTTCGCCGCGGAGCACGCGGACATCTCGTTCGGCGGGCTGGGGCAGTCCGACGGTTGGACGCTCACGATCGTGCGCACCGAGCGCGGAGCGGATCTGTGGCGGCGCGCGCTCGCCGAGGGCGTCGTCGAGGCCCGCCCCGCGAGCGAGGACCCGGCGGCCGTGGAGCTGATGGTCCGCCTCGCGGCCGCCTCCCGCCGCCGCTGGCCGGCTCCCGACGAGCTCGCCACGGCCGACGCCGCGCCCGGCCGGCTGCCCGACGCGGGTGGGCCGTCCGGGGGTCCCCCGAGCGACCGCCTGTAGCCCCGCGGTCGGACGCCGATACTGCCACCGAAAGGCCTCGGCCCGGCGGCCGCGGCCGGGAGCGATCACGCCATGAGCGAGACGACCCACGCGCTGCTGCACCGGGGCGAGGTGCTCGACGCCGTGGCGTACGCCGCCGAGCGGTTCCTACGGGCCGCCGACTGGCGCGCCGTCCTCGAGGACGTCTTGGCCCGGCTCGGCGCGGCGGCGGGCGCCTCGCGCGCCTACGTCGTGCAGGACGTCGCCGGCCCCGACGGGGCGCGGCTCGCCGCCTGGGTGGCCGAGTGGGCGGCGCCGGGCTGCCCGCGCCTGTCGGAGGACCCCGCGGTCGCCCTGGCCCCGTGGTTCCCTCGCTGGCGGGCGATCCTCGAGCGGGGCGAGCCGGTGGTCGCCGACGCCGAGGTCCTGCCCGACGAGGAACGCGCGGTACTCGACGACCACGGAGTCGTCTCGGTCGTCGCCTGGCCGATCGTCGTCGCCGGCACGTGGTGGGGATGCCTGGGGTTCGACGACCGGGAGCGCCCGCGCTCCTGGACCGGCCCGGCCACCGACGCCCTGCGGACGGCCGCGGTCCTGCTCGCCGCGGCGATCGAGCGCGAGCGCCGCGAGGCCGAGCTGCGCAACGCGGAGGCGCGCTACCGGAGCTTCGTCGAGACGATCCCCGCCGTGACCTACACCGACGTCGTCGAGCGCGGGGCGCCGACCCGGATGGGCTACGTGAGCCCCCAGATCGAGCAGGTCCTCGGCTACCCGCCGCAGGCCTTCATCGACGACCCCGGGCTGTGGTTCCGCCTGATCCACCCCGAGGATCTGGCCGAGCTCGAGGGGCGCAACGCCTTCGACGCCGCGGACGAGTCGACCTTCGACGAGGAGTACCGGATGATCGCCGCCGACGGGCGCGAGGTCTGGGTCCACGACACCTCGATCCCCATCCGCGACGAGAACGGGGCCGTCCGGATGTTCCAGGGGTTCCTCGTCGACGTCACGGCTCGCCGTCTGGCCGAGGAGGAGCTGCGCCAGGCCCGTGAGCGGTTCCGCGCGATCGTGGAGCAGATCCCCGCGGCCGTCTACGCCGAGGTCGTCGCCCCCGGGACGACGCGGGCCGTGGCGTGCGAGTACATGAGCCCCAGGATGGAGCAGATCCTCGGCTACCCCGTCGAGCGCTGGCTCGCCGACGTCGACTTCTGGAAGCGGATCGTCCACGAGGAGGACCTCGACCGCGTGCTCGTGGCCGCCGAGTGCGCGAACGAGGAGGGAACCCCCCTGTCGGTCGACTACCGAACCCGTCACGCCGACGGCCACGTCGTCTGGCTGCACGAGGAGGCCGTGCTCCTGCGCGACCACCGCGGTCGACCCACGCACTGGCTCGGCGTCGTCCTCGACGTGACCGAGCATCGCGAGGCGCAGGCTCGCGTCGCCGAGGCGGAGCGGATGTTCCGTGCAACGGTCGAGCACCTTCCGGCCATCGTCTACCGCGAGTCCCCGGTGGACGCGGCCCGTTCCTTCTACATCAGCCCCCAGGTCGAGCGGTTCACGGGGTGGACCGCCGAGGAGTGGATGCGCGAGCCCGGCTTCTGGCGGCGACGGATCCACCCCGAGGACCTCGAGCGAGTGATCGAGGCCGACGATCGCTCCGACCGCACGAAGGAACCCTACGCGGCCGACTACCGGTTCCTGTGCAAGGACGGGAGCTACATCTGGCTGCACGACGAGGCCGTGCTCCTCGAGGAGGAGGGGCAGGAGCCCTTCTGGCAGGGGTTCATGATCGACGTCACCGAGCGCAAGCGCGCGGAGGAGCAGCTCGAGCACGCGCTCGACGTCGAGCGCCAGGCCACGGCCCGGCTCCGGTCTCTCGACGAGATGAAGAACACGTTCCTGCAGGCCGTGTCGCACGACCTGCGGACGCCGCTCGCCGCGATCCTCGGGCTCGCCATCACCCTGGAGCGCACCGACGTGGAGCTCGGCCGCGACGAGGCGCGCGACCTCGCCCACCGGATCGCCGAGAACGCGCGACGCCTCGATCGGCTCGTGACGAACCTCCTCGACCTGGACCGTCTCGCGCGGGGGATCGTCACCCCGTCGATCGAGCCCACCGACGTCGGCGCGCTGGTCCGGCGGGTGGCCGCCGACACGCAGCTCATCCCCGAGGCGCGCCTGCGTTTCGATCTGCCCTCGCTGCGGGTCGGGGTCGATGCCTCGAAGCTCGAGCGGATCGTCGAGAACCTGCTGGCGAACACCGCCCGCCACACTCCGGCCGACACGACCGTGTGGGTCGCGGTCGAGCGCGTCGAGGACGGGATCGTCCTGCGGGTCGACGACGACGGCCCGGGGGTCCCCGAGGAGCTCCGCGAGGCGATCTTCGAGCCGTTCCGCCAGGGCCCGAACGCGCCGTCGCACGCTCCGGGGGTCGGCGTCGGGCTCACGCTCGTCCGCCGGTTCGCCGAGCTGCACGGCGGACGCGCCTGGGTCGAGGAGCGGCCCGGCGGGGGGTCGTCGTTCCGGGTGTTCCTGCCGACCGAGAACCCCTAGCGGGGAGGCGCCGCGGAAACGCCGCCGCCAGGGGCGGTGGTCGCCCCTGCGTCGCCCCCTACACGGCCTGCCAGTTCGCCACGGTCGGGTGGTCCACCGCGGCCGGCCCCACCTGCGCGGCGCCGCCGGGCGACCCGAGCCCCGAGACGGCCTCGGAGAAGAACTCGGCGTTGATGGCCGTGAACTGCTTCCACTCGGCGGGCACGTCGTCCTCGTAGAAGATCGCGGTCACCGGGCACGCCGGCTCGCACGCGCCGCAGTCGACGCACTCGTCAGGCTGGATGTAGAGCATCCGCGGACCCTCGTAGATGCAGTCGACGGGGCACTCGTCGACGCAGGCCCGGTCCTTCACGTCGATGCAGGGTTCCGCGATCACGTAGGTCATGGCCCGCCTCCCGTTTCCCTCGTTTCCACGGTGTCGACCGTAGAAAGTGTACCGCGTGGCCGATCGCCTGCAAGCGGCGCGAGGCCCTCGAGCGTGCGCCCGACCGAGCCGGCGGGGTCGGGGCCGGCGGGGACCGGGTAGACGACCGGGACGTCGGCCCCGGCCTGCTCGTAGGCCTGCAGGCGCCGCCGGGCCCGCTCGGGGTCCCCGAGCAGGCAGACCGCTCGCACGAGCTCCTCGGGGACGTCCTCGGGGCGCCCGGCGGCGTGCGCGCGGGCCGCGGCACGGGCCGGATCGCCGAGCCCGATCCGCTCGAACTGCCGAGCGTACGCGTCGTAGGACGCGTACTCCCCGGCCGCGGCGCGCAGCGCGGCGAGCGCGGCCGCCTCGTCGCGCTCCAGGCAGGCCCGCACGTAGACCCCGACCCGCACGGCGTCGGGGTCGCGCCCGGCCTGCTCGGCGGCCCCTCGGGCCTCCGCTCGGGCCTGGGCGACGCGCTCGGGCGTGCACCAGTTCAGCAGGACCCCGTCCGCGACCTCGCCGGCGAGCCGAACCGCCCGCGGCCCGAGCGCCGCGACCCAGATGGGCGGCGGAGCCGCCAGGGCGAGCGAGACGCGGGCGGGGGCGGCGGTCCCCAGGAGCGCACGGAGCGACGCGACCTGAGCGCGCAGCGCCTCGAGGGCGCCGGGTCGCGGCGGCCCGGCTCCGATCCCCAGCACGAACCGGCCGCCCGAGCGCTCCTGCACCGTCGCGGCGGCCATCGCCGTGACGACCGGCTCGCGCGCCGTGATCGGCACGACCCCGGTGGCCAGGCGCAGCTCGGTCGTCTCCGCGGCAAGGCCCATCAGCGCCGCGAAGGCGTCGCGCCCGCGGATCTCGGGGCAGAACACGGCCCCGTAGCCCAGGGCCTCGCCGAGGCGCGTGAGGCCGGCCAGGGTCGCCCACGGCCAGGGGTCCCGCAGCGCGAACGCCGGTGCGAGGCTCACGGCCGCATCGTCGCAGGGGCGGCCCCGCTGCGTCCGCCGCGGAGCCTCACCCGCCCCGTAGCCGATCCGCCCCGCGCGCCGAGTGCCCGTTGGATCGCGGGTCCGCGGGACGACGCGGGCGACCGACCCAGATGAACGGCAGGAACACGAAGGTCCCGCCGAACAACCCCGGCCACACGACGACCCCCAGGACGACGAAGACCGCGCACACCGCGACCCACAGCCACGGGTTCCCCCACCAGGGCCGTTCGGGTTGCGGGGCATCGCGCGGCGGGGCCGCGAGATCGGGCTCCACGAACCGGCCGGCCTCGACGGCCGAGCGCGCCCACCAGGTCAGCCCGAGCCCGAGCACGAGCGCGGCGAGGACGAGGACCCCGATCGCCACGAACCCCGTCGCGTCGACCTGCACCGCACGGCTCCGCCTACGGACCCCTCGACCCGGTTACAGCGGGACGTGGGACAGGACCATGATCCGCGGCTCGGTCATCTCCTCCATCGCGAAGCGCAGCCCCTCGCGACCGAAGCCCGAGTCCTTGGACCCGCCGTAGGGCATCTGATCGGCGCGGAACGCGCTCACGTCGTTGACGATCACGCCGCCGACCTCGAGCGTGCGGTGCGCCTCGAACGCGCGGTTGATGTCGTTCGTGAACACACCGGCCTGCAGGCCGTAGCGCGAGTCGTTCACGAGCGCAGGGCCTCCTCGAACGTCTCGTAGGGGCTGATCGTCACCACCGGACCGAAGATCTCCTCGCGGCAGACCTTCATCTCGGGGACGAACCTGGGCGAGCAGGGTCGGCTGGAAGAAGGGCCCGTCGCCCTGCCCGCCGGTCAGCACGGTCGCCCCCTGCTCGACGGCCTCGCGCACCCACGCCGCGATCCGATCGACCTCGGAGCGCTGGATCACGGGCCCGACGTCCACGGTCGGGTCGAGCGGGTCACCGACCTTGAGCGACTCGACCTGCTTCGTGAGCCGGTCGGCGAGGTCGTCGAAGACCTCGCTCGCGACGAACACCCGCTGCACGCTGATGCAGCTCTGGCCGGCCTGGTAGTAGCCGCCGAACGCGATCCGCTGCGCGGCCAGATCCAGGTCGGCGTCGGCGTGGACGATCACACCGGCGTTGCCGCCGAGCTCGAGGGTCACGCGCTTCTTCGGGTCGAGCCCCTTGAGGTACCAGCCGATCTCGCTCGAGCCCGTGAAGGAGATCTTCCGGTAGCGAGGGTCGCGCGCCATGCCGTCGGCGACCTTCGAGCTGACCGGCAGCACCTGGACCATCCCGGCCGGCAGGTCGGTCTCGGCGAACAGCTCGGCGATCCGCAGGGCGCCGAGCGGGGTCGCGCTCGCGGGCTTCACGACGATCGGAGCCCCCACGCCGATGGCCGGCGCCACCTTGTGCGCCACGAGGTTGAGCGGGAAGTTGAACGGGGTGATCCCCAGGACCGGCCCGACGGGGAACCGACGGATCAGGCCGATCCTCGACCCGAGCGCCGCCTCGGTGTCGAGCCGGATCAGCTCGTCGTCGCCGTGGCGGACCGTCTCCGCGGCCCATCGGAACGTCGACACGGCCCGCTGGGCCTCGACCCGAGCCCACTTGATCGGCTTGCCGCCCTCGCGGGCGATCAGCTCGGCGTTCTCGTCCACCGTCTCGGCCAGGCGCCGGGAGATGTGGGCCAGGGCCTCCGCGCGGGCGTGCACCGGCAGACGCCGGGACTCCTCGAAGGTCCCGGCCGCGACCCGCGCCGCCTCCTCCACGTCGGCCTCGGTCGGCGTGCCGACCTCGGCGACGACCGAGTCGTCGTAGGGGCTGCGGACCTCGAAGCTGCCCTCGCCCGTGCGCCACTGCCCGTTCACGAAGTAGGGCCGTACCGCCATGTGCTCTCCACCACCCTTCGCGCGTCGGGGCGCCCCGCACGGGACGCCCCGAGCCGCGCCGACGTTGTTCGCGTCACTCGAGCGACGCCATCACGTGCTTGATGTTCGTGTAGTCCTCGATCGAGTAGATCGACATGTCCTTCCCGTGCCCCGACTGCTTGTACCCGCCGTGGGGCATCTCGGGCGTGAGCGGGATGTGGGTGTTGATCCACACGGTGCCGAACTGCAGCCGGCGGGCCATCCGCAGGGCGCGCCCGACGTCGCGGGTCCACACCGAGGCCGCCAGGCCGTAGTCGACGCCGTTGGCCCACGCGAGCGCCTGCGCCTCATCCTCGAAGCGCTGGACCGTGACGACCGGCCCGAAGACCTCGCGCTGGATGATCTCGTCGGTCTGCTTCGCGTCGGTGATGACCGTCGGCTTGTAGAAGTAGCGCCCCTCGCCCATGTCGAGCGGCTCGCCGCCGGTCACGATCTTCGCACCGGCCTCCGCCGCGCGCTCGACCATCCCGGCGATGCGCTCGAACTGGTCCTTGGACACCACCGATCCCATCTCCGTGCTCTCGTCGAAGATGTCGCCCACCTTCAGCGACTCGACGGCCGGGACGAGCTCGCCGAGCAGGTCGTCGTACACCGCGCCGCTGGCCAGGACCCGCGTGGCCGCCGTGCAGTCCTGGCCGGAGTTGAAGTAGCCGCCGATCTTGATCCACTCCGCCGCCGCCGAGACGTCGGCGTCATCGAAGACGATCACCGGGGCCTTACCGCCGAGCTCCAGGTGCGTGCGCTTGAGGGTGTCGGCGGCGTTGCGCATGATCAGCTTGCCGGTCGACGTCTCACCGGTGAGCGAGACGATCCCGATGTCGGGGTGCTGGACGATCCGCTCCCCCACCGGCACGCCGTCGCCGGTGACCACGTTGAACACGCCCGGCGGGAACACGTCGGCCTCGGCCACGTACTGCGCGAAGCGCAGCAGCGTGAGCGGCGTGAGCTCCGAGGGCTTGATCACGACGCAGTTGCCGGCCGCCAGCGCCGGCCCGATCTTCCACGCCGCCATGTACAGCGGGTAGTTCCAGGGCGCGATCAGCCCGGCGATCCCGATCGGCTCGCGTCGGATCATCGAGGTGAAGCCCTTCATGTACTCCCCGGTCGACCGACCCTCGAGGAACCGGGCGCCTCCGGCGAAGAACCGGAACTGGTCGGCGATCACGGGGATCTCCTCGGCCATCGTGACCGCGTACGGCTTGCCGACGTTGGCAGACTCGATCCGCCCGAACTCCTCGCCGTGCTCCTCGACGATGTCGGCGAGCTTCAGCAGCGCCTCCTGGCGCTCCCGGGGGGTCGAGTCGAACCACACCTCGTCGAAGGCCTTCTTGGCGGCCGCCACCGCGCGATCGACGTCCTCGGCGGAGCCCTCCTGGACCTCCGCGAGCACCTCGCCGGTCGCGGGGCTCGTGATCGAACGGGTCTGGCCGGACGCCGAGTTCACCCACTGTCCGCCGATGAACATCTGGTACGTGTCCGCCATCGTGTCCCTCCTCCTCGACCCTTCGCGCTCCAGTATGCCGCGTGGAGCCGCTCCGGGGCTACCCGCCCGGTCGGCGCGCCGTGGCCCCGCAGCTGTACGCGATGGACAACGTCGGCCTCACCCGTCCGCCTCCGCCGCCAACAGATCTCGGGCCCGCAGGGCGAGCCAGAACTCCATCCTGTCGAACGAGCTCGCCAGGTC
Organism: Actinomycetota bacterium; assembly: GCA_026003015.1. Classification (GTDB taxonomy): domain Bacteria; phylum Actinomycetota; class UBA4738; order UBA4738; family HRBIN12; genus BPGL01. Next base: position 67,199 of record BPGL01000004.1, on the reverse strand, counting down.
CCGCCCCGTGAGCTCCTCGACCTTGCGCATCCGGTAGCGGAGCGTGTGGCGGTGGACGTACAGGTGGGCGGCCGCCGTCTCCCACCGGGCGTTGTGCTGCAGGAACGCCTGCAGGGAGGGGATGAGCTCGCCGTGGTGCTCGCGGTCGTAGGCGTCGAGCGGCGCGAGCAGGGCGTCGGCGAAGGCCCGCAGCGCGTCGGGCTCGGCCATCGACAGCAGCAGCCGATAGGTCCCCAGGTCGTCGAACCCGGCGTGGCCCCAGCCCTCGAGACGGCAGACCTGCAGGGCGTAGCGGGCCTCCCGCAGGCTCCGGGCGACCTCCTCGGGACCGACCGGCGAGCCCGCCCCGGCACGCAGCTCCGCCTCGACCCGGGCGCCGATCGCCTTCACGAACCCGTCCAGATCGACCGGCGGATCGGCCGGGAGGAGCACGTGCGCGCCCTGCGGCGAGGCCGAGACGAGGAAGGCGTCGACCCCCTCGCGGGAGCAGTGCTCGGTCGCCTCCAAGACGAGCCGCTCGGGGTCCACGTCGGGCCCTTCGAGCGCCACGACGAGCACGCGCGCGTCGCGACGGAACCCGAAGCGCGCGAGCCCGCGCGCCGCCTCCGTCGGCCCGATCTCCCCCCGAGCGAGCCGGTCGAAGAAGTCCCCCTGCAACCGGCGCTTCTCCTCCGCCACCGCCCGGGACTTCGCCAGCTCGATCGCGACGAGCGACAGCGCGTGCCCGGCGACGATCCGGTCGAGCTGGCTCGGCTGCTCGGGCTTGCCGACCGCCAGGAACGCCTCGGTCCGGCCCTGCGCGCCGACCGGCTGGACCCACACGTGGTGCCCTCGGTCGACGAGGGTGAGCGAGAAGCTCGAGCCCTCCGGGCGGGCGCGGCGGAGCTCGTCCCAGATCCGCTCCTGACGCAGCGTCGCCGCGCGCGAGGTGGACGCGAGCGGGAGCCCGTGCAGGTCGAGCAGCAGCACCCAGCCCTTCGTGACGGCCGCCAGGGATGACGCGATCCCCTCGATCCCCCGGCCCTCCAGCACGGCCCGGGTGAGCACGTGCTCGGCGTCGACCGCGCGCTGCAGCGTGTCGTACTGCTCGGCCACGATCCGGGTGAAGATCGCCTCGGTGATCGCGATGAAGGGCACCGGATAGGGGACTTCGAACAGCGGGAACGCCAGCTGCTCCGCGGCCGTGATCAGGGCCCGGGGCGTGCGGTCGTGGCCGAACCCCAGCCCGAACCCCAACCCCGCGACCCCCGCGTCGACGAGCCGGCGCACGTACGCGCGCTGGCGGGCGGCCGTCTTCCCGATCCCCATCCCGGTCGTGAGGACGAGCTCCCCGCCCTTGAGCCACGGCGTCGGGTCCTCGAGCTCGGTGAGGTGCACCCAGCGAACCGGCTGGTCGGCACGCTGCGTGCCGGCCAGCAACCGCAAGCAGATCCCGGGGATCGAGACGATGTCGCGGACCGTGACCGCCACGCCGCGATTGTACGGAACGTCGAGACAGCCGGCCGGGCCCGCCTCGAGGCGCCGCGCGGATACGCCGCTGCGTACAAACCTGAACCCCGTTCAAGGCCAGGCGGCGTCCTGACGCGGGGGCGCCGACCCCCGAGACTCGCCGCAGGCAGCTCGCGCGAGGAGGTCGCCGTGGATATCCCGCAGGAGCGGAAGGTCGTCACCGAGATCCCCGGCCCGAAGAGTCGGGCCTGGTTCGAGCGCCGGGAGCGCGCCGTGCCCCGAGGCGTCGCGAACCTGCATCCGATCGTCACCGCTCGAGCCTCGGGCGCGATCGTCGAGGACGTCGACGGGAACCGGCTGATCGACCTGGCCACGGGGATCTCGGTCCTCAACGTCGGCCACACCCACCCCGCCGTGGTCGAGGCCGCGCGCGGCCAGCTCGAACGCGACACGCACACGTGCTTCCACGTCACCGCGAACGAGCCGTACATCGAGCTCGCGGAGCGGTTGAACGCGATCACCCCCGGGGACGCCCCGAAGAAGACGATGTTCGCGAACTCCGGCGCCGAGGCGGTTGAGAACGCGGTGAAGATCGCCCGACGCTTCACCGGACGCCCGGCGGTGGTGACCTTCGACCACGCGTTCCACGGCCGGACGCTGCTCGCGATGTCGCTCACGGCCAAGGTCATGCCCTACAAGCAGGGCATGGGGCCGTTCGCGCCGGAGATCTACCGCCTGCCCTTCGCCTACCCCTACCGCTGGCACGGCGATCCCGAGCGCTGTGCCGAGCAGGCGCTCGCCTACGCGCTCGACCAGATGCACAAGCACATCGGCGAGGAGAACATCGCGGCGATCATCGTCGAGCCGATCCAGGGGGAGGGCGGGTTCATCGTGCCCGCGCCCGGGTTCCTCCCCGGCCTCGCCCGCTTCGCGTCCGAGCACGGGATCGTCTTCATCGCCGACGAGATCCAGTCGGGCTTCGGGCGGGCCGGCCGCTGGTTCGCGATCGAGGAAGAAGGCGTCGTCCCCGACCTCGTCACGAGCGCGAAGTCCCTGGGCGGAGGCCTGCCGATCAGCGCCGTGACCGGTCGTGCGGAGATCATGGACGCGGTCCACCCCGGCGGGCTCGGCGGCACCTACGGGGGCAACCCGGTGGCCGCCGCGGCCGCGTTGGCCGTGATCGAGACGATCGAGCGCGAGGGCCTGCTCGAGCGCGCCCGGGCGACCGGCGAGCGGATCATGGAACGCTTCCGAGCGCTCGCCGAGCGCGTGAACCAGGTCGGCGACGTCCGCGGCCGCGGCGCGATGTGCGCGATCGAGCTCGTCGCCGACCCGGCGACGAAGCAGCCCCTGGACCCCGAGACGGTGGGCGCGATCACCCGCGGGGCGCTCGAGCGTGGGGTCCTGGTCATCTCGGCGGGCACCTACGGCAACGTGATCCGGCTGCTGCCTCCGCTCGCGATCGAGCCGGCGCTCCTGGACGACGGGCTCGACCAACTCGAGGCCGCGCTCCTCGAGGCGCTGACGTAGCGACGACTCGGCGCGCCGAAGCGGTCGCCGGCCCTGCTAGCGTCCCCGGCCGTGCGGATCGGCCGGGCGCGGCGCTTCGCGATCGACCTGTCCCCGCTGCGAGCCTCGCGGGACTTCCGGCGGCTGTGGGTGGGGCTGCTCATCTCCGAGACCGGCTACCACTTCACGCTCGTCGCGAGCTTCATCCAGGTCTCCGAGCTCACGGGCTCCGCGGCGGCCGTCGGGCTCACCGGCACGTTCGGGCTCGCCGGGCTCGTGGTCGGCTCGGTCGTCGGCGCCACGTTCCTCGACGCCGTCGACCGCCGGACGCTGCTCGCCTGGGCCCAGGTCGGGTTCATCGGCGCCTCGGGCATCCTGCTCGCCGGCGCGATCGCCGGCGACCCCCCGCTCGGCTGGATCTACCTCGGCGTGGCCCTCATCGGAGCGCTGTCGACGATCGACTCGCCCGTGCGCTCCGCCATGACCCCCCGGCTCGTCGGACCGGCGCTCGTCCCGGCCGCCCTGGCCCTGAACCAGGTCGTGTGGAACGCCACCGGGCTCGTCGGACCGGCGCTCGCCGGCGTCGTCGTCGCCCGCGCGGGCGTGGCCTGGGCCTACGCGATCGACGTCGCGACCTACGCGGCGATGCTCGTCGCAGCCCTGCTGATCGCACCGATGCCCCCCGACCACGGCGGGGAGCGCCCGCTCGGGTGGCGGGCCGTCCGCGAGGGCTTCGCCTTCGTGCGCCGCAGCCGCCTGCTCCTGTCGACCTTCGCGATCGACATCGTGGCGATGGTGTTCGGGCTGCCCCGCGCGCTGTTCACGTTCCTCGCTGTCGAACGGTTCGCCGGGGGTCCCGAGACCGTCGGCCTGCTGTTCTCGGCGCCCGCGGTCGGCGCCCTCGTCGGCGCGGCCACGAGCGGCTGGGCGCGCCACGTCCGCCGCCAGGGCGTGGCCGTGATCTGGGCGGTCGTCGCGTGGGGAGCGGCGATCGCGGCCTTCGGGCTCGTCCGATCGCTCCCGCTGGCCGTGGCGCTGCTCGCCGCCGCCGGCTGGGCCGACGTGATCTCGGCGATCTTCCGCTCCACGATCCTCCAGGTGAGCGTCCCCGACCGCCTGCGCGCGCGCCTGGCCGCGATCCATATCCTCGTGGTGAGCGGCGGTCCTCGACTCGGCGACGCCGAGGCGGGCTTCGTCGCCGCGCTCGTCGGGCCGGTCGCCAGCGTCGTGACCGGCGGCGTGGCGTCGATCCTCGGCGCGGCCGGCGTCGCGGCCGCCTACCCCGAGCTGCGCCGCTACCTGGCACCGGCGCCGCAGGACGGTCCCCGGTGAGGTTCGAGCTGGCGCTTCGCGGCCCGACCGGCGAGCCGGTCGACCTGTGGCGAACCCTCGTGTCGCACGGGTTCGCCGAGCTCCCGCCGATGCGCCTGGACCCGGCGACCCGAAGCCTCGCGCTCACCCTGCGCGTCCCCGGCGCCGCTCCCAGACGCGTGCGGATCGGCCCCGGTCGGCCCGGCCGCGCGCTCGTCGAGGTCCTCGGTCCCGGGCGCGCCGGCCCGCGCGTGCGTCCGGCGATCGAGGAGGGGGCCCGGCGGGTCCTGGGGCTCGACCAGGACCTGTCCGGCTTCTACGCGACGGCGGCGACCGATCCCGACCTCGCCTGGGCCACGGCCGGCGCCGGTCGGATGCTCGCCAGCCCCACGGTCTTCGAGGACGTCGTGAAGACGATCTGCACGACGAACTGCTCATGGTCGCTCACGACCACGATGGTCTCGGCGCTCGTGGCCGCGCTCGGCGAGCCGCCGGCGGGGAGCCTCGACCGGCTCGAGAACGCCTTCCCCACCCCGGCCGCGATGGCCGCTCGGCCCGAGGCCTTCTACCGCACCGTCGTTCGAGCCGGGTACCGGGCGCCGTACCTGCGGGCGGTGGCCCGCGCCGTCGCCGACGGCGCCGTCGACCTCGAGGCCTGGGCGGCGGCGAGCCGCGAGGAGCTCCCGGACGAGGAGCTCGAGCGGCGGCTCCTCGCCCTGCCCGGGGTCGGCCCCTACGCCGCCGCCCACATCCTGCTCACCCTCGGTCGAGGCTCGCGGCTCGTCCTCGACTCCTGGACCCGCCCGACCTACGCCAGGCTCACGGGCCAGCGCCGCCCGCCGAGCGACGCGGCGATCGAGCGCCGGTTCCGCCGCTACGGCGACCGCGCCGGCCTCGCGTTCTGGCTCGTGTGCACGAGGGACTGGGTCCAGGACCCCTGAGCGGTTGTCCCGCAGGGCCGTCCGGGCGATACTGCCCGGGGCCCCCGCCGCCGCGGGGGCGTGGGCGCACCCGAGAGGCCGTTCGATGAGGGAGTCCTTATGGCGAGGCGGGGCTCGCTCGCGCGCCGCGCGCGCAGGCTCGTCGGCACCTGGCGATCGGAACGCCCGACCCTGCGCCAGGGCCTGGTCGCGCTCACGCTCAGCACGCTGGCGGGCTTCGCCGCCGGCCTGACCCTCGCCCACATCACCGATACCCTCGAGGAGCTGCCCGGCCTGCTGGTGCTGATCCCGGCCGCCGTCGGCATGCGCGGCACGATCTTCGGGGCGATCGGAGCGCGCCTGGGGACGGCGAACGCCGCCGGGACCCTCGAGATCACGTTGCGGCCCGGCAGCATCCTGCGTCGCAACGTCGAGGTCGCGATCCTCACGACGCTGTCCTCCTCGCTGTGGCTCGCGGTTCTCGCACGGCTGGCGGCCGCGGCGTTCGGGCAGACCTCGATCCCGATCTGGCAGCTCGCCGTGATCTCGGTCGTGGGCGGCGTGATCGGATCGGTCGTGATCCTGGCCGTCACCGTCGCGCTGTCGGCCCTGTCGTACCGGCGCGGCTGGGACCTGGACTCGGTCGCCGCGCCGATGGTCACGGCCCTGGGCGACGTGGCGACGCTGCCGAGCCTGTTCCTCGCGACGTTCCTGCTGCGGATCGACGCCCTCGCGGTCGCGCTGGCCGTCGTGTGCGTGCTCGCCGGCATCGCCGCAGCGCTGCGCTCGGCGACCGCGCCGGACCCGGGGGTGCGGCGGATCGCCTGGGAGATGACCGCGACGATCCTGCTCACGCCCATCCTCGACACCCTGGCCGGCGCCTTGCTTCGGACCCGCGAGCCCGACCTGATCGGGGTCCCGGTCGTCCTAGCCCTCCTGCCGCCGTTCGTATCGCAGGCCGGCGCCCTGGGCGGGATCTTCGCCTCCCGGATCGGCTCGAAGCTGCAGATCGGGGTGATCGCCCCGCGGGGGCTCCCCGAGCGCCCGGCGGTCGTCGACGCGGGCGTGGTGACGATCCTGGCCGTCGTGGTCTTCACCCTGATCGGGGCGGTCGCCTGGGGGCTGGGGCACCTGACCGGCCTGGCCAACCTTCCGGGGGCGCTCGTCCTGGTCACGGCCACGCTCCTCGCCGGGCTCGTCGCCCTGCCCCTCACGATCGTGGGCGGCTACGTGATCGCCGTGTGGACCTACCGGTTCGGCTGGGATCCGGACAACCAGGGGGTTCCCGTGATCACGAGCGTGATGGACCTGTCGGGGGTCGCCATCGTTCTGGCCGTTATGCCACTATTCGGGGTGCTGCCCCATGGATGACGAGCACCGACCGGCGACGGTCAAGGAACTCCTCGTCGAGCTCAAGGACGCGTCCGAGCTCATGGTCGACCTGGCCTACGCGGCGGTCTTCTTCAACGACGAGAAGCTCGCCCGCGAGGTCCGCCGCCTCGACGAGCGGATGGCCGAGCAGCTTCGGCGCCTGCGGATCATCGCGATGCTCGCGGCGCGCAACCCCGAGGACGCCGAGCAGATGGCCGGCGTGTTGTGGATCGGCGACGCGATCCAACGGATCGGCGACGCCGCGGAGGACATCGCCCGCGTGGTCGCGGCGCGCCTGGGGATCCCCGACGCCCTGCGTCAGGACCTCCGCCACGCCGACGAGATGACCGCGCGGGTGAAGGTCCGCGAGGAGGCGCCCGCGATCGGCCGCACCCTCCGCGAGCTCTCCCTGGCGACCGAGACCGGGATGTGGGTGATCGCGATCCGCAGCGGCATCGACTGGCGCTTCGACCCCGGCCCCGACGACGTGGTCTCGGTCGGCGATGCGCTGCTCGTGCGCGGCCCCGAGGAGGGGGTGAACCTCGTGCGCGCCCTGGCCGGCGCCCCGCCGATCCCCGAAGGGCCATCGGAGGAGGCGCCGCCGCTGTCGGAGCTCGATCGCGCCGTGGACATCCTCGTGGAGATGAAGGATCTCGCGGAGGCCTGCGTCGGTCTCGCCTACGCGTCGATCCTGTTCAACGACCGCGCCCTGGCCGCCGAGGTCGGGGCGCTGGAGGCGCGCAGCGACGCGCTGCACGACGAGCTCGAGTCCTGGGTCCTGCGGGCCGCCCCGGAGGCCCGCGATCCCGACGAGCTCCGCGGGCTGCTGCGCCTGGGCAGCGCCTCCGAGTCGATCTGCGACGCGGCGCGCGACATGACCTGGTACGTGGAGCACGGCGAGCCGCTGCACCCGGTGATCCAGCTCGCCCTCGAGGAAACCGAGGAGACGAGCATCGAGATCGTCGTTGAGCCGGGGTCGTTGGCCGAGGGCCGCTCCCTGAAGGACCTCCGGCTCGAGACCGAGACCGGCATGTTCGTCCTGGCGATCCAGCGCGGACCGCGGTGGACCTACCGGCCCCGCGGCTCGTTCGTCCTACGCGCCGGCGACCGCCTGATCACGGTCGGCCCCGAGGAGGGCGAGGCCGAGCTCGCGCGCCTCGCCGGCCGAGCGCCGGTCCCGGCCGAGCCCTGAGCCGCGCCCGGCGACCTCCTAGGCCGGTCGAACCGGGATCGCGCGCACGCCTTTCGGCAGCGAGAAGCGCACCCCCTCCTCGGCCACGGCGACCTGCTCGACCTCGTCGAAGCCGCGCTCGGCCAGGAACGCCAGCATCCGCTCGACGAGGTGCTCGGGCGCGCTCGCGCCGCCGTGAGGCCGACCGTCGTCGACGCCCTCGAAAGCCAGGCGGGGTCGACCTCGGACTCGGCTCGTCGACGAGGTGGGCCGGCGACGCCGCGCGACGCGGGCGACCTCGGCCAGAGGCGGTTCGAGTTGGAGGAGTTGCTGCGAGCCGATGACGAGGACGAAGATCGATCCGGCCGAGGCGCGATCGCCTTCACGGCGTCCTGCCGGTTCTGGGTGGCGTAGCAGATGTCGTCGCGCGGCCGGGCCCGCGAGATGCGCCGGTGAAGCGGCGCCGGAGGACCGCGACGATCGCCTGCGGTCTCGTCGAGGGAGAGGGTCGTCTGGGTGAGGTAGGCGACGCGGGCCGTCGGGCGAGCGCGGGCGACCCGGTCGGGCCTCCTCGAGGTCCTGCACGAGGACGGTGCGCTCCGGCGCCTGACCGCTCGTGCCCTCGACCTCCTCGTGGCCGGCGTGGCCGATCAGGACGATCGTGCGGTCCTCGGCCGCGAAGCGACGCGCCTCGACGTGGACCTTCGTGACGAGCGGGCACGTCGCGTCGACCAGACGCAGGTCCGGGCGGCCGCCTCTCGGTAGACGGCCGGCGGAGAGCCGTGGGCCGACAGGACGGTCACCGCGCCCGGCGGCACCTCGGTGACCTCGTCGACGAAGACCGCCCCCTTGGCCTCGAGCTCGCGCACGACGTGCAGGTTGTGCACGATCTGCTTGCGGACGTACACGGGGGGACCGTGGGCGGCCAGCGCCCGCTCCACGGCCTCGACGGCGCGCTCGACCCCGGCGCAGTAGCCGCGGGGCGCGGCGAGCAGGACCCGACCCATGGGGCCATCGTAGCCATGAGGCGAGCGAGGGCGACGCTCGCCCGGGCATGACCCGCGGTCACGAACCGGTTGTCGCGGCGCCCAGGCGGCCGGTAGGGTTCGGGCGCCTTCCCGCGGATCTCCCGCACCTTCCCGGCACGAACGCGTGCGCCTCCACCTTCCCAGGGTGGCTCGCGCCTGCGCGCGTGTCGGTGTGCCCGTGCGGGGGGCTCGCGGGGGCGCGGTCGCACGGAGTCTGGCCCGACGACAGGAGGTGATGCGAGCACCCACGACCGGCCACGGGTCGGCCGCGCGGGTGAGCGGTTCACGCGCGCGGCCGCGGGGCGCAGCAGCCGGCTCCGCCCGCCGTGGGGGTGGTTCCACGATGACGATGACCTCACGAGCGCGCCGCGCCTTCGCCGCGGCGCTGATCGCACCGATCGTCCTGGCGATCGCCGTTTGGATGCCGCGGCCGATGGCGGGCGCCTACACCTACACCCCGAAGCGGATCTGCGGCGACATCCCCTGGCGCGAAGGACCCCGGCAGGTCCGGCGGCTGATCCGCTGCGCCGCCCGGCACTACGGCGTGAACGTCGAGCGGGCGCTGGACGTGGCTCGTCGGGAGTCCAACTTCCGCCCCCGCGCCTACAACCCCTCCTCCTGCGCCAAGGGCGTCTTCCAGCACCTGTGTCGGTTACTGGCCTGGTCGCGCCTACGAGTACGGCTTCTGGAAGGTGGGGGCCTTCAACGCGCGGGCCAACATCATCGTCACGATGAAGATGGTCCGCAGGGGCGGCTGGGGGCCCCTGGGGCTTCTAGCCCTCGCCCACCGGGCCACCCGGGCGGGGGGCCGCCGAGCAGCAGCCCCCGGACCTCCTCCAGGGAGGTCGCGACCTCGGTCGCCCCGGGCACCGCCCGGTCGGTCACGATGCGCATCCCCGGGAAGCGCTCGCGCACGAGCGCGACGAGCTCCTCGAACGGCCCGAAGGCGACGAGGACGTGCGGCCGCTCAACGTCGATCTGGTCGAGCGCGGCACGCAGCGTCGTCGCGCCGGGGCACAGCTCCCACGTCGCGCCGACCGAGGCCCGCTTGAGCGCCGCGAGGCGCTCCGGATCCGGGGCGACGCACAGGACCTTGAGCGCGCGGCACATCACAGCCACCCGCGCCGACGGAACGCGACGTACAGGCCCGCCCGCCACCACGGCCATCAGGCCGAGCGCGAACGGGTAGCCCAGGGGCCACCGCAGCTCCGGCATCCGATCGAAGTTCATCCCGTAGATCCCGGCGATGAGCGTCGGGACGAGGATGATCCCGCCCCAGGCCGTGAGCTGCTTCATGATGTCGTTCGTGCGGTTCGCGACCTGGGCGACGCGCACGTCGAGCAGCGCCGTGAGCAGCTCCCGGATGTTGTCGGCCAGCTCGGCCGCCCGAAGGACGTGGTCGCTCACGTCGCGGAAGTACGGCAGGAGCTCGGGGTGCACGAGCTCGGGGTCCTCCACCAGCCGGTCGAGCGACGTGCGCAGCGGCGTGAGGGCCCGGCGCATCCGAACGACCGCGCGCTTGAGGCGGAAGATGCGCTCCTGCAGCTGGGCGCCGTCCTCGCTCGCCCCAAGGGCGAAGACCTCGTCCTCGAGCTCGTCGGCGCGGTCCTCGAGGTGGTCGATCACCACGAGGTAGCCGTCGACGACCTCGTCCAGCACCGCGTACAGCGCGAACGCCCCGCCGTGGCGGTCGAGCAGGTCCGGGTGGCGCGCCCAACGCTGCTGCGCCCCGCGTGAGCGTCGGATCCCCGTGGTCGCGCACGGTCACGAGGAACCCGGCGCGACGACCGCGTGGAGTTCGTGCTCGATCGGCTCGAGCCCCCGACCGACCTCGAGCGAGCGCGCGGCGACGAACGCGTAGCCGGGGAAGACCTCGACCTTCGGGCGCTGCCCGCGGTGGTGGAGGTCCTCCACCGTCACGGGGTGGAGCCCCAGGACCTGCCCGATGCGATCGAGCGCGGCGACGTCGTCGGGCACGGCGGCGTCGACCCACACGAGGCTGTCGCCGGACCGCTCGCCGAGCTCCTCGACCCCGACCGTCTCGGGGTCGAGCCGTCCGTCCCGGAACACCTGCACCCGCACCATCCGCGCCCGGGAGCCTAGCGGCGCGGTTGCTAGCCTGCGCGTCGTGAGCCTGCCCGAGCACGTGCGCCGGTGCTGGTGGGCGATGGACGCCCTGCTCGCCCGGGTCGAGCCCGCCCCGTGGGGGGCCGTCGTGGCCGACCCCCGGTTCCCGCTGATCTGGGACGCGAACCATGCCCGGATCGATCGGTGGCCGCGGGGCTGCACGCTCGCCGACGTCGAGGAGCGGCTCCTGCCGGCGATGCGCACGACGGGCGCTCCCGTCGAGCACGTGGTCAGCCTCGTCCCGGAGCGCACGGCCGCGCTGTTCGCCGAGCTGGCCACCCGGGGGCATCGGCTGAGCTGGGACGTCGTGCTCGACCACGCCGGGCGACCGCCCGCGACCGACGGTCCTTCGACGGTCGAGCTCCCCGACGAGCCCGCGACCTGGGAGCGTGTCGCCGCCTCGTTCGCGCTGTTCGGGATCCAGCCCGAGGGGGGCGGTGCGCCAGCTCCTGGCGCTCGAGCGCGACGTGCTCGCGCCGGCCGGCAAGCGGTGGTTCGGCGTGCGGAACCGTCGCGGCGTCGTCGTGTCCCTGGGCGCCCTGCTCGTCGCCGAGGGGGTGGGCTACGTCGACGGGGTCGCGACGTTCCCCCGAGCCCGGCGACGGGGGTACGCCTCGGCGCTCGTCGCCCGGATCGTTCGCGAGGCGCGCTCGGCGGGCGCCCGCCGCGTCTGGCTGCTCGCCGACCCGGAGGCCCCCGAGGTCGTGCGGATGTACGCGCGGCTGGGGTTCCGCGAGGTGGCGAGGATCGGCTCGACGCGCGGCCCGCTGCCGGCTCAGTCGACGAACTTGTAGCCGAGCCCCCGCACGGTCACGAGGTGGCGCGGGCGGTGCGGATCTTCCTCGATCTTGCGCCGGATCCGCTTCACGTGGACGTCGAGGGTCTTCGTGTCGCCCACGTAGCCGGGCCCCCAGACCCGATCGATCAAGGACGTCGCGGTGTGAGCAATCGCCCCTTGCGCCGAAGGAGCGTCTCGAGGAGCTCGAACTCCTTCGGCGGGAAACCGACCGGCTCGCCCCCGACGCGCACCTCGTGGCGGGCCACGTCGAGCTCCACCGGACCTCCTCGCAGCACCTCCTCCTCGCCCGGGGAGCCGATCCGGGAGCGCCTGAGCAGCGCCCGGACCCGAGAGACGAGCTCCCGCACGGAGAACGGCTTCGTCACGTAGTCGTCGGCCCCGAGCTCGAGGCCCGCCACCTTGTCGGCCTCCGCGTCCTTCGCGGTGAGGATGATGATCGGGACCTCCGACTCGCCGCGGATCGCCCGGCACACGTCGAGCCCCGAGATCTCCGGCAGCATCAGGTCGAGCACGACGAGGTCCGGCCGCTCCGCGCGGAAGCGCTCCAGACCGCGCCGCCCGTCGGCGGCGACGGTGACGCCGAAGCCCTCCCGCTCGAGGTTGTAGCGGAGCGTCTCGGCGAGGGAGTCCTCGTCCTCGACGACGAGGATACGGGCCTCGGTCATCCCTCCGGGCGGACCTCGTGAGAGGCGTCGGTGTACTCGCGGAACCGTCCCGTGACGAGGAAGCCGACCTGCTCGGCGATGTCCACCGCGTTGTCGCCCACCCGCTCGAGGGCCCGGGCCGCGAGGTTCATGTGCAGGCCCCAGTCGAGCGCGGCGGGGTCGTCGGCGAGCTTGAGCGCCTCCAGGTGCGTCAGCCGGTTCAGCCGGTCCACCGGGTCGTCCATCTTCGGCAGCTGCAGGCAGAGCTCGAGGTCTCGCTTCGCGAACGCCTCCATCGCCGCGCGCACCATCCGCACGACGTGATCGCCCATCTCGCGGAGCTGCTCCCGCATCACGTCGCTCCCGGGCTTGTCGCGCACCGCGAGGAAGATCTTCGCGATGTTCGTCGCCTGGTCGGCGATCCGCTCGAGCGCGGAGCGCCCCGTGCAGGATCGCCGAGATGAGCCGGAGCTCGCCGGCCACCGGCGACTGGAGGGCCAGCAGCGACAGCGCGTCGTTGTCGATCCGCAGGTACAGGTCATCGACCCGGTCGTCGTCCTCGATCACGCGACGCGCGAGGGCCTCGTCGCCGCGCACGAGGGCGTCGACCGAGCGGGCGACCGCCTCCCCGGCGAGCTCGCCGAGGCTCAGGAAGTCGAGCTCGAGTTGCTCGAGGCTCTCGTGGAACTGAGCGCGGGTCATCCGAACCGTCCCGTCACGTAGTCCTCCGTCCGCTTGTCCGACGGGTTCGTGAAGATCGTCGCCGTGTCGGTCGTACTCGACGAGCACGCCGCTGCGGGTCCCGTCGGGGGCGACCTCCGCGGTCAGGAAGGCCGTCATGTCCGACACGCGCGCGGCCTGCTGCATGTTGTGGGTGACGATCACGATGCGTGTACTGCTCCTTCAGCTCGATCATGAGGTCCTCGATGCGCGCGGTCGCGATCGGGTCGAGCGCCGAGCAGGGCTCGTCCATGAGGAGCAGTTCGGGCTCGACGGCGAGCGCCCGCGCGATGCACAGCCGCTGCTGCTGGCCGCCCGACAGGGCGAGCGCGGAGCTCGTCGAGCTGGTCCTTCACCTCGTCCCACAGGGCCGCCTGCTGCAGCGCTCGCTCGACGACTTCGTCGAGGTTCTCGGTCAACCGGTTGATCCGGAGGCCCGAAGGCGACGTTGTCGAAGATCGACTTCGGGAACGGGTTCGGCTTCTGGAACACCATCCCGATGTGCGGCGCACCTTCACCGGATCGACGCTCGGCGCGTAGAGGTCCTGGCCGTGGTAGAGGACGCTCCCCTCGAGCCGCGCGCCGTCGGGATCAGGTCGTTCATGCGGTTGAGGCAGCGGAGCAGGTGCTCTTGCCGCACCCGGACGGGCCGATCAGGGCGGTGACGCGGTTGCGCGGATGTCGAGCGTCACGCCCCGCACGGCGGGAACGCCGCGTAGCCGAACCGGAGCTCTCGCAGGCGAACACGGCGCTCGCCGCCCGGCTCGGCGCGAGCCTGCTGCGCCTCCAGCGCGGAGCTCGACGCGGAGCTCCTCCTCACCATCGGCGCTCGTACCGGTTCCGAGATAGATCGGCGATCGCGTTCATGACAGCAGCACGCGCGAGCAGCAGGACGATGCCGCGGCCGCGGCGTCCTGGTAGGCGCGTCTGGGGCCGCGACACCCAGTTGAAGATCTGGATCGGCATCGCCGTGAACCGGTCGAACGGGTGGTCCGGCACGAAGTTCACGTACGTCAAGGCCCCCAGGGTGATCGAGCGGCGCCGTCTCCCCGATCGCTCGGGAGAGGCCGAGGATCAGCCCGGTGAGGATGCCCGGGGGCGGCGAGCGGGCAGGCGTCTGGTGCCAGACGGCCTGCCAGCGGGTCGCGCCGACCGCGTAGGCGCCCTGGCGGATCGAGTCCGGGACCGCGCGCAGGGCCTCGCGGCTCGCGACGATGATCACCGGCAGGATCAGCAGGACGAGCGTCATGGCGCCGGCCAGGATCGAGCGCCCCATCTGCATCGCCCGGACGAACACCGCCAGCCCGAGCAGGCCGTAGATCACCGAGGGGACCGCCGCAAGGTTCGCGACGTTCACCTCGATCAACCGGGTGAGCCGGTTGCGCGGCGCGAGCTCCTCCAGGTAGATCGCGGCCCCCACGCCGACGGGGAAGGCGATCGCCGCGGTGAGCCCCATGAGCCACACGGTCCCGACGAGGGCCGGGCGGATCCCCGCGCGCTCGGGGATCCGGGAGTCGAGGTTCCGCAGGAAGTCGCCATCGAGCCGGGGCAGCCCTCGGCCCAACACGTCGACGAGCAGCACGAGGAGCGTGACGAGGCCGACGAGCAGCGCGAGGAGCAACAGCGAGGTGAACGCCAGCTCGCGCAGCGACCGCTCTTCGCGCCGGCCACCGACGAGCCCCGCGATCGCTACAGCGCTCACTCGTAGACCTCGCGGAAGCGACGCACGAACCGCAGGGCCGCGATGTTGAGCACGAGCGTGAGCGCGAACAGCGTCATGCCGATCGCGAAGATCGTGCGGTACTCGACGCTGCCGTACGGCGTGTCCCCGAGGGAGATCTGCACGATGAAGGCGGTCATCGTCTGCATCGGCTCGCGCGGGTCGACCGAGAGGTTCGGCTGCTGCCCGGCCGCGATCGCCACGATCATCGTCTCGCCGATCGCTCGGGACAGAGCGAGGATCGAGGCCGCCGCGATCCCCGACAGCGCGGCGGGGAGCACCACGCGCAGGGCCGTGATCCGCCGGGTCGCGCCCATCCCGTAAGAGGCCTCGCGTAGCCCCGAGGGGACCGCGCGCATCGCGTCCTCGGAGATCGAGGCGACGAGCGGCACGATCATGATCCCGATCACGAGACTCGCCGCGAGGGCGTTGAACACACCCGTGCCGGGGATCAGCGGCCGGACGAGGCCCGGGGAGACCACGTTCAGCGCGAAGTACCCGAACACGACCGTCGGGATCCCCGCGAGGATCTCGAGCGCAGGCTTCACGACCGCGCGGACGCGCGGCGACGCGAACTCCGACAGGTAGATCGCCGAACCCAGCCCGAGCGGGAGGGCGAAGGCCATCGAGGTGAGCCCGATGAGCACGGTCGCGTTCAGCAGCGGCAGCACCCCGAAGGAGGGTGGCTTGAAGGTCGGGCCCCACGACGTCCCGGTGAAGAACTCCAGCGGGCTCACCGCACGGAAGAACTCGAACGCCTCGAAGGACAGGGATGCCACGATGCCCGCCGTCGTGAAGATCGACAGGATCCCGCAGGCGAACAGGACCGCGATCACGATCCGCTCGCCCCATCGGGGCTCGGACCTCGTGAGGTCCCGGACGACCGCGTCGCCCGCGCGCGCCGTCTGCAACTCTGGTCTCCTTCCGGACCGGGTCGGGCGCGGCCTCGTCGGCCGCGCCCTACCCTAGCGGGTCCTTCTCTCCGCAGACAGCGGCCTCAAGCTCCCTCGGCCTTGAAGGACTCCCACTCGGCGACCTCGGCCTGGTAGGTCGCGTCGTCGACATCCACGAAGCCGACCTCCTCAACCAGCGCAGGTGCGGTCTCCATGAGGAAGTCCATGAAGGCCACGACCTCAGGCTTGGCGAGCGAGGCCCGCTTGACGTAGACGAACAGGGGCCGGGACAGCGGTGTGTAGGACCCGTCGTTGATCGTCGTGGGGTCCGGGCTCACGCACCCCTCGCCGCCGTCGACCGCGATGAGCTTCAGCTTGTCGGCGTTCTGGGCGTAGTAGGCGTAGCCGAAGTAGCCGAGGGCGTTCTCGTCCCCGGCCACGCCCTGGACGAGCACGTTGTCGTCCTCGCTCGCCGTGTAGTCCGAACGACTGGCCCCTTCCTCACCCACGATGGCGTCGGTGAAGTAGTCGAACGTGCCCGAGTCCGTTCCCGCCCCGTAGAGCGTGAGCGGGCGGTCGGGGAACGACGCGTCAGGGATCTCGCTCCAGTTGTCGATCGTGCTCTTCGGCTCCCAGATCGCCTTCAGCTGATCGACGGTGAGGCAGTCGGCCCAGTCGTTCGCCGGGTTCGCGACCACCGACAGGCCGTCGAGCGCGATCTGGAGCTCGACGTACTCGATCCCGTTCTCCTCGCAGACCGCCTGCTCGTCCGACTCGATCGGTCGTGAGGCGTCCTGGATGTCGGTCTCGCCGGCGCAGAACTTCTCGAACCCGCCCCCGGTGCCGGAGACGCCGATCGACACCTTCACGTTGGGGTTCTCAGCCGTGAACTCCTCGGCGACCGCCTGGGTGATCGGGAACACCGTGCTCGAGCCGTCGCCGAGCACCGACCCGCTGAGCTCCGTACCGCCACCGTCGCCGCCGCCACCGCCGCCGGCCTCGTCGGTGTTGCCGCACGCGGCGGCCAGGAGCCCGACGAGCACGAACGCAACCCCGGTGACCCTCCACGACCTCGTCATCCGCAACCTCCTCACGATGAGGTCTCCTGCCGTCGGCAGGACCGTAGCGCCCGCCGGTAGACGGCTCGAGGCGCGTGCGTGAACGTCCGGTGAACGGGCACGGGGCCCCTAGACTGCCGCGCGGGATGGAGGCGCTGGTGGTCGTCGTGTCCGCCGTCGCGGTGGTCGCGCTCCTGGGCTGGGCCCGGGCTCGGGAGGCCGTGCGATCCGGAGAGCGCGATGCGGCCGAGCTGCGTGCGCGCCTGGACCGCGAGGAGCGGGCGAGCGAACGCGAGCGGGCCGTGCAGGACCTGATCCTGCGCTCGATGCGCGACGGGATCCTGCTCGTCGGCGGTGACGGGCGGACCGCCTACGCGAACCCGGCGCTGGAGACCCACCTGGGTGGCGTTCCCGCCGGCGTCGGAGGCCTGTTCCCCCTCGCCCTTCGCACCGCCGTCGAGACCGCCGCCCGAACGCGCCGTCCCGAGACCGTCGAGGTCGAGGTGAACGCCCCGCCCCGGTGGCTGCGAGGCCACGCGATCCCCGTGGACCCCGACGCGGTGCTCCTCGTCGTGAGCGACGTGACCGAGGCGCGTCGGCTCGAGGCGGTGCGCCGCGACTTCGTCGCGAACGCCTCTCACGAGCTGAAGACCCCCGTCGCCACGATCCGCGCCGCTGCCGAGACCCTCCAGCGCGCCCTCCGCGAGGACCCCGGCGCCGCCCCGCGGTTCGCGGCACAGCTCGAACACGAAGCGCTGCGGCTGTCCCGGATCGTCGAGGACCTCCTCGACCTGTCCCGCCTCGAGGCCGGCAGCGAGCTCCTGGAGCGCGTCCGGCTCGACGAGGTCGCGGGCGAGGAGGCGAGCCGCGCGAGGGTCGCGGCCGAGCGCGGCGGCGTGCGCCTGCACGTCGAGACCCCCTCGCCCATCGTCCTGCGAGGCTCCAGTCGCGACCTCGCCCTGTTGGTGCGCAACCTCCTCGACAACGCGGTTCGCCACACGCGCCCCGGCGGCTCGGTCGAGGTCTCCGTCACACGCCGCGACGCGGAGGCCGTCTTGCGCGTGGCCGACACCGGCGTCGGCATCCCCGAGCGCGACCGCGAACGGATCTTCGAGCGCTTCTACCGGGTGGATCGGGCGCGCTCCCGCGAGACGGGCGGCACCGGGCTCGGCCTTTCGATCGTCAAACACGTCGCGGAGAACCACGGCGGTCGCGTCGAGGTGACCAGCGAGCTCGGCGTCGGTTCGACCTTCGAGGTCGTGTTGCCGATCGAGGACGAGCGGGCGTGACGACGCTGTTCGTGATCCGCCACGGGCTCACGGCCCACACCGGCAAGCTCCTGTACGGCCGGATGCGCGGGATCGAGCTCGACGGGCGGGGCCGCGCGCAGGCCGAGGCGCTCGCGCGGCGGTTCGAACCCATCCGGCTGACCGCCATCTACGCCAGCCCCCTGGAACGCTGCGTGCAGACGGTCGAGCCGCTCGCCGCCGCGCAGGGACTCCCCATCCGCGAGCGCGAGGCCTGGATCGAGATGGACGCCGGCGCCTGGACCGGTCGATCCCTCGGGCGCCTCCGGCGCACGCGCGCGTGGCGGGAGGTCCAGGGCTCGCCCTCGACGTTCCGGTTCCCCGGCGGGGGGGAGGGGTTCGCCGAGGCCCTCGCCCGGATCGCCGCGGAACTGCGCTGGATCGCCCGACGCCACCGGCGGGGACGCGTCGCCGTGGCCACCCACGGCGACATCGCCCGGCTGCTGCTCGCCTACGTCCAGGCGATGCCGCTCGACCGGTTCCAGCGGATCGTCGTCGACCCGGCCTCGGTGTCGGTCGTGCGGCTCGCCGCGCCCGAGCCCAAGGTCCTGCTCGTCAACGACACGGGCGACCTCGGGCGGTTCGCGCGCGAGCCGGCGCCGCCGTGGGAGGCGGCCGGGCGGCGCGGCCGCGTGCGAGGATAGCCTCATGGAGCTCGGACCGGTCGATCGGATCACCGCCGACGCGGTGGGCGAGCCCGGCGCCCGCACGTTCTTCCTGCAGGCTCGCTCCGGTCCCGAGCTCGTCACGGTGATCGTCGAGAAGCAGCAGGTCCAACTGCTGGCCGCCTCGATCCTCGAGCTCCTGGCCGACGTGCCGCTGGAGACCGGCCCAGGGCCCGAGGAGGCCGAGATGGCCCTCGAGGAGCCGCTCGAACCTCGCTGGCGCGCCGGCCGACTCTCGATCGGCTACGACCGCGAGCGCGATCGGTTCGTGCTCGAGATCACCGAGCTCGAGGAGCGCGAAGGGCCGCAGGACGATCCGTCGAACGCCGGTCCGGAGCCCGAGACGATCCGACTGTGGGCTACGCGGGAGCAGATGCTCGCGCTGTCGCGGCACGGAGCGGCGGTCGCGGCGCGGGGCCGACCGACCTGCCGGCTGTGCGGCAACCCGATCGACCCGGAGGGACACGCGTGTCCCGCGATGAACGGGCACTCGAGCCCGCGGACCTGATCGAGGACGTCCCGTCGGCCCTGGTCGCAGGGCGGCTCGAGGTGCTCGGCCGGCTGCCGCGGGCCTCGAACCTCACCCTCCTCGTGCGCGCGATCGACGACGGCGACGAGCTGCTCGCCGTCTACAAGCCGATGGCCGGGGAGGCGCCGCTGTGGGACTTCCCCACCGGGACCCTGCACCGCCGGGAGGTCGCGGCCCACCGCACCGCGCGGGCCCTCGGGTGGCCGGCCGTGCCGGCCACCGTGCTGCGGGACGGGCCGCTCGGCGTGGGGTGCGTGCAGCGCTTCGTGGACCACGACCCCGAGGCCACCTACTTCACGCTCGGCCCCGAGCACGCCGAGTCGCTCCGCCGGATCGCCCTGTTCGACCTCGTCGTGAACAACGCCGACCGCAAGGCCGGGCACTGCCTGCTCGACGACGCCGGCCGGATCTGGTGCGTCGACCACGGCGTGTGCTTCGCGGTGCACCCGACGCTTCGCACGGTGATCTGGGACTTCGTGGGGGAGCCGATCCCGCCGTCCCTCGCCGCCGACCTGGCCCGGGTCGAGCAGGACCTCATCGCCCGCGGAGCCCTCCACCGGGCGCTGGCCGAGCTGCTCTCCCCCGAGGAGGTCCGGGCCGTCGGGCGCCGCGTCCGCGCGCTCTTGGAGATCGGGCGCTTCCCCGAGCCCGGCCCCGGGCGACCGTTCCCGTGGCCCCCGATCTGAGCCCGAGCGCGGCGGACCCGGGCGCCGGGAGCCTGGCCGGGACGAGCCTTCCCACGCCCCTGGGACCCCTCGCGATCGTGTCGGGACCCGGCGGCATCGTGGCGGCCGGGTTCGGGCCACTCGAGCCGCTCGCCGCCCGCGTTGCCGAGCGGCTCGACCGACCGGTCGTGCGCGACGATCGCCGGCTGGCGCGGGCGCGCGCCGAGGCGCAGGCGTTCCTCGCCGGGGAGCGCTCGAGCCTGCGCAGCCCGGTCGACCTCGCCCTCGTCGGCGGCGCCTTCGCCCGCGCGGTCCTCGAGGCGACGCGGCGGATCCCCTACGGGGCGCTCGCGACCTACGGCGACGTCGCGGCGGCGGCGGGACGCCCCCAGGCGTGGCGGGCGGCGGGCACGGCGCTGCGGCGGTGTCCGATCGAGCTGTGGGTGCCCTGCCACCGGGTCGTACCGGCCGGGCCGTCGCTCGGCGACTACGGGGGGCGGCCCGAGGTCCGACGTTTCCTCCTCCGCCTCGAGGGGTCCCTGCCGCCCGGGGACTAGGCTGCGAGCCGTGGCGACCTCCCCGACGAGATCGGCCGGGCCGCGGGACGTCGCTCGGGCCCCGGCGGTCGCGGCGGGCCTGCTCGGGCTCCTGCTGCTCGCGGGCCTCGTGCTCCTGTGGCCCCGCGGCCCCCTCCCGCCGGGGTTCGGGGAGACGCTCGCCGCCGGCCACGTGGAGCGGGCGGAGGTCCTGGAGGTGCGCCCGTCCGACTGTCCCCAGGTCCCCGGCGTGCCGAGCGCCGAGGGGTGCGGGACGGCCCTCGTACGCCTGCGCTCCGGGCCCGACGAGGGGTCGGTCGCCGAGATCCCGACCACCGGCGACGTGCCGATCTCGGGGCCCGGCGAGCTCGTCCTCGTGACGCGCCCGAACGACGTCGCCGGCCCCGACGCGCCCTACGCGCTGGCCGACCGGCTGCGCCTGGGACCGCTGCTCGGTCTGGCGGCGCTGTTCGCCGCCGCGGTCGTCGCGCTCGGGCGCCTGCGGGGCCTCGCGGCCCTCACCGGGCTCGCGGTGAGCCTGGCCCTGCTCACGGTCTTCGTCGTGCCCGCGATCCTGCACGGACGACCGCCCGTGCTCGTCGCGGTCGTCGGCGCCGGGGTGCTCGCGATGGTCGTGCTCTACCTCACGCACGGGTTCCGCCCCGAAACCACGACGGCGTTCCTCGGCACGCTCTCGGGGCTCGCCTGCGCGGCCGCGGCCGCCGAGATCTGGGTGCCGCTCGCCGCGCTCACCGGGTCGACGGCCGAGGAGGCGATCGCGCTGCGGGCCGCCGGGCTCGAGGTGGACCTCGCCGGGCTCCTGCTGGCCGGGATCGTGATCGGCGCGCTCGGCGCCATCGACGACGTCGCGATCACGCAGGCGGCGGCGGTCGCCGAGCTCGCGCGGCGCGACCCGAACGCGACCCGCGCCGAGCTTCGCCGAGCCGGGATGCGGCTGGGTCGCGCCCACGTCGGCTCGATCGTGAACACCCTGCTCCTCGCCTACGCGGGCGCGGCGCTGCCCGCGTTCCTGCTCCTGTCGCTGTCGGAGACCTCGCTCGTGATCGCCGCCAACCAGGAGCTCCTTGCCGCCGAGATCGTGCGCACCCTTGCGGGCAGCCTCGGCCTCGTCGCCGCGGTCCCCGTGACGACCCGGCTCGCCGCCCGTACGGCCGCTCCCCGCTGAGACGGACGTTCGGGCCGCCGTGCGGGAAGATGGGACGGTGGGACCACGGCCCCGTTGGATCGCCCTGTCCCTCGCGCTCGCGGGGCTGGCCACGGCGTGCGGGACGTCGGCGCCGACCTCCCCGGCGCCGAGCGGCGGCGGCCTCGATCGCACGGGCTTCGTCGCCCAGGTGGCCTCGAGCGACCTGTACGTCGGGCCTGAACAACGGGTCCAGGTCGGGGTGTATGCCAACGACCCGCAGGCGGGCGTGCTCCTCGTGACCTCCGGGACGGTGGAGGTCCGCCTCGAGCCCTTCGAGGGCGGCCCCGGCACGCCCGTCGCGGGCCGGGCCCGCTACGTGCCGGCGTACGGGACCGCGGTGGGCGACGGCCCGACCCTGTCGCCCCCCGACGTGGCGCGCGGCGTCTACCAGCTCGACGGCGTGCGCTTCGACGCGCCCGGCGTGTGGGCGGCGACGGTGCGGGCCGTGGTCGACGGGCGCGAGGTCGAGGTCCGCGCGACGCCCTTCACGGTGACCCGACGGCCGAGGCTGCCGGCCCCCGGAGATCGGGCCCTGCCCACGCGCAACCTCACCCTCCGCGACGACGCCCCGCCGGAGGCCATCGACTCGCGGGCCGCCAGCGGGGCCGAGATCCCGGACCCCGAGCTGCATCGGTGGACGATCGCGCGGGCCCTGGCGGCCGGCGTCCCCGCGCTCGTGACCTTCTCCACCCCGGCGTTCTGCCAGAGCCTGTTCTGCGGCCCCGTGACGGACGCCGTGAGCGACCTGCACGACCGGTTCGGCGACCGCGCCGTCTTCATCCACGTGGAGGTGTGGCGCGAGCACCCGTCGACCCTGAACGAGGCGGCGGCCGACTGGCTGTACCGCGACGGCGACCTGACGGAGCCGTGGCTGTTCCTGATCGACGCCCGCGGGCGGATCCTCGACCGCTGGGCCCCGCTGTTCGACGTCGAGGAGGTCGCCCGCGCCCTCGAGCGGCTGCCCCGTCGCCTTCCGAGCTGATGGACCTGCCGCCCCCGCCACCGCGCACGGTCGAACGCTGCTACCGCCATCCGGCGGTCGCCACGGGCGTGCACTGCACGCGCTGCTCGCGCCCGATCTGCCCGGACTGCATGGTGCCGGCGCCGGTCGGTCACCACTGCCCCACCTGCGTGGAGGAGGCGCGGCGGGAGTTCCGCCGGGGGCCGGGGCGGCGGGTCCGCATCGTCCAGGTCCGCACCGTCGCGGCCACTCGGGCGCTCCTGATCGCCCTGGGCGCCGTCTACCTCCTCGAGGTCGCCGTCGCAGGTCCCGGGTCGCTGCTCGCGGGGCCGGGCTCGCGCAGCCTGATCGACCTCGGCGGTCAGATCGCCCTCGCCCCGTCGCCCGACGGTCCGATCGGCGTGGCGACCGGCCAGTACTGGCGGTTGCTGACGGCGATCTTCCTGCACGGAGGCCTGCTGCACCTCGCGATGAACGCCTGGGTGCTGTGGGTGATCGGCGGCGCGCTCGAGCGGGAGCTCGGGCGGTGGCGCTTCCTCGCGGTCTTCCTCACGACGGGGCTGTTCGCGAGCGCCGCGTCCTACGCGCTCGGCGACGCGGTGACCGCGCTGCCCGGGGGCGGGGTGGCCGTTGCCCCGGTGGTGTCGGTCGGCGCGTCCGGGGCGATCTTCGGGCTGTTCGGGACGCTCGTGGCCCGGGACTGGCGACGACGGCACCTGGCACTGGCGAACGCGCGGCTGCGCCAGGTGCTGCCCTGGGTCGTGCTGAACCTCGCCCTGTCGTTCACGTTCCCCGTGATCGACTGGCGGGCCCACGTCGGCGGGCTCGTGGCCGGGCTCGTGGCCGGTACCTCCATCGACGACGCCCGCTGGAGCGCCCCGGCCGCGCTCGTCGCGACCCTGGCCGCAACCGTCGCGCTGACCGCCTGGGGCACGGCGCGCATCCACGCCCTCGTGCCCGGGCTCTGAGGGCCGGCGCGGCGGAGCTCACCTCGGCTCGGGGGCCTGCGGATCGGCGATCCCGTACACGAACCCCTCGCGGGTCCCGACGAACAGCCACCCCCGCCACACCGCGGGCGTCGCCTCGACGCAGTCCCCGAGATCCAGCGTCCACCGGTGCCGCGGGACCGCCCCGGGATCGGTGCCGAGGTCCCAGGCGTACAGGTGCCCGGAGCAGTCGCCGAGGACGAGCACCCCGTCCACGATCACCGGGGAGGCGATCGAGGGGGCCCCGATCTGGAGCTCCCAGCGGATCTCGCCGCTCGCGCGGTCCACGCCGAGCACCCGACCCGCCGCCGTGGAGAACACGACGAGGTCGCCCCACAGCGCCGGGGTCGACCAGGAGCCGCCCGCCCCGAGGAACCCAATCTCCGGCGCGGGGATCGACCACACGACCGGGTCGTTCGGCCGCCCCGGATCGAGCTTCATGAGCTGGCCGAGCGCCCGCGACCGGTCGCCGAACCGCTGGAACTCCGAGGCGACGTACAGGAAGCCGTCCTCGTCGATCACGACCGTGGCGTCCGTGTCGTCGCCGGTCCAGAAGCGGAACACCCGGCGCAGGTCCGCACCGCCCGCCAGCACGTCGCCGAGATCCCATCCCTGGACGAGGCCGCCGGAGTTGGCGAGGTAGGCGACGCCGTCGTGCACCGCCACCGAGCTCTCGATCGACACGTCCTCGTCGCCGATCGCCGCGAGCAGCTCCTGGTCCCAGCCGGGCGCCGTCGCCACGACGCGCGGGGACACGACGACCTTCCCTTCGTCGTCGTAGCCCCGGTTCAGCTCGATCACGTAGAACCACCCGTTCTCACCGGTCGCGAGCAGGTAGCCGTCGACGACGAGCGGCGCCGCGTCCCAGTCGTCGTTCCACTTCGGGTCGGGCACCGACGTCGTCGCGTCGAGCTCCCACAGCACCGTCGGGGTCGGCCGATCCAGCGCGACGATCCGCAGGCGATCGTCGCGCGAGCCCGCGTAGTACAGCGGGAAGCCGTCGGGGTCGGTCGTCGCCGATCCCTTCGCCAGATCCCCGGTCACGAGGGCCGGACGCACCGGCACGCCGGTCGCCCCGTCGAGGAAGTGGTAGCGGCCGTCGTAGGCGCCCTGGCGGACCTCGACCGAGCGGCCGGGCCGGGCGATCACGTTCGGCTGTCCGGTCCAGCCGACCCCGCACCACTCCTGCAGGGGCGTCCCGTCGAGCCCCACGGGTGACCGCGAGCACATCGGCTCCTCGGGCGGGTAGCGCCAGCGGACCACCGGAGCGCTCGGCACCGGGCCCTCGCCGAGGTAGGTCCGCGACGCGTTGCCGCGGAACGTCGTCAGACCCGCGAAGGTCGCGTTCGCCGGCTCCGCGGGGCTCGTCGGCCCGGCCAGCGGCGGCCGCACCGGCTCCGCGCCGATCCCCGCGAGGCGCACCCCCGCCGAGGCGAGGCCGACCGCGAACGCGACGCCGACCGCGAGCGCCCCGGCCGGACGCATCAGACCGGCGTCGGCGCCGAGCGGTAGGAGCCGAGGACCCGCAGGAACGAGGTGTGGGCCCGCACCTCCTCGAGCGCCTCCTCGAGCGCCGGGTCGTCGCCCGCCGCCATGACGTCGACGTACATCACGTACTCGAACGGCTTCCCCCGTCGGGGGCGGGACTCGAGCTTGTGCAGGTTGATCCGGCGCTTCGCGAAGGGCTCGAGCGAGGCGAGCAGCGACCCGGGCTCGTCGAGCACCGCCATGACGAGCGAGGTCTTGTCGTGGGGACCGAGGCCGGGGTCCTCGCGCCCGATCACGGCGAACTTCGTGTAGTTGTCCTTCTCCGACTGGATGTGCTCGGCCAGCACCGCGAGGCCGAAGATCTGCGCGGCCTCCACGCTCGCGATCGCCGCCTCGTCGGTCGCCCCGGACTCCGCGATCATCCGCGCCGCGCCGGCCGTGTCGTGGACCGGCACCGGCTCGATCCGCATCGCCGCCAGGAAGTCCTCGCACTGGGCGAGCGCCTGCCAGTGGCTGCGGGCGCGACGGACGTCCTCGAGGCGGGCGCCGGGCACACCGAGCAGGGCGTGGTCGATGCGCACGACGCTCTCGCCCACGATCCGCAGGAGATCGGTGTGCTGCAGCAGGTCGTAGGTCTCGTTGACCGAGCCCGCCTGGGAGTTCTCGAGCGGAACGACGCCGAAGGCGGCCTCGCCGCTCGTCACGCGGGAGAACACCAGGCGCACGGTCGGGCAGGGCAGGGGCTCGGCGTCGGGGAACAGGTCCCGCACGACCCGCTCGCTGTACGCGCCGGTCTCGCCCTGGTAGGCGACCTTCACCCGCACCTCCGGTCCGCGAGCCCCATCGCGGCGTCAGGGTAGCAGCGGCCCCCGGGCGTACCCGGCCTGCTACGCTGGGGTTCCCCGCGCGAGTCCGCCAGCGATGACCGCCACCTCCCCCGCCTCCGTCGACGCGCCCGCGCGCCCCACGCCCTTCCGTCGTCCCCGCCGCGGCCTTGCCCTCGCGGCGATCCTCGCGGTCGCGGCGTTCCTCGTGCTCAGCGCCGGGGCGGCGGCGCTCACGCTCCTGTCGATGCGAGCCGACCTGCAGCGGGGCGAGCGGGCGGCCCGCGAGGCACGCCGCGCGATCCTCGCGGGGCGCCTCGATCGGGCGGAACAGGAGGCCGGGGCGGCCGAGGCGGCCTTCGCCGCCGCCGCGGCCCGGGGCGACGGGGCGCTCGCGCGGGTCGGTACGTGGCTCCCCTTCCTCGGCAACAACGTCGATGCGGCGGTGGCGATCGCGCACGCCGGGGCCGCGGCGGCCGAAGCGGCGGAGGAGCTGGCCCGCGCGGTCGAGGCGCTGCCCGGCGGGCTCGCCGCCCTCGCCCCACGGGACGGGCGGCTGCCCCTGGAGGCCGCGGCGCGCCTCGCCGGGCCGGTGGCGGCGGCGGCCGACCGGGTCGAGGAGGGCGGCCGGCGCGTGGCGGAGGCTCCCGCCGCGTTCCTGCTCGGCGAGCTGTCCGAGGCCCGCTGGGGCGCCGAGCACGAGATGGGCGAGCTCGCCCGCACCCTGCGGGGGGCCGAGCGCCTGCTCGCCGCTCTCCCCCGCTTCGCCGGGGCCGACGGGGTCCGCCGCTACCTCGTGACCCCGGAGAACCCGGCGGAGCTGCGGGGAACCGGGGGCCTGTGGGGCGCCTACACGGTGCTCGAGCTGCGCGACGGCCGGCCGCGGTTCGCCCCGGTGCGTCCGATCCGCACCCTGCCCCCGACCGACCCCGAGGAGATCCCGGCGCCGAGCCCCGACTACCGCCGGCTCTACGACCAGTACGGGGCCCTGAGGGACTGGCGCAACATCAACATGACGCCGGACCTGCCCTCCGCCGCCCGCGCCGCGCTCGGGGCGTACGCCTCGGCCACCGGGGAGCGCCTCGACGGCGTCCTCACCGCCGACCCGTTCGCCCTGGAGGCGATGATGCGCGTGACCGGGCCCATCCGGGTCCCCGGCACCGACCTGCGGCTCGCGGCCGGACGTGTCGTGCGGTTCGTCACCGCCGAGGCCTACACGAAGGCCTGGACCGACGCCGAGCACAAGGGGTTGCTGGGCGACCTCGCGATCGAGGTCGTCCGCCGGTTCCTGCAGGGCGACGGCGACCCGGACGCGCACCTCCGCGTGCTGGCGGCCGTCGTCGCCGACGGCCACCTCGGGATCTACTCGACCGACCCCACGTTCCAGGAGGGGCTCTCGCTCACCGGCGCCGACGGCGCCTACGCGGCGCCCGCGGGCAGCGACGTCGTGGCCGTTACCGTGAACAACGGGTCGGGCAACAAGGTCGACACCTTCACCCGCCGCAGCGTCGCGTACGAGGTCCGCCTCGGCGGACGGGGCGAGGCGATCGGGACGACCCGCGTGCGCCTGGACAACCAGGCGCCGGCCAGGGGCCCTCGGGAGCTGCTCGGCCCGTTCGTCGGGGGGCTCGAGGCCGGGGACCTCCGTCCGATCACCACGATCGCCTGCCACGACCCCTGCACGTTCGTCGACGGCACGGTCGACGGAGCCCCGGGGCGCTTCGCGTGGGAGCGCGAGCTCGGGATCCCCCGGCTGCGCGACTTCGGGGTCCTGCCGGCCGGGTCCAGCCGCACGATCGAGGTCGTCACGACGACGAGCGGGGTGTGGACGGGGAACGCCTCGGCCGGCCGCTACCGACTGACGGTCCTCGGCCAGACGACCGTCCTGCCGACCGAGCTCACGATCACCGTCCGGGCGCCGGACGGCTGCCAGATCACCTGGACGAGCGCCCCGATGACCGTGGAGGGCGGGGTCGCCACCTGGCGGGGCGCGATGCCCGACCGGATGGAGCTCGAGGTCCGGTTCTCAGCCCCGGTGCCGCTGCGCTGGGGGCGGAACCTCCTGCGGCCCCTCGGCGGCCTGTAGGCGCGGCCGCACGCCCGCGGGAACGCCGAAGGCCGGCGTCCGTCGCTGGACGCCGGCCTTCGAACGGGCCTCGCCGGGGTCGCCCTTAGGCCACCCGGGCGGCCCGGCGCCGGGCCACCGTGAGGGCGACGAAGCCGACCACGATCAGCACCGCGATCGCGACCAGCGCGCCGGTGACGTCGCCGCCCGTGAAGGCGGTGCCACCGCCGCCCGCCGCGCCCCCACCGCCCTCGACGACGGGCGGGTAGTTGTCGGCGAGGGCGGCCGTCGCCGTCGCGATCACCGCGGTGGTCGCGAGCGTGAGTACCGCTGCGATCCTCTTCATCGGGATCCTTCCTCCTTGCCGTTGCTCGAGCTCGAACCGGGAACGGGCTCCCGTCCGCTGGGCGATGTTAGGCCGGACGGACTACGGCACGCAACCTCCGAAGGGCTATTTCTTCCCCGGAAGCCCTCCCCCGGCCGCCGAGCCGCCCGGCAGGCCCGGGCGGGGGGCGGGGCGCCGAGCCCTCAGGCGTTGATGAACTGCTCCCAGATCTGGATCGCGCCCGGCCCCACGATGACGACGAACAGGGCCGGGAGGATGCACAGGATCAGCGGGAACACGATCTTGACCGGCGTCTGCTGCGCCTTCTGCTCGGCCCACTGACGTCGCTTGATGCGCAACTGCTGGGCTTGTGTGCGCAACACGCTCGCGATCGAGACGCCGAAGACGTCGGCCTGGATCATCGCGAGGGAGAAGGCGTTCAGCTCGTCGACGTCGGTCCGCTCGGCGAGGTTGCGGAACGCGTCGGCGCGCGGGACCCCCAGCTGGATCTCCTGGAGCATGCGGGCGAACTCCGCGGACAGCACCCCGGGCACGTTCTGCACGACCTGGGCGATCGCGGCGTTCAGCGACAGCCCCGCCTCGACCGAGATCGTGAGCAGGTCCAGCGTATCCGACAGGGTCCGCAGGATGTCGCGCTGACGCTCCTCGACCTTGCGGTTGAGGATCGAGTCGGGCGCGACGAAACCCGCGAACGTCAGCAGGCCCGCGACCACGATCCGCAGGAACGGCGCGAGATCCATGAGCTGGCCGACGGCCAGCGCGAGCACGAACCCGCCGACCGCCCCGATGATCTTGAACGCGAGCACGCGCTCGGCGTCCCAGCCCGCCGGGCTGCCGGCGAGCACGAGCTTGCGCGCGATCCGATCCCGGGTGTCGAGCGGTGTGACGCGCCGGGCGATCCGCGCGGCGCGCCCCACGATCGGCACCAGCACGCGCGTCGCGAAGTTCTCGGCGAGCTCCTGTTCGCGCAGGTTCACGGCTGCCTGGCTCGCCCCGCCGGCCGTGACCACCTGGGACTCCAGAATCCGCACGGCACGGCGGCGCTCGGCGAGCGTCTGATCGACGAACACGCCGATCATCACGATCGCGAAGAACAGGCACCCGACGGCGAGAACGAGCCAGACCTCAGACATCGATATCCACGATCTTCCTCATCCACAGGATGCCGAGCACGAGCAGGCACGCCGCCGTGATCGTCATCACGAGCCCGATGGTGGTCGTGAACAGCAGGGAGATGTAGTCCGGGTTCACCGCGAACATGTACAGCGCGATGCCGATCGGCAACAGGGCCAGGACCCAGGCCGAGAGGCGGCCTTCCGAGGTGAGCACGCGGATCTGCCGACGGATCGTCGCGCGCTCCCGCAGGGTCGAGGCGACGTTGTCGAGGATCTCCGCGAGGTTGCCGCCGACCTCCCGCTGGATGTTCACCGCGAGCACGGCCCACTTGAAGTCGTCGCTGCCGACGCGCTCCGCGAGAGCCTCGAGCGCGTCCTCGGCGGGCCGCCCTAGACGGATCTCGGCGACCACGCGCTGGAACTCCGCCGCGGCCGGCTGCGCGATCTCCTTGGCCACGGTGTCGAGCGACTGCAGGAAGCTGTGCCCCGCGCGCAGCGACGACGCCATGATCGTGAGCACGTCGGGCAGCTGCTCGCGCAGACGGTCCGCCCGCCGATCCAGCGCGACGCGCAGCGCGATCGTCGGTGCGGCGAGCCCGACCGCCCCGACCACCAGGGCCAGCAGGAGGTCGCGCAGCAGCGCTGCGCCGAGCACCGCCCCGAGGATCGCCGAGCCGACGGAGGCGACGACGAACTCGCCCGAGCGAAGGCTGACGCCGGCCGCCTCGAGCCGGGCGTCGAGGCGCTCGGAGAAGCCCTGGGCCTCGGCGAAGCGCTGCCCGAACCGCGTGACCTGGGCGGGGATCCAGCCGCCGGACCCGGTGCTCGCCTGTTGCGTCGTTCCCCGACCGGGGCGGATCACCGCGCGCATCCGCTCCTCGACCTCGCGCTCGGCGCGCGCCCGGGCGGCGGTTCCGAGCAAGAACCAGGCGAGGAAGAACGCGACCGCGCCGACGAGGACCGCGATGATGATCTGCGCGGTCGAGCTCGTCCAGAACTCCGGGCTCATGGCCTGCCCTTCGGCTCGAGCGCGAAGATGTCCGGGTCGACGTAGACGCCCCGCTCCTGGAGCTTGTCGAGGAACTTCGGCCGCAGGCCCGTGGACTTCAGCCGGCCGCGGAACCGCCCCTCCTCGTCGATGCCGGCGGCGAAGTCGAACAGGAAGATGTCCTGCAGCGTGATCACGTCACCCTCCATCCCGGCGACCTCGGTCACGTGGGTGAAGCGGCGGGTGCCGTCCTTCAGCCGCTGCTGGTAGACGATCAGCTGGATCGCCGAGGCGATCTGCTCGCGGATCGCCTTGTTCGACAGCTCCATGCCGGCCATCATCGTGATCGTCTCCAGCCGGCTCAGGGCGTCGCGCGGCGAGTTGCAGTGGATCGTCGAGATCGACCCGTCGTGGCCGGTGTTCATCGCCTGGAGCATGTCCAGGGCCTCGGCGCCGCGCACCTCGCCGACCACGATGCGGTCGGGTCGCATCCGCAGGGCGTTGCGGACGAGGTCGCGGATCGTGACCTGGCCCTTGCCCTCGATGTTCGGCGGCCGCGCCTCGAGCCGCACGACGTGCGGCTGCTGCAGGCGAAGCTCCGCGGCGTCCTCGATCGTGATGATCCGCTCGTCGTCGGGGATGAACGAGGACAGGACGTTCAGGGTGGTCGTCTTCCCGGCACCGGTGCCGCCGGCCACGAGGATGTTGATCCGGCCTCGGACGCAGGCCTCGAGGAACTTCGACACCGCCGAGCTCATCGTGCCGAACTCGACGAGGTCGTCGGCCTGGTAGGGGTCGGCGGCGAACTTTCGGATCGTCAGGCACGGCCCGTCGATCGCGAGCGGCGGGATGATCGCGTTCACCCGCGAGCCGTCGGGCAGCCGCGCGTCCACGTACGGGCTCGCCTCGTCGACGCGGCGGCCGACCTTGCCGACGATCTTGTCGATCGTGCGGCGCAGCTGCTGCTCGTCGTGGAACTTCGTGCCCGTCCAGTACAGCTTGCCCTGGCGCTCGACGTAGATCGTGTCCCAGTTGTTCACCATGATCTCCGTGACCTCCGGGTCACGGATGAAGGGCTCGAGCGGCCCGAGGCCCAGGACGCTGTCGCCGATCTGGCGGACGATCAGGAGCTTCTCCTGCGCGGAGAGCGGCCCCTCTTCCTCGTCGAGGAGCTCCCGCAGGCGCTGGTGGACGAGACCCTCAAGCTCGTTGTCCGACAGGCTCGCGTCGTACAGGCGCGGGCCGAGGGACTCCACGAGCCGCTCCTGCACGCGGGCGCGGACCTCCGCGATGCGGTCGCGCTGCTGGGCCTTCGCCAGCCGGTCTGCCAGGGACATCGGGGGCCTCCTTGATCAGCTCTTCGAGAACGCGCCGAGCAGGCCACGGCGGCGGCCGCGGCGACCCGCGTCGGGCTGGGCGGCGAACGCGTCGACCTCGCCGGCGGGCGTCTCCTCCCGCTCGGCCGTGAACCGCGCCGCGAGGTGCAGGATCGCGCGGGACACCTCCGAGCTCGGCTCGTCGAGCACGACCGGCCGTCCCTTGTTGAGCGAGGTCGGCACGAGGCGGCTCGACGGGATCATCGCGTCCACCTGGATCTTCATCACCCGCTCGACGTCGGCGGCGTCGAGCCCGACCTTGGAGTCGGCTCGGTTCAGCACGACCCGGAACCGCTCCCTCGGCAGGCCGATCGTGAGGAGCGTGTCCAAGGCCTTCGCGAGGTGCTTGACGCCGACCACGTCGAGTCCGGTCACGAGGCAGATCGTGTCCGACAGGTCGAAGCACACGAGCGCCGAGTCGGAGTAGTCGACCGAGGCGTCGACCACCGTGTAGGCGAACTCGCCGCGAAGGGCCCGCAGGAACTTGCCCACGGCCTCGCCGGCCGGCGGCTCGGCGGCCGGGTCGGGCGGCGCGCCGAACGCCCACACCCCGGGCGCGACCTCGGCCCCGACCTCGCGGATCCGCTCGCTCGTGGCGCCCTCGCCGAGCGCCATCAGGTCCTGGATCGACGCGGTCGGCTCGCGGCCGAAGTAGGTGAACACGTCGCCCATGTCGACGTCGAGGTCGACCACGGCCACGTCCTTGTTCGTGACCTGCGCCACGGCCACGGCGAGGTTCGAGGTGACGAACGTCTTGCCCGAGCCGCCCTTCGACGAGAACACGGAGATCACCTGCCCCCGCGTCGTCCGGCTCGCGTCGGCGTGACGGGTCACCGTCTGCGAGCGCAGGTTCGTCGCCCACACGATCGCGCGCTCGACGGCCTCGCGGAGCTCCTCGGTGCCCTGCGTCATGTCGACCACGTCGCGGATGCCCGCCCGCATCGCGGCGGGCAGCAGCCCGTTCCAGGTGTGGTCGCGCACGAGCACGATCGCGGTGCCGGGCGCGGTGCGCCCGACGAACTCCGCGAGCCCCAGGGCGTCGGGCTCCTTGACCTCGGGCGAGAGCACGAGGACGTCGATCGGGTGGTGGGCGTCGATCAGGAGCTCCTCGGCGGCCGTGGGCGACTGGACCCAGCCGACCTCGTCGACCTCGACCTCGAGGACCCGGGCGAGCTGTTGGCGGAACGTCTGCGGCGTCCCGACGGCGACGACGCTTGCCTCGCTCACCGCTTCACGACCCCGACGAGGTTGTCGTAGTCGATGCCGACCTGACCCTCGACCGGCAGGCCCTCCTCGGCGTCCTGCGGGGCGAGCAGGCCCACCCAGATCGTGGCCGTCTCGGCCGAGAAGACCAGGTTCCTGGCGTCCTCGGGCAGCAGGTCGAGGGTCATCTGGATCGAGCCGCCGGCGCTTCGACCCTGTTCGTCGACCGGCGGGTTCTGGATGTTCAGGACCTTCACGGTCGGCACGAGCACGGTCGTGACGTCGAACGGCATGACGAACGCGTCGGCCGCCGCCAGGTTCTGCCCGGCGCTCGTGCCGACGAGTTGGCTGAAGAAGCGCTGGATCTGCTGGCGGCTGAGGAGCGTCGCGAGGCCCTCCTTCGTCACCGGGGTCCCCCGCTTGAAGGTCGCGAAGATCGCGACGGAGTCGCCCCGCTGGACGATGCCGCCGCCGCCGCGGGGCGCCTCCAGGTCGATCGTGAGGCCGATGTGGCCCTCCGTGACCCCCACGAGGCTCACGTTCCCGGCTCCGGACGACAGCCGGCTCACGGGGATCTGCTCGCGCGCGAAGATCGGGGCGATCGTCGTCTGCCCCTGCAGGTCCTCGGGGTCGGTGATCGCTCCGGCGACGAGCGCGTCCTCGGGAACCCGCACGAAGTCGAACACGCCCTGGGCGATGAGCGGGTCCAGGTTCGTGTTCGCCGGGATGTCCTGGTTGGAGACGACCACGGCGACCGTTTCCTCTTCCGTGACGGCGCGCCGAACCTGGTTCGTGTAGACGATCACCCCTACCGCCGCCAGGACCGCCAGGACGACGGCGATGGCGACGACCAGACCTCGTGATCTCATCTGGCTGCTCCTTGCTCGAGCGTGTCCTTCCGCTTCGGGGCTTGCTCCTACCTCCGCTGCATCGTCACGGAGCTCGGGCTCCTTGAACGGCTCCCATCAGGGCACCTGCACCGGGGCGCAGGAGCCCGTCACCTCGGGGTTGCACAGCTGGATCGCGCGCAGGTTCGAGCTCGGGTCGCCGCCCCCCGCGCCGGTCCCGCCGATGCGCACGTCGACGACCTCGACCACGAGGCAGTGCCCGGAGTTGTTCCCCGCGGGCGGGGTACCGCAGGGCCCGTCGTTGCGGTACTGGAAGGTGACCTCGTAGTTCCGGTTGTCGGCGGCCGGCCCGGCCGTGTTCCAGCGGATCGTCCTCGTGGGCGGGTCGTAGCACCAGTCGTACGTCGTGCCCGTGCAGGTGGAGCCGTCGGGCCCGCGGCGCGGATCCCTCCCCGGACCGGTCACCGTGACGCTCGAGCCGTCGATCGCGTCCGGGGCGGTCGTGAAGCAGCCCTGCGCGATCCCGAGCTGATCCAGGTTGTAGGAGCCGAGGGCGCCCGGGAACGGGCGGGTGATCGGCCCGCACGTGCCCGTCTGGCCTTGGACCTCGTTGGGCCGGTAGACCCCGAGCAGCTTGAGCGCCACGAATCCGATGATGTCGTACTGGTGCGGCGTGTTCCCGCAGGCGACCTCGCTGCCGTTGCTCGCGATCTGCCCGTACGGGTTGCCCGGCAGCGTGGCGTCGCAGCGGTTGATCGGGAAGGTGAGCTCCTGACCGACCCGACGCTCGAGGGCCTCCCACGTGCTGTCCTGCAGACCCGAGAGGCGGCACACGTACGTCGGCGCCGGGTAGTTGACCGGGAGCTCGCCGACGTTCGGGTCGGGGTAGTTCTCGATCCAGGTTCGCGGGTCGTTGCCGGCGTTCGGACACGTCGCCCCCGGCCGGGAGTCCCAGCCGTACCGAGAAGGGTTGTCGCGGCGCAGGTCGAGGAACCCGAACCCCGACTGGGCACCCTGCGTGTTGTTGTTGTCCTCCCAGATGTAGCACTGCGCACCCGGCGTCGGATCCTGATCGAGCCGGCAGCTGTTGAAGCTGTTCGCGTAGACGACGATCGGCACGGGGTTCGCCGCGCCCGGCGACCCGTAGATCGCCGTCGCCCTCGTCGTCACCGGGTTCGAGCCGCCGAAGCCCAGCACCGGGGCGAAGAAGAGCTGCTGGGGCGTCGAGTACTGGACGGTGACGTAGCCGAGCGGTTGGCGGCAGACCGACGAGACGATCCCGCCCTGGCTCGCCGTGAGCCCGCCGACGTTCGTC
Source organism: Actinomycetota bacterium (assembly GCA_026003015.1). GTDB lineage: Bacteria > Actinomycetota > UBA4738 > UBA4738 > HRBIN12 > BPGL01. The sequence continues at coordinate 32,055 of BPGL01000004.1, read as the reverse complement.
GTGGCCCACGTATCGGCGACCGCCTCGGGGTTCTGAGGGTCGCGGGTGACGCTCACCGCGCACGTCTTGGCCGCGGCGAGGGCCGCGGCGTCGGCGCCGTTCACGAGCTCGCGGCGCTTCCACAGCAGGCCGCCGACGTCGACGACGAGGATCACCATCCCGAACAGCGCGATCAGCGAGATCGCGACGATCGCGAGGGTCGCGCCTCGCTCGTCGTCCCGGAGCCGCAGACGCAGGGGGGGTCGCATGCTTCGCCTCCTCAGGCCGTGGGGCCGCGCTCGCACCGGAACTCCCCACGCACCGTCGGTCGCAGGGTGATCGGCGGCATGAACGGGATGTCGAGGGTCATGATGTCGCGCAGCCGCGCCGGCAGCGCCGGGTTGCCGAGGTCGATCGACACGACGGTCGTGGAGTTCAGGCCCGGGCTCGCGGGGCAGGACTGCACGGCGATCGTTCCGTCGGGGTTCACGGCGTTGTAGCTCGCCTGCGCGACCCGCTGACGCACCTGGGTCGGGGTTGCCCCGACCGCGCTGATGCGCGCGCCCTCGCGCGTGGCGGCGCGGAGGTTCTGCACCTCGAAGAAGGCCAGGCCGAACTGCAGCATCCCGAAGATGAGCATCGCCAGCACGCCGGCGATGATCGCGAACTCGACGGCCGCGGCGCCGTCCTCGCGCCGCGCCGCCCGGCAGATCCGGTTCATCACGTCCACCTCTCGGACCGTCGTCGTCGCCGGCCCCTCGACCCCTCGGCCACCTCGCCCGGGGGGTTGAGCGGCCGGCGAGGGCCGCTCTCGACCTGCGTCGCTCACGAGCCAGCGTTGTTCACCGCGCTGCCGACCGTGTCGAACTTGTCGCTGGCCGACTCGCCGAGGAACGTGACCGCCGCGATGATCACGACCGCGATCAGCGCCACCATCAGCGCGTACTCGACGGCCGTCGCGCCGCGCTCCTCGCGCACGCGCTCCACGAGCCCGTGCCACCAGGTCGTCACACCCGTGTACAGACGAAGCATCTGCTCACCTCCTTCCCTCCGAGAGCCCGTCCGGGGCCGGGGCCCCAGCGGATGCTACTCCGCCGTTCGCGAGCGTACGAGCACGTCGCTCGGCTGGGGAATTCCGAGTTTCCCGGAGGCCACGTACGTCGAGCTGCGTAGCCACCGCGATCGGGGGGATCGCATCCCATGCGGCCAGGATGCTACCCGCTAGCATGCCCCCGTGGGAAGGGTCCTCGCCAACGATGCTCGGCCCACCTTCGTCGAGACCCCGACCCGACCCGTCGACCGAGCCTGGGTCGGCGTCGCGGTGCTCGTCCCCGGGCTCGTAGCCCTCCTCGCCACGATGCGGACCATCGACCTCGCCTACCACCTGCGGACCGGTGACCTGATCCTCGCAACACGGTCGATCCCGCGGCTGGACACCTTCACGTTCTCCGTCCCCGGCGCCCCCTGGCTCGACCATCAGTGGGGGGCGCAGCTGGCGCTCGCCTCCGCGTTTCGCGCGGGTGGGTGGCCGACGCTCAAAGCACTGCAGGCCGTCCTCGTGGCGCTGTCGTTCGGTCTCGTGTTCCTGGCCTGTCGGGGGGCCGGGGCAACGCACCGGTGGGCGGCGGGGCTGACGCTCGCCGGGTTCACCGTTGCCTCTGCCGCACTAGCGTTGCGTCCACAGCTGCTCGGACTGCCGCTGTTCGCCGTCTCGCTGTGGGTCCTCACGACGCGCCATCGCCACCCGGGGCGGTTGTGGGCGCTCCCGGGACTCGCGGCGGTTGCCGCGAACCTGCACGGCAGCTTCACCCTGTTCCCGCTGCTCGTGGGACTCGCCTGGCTCGAGGACCGGCGTGGGCCCGACGGTCGGCGGCTCCTGCTCGTCGGCGCCGCGACGGCGCTCGCCACGCTGCTCAACCCCTTCGGGATCGATGCCTGGCGCTACGCCTACGAGCTGTCGACGAACCCGATCATCCGAGAGACGATCACGGAGTGGTCGGCGGTCAGCCTGGCCGACCCAGCGGGCGCCGTCGTGCTCGGCTCAGCGCTGGCGGTCGCCGCCTTCCTCGCCCGGCGCGCCGAGGCCATCTCCTGGACGAGCCTGCTACGGCTGGGGGTGTTCCTGGTCCTCGCCCTGTTGGCCATCCGCGCGGTGGTGTGGTGGGCGGTGGTCGCGCCCGTCGTGCTGGCGGGACTCCTGCCGGCCCCCAGAACGCCGGCGTCCCCCGGCCCTAGGGGCTCGTGGGCTCCGGCGATGGCACTCCTCGGGACCCTCCTCATGGCCGTCGTCGTCCTCCTGCCGTGGTGGCGGGGAGCGGGCTTCGAGGCCCACCTCGCCGACGCTCCGCCGGGCATCACCCGGGCGGTCGCGGCGCTGCCGACCGGCTCCCGCTTGTTCAACCACCAGCCGTGGGGGTCCTGGTTCATCCTTGCCACCCCCCAGCACCGGGTCTTCGTCGACTCACGGATCGAGATCGTCCCCGAGCCCGTCTGGGATGACTACGGCCAGGTGGCCTTCGCCGGAGCCCGGTGGCGGGAGGTGCTCGCGCGCTGGCGTCCCGACGCGATCGTCGCGAAGGCCGACTGGGAGCTCATCCCGCTGCTTCGCGCCGACCCGGGCTGGCGGGTGCTCTACGAGGACGAGGACGGGGTCGTCTTCGTGCCGGCCGCCTGAACCTCACTCGGTCGCGCCGACGCTCACGAGCCCCGAGCGCGCCGCGACCCGGATCGCCGACAGGCGGTTGCCGACGCCGAGCTTGCCGTAGATCCGCGCGAGGTGGGTCGTGACGGTGCGCTCGCGCACGCCGAGCCGGTCGGCGATCTGACGGGCGGTGAGCCCCTCCGCCGCGACCTCCAGGACCTCGCGCTCGCGCTCGGTGAGGCGGACCTCGAGCTCACGACGCCGATCGAGCGTGCGCGCCACCGCGCCGAGCGCAACCGACGGGGGCGCGGCGAGCACCATCTCGCCCCGCGCGGCGGCCCGCAGCGCCTGGAGGAACTCGACCGGGTCGAGGTTCTTGTCGACGAACCCGTCGGCGCCGAGGAACAGCGCCCGCGAGATCGCGGCCGGCTCGGCGTTCGCGCCCATCGCGAGGATCGCGTGCGAGGGGAACCGCTCGCGCACGGTGCGGATCACCCAGTAGGCGTCGCGCTCCCCGCTAAGGCCCAGGCCCACCAGGACGACGACGCGGCTGCGGCGGGTCCTCGCGAGCTGGTCGAGCGCCCCCTCCCCGTCACCCACCTCGGCGAGGACCTCGAGGTCGGGTCGATCCTCGATCAGCAGGCGAAGGCCCGCGCGCACGACGGGGAGGGCGTCGACGAGGACCACGCCGATGCGTCGGCGCGGCGCCGGCGCCGGCGCGGGCGCGGAGACGAGGGCGGCACGTCGGGCCATCAGCCCCCCTATCGGCAGCTCGCCGGGGGAGGCTGAGGGGCGGCGGTTCAGCGGAGCTCGAGCAGACCGAGCCCGGCCGCGCGCGACACGGCCTGCACCCGGGTGCGGACGCCGAGCTTGCGGTAGAGCTTGCGGACGTGGGTCTCGACCGTCCGGGGCGAGATCTGCAGGCGGCGCCCGATCTGCTGCATCGTCAGGCCCTCGCTCATGAGCGCGAGCACGTCGCGCTCGCGACGGGTGATCCGCCCCTGCAGCCGGGCCCCCTCGCGCGCCTGGCGGGCCGTACGGCCGAGCTCCTCGATCGCCGCGCGCTCGAGGTCGGGCTCGACCGCCGCGCCGCCCGCGAGGATCCGGCGCACGCCCCAACCGACCCGCCGCAGGCCGTCGGGCTTGCTCAGGTAGCCGGCGGCCCCGCGCCGCAGGACCTCGAGCACCGTGCGCCCGTCGCGCCGCTCCGAGAGCACGAGCGTCGGCACCGTGCGGCCCTCCTCGCCGAGCCGCCCCAGCAGCCGAAGCCCGTCGCCGTCGGGGAGCTCGAGGTCGAGGACGCAGACCGTGAAGGGGGCGTCGGCCGAGGCGAGCGCCGCCTCCGCCTCCGCTAGCCCGGCCGCCTCGACCCCCACCGTGAGCCCCGCGCCCTCACAGGCGAGGCGGACGATGCCCCGGATCACGGGGTGCCCGGCCACCACGAGGGCTCGACCGGCGCGCGCCACGGCCGCAGGCTACCCCCCGCGATCCGGCGATCGGCGCATCAGGCTGGGATCGCCACGAGGCCCTCGCGCCAGGCGAGGCGGACGGCCTCCACCTTCGAGTGGACCCCGAGCTTGGCCAGGACGTTCTTCACGTGGCTCTGCACGGTCCCCGGGCTGATCCCCAGGCGCTCGGCGATCTCCCCCGTCCCGAGGCCGTCGGACAGTCCTTGCAGGACCTCGAGCTCGCGCGCCGTGAGCGAGGCCGACGCCGCCGCGCGCCGTGAGCGCGCCTCGGCGATCCCGACGACGAGGGCGTGCAGCTCGCGGTCCCCGAGCACGAGCTCGCCGGCGGCCGCCCGCACGAGCGCGTCGCGCAGGGACGCCGGGTCGAGGTCGGCCGGCACGACGCCGCAGCCGCCGGCGGCGAGCACCGCGTGGACGAGCTCGCTGGCCTCCGGCGGACCCTGCACGAGCACGCGCGCGCGCGGCTCGACGCGGCGGAGCGTGAGGATCGCCTCGGTCAGGTCGTCGATCCCCGGCGTGAGGAGGACGACGTCGACCGGCGCGCCGAGACCCGACCCGAGCGCCTCCGGCGGGACCGGCCCGATGAGGCGCAGCCGCGGACGCCCGCCCGCCGCGCGCAGCGCGGCGGTCGCCGGTGTGGCCCGGCCCACGAGCAGCACCCGCACCGTCCGCTCCGCCATCCCGCCTTCCCCATCGGCACGCACCCCGGACGGGCTTGACGGCGCCGACGTGCGAGAGCCCGACGTGCGAGAGACTGGGTGGGTGAGCCCCAACCGCCTCGCGACCGCGACGAGCCCGTACCTGCTGCAGCACGCCGACAACCCCGTGGACTGGTACCCGTGGGGGGAGGAGGCGCTCGCGCGCGCCCGCGAGCTCGACCGCCCGATCTTCCTGTCGATCGGCTACGCCGCGTGCCACTGGTGCCACGTGATGGAGCGGGAGTCCTTCGAGGACGAGGAGACGGCCGCGTTGCTGAACGAGCACTTCGTCCCGATCAAGGTCGACCGCGAGGAGCGACCCGACCTCGACGCGATCTACATGGACGCGGTCCAGGCGCTCGCCGGCCACGGCGGCTGGCCGATGTCGGTCTTCTGCACCCCCGACGGCCGCCCCTTCTACGCGGGGACGTACTTCCCGAAGGAGCCGCGCTACGGGATGCCGTCGTTCCGCCAGGTGCTCGTCGGGATCGCCGACGCCTGGCGGGAACGACGCGAGCGGGTCGAGCTCCAGGGCGACCGCGTGACCGAGGCGATCGCCCGGGCCTCGCGCCTGCCGCGCGGGGCCGACGTGGACGACGCGGTCCTGCGCGCCGCGTTCGACGCGCTGCGCGGTGCGTTCGACGCGCGCTTCGGCGGGTTCGGCGGCGCCCCGAAGTTCCCGCAGCCGATGACGCTCGAGTTCTGCCTGCGGATGGCCGTGCGCGGGTTCGGCGACGCCGAGGACATCGTCGTCGCGACCCTCGAGCACATGGCCGACGGCGGGATCCACGACCAGGTCGGCGGCGGGTTCGCCCGCTACGCGACCGACGAGGCCTGGCACGTCCCCCACTTCGAGAAGATGCTCCCCGACAACGCCCAGCTCGCCGCCCTGTACCTGCGCGCCTGGCAGCACACGGGCCGGGAGCGGTTCCGCGAGGTCGCGGTCGCGACCCTCGAGTACCTCCTGCGGGAGCTGCGCGGGCCCGAGGGTGGCTTCTGGTCCTCGCAGGACGCCGACAGCGAGGGCGTCGAGGGACGCTTCTACGTCTGGGGGTGGGACGAGCTCGTCGGCATCGTCGGCGAGGAGGTCGCGATCGCGCTCGGCGCCTCGCCGACGGGCAACTGGGAGCAGACGAACGTGCTGTGGCGTCCCGCGCCGGTGGCGGCCGTCGCCGCCGAGCTCGGCGTCGACGACCGCGAGCTCGCACGCCGCATCGAGGAGGCCCGGCGGGTGCTGTTCGAGCACCGCGAGCGCCGAGTGCGTCCAGCGACCGACGACAAGGTGCTCGCCGGGTGGAACGGGCTCGCGATCCGCGCGCTCGCCGAGGCCGGCCGCGCGCTAGGCGAGGCCCCGTACCTGGAGGCCGCGGAGCGCTGCGCACGGTTCGTCTGGGACCACCTTCGCGACGAGCGCGGGCGGCTCCTTCGCGCCTGGCGGAACGGGGTCGCGAGCGTGCCGGCGTTCGCCGAGGACCACGGGCTCGTGGCCTCGGCGTTCCTCACGCTGTACGAGGCCACGGGCGACCCGACCTGGGTCGAGCGCGCGCGCGGCCTGGCGGAGGACCTGTTGCGGCGGTTCCGTGACGAGGAACGGGGTGGGTTCTTCCAGACGGGCTCGGACGCCGAGCCCCTGCTCTTGCGTCCGAAGGACGTGCAGGACAACGCGCTGCCCTCGGGCAACGCCGCGGCCGCCGAGGCGCTCGCGCGGCTGGCCCTGCTCACCGGCGAGGACCGCTACGAGGCGGCGGCGCGCGAGGCCCTCGGGCTCGTCAGGGAGCTCCTGGTCCGCGCGCCGACCGGGTTCGCGCACGCCCTCTGCGTCGCCGACCTGCTCGTCGGTCCCGCCCGGGAGGTCGCGATCGTGGGCGACCCCGCGGATCCCGCGACCCGGGCGCTCGTCGACGAGGTGGTGGCTCGGCGGTGGCGGCCGAACGTGGTCCTCGCGCGGGCCGCTCCCGACGACGTCGAGCGGGCCGCCGAGGTCGTCCCGCTGCTTCGGGGGCGAACGGCCCTGGGCGGTCGACCCACCGCCTACGTGTGCGTGCGCTTCGCCTGTCGCGCGCCGGTGACGACCCCCGAGGCGCTCGCCCGCGACCTCGACGACACGACCGCGGGCTGAGCCGCTCCCGGCCGCCGGCATGGTACACACGCCGGGTGGCGGAGAGGCGGCGTGGGAGCGCGAAGGCGTCGCGCCGCGCGGTCACCGGCCACCTCGTCGGGATGCTCGCGCTCACGACCCTCGTGTTCGGTGTCGGGGCCGTACAGAAGGCCGCCTGCGCGAACGAGGCGTGGGTTGAGCGGCGGGAGGGGCCGGGGTTCCAGTGCTACTCCGACGTCGCCGATCTCCGACGCACCGAGCAGCTGCTCGGCGGTCGCCTGCCGTACCTGGAGCCGTGCGCGCCGTCGGCCCCGGCCGGCTCCTGCGACGAGTACCCGGTCCTCACGATGTACCTGATGCGCGCCTCGGCCTGGGTCGCCGGCACGGGCGGCGATCCCTACACCCGCTTCTACTGGGTGAACGCCGCCCTGCTGCTGGTGTGCGCCCTCGTCACGACCCGGCAGCTCGAGCGGCTCGGCGCCGCGACCGCGCTGTTCGCCGGCGCGCCGATCCTCGCCGTGCACGGGACGACGAACTGGGACCTCGTCCCGGTAGCCCTGACCGCCGTGGCCACCGCTCGGTTCCTCACCGGTCGCGCGACCGCCGCCGGGGCGTGGCTCGGGGTCGGCGCCGCGGCGAAGGTCTACCCGGGGATCGCGTCGGTCGCCTTCGCGCTCGATCGACTCCGATCCGGACGACGCGCCGATGCGGCGCGGCTCCTCGTCGCGTCGGCGATCGCCTGGCTCGCGCTGAACCTCCCGTTCGCGCTCGCCGCGCCCGAGGGCTGGAGCGTGTTCTTCCGATCGAACGCGACCCGTCCGGCGGAGTACGACACGCTGTGGCGGGTCGCCTGCGAGCTCGGCGCCTGCGCGCCGACGGGGGTCGTCGCTCTCGGGAGCGTCGTGCTCACCGTCGCGGGAACGTGGTGGGCCTGGACCGTGCGCCTGCGCCACGCGCCGTCGACCCCGGGGTGGACGATCGCCTTCCCGCTGCTCGTGCTGTTCGTGCTCACGAGCAAGGTCTGGTCGCCGCAGTACGGGCTGTGGCTCCTGCCCCTCTTCGCCCTCCTCGCGCCCTCGTTCCGGCCGTGGCTCGCGTGGCAGACCGGCGAGGTCCTCGTGTACCTCGCGCGCTTCGCGTTCTTCGAAGAGCTGGCCGCCGGGACGGCCTCGTACGCCTCGTTCGGGATCGCCGTCGTCCTGCGGGCCGGCGCGCTCGCCTGGTGCCTCGTCGCCTGGGCCCGGGCGACCGCGGACCGGCGGGGGCCCGTCCTCAGCGTTCGATGAGGCCCGCGGTGAGGCCCGCCGCGACCGGCTCGGCCGCGGGCTCGGACGTCGGGATCGTCGGCATCGACCGCCACGCGAGCAGGTACAGGACCGCGGCGAGGACGAGGAGCCCCCGGTAGCCGACGACGAGGGACAGGTACTCCAAGACGCCGCCGACCATCGCCCCGAGCAGGTTCGCCCCGAAGGCGGTCGTGGGGTCGGCGGTGTCGCGGAACCGCTCGGCGAAGATCAGGTTCGCGACGAACACCGGGAAGAACGCGAGCGCCGTGGCGACCGCGAAGCGCCACCCGACCGGCATCGCCAGGAGCCACGATGCCGGCACCAGCCCGGCGACGAGCAGGCCCGCGAGGAGCAGACCGAACAGCACCGCGGGCCGCCCGATCCGCATCCGGCGCTCGACCTCGATCGCGGCGAGCACGGTGAGCAAGATCCCGAAGAACACCAGGGCGTTCACGAACCACGTCGTCCCGAACAGCAGGGCGAAGCCCACGACGCTCTTCGTCTCGAGCAGCAGGAACGCCGCGCCCATGAAGAACAGGTCGAGGTACCGGGCCATCGGTCGAAGCGTCGCCCCCGCGAGCCGGACCGCGGCCAGCGAGCCGAACAGGATCAGCGCCAGGGCCAGGGCGTAGCGACCCGGGATCGTGCGCTCGCGCAGGTAGACGAACGGATGGTCGTCGGTCGCCGGCTCCGCGACCGGGCGCCCGTCGGGGTCCCACGTCGTGGCGCACCGCAGCGCCGCGGGATCGGCGCTCGCGACGAACATCGACAGCCGTCCGACCTGGCCGCCCCCGGCGCCGAGCACGTCCACGCACGGGGGCGCGCCGAAGACCTCCCCGAGCGTCCCCGCGAGCCGGTCGGCGAGCCAGCGCTCCCGGTAGAAGTTGTACATCGCGAAGGCGCCGCCCGGCGCGAGGCGCTCGGCGGCGGCCCGGAACGCCTCCCGGGTGAACAGGAAGCTCTCCAGGCGGAGCGACGACTGGCCCCCGACGAGGGTGAGGGAGTCGGGCAGGGCGAACACGATCAGGTCGTAGGTCGCGTCGGTGCGCTCGAGGAACGCGCGACCGTCGTCGATGAACCGCCGGACCCGCGGATCGGCGTAGGGCCGCTCCGGGTGGCGCTCGACCCCGATCGCGAGGAGCTCGGGATCGATCTCGACCGCGTCCACGCGCGAGGCGCCCTGCCGCAGGGCGACCGCAACGTCGTTGCCGTTTCCCGCGCCCACCACGAGCACGCGGTCGGGGGGCTCGGCGAGCCGCTCGTAGAGACGCTCGTAGTCGGTCCCCTCGGTGCGCTGCGCGGTCTGATGCGGCACGCCGTTCGCGTCGATCGCGACCGAGCCGCCGCCCCGCTGCTGGATCTGGATCCGGTAGTAGGGAGACCAGACCGTGTCGAACGGGTACGTCCCGATCGCGAAGATGGCCACGAGCACCGCGAGCGAGGCCGCCTGCAGCGCCGTCGGCCGTCCCAGCAGCGCGACGTAGGAGGCGACGATCACGAGGGCCCACGACAGCGGGCCCCAGCGGAGGAGCGAAAGCGCGGCGAACGCCGCGATCCCGGCGAGCGAGCCGAGGATGTCGAGCCGATAGGCCTCCAGCGCTGGGAACCGACGGAACCGCACCGCCACCCCGTGGGCAACGGCCGCGAGCGTCGCCGCCGTCGCCACGAACACGAAGGGCAGGAGCACCCAGGCGGGCAGGCCGCGCTCGGAGACCCCGAAGTACACGAGGTCGCTCCCCGTCCGATCGATCGAGGCCCGCAGGACCATCAGCAGCCCCGCGAACAGCGCCAGCAGGACCGGCGACCATCGGAACAGGTCCGGCCCGCGGCGCGCGCGCAGGAACCCGACCCCGATCCCCAGGAAGCTCCCGAGCAGGACGAAGTTCGTGAAGTACGACAGGTGCACGACGAACGCGCCCGCCCACCGCATCAAGACGAGCTCGACGAACAGCATCAGGAAGCTCGCCAGGACGAGCTCCACGCGCTCCCGTCGCACCGCCCAACCCTACGTGCCCGGGTGGCCTCGGCACCAGCCCGCGCCGGACCCCGCTCTCCTCGGCTACCGTTGCCTTGCGATGCTGCCCGATCCGCTGCGCCGCGACGTCCGCATGCTCACGACGATGCTCGGGCGGGCGATCGCCGAGCACGGCGGCCCCGAGCTGCTCGCCCAGGTCGAGCGCCTGCGCCGCGCCTGCATCGCGCGGCGGGAGGAGCCCTCCGAGCGCCGGCGCCGGCAGGTCGAGCGGATCGTGGCCTCGTTCGATCCCCCCACGGCCGAGCGCGTCACCCGCGCCTTCACCGCGTACTTCCAGCTCGTCAACCTCGCCGAGGAGCACCACCGGGTGCGGGCCCTTCGCGAGGCGGGGCGGAGCGGCCGGGCGCTCCCCGACTCGATCGAGGCGGCCGTGCGCGCGCTCGGCGCCCAGGCCGTGCGGGAGCGCCTTGCGGAGCTCAGGGTCCACCCCGTCCTCACGGCGCACCCGACCGAGGCGAAGCGGCGAGCCGTCGTCGAGTTCCTCTGGCGGATCGGCGCCCTCCTCGAGGAGCTCGACGACCCGCGGCGGAGCCGGGCCGAGGCCGAGCACCTCCGCCGACGCCTGGCCGAGGAGATCTCCGGGCTCTGGCTCACCGCGCCGGTGCGCCGCGCCCGGCCGACGCCGCTCGACGAGGTCCGCGCGACGCTCGCGCTCTTCGACCAGACGATCTTCCGCGTGGCGCCGCTCACGCTGCGGGAGCTCGAGCGGTGCCTCGATCCCGACGGCAGCGGCGCGCGGCCGACCGAGGTCCCGGCGTTCCTGCGCTGGGGGACCTGGGTGGGCGGCGACCGCGACGGGAACCCGAACGTCACCGCCGACGTGACCCGAGCGACCGTCCGGATCCAGGCGGACCACGTGCTGCGGGGTCTGGAGCGCGCGGCGCGGCGGATCGCGAGGGGCCTGACCGCCGCCGAGGAGGACGTGCACCCCTCCCCCGCCCTCCGCCGGCGCCTGGCGGCGGCCGAGGAGGCGCTGCCCCGGCGCGGGGCGGAGCTCCGCCGCGTCCTGCCCGACGCCCCCCACCGCCGCGCCCTCGTCCTGGTGGCCGAGCGCCTGGCCGCCACGCGCGCCGATCTGGACCGCGCCCGGCCGAGCGCCCCGGCCTACACCGGCCCCGACGAGCTGCTGCGGGACCTGCGGACGATCCGCGACTCCCTCGACGCCGGCGGGGCGGCGCGCCTGGCGCACGGGGAGCTGCAGCACCTCGTCTGGCAGGCCGAGACGTTCGGCTTCCACCTCGCCGAGATCGAGGTCCGTCAACACGCGTCGGTCCACGCCGCGGCGATCGAGGAGCTCGCGCCGGGCGCAAGCGCCGACGCCCGGCGCCTGGACCGGATCGCGCGGGGCGCCGAGACGGTCGAGGCGCGGCCCCGCTCGGACGTCGCCCGGGAGGTCCTCGACACGTTCCGCGCGATCGGCGAGATCCAGGACCGGTTCGGGCGCGACGCCTGCCGTCGGGTGATCGTGAGCTTCACGCGCTCGGCCGCCGACCTCGCGGCGGTGCACGCCCTCGCGAGGCTCGCGCGCCCCGAGCGTCCACCGCTCGTCGACGCGATCCCGTTGCTCGAGTCGAGCCGGGAGCTCGAGCGGGCGACGCAGATCCTCGAGGAGGCGATCGCGCTCCCGGTGCTCCGCCGGGCGCTGCGTCGACACCAGGGGCGGCTCGAGGTCATGCTCGGGTACTCCGACTCCGCCAAGGAGATCGGCGTGCTCGGCGCGAACCTCCTCCTGTACCGAACGCAGCGCGAGCTCACGCGCTGGGCACGCACGCGGGGGCTCGTCCTCACGCTGTTCCACGGCCGCGGCGGGGCGCTCGGACGCGGCGGCGGGCCCACGAACCGCGCGATCCTCGGTCAGCCGCCGGGCTCGGTCGACGGGCGGTTCAAGGTGACCGAGCAGGGCGAGGCCGCCTTCCAGCGCTACGGGAACCGCGCCGTGGCGCTACGCCACCTCGAGCAGGTCACGAACGCGGTGCTCCTGGCGCCGGGCCACGGCGCGCCCGACCCCGCCGAGCCCTTCGCCCCGTCGATCGCGACGATGGAGCGGGCGTCGATCGAGGCCTACCGGGCGCTCCTCGACGACCCCCGCTTCGCCGAGTGCGTCCGGAGGGCCACGCCGCTGCGCGCGATCGGTGAGCTGCCGATCGCCTCGCGCCCGGTGAGCCGCGACGCCTCGGGCGGGCTCGCCGCGATCCGGGCGATCCCCTGGGTGTTCGCCTGGGCCCAGAGCCGCGTGAACCTCACCGGCTGGTACGGGCTCGGCCGGGGGCTCGAGGCGGTGGCGGGCCAGCCGGGGGGGCTCGCGTCGCTGCGGACGATGTACCGGCGGTGGCCGTTCTTCGCGGCGTTCCTCGAGAACGCGGAGCTCTCGCTCGCGAAGGCCGATCGCGCGATCGCCGAGCTCTACCTCGCCCGCGCCGGTGCGCCCGAGCTCGCCGCGACGATCCTGGAGGAGTTCGACCGCACCGAGCAGCTCGTGCTCGCGGTCACGGGACGCGACCGGGTCCTGGCCGGTCGTCCGGCCCTGCGGGCCGCGATCGACCTGCGCAACCCCTACGTGGACGCCCTGTCGTTCCTGCAGCTGCGCTTCCTCGACGACGGATCCGCGCGAGGCCGGCGGATCGTCCACGCGACGATCAGCGGGGTCGCGGCCGGCCTGCAGAACACCGGGTAGGACGCTGCCCCGCGGTCATGCCCTCGATTCCCACCGCCCGCGCCTCCCGCCCTATACTCGCCGCCTTCACGGGGGAGGATCTGGCGTGGTGAGGACGATCGAACGCGACGCCTTGGCGAACGTCGCCGGGGCCCGGTCGGTGCGAGGCTGAGCGCCGTGGCCGACCGGACCCGCCTGCACCGCAGCGAGCTCGCCGTTCCGGCGACGAACGCCCGCGCGATCGAGAAGGCCCCCTCGCTCGGAGCCGACGTCGTGTTCCTCGACCTCGAGGACGCCGTCGCCCCGGGCGACAAGGAGCGCGCCCGGGCCGCGGCGATCGACGCGCTGCGCTCCCGCGACTGGTCGTCGTGCACGATCAGCGTTCGGATCAACGGGCTGGACACGCCGTGGTGCTACCGCGACGTCGTCGAGGTCGTCGAGCAGGCGGGTGACGTGGTCGACACGCTGCTCGTGCCGAAGGTCGGTCACCCCGAGGACGTCGCGTTCGTCGCCACGCTGCTGGACCAGATCGAGGCTGCCCGCGGCCTCGAGCCGGGCCGGATCGGGCTGTCCGTCCTCATCGAGACCGCGCGCGGCATCGCCAACGTCGAGGCGATCGCTCGGGCACGCCCCGATCGGCTGGAGTCGATGGTGTTCGGGGTGGCGGACTACGCGGCGAGCGTTCGCGCGCGCACGACGGCGATCGGCGGTGCGAACCCCGACTACGCCGTGCTCACCGACCCGCTCGACGACGAGGGTCGGCGCGACCGTCACTGGGGCGATCAGTGGCACTTCGCCCTCTCGCGCATCGTCGCGGCCTGCCGCGCCGAGGGCCTGCGCCCGATCGACGGCCCCTTCGGCGACCACGGCGACGCCGCGGGCTACCTGGCGGCCGCCCGGCGAGCGGCGGCCCTGGGCTGCGAGGGCAAGTGGGCGATCCACCCCTCGCAGGTCGCCCTCGCGAACGAGGTCTTCACGCCGTCGGCCGAGGAGGTCGAGCGGGCCGAACGGATCGTCGCGGCGATGCGCGAGGCCGCCGCGCGGGGGCAGGGGGCCGCGTCGTTGGACGGACGCTTGATCGACGCGGCGTCGATCCGGATGGCCGAGAACCTCCTGCGCGCCGTCGAGCAGCTGCGCGCGCGCGGCGAGGAGCCGGGAGGGGAGCCCACGTGAACATCCACGAGTACCAGGCCAAGGAGCTGCTCCGCGCCTACGGCGTGCCGACCCCCCCGGGCGAGGTCGTCTACACCGCGAAGGCGGCCGCGCGCGTCGCCCAGGAGCTCGGGGGCTCGCGTTGGGTCGTCAAGGCGCAGATCCACGCCGGCGGTCGGGGCAAGGCCGGAGGGGTGCGCCTGGCGAGCAGCCCGGCCGAGGTCGCTGAGATCGCCGACCAGCTCCTGGGCTCGACCCTCGTGACCGAGCAGACCGGTCCGCAGGGCCGCGTCGTGAACCGCGTGCTCGTCGAGCGGGCGAGCCGGATCGACCGCGAGTTCTACCTGTCGCTGTTCGTCGACCGCGTCTCCCAACGGATCGTCGTCATCGCGAGCGATCAAGGTGGGGTCGACATCGAACGGATCGCCGCCGAGCGGCCCGAGGCGATCCGCACCGAGCAGGTCGACCCGGGCGTCGGGCTGCTGGACTTCCAGTGCCGCAAGATCGCCACCGCGATCGGCCTCGGCCGTCGCGCCGCGCCGTTCACGCGGCTGCTCAAGCGGATCTACCGGCTGTTCCGCGACAAGGACTGCCTGCTGCTCGAACTCAACCCCTTCATCGAGACCGAGGACGGGGATCTCGTCGCGCTCGACGCCAAGATGACGATCGACGACAACGCGCTGTTCCGGCAGGGGGCGATCGCCGAGCTCCGGGACTTCGACGAGGAGGACCCCAAGGAGGTCGAGGCCAGCGGCCACGATCTCAACTACGTCGCCCTCGACGGCGACGTGGGCTGCATCGTCAACGGCGCGGGCCTCGCCATGGGGACGATGGACGCGATCGTGCTGCACGGCGGGCGACCGGCCAACTTCCTCGACGTGGGCGGCGGCGCGTCGCCGGAGAAGGTTGCCAACGCGTTCCGCATCGTGCTGAAGGACCCGAACGTCCGCGCGATCCTCGTCAACATCTTCGCCGGGATCAACCGCTGCGATTGGATCGCGGAGGGCGTCGTGCAGGCGACCCGCGACCAGGCGATCGAGCTGCCGATCGTCGTGCGGCTGGCCGGGACGAACGCCGACGCGGGACGGCGGATCCTCGACCGCAGCGGTCTGGACCTGATCCAGGCCCGCGACCTGGACGACGCGGCGGCCAAGGCCGTCGCCGCGGCCGCCGGGCGAACGGAGGTGCGTGTGCCGTGAGCGTGTTCGTCGACGCGAGCTCGAAGGTCATCATCCAGGGCTTCACGGGGCAGCACGCGACCTTCCACGCCGAGGACGCGATCGCCCACGGAACGCAGGTCGTTGGCGGCGTCACGCCGGGCAAGGGCGGCACGACGCACCTGGGCCTGCCCGTGTTCGACTCGGTCGAGGAAGCGGTCCGCAAGACCGGCGCCACCGTGAGCGGCATCTTCGTCCCTCCTCAGGCGGCGATCGATTCCCTCTACGAGGCGGTCGAGTGCGGGGTCGAGGTGGCGGTCATCATCGCCGACGGCGTGCCCGTCCAGGACATGATCCGGGTCAAGCGCTACCTCGCCGGCCGGCAGACGACGATCATCGGACCGAACTCGCCGGGGATCATCACGCCCGGCGCGTGCAAGGTGGGGATCATGCCGTCCCACATCTACCGGCGCGGACGGGTCGGAGTGGTCTCGCGCAGCGGCACGCTGAACTACGAGGCGGTCTCCCAGATGACGGCCCTGGGCCTGGGCCAGTCGACGTGCGTGGGGATCGGCGGCGACCCCATCAACGGCACCGATTTCAAGACCGTGCTGCAGGCCTTCGCGAACGACGACGAGACCGACGTGGTCGTGATGATCGGCGAGATCGGAGGCCAGCAGGAAGTCGAGGCGGCGCGCTGGGCCGCCCAGTACCTGACGAAGCCCCTGGTGTGCTTCATCGCGGGCGTCTCGGCCCCCAGGGGACGGCGGATGGGCCACGCCGGCGCGGTGATCGCCGGCGACGCCGACACGGCCGCGGCCAAGCTCGACGCGATCGAGGCGCTCGGACACCGCGTCGTGCGCAACCCCGCGCGGATCGGCGAGACGATCGCCGAGGTCGTGCGCGAGACCGGTGGCCCCGTGCCAGCGTTGAGCGTGTGAGCCTCGGGTTCGGCCCCCTCGCGCTGCCGCCGCCGGGCCGCGGCCGCCGGAAGGCTAGCCCCCGACGCCGGCCTTGAACCGCGCCCACTCGTCCTGCCAGACCTGGTCGACCGCGGGCGTGAAGGGGACGACGGGCTGGCCCCGCTCGAAGTCCTCCTCGGTGACGAGGGTGCTCTCCAGGGTCGCAGGGATGTAGCCGGCCTCGAGGAAGGTCGCGCGGTCGACCCCGACGAGCGGCGGCTGGAACCCCTCGTAGCCGAAGTTCAGCAGCGCCTGCTCCCGATCCATCAGGAAGTTCACGAACAGGTGGGCGAGCACGGGGTTCTCGGCCTCGCGGTTCAGCACGATCGTGTCGTTGGCGACCTCCCAGCCGCCGTCGGGCGGGTAGTAGAAGCCGAGCACGTCCGTGTCGACGCCCTTCGGCAGGTACCAGCGCGCGTAGTTCATGTTGCCCGACCACGAGTAACGCACGTGCGAGGTGCCCTCGGCGAGCTTCTGGTAGTCGCCCGGCCCGATCTCGACGTTCACGAGGTCGATGAGTTCGATGAGCGCGTCGACCGCGGCCGCGACCTCGTCGGGGTCGGTCGAGTTGAAGTCCGTGCCGCCGTTGCGCAGCAGCGCCATCCCGATCGTCTCGCGGTACTCGTCGAGCACGCCGACCTTGCCCGCGTACCGGGCGTCCCAGAAGACGTCGAACGGCATCTCGTAGGCGCCGGGGTCCTCGACGAAGTCCCGCCGGTACCCGATCCCCGTCTTCCAGGTGAGGTAGGGCAGCGTGTACCGACCGCCCCGGTCGTACCAGGGATCGAGCAGCGAGGACCAGACGTTCGCGGTGTTCGGGATGTAGCTCCGATTCCAGGGACGCACGCGCTTGGCCGACACGAGCTTGGGGACGTTCTCGATCGTCGGGAAGAACAGGTCCCAGCGCACCGTGCCGTTCTGGATCTTGTTCATCGCCTCGGCCATGCCGGTGAACTGCGTGAACTCGATCTCGACGCCGTAGTCCTGCTCGAAGCGCTTCAGGACGCGCTTGTAGATGTAGTCGTTCCAGTTGAAGATCCGAAGCGGCCCCGGCTCGGGGGGAAGACCGTCCTCGATCGGGGGCACGTCGTCGAACAGCGGGAGCTCGAGGGGCCGATCCGGCGACGCGATCACGCCCGAGGGCGCCTCCCCGGTCGGTCCGGGGGCCGGGGACGAGCTGTCCCGGCAGGCGGCGAGGATCGCCGCCAGCGACGGTAGCCCGATGCCGGCCGCGGCCGCCCGCTTCAGGAACTCGCGGCGCGACGGGTTGGGCGGTTGCTTCGGATGCGCCATCGTGGACCCCCTCGCGGACCCGGTCCCCGCCGATGTACCGGCGGCCCAGCGGCCTGTCAAGGAGCCGACGCCCGCGAGCGGTGACCGACGGTTCTGCCCCGGCCGCGGCGGCGGGTGCTACCGTCCGCGCGGCATGGCCGTGGCTCGCCGACGCCGACCCGCCGAGGGGTCCCTGACCTTCCTGTACCCGCGCGGGTTCTGGCGCTGGGCCGCGACCCCGGGCCTCGTGTGGCTCGTCGCGCTGTTCGTCGTCCCCTTCTACGCGATCGTGTCCATGGCCGGCGGATCGCTCGACCCCGCCACCGGCACGGCGGTGCCCCAGTGGAACCCCGCCTGGTGGGATCGGGCGTCGTTCCGCTACGTGCTCGAGCAGCTCCTCGCGCCCGACGGCGTCTACCACGTCGTGCTCCTGCGCACGCTCCGCTACGTCGCCGCGGCGGTCCTGCTGTGCCTCGTGATCGGCTACCCGGTCGCCTACCACGTCGCCCGGCTGCGGGGGCGTCGGCGCACGGTCGCGCTCGTGCTCCTCGTGCTGCCGTTCTGGATCAGCTACCTGATGCGGATGCTCGCGTGGGTCGGCCTGCTCAACGACGAGGGCCTCGTGAACCGGATCCTCGTCTTCCTCGGGATCCTGCAGGAACCCTACCCCTGGCTCGAAGGCAAGAGCGTCACCGTGATCCTCGGCCTGGTCTACGGCTACGTTCCGTTCCTGATCCTGCCGCTGTACGCGGCGCTCGACCGGATCTCCGACGCGATGCTCGAGGCGGCGTGGGACCTGGGGGCGAGCTCGTTCGGGACCTTCGTGCGCGTCACGCTCCCGCTGTCCAAGCAAGGGATCCTGGCGGGGGTGGCGATCATCATGCTGCCGATGTTCGGCGACTTCTACACCGCCTACCTGCTGTCGGGGGGGCGTCCGGACACGGCGATGATCGGCAACGCGGTCCAGTCGCTGCTGTTCGAGACGACGTTCGGCTACGCGCAGGCTCGGGGCGCGGCGCTCGTCACGCTCCTGGCGCTGTTCGTGTCGGTCCTCACCCTGTACTACATCGTGTCCACGGCACGCACGACCCGAGAGGCGGCCGGAGCGTGAGCGCGATCGCCCTGCCCAGCCGCGGCTCCACGTCCCTTCGAACCTGGATCGCGAACCCCTGGCGACGCCACCGGCTCCTCGCCCTGTGGACCTGGTGCTACCTCGCCTGGGCGATCGTCCCGGTCGTCATCGCGATCGGCTTCTCCTTCAACGCCGGGCGCTCCAGGAGCGTGTGGCAGGGCTGGTCCCTGCGGTGGTGGGTCGGCGACCCGGACCTGTCGGTGCTGCACGACCCGACGCTCACCTCCGCGATCCGCCAGAGCCTGGTCCTCGCCCTCGCGACGATGGCGATCGCCACGCCGATCGGAGTGGCGCTCGCGCTCGGGCTCGCTCGGTGGCGAGGACGAGGCTCGGGCGCCGCGAACTTCCTCATGCTGCTCCCCCTCGTGACCCCGGAGATCGTCTTGGCGACGGGGCTGTTCTTCACGCTCGTGTTCCTCTACCCGTTGCCTCGGCCGGGCACGCTCGGCCAGATCGCGGGGCACGTGACCTGGTCGATCCCCTACGTGGTCGTCGTGCTCCGCGGGCGGATCTTCGGGGTGGGCTCGGAGCTCGAGGAGGCCGCGATGGACCTCGGGGCGCCGCCGCTCGACGCCCTTCGACGGGCGTTGCTCCCGGTCCTGTCGCCGGCGATCTTCGCGGCCTTCTCGATCGTCTTCGCCCTGTCGATCGACGACTTCGTGACGAGCCAGTTCCTCGCCACCGATCTGCGCACCCAGACCGTCCCGATGCTCATCTACAGCGCCGGCCGCACCGCCCCGAACCCGGCGCTGAACGCCACCGCGACCCTGATGCTCGCGATCTCGCTCGGCGCGCTCGGCCTCGGCGCCGCGGGGATGTCGCGGCTCGCCCGCCGCCGCGGGATCGAGGCCGAGCCCGCCGACGTCGCGAGCCTGCGCCTGTAACGGGAGCCCACGATGTCCGACGAGCACACGTTCCTCACGATGGACGACGGCGTTCGCATCGCGATCACGCTGCACCTGCCCGACCGCTCGGACCCCCCGTGGCCGGTCGTGTTCGAGGCGCGCCCCTACCGCAAGGACGACGTGAGCGACGCCACGGCGCTGTACCGGCGGCTGTGCGACGAGGGCGACCTCGCCGTGTGCCGCGCCGACGTGCGCGGGACCGGGTCGAGCGAGGGGGTCGCCCGCGACGAGTACACCGCGCGCGAACTGGAAGACCACCTGCGCACGATCGCCTGGCTGGCCGACCAGGACTGGTCGACGGGCAGCGTCGGGATGTTCGGGACCTCCTACTCCGGCTTCAACTCCCTGCAGGTCGCCGCCCTGCGACCGCCGGCGCTGCGCGCGATCATCCCGATCTACGCGACCGATCGGCGCTACACCGACGACGTCCACTACGGCGGCGGCGTGCGTCGCGGGATCGACTTCCTCGACTACCCGCTGCTCATGGTCGCGATGAACGCGCTGCCGCCGGTCCCGAGCGTCTACGGCGACGGGTGGCGGGAGGCCTGGCGGCGGCGGATCGAGACCACCGAGCCCTGGTTCCTCGCCTGGCTCGAGCACCAGCGCGAGGACGACTACTGGCGCCACGGCTCGGTCTGGTTCGACGGCTACGAGGAGATCCGGGCCGCGACGATGATCATCGCCGGCCATGCCGACGGCTACCACAACATGGCGTTCCGCGGGTTCGAGCGGCTGCGGGCGCCCAAACGACTGCTCTTCGGGCCGTGGAGCCACATGAGCCCGAGGCTGTCGATGCCGGGCCCGCGGATCGATCACGTCCCCGAGATGATCCGCTGGTGGCACCGTTGGCTGCGCGGTGACGACAACGGGGTCGACCGGGAGCCGCCGATCGTGGTGTTCGTCCGGCGCTCGACGCCCCCCCGGGCCGATCTGGACGCCTACGAGGGATCGTGGCGGTTCGAGCCGACGTGGCCCCCGGAGCGCCTGCGCGAGGACCGTCGCCCGCTCGCGTCGGCGTCGGCGCGGGCGGCCGGCGTCGACGCTGGGCCCCACGGCCCCGACCGGCTCGAGGTCCGCGGCGACGTCGGCACGACCGGTTCGATCTGGTGCGCGGCCGACCTGCCGTTCGGCGAACCGTGGGACCAGCGCCCCGACGAGGCGTTCTCGCTGGTCTACGACTGGGCGCCGCTCGCCGAGCCCCTGGAGATCCTCGGCCATCCCCGCCTCGAGCTCGTCGTTGCCTCCACCGAGCCGGTCGCGTTCGTGTCGGCCAAGCTCTGCGACGTCTTCCCCGACGGGCGGTCGGCCCTGGTCACGCGAGGGATCGTGAACCTCACGCACCGCGAGGGCCACGCCGAGCCGCGCCCGCTCGAACCGGGCGCGCCGGTGCGCGTCGAGGTCGAGCTCGACGCGACGTCGTGGGTCTGGGAACCGGGACATCGCGTCCGCCTGGCGGTCGCGGGCGCCGATTTCCCGTCGAGCTGGCCGCCGCCGGCCGCGGGATCGCTCACGGTCGACCGCGGCGCCTCGGCGCTCGTCCTGCCGACCCTCGTCGGACCCTGCCCGATCGAGGAGCCGCCCGTCTTCGCCCCCGGCGAGCCGGAGCCGCACCGGCCCGAGCGGGTCGCCTGGGAGGTGGTCGAGGACGTCGTCGGGCGCGAGCGGCGGGTGCGGATCGACCACGGTGGGGTCCGCGGCGCCGGCGCGAGGGGGCTCGAGCTCCTCGACCGCTACCGGGGCGAGATCGCCGTGTCGATCGACGATCCCGGGCGGGCCCGGGCCAGCGGGGTCGTCCGCTACGAGCTCGCATGGCCGCAGGTGCGCGTGGCGACCGAGTCCCGCGGGACCCTGCGCACCACGGGCGATCGGTGGCACCTCGAGCTCGAGCTCGAGGTGTGGGAGGACGGCCGCTCGGTCGCGACCCGCCGGTGGGAGCGGAGCGTCCCGCGCGACCTCGCCTGAGGCCCCGAAGCGACCTCGCCCGAGCCCGGAGGGCCGACTCAGCCGGTGCGCCCGGCCGTCGACGCGGTGGGCGCGGGCGCGAAGGCACGGGCCAGGCGCGCCGGCTCTTCGCCGCGCTGCTCGATCCGCTCGGGGTCGGCCTGGCCGAGGAACCGGCCGGCCTCGACCAGGTAGGCGACGTCGCGCGCGTCGACGCCCATGAGGCCGGCCGCCACGACGTCGGTGGCCACAGGGTCGTCCCCGACGACGAGCACCCCGGCCGGGACCGCCGACCCAGAGATCGGCCCGTTGCCCTCCATCCCGACGATCCCGTCGACGATCGCGTACGTTGGTCGCACCGCCGCGGCCACGTCGAGGATCGAGGGCTCGATCCCCATCCAGTGCAAGACGTTCTTGGGCCACCCGTAGATGCGGCCCGGCAGACACCCGAAGCAGTTCTTGAGCGACAGGGTGACGCCCGCCCAGTGGTGGGTCTTGAGCTTCGGCATCGAGACCACGACGTCCGCGTCGGCGACGCTCGCCGGGAGCCACAGCTCGCCGAGGCGCGTGTACCACGACCCGGGCTCGACCCGCCGAACCGGCTCGGTGTTCAGATCGATGAAGCGAGCGTCGACGGCGCCGAGCGCCTCGAGCAGGCCCGAGCGCGAGACCACGTCCTGCAGGTCGCGGCGATGCCCGGGCGCCTCGCCGACGACGACCTCCGCCGCACCCAGGCGCCGGAGCGCCAGGACCGACGCCGCGACCAGGCGGGGGTCGGTGGTGATCGGGCGGCCCGGGTCGTACTCGACGAAGTTCGGCTTGAGGAGCACGCGCGCCCCCGAGACCCGAGCCTCGATGGCTCGCAGACCGTCCACGAGGAGGCCGTCGAGCCCCGGCCCGTAGCGGGGGGGCCGCCAGAACCGCGACGCGAGCGGTCCCCGGCGGCGGGAAGCGCGCGGGGTCCCACGGCCGAGCCTCGGGCCGGACGAGCTCGCGCAGGCGCAGCCCCGCCCCGGCGGCGCCGCCGGCGACGGCGACCGCGCCGGCGGCACGCAGGAACGTGCGGCGGTCCAGCGTCCGGGGTCTCATCCGACGAGCCGTTCGAGCCCGGGGCCGAGCGCGATCGCCGCCCAGGCGTCGGCAACGGTGTCCTGGAGCTCGGAGCGATCCAGCAGCGCCGACAACCGAGCCCGCGCCGAGGCGACCTCGTCATGCCAACCGCTCGCCCGGAACGCCGCGAGCGCCGTGGCCACCGAGAGCACACCCCCGTCCTCCTCGCGCCACAGGCGGGCGAGCGCGCGCAGACCCTCGGCCTCGAGCGGGGGGTCGAGGCCGCGCAGCCCCAGGAGGGCGACCGCGGTCGTGTGCGCGAACGGGGGCAGCTCGACGCCGAGCACCACGCGGTTGCCGTAGTTCCACCCTCCCCCGACCGAGCGGCGGTCGCGCAGGAGGGCGACCCCCTCGGCGATCCTCGGCGATCGGGGACGGAACCGCCGCAGCGCGAGCAGGGCGCGCGCCGTGGGCTCGACCCACCCGAAGGTCCCGTCGGTCCAGGGCCAGCCCCGGTAGCGGTCGTCGTGGGGCACGGCGGGGTTGAACCCGATCCGGCGGCCGCGCACGACCTCGAGCCGATCCAGCGCGCGCTCGCGCGCCGGCCCGGCGGGCATCGCCACCGCCGCGAGCCCGGTCGCGGCCTCATCGCGGACGGGGCCGTCGACGACCCCGAAGGAGCCGTCGGCGCGCTGATGGGCCGTGAGCCAGCGCGCCGCGCCCTTGTCGGCGAGCGCGATCGCGACGAGGGCGGTCGGCTCCGGCTCGCTCGGTGCGCCGGGGCTCGGCCCGTACCCGCCGTCGGCGTTGCGCGCCCCCCGAAGGCGCTCGAGCACGAGCTCCGGGCCCATGCCGGCGACGATACCGGTCCGCGGGGCCGCGAGGAGGACGTCGGCGCCCGACACGGGGCGACCGCGTCCCCTCCGAGCGTCCGGGCCTTAGGCGGCGTCGTGCTCCAGGGCCGGGTCCCAGCGGCCGTCGCGGGCGAGCCCGTTCATCCGCGCGCGGTGCGCGAGCGCGCGCTGGGCCAGGGCCGCGTTCGCGTCGTCGCCGGCCCAGGCCGCGAGGGCGGGCGCCTGCAGGGCACGGCCGTAGCTGAACGACAGCTGCCACGGCAGCCCGCCGCGCTCGGCGCCGATCCGGTTCATCTCGTGCAGCCGGCTCGTCGCCTCGACGTCGCCCATGCCGCCGGACAGGAAGACGATGCCGGGGACCTCCGCCGGCACGTGGGCCTCGAGGCAGCGGATCGTCGCCTCGGCGATCGTGCGGTCGTCGGCCTGGTTCGCGCTCCCCTTGCCCGGCACGACCATGTTGACCTTGAGCAGGGTCCCGGCGAGGTCGACCCGGTGGGCGCGCAGCTGCTCGTAGAGCGCGCCGAGCATCCGCCCCGTCGCGTCCTCGCAGGCGGCGAGGTCGTGGTCGCCGTCCATCAACGTCTCCGGCTCGACGATCGGCACGATCTCGGCCTCCTGGCTGAGCGCGGCGAAGCGGGCGAGCGCGTGGGCGTTGGCGAGGATCGCGAAGTCGGTCGGAAGCCCGTCGCCCACCGCCATCGGAGCACGCCACTTCGAGAAGCGCGCCCCGAGCCCCGCGTACTCCGCGAAGCGCTCCCGCAGCCCGTCGAGCCCCTCGGTCACGGTCTCGCCGGGGAACCCGGCGAGCGGCTTGGCGCCCTTGTCCACCTTGATCCCGGGGATCGCCCCGGCGGACTCGATCACCTTCACGAACGGAACGCCGTCGCTCGTGGCCTGCCGGATCGTCTCGTCGAACAGGATCACGCCGGACAGGTGCTCGCCGAACCCCGGCGTCGTGAACAGGACCTCGCGGTAGCGCCGTCGGTTCTCCTCGGTGGACTCCAGCCCGATCGTGCGGAACCGCTTCTCGATCGTGCCGGTGGACTCGTCGGCGGCCAGGATCCCCTTCGAGGGCGCCACGAGCTCCCGGGCGATGGCGTGCAGCACGTCGCTCATCTCGGACCTCCTTCGATGCGGCGAGGCCCGCGTGTGCGGGGGGCGGGCCATCCCGGTACAGTGAGCCTACGCGGAACAGGGGTCCCTTGGCCAGGCTGGTGGCCGCCCCTGGTGGGGGGAAGTCTCGTCGCCCGCTCAGGGCGGCCGGCCAGGACGCCGATACGGCACACGTATGGAGCCTTCCCCCGGGGTTCTGCGCGCGTCCGGGCTGGCGACCGTGGTCGCGGGGATGCTCGCGCTCACCGCGCCGGCCCTGGTCGGAGTGCCTGCGCTCGAGCCCGCCGCGACCCCCCCGACGCGGCCGCGCTCCGCGCCAGCCTTCGTGGGCGGCGAGGTGCTCGCCCCCCGCCTCGCGGTCGATCGCGAGGCGTCGACGCCACCCGAGCGGACCCGTGAGCGTAAACCCGCCTCCGCGACCGGGCCCCACCTGCTCGTGCGGATCCCCCCCGGCGGCGCGGTCGCCCGGCAGGCGCCTCGGGGCTCGGCGCCGGTCGTCGGACGGGTCGTCGACCGCTCCCGGTACTACCGGGTCCCCACCGTCGCCTGGGTCGAGGCGACCCGACGCGGCGGGCGCTGGGGGCGGGTGGAGCTGCCCTACGTGTTCCCGCGCCGCCACGGCTGGATCCGCCTGACCGGTCTTCGCGTCTCGAAAACCTGGGTGACGGTGCGGATCGACCTGTCGGAGCACCGGCTGGTCGTGGAGCGGCGAGGCCGCGTGCTGCTGCGGGCGCCGACGGCGACGGGCGCGCCGTCATCGCCGACGCCACCGGGCGACTACTTCGTGACCGACCGCGTCCCGTTCGCCCCCGGCGGCTACCTCGGTTCCTTCGCGTTCGGGATCTCGGGGATCCAGCCCCGCCTGCCGCCGGGCTGGACCGGCGGGAACCAGCTCGCGATCCACGGCACCGACGCCCCCTGGACGATCGGACGCAGCGCCTCGGCGGGGTGCCTGCGGGTGAGCGAGCGAACGCTCGACCGACTCAAGCCGCTCCTTCGCCTCGGCACGCCGGTGATCGTGCGCCCGTAGGTCCCACCGCGGCGTTCACGAGATCCTCACGCCCCGTTCACGGGATCTCTACGGCGCTCTCGGACTTCCGACCGATGCGCCCGTCCCCCGCTCGGGGTAGGACCGATGGTGGTCTGGCTCGGGTCCGGGAGCGGGGCCGGTGGCGCGAGGGGAACGCGAGCTCGGGCGGACGGAGGACGGGGCCGTCCTCGCGATCACGGCCCTGCTCGTCGCGGCCCTGCTCGGGATGACCGTGCTCGTGACCGACGTCGGCGTGCTCCTGTACCGACGCGTCGAGCTCCAGAACGCGGCCGACGCCGCGGCCCTCGCGGCCGCGCTGTCCTGCGGCCAGCGCGC
This sequence comes from Actinomycetota bacterium, assembly GCA_026003015.1. GTDB lineage: Bacteria > Actinomycetota > UBA4738 > UBA4738 > HRBIN12 > BPGL01. The sequence goes on along the minus strand of BPGL01000004.1, from coordinate 6,292 downwards.
CGGGCGCTCGCACGCGGACGCGAGCGCCGCCGAGCTCGCCGCCGACAACTCCGCGATCGCGGGGATCGAGGCGGGCTATCCCCGGTACACGCCGAGCTGCGACGCCCCGGCCGGCACGGTCACCGTGCGCGTGCGGGGCGAGCAACATCTGTTCTTCGGTCCGGTCCTCGGCGCCGACGCGGCGTCGGTACGAGCGGAGGCGACGGCGCGCTGGGGCGGCGCCGGCGCGACGCAGCACACCGCGCCGCTGATGCTCTCGGCCCGTCGCCTGTCCGACTGCGACGTCCCGCCGGCCGACCCCAACGTCGTTCGCGAGTGCGCCTTCTACTGGGATAACTCGCCCGCCTCGGCCACCGATCCGGCGCTCACGAACGCCGAGTGGGGCACGCTCGACCTGAACAAGTGGGACGTCGTCGGCACCGATCCCCCCGGACCGATCGAGCGGTGCGACAACTCGACCCCGCCGGAGTTCTCCCGGTGGATGTTCGAGGGCTTCGACGGGCTGCTGAACGTGAACGGCCCCGACGGCACCGGCGTCGATCCTCCCACCTACGTCTGCCGCGGCCAGGGGAACTTCGGCGCGTCGCTCGACAACCTGATCCAGCGGGCGATCCGTGAGGGGCTCGAGCTCTACTTCCCGGTGAACGACCCGCGCGGCCAGGTGGACAAGGACGGCAACCCCTGCATCCCACCCGACCTGATGGAGGACCCGAGCGCCTACGACGGCTGCACCGTGGACAAGTACGACATCATCGGGTTCGCGCGGCTGCGGATCGTCGCCCTGTACAAGAAGCAGGACCGCCAGACCGTGGAGCTGTGCACCTCGCGGATCCCCGGAGCGACGCCGGACGCCAACGCGCGGTGCATGGTCGTCCGCTGGGTCGGGTACACACCCGAGGGCCTGCAGCCGGTCGAGGGAGAGAACTTCGGGCTCGTCCCGGTCGAGCTCATCGCCTGAGCCGCTTCGGGGTCACCGCCCGCGCTGCTCGAGCCAGCGCTCCGCGGCGACGAGCTCGGGGACGATGACCTCGCTCAGCAGGGCGACCTCGGGAACGCCCGCGCCCGGATGGTCGATCGTCTGCTCGGCTCCCGGCAGCGCCCCGCCGACGGCCACGACCCTCGCCCCGCGGGCACGCATCCACCCCATCGCCTCCTCGTCGGCGGCCGATCCGGCGAACAGCACGGCGCGGTAGTCGATCGTCTTCGTCAGGTACACGTCCGTGTGCAGCCAGTCGGTCGTCTCGCAGGCGTCGGCGGGAAGTCGGGGTCCTTCCCGGAGCATGAGCGCGCCCTGCTCGGCCGAGGACAGCCGCTCCGCCGGCGCGAGGAGGAACCCGCCGGGGCGCAGGAGCTCTTTGGCCTGCGGCAACCACGCGTCGCGACGCTCCAACAGCTCGGAGGTGGACCGACGCGCGGCCTCGATCCGGTCGAGCACCGGCTCCCGAGGCAGCCCTGCGAGGTACGCCTCGAGGTCGAGCAGCAGGGCGAGCGTGTGCTGGAACGTCCGGCAGGCGACCCCCCCTCGCTCCAGCCCCGCACGAAGCTCGACGACCGCGTGCGCCGCCTCGGTGACCGGCGAGCCGGGCTCGTTCGTGAGGGCCACGGCGAACGAGCCGCGCTCGCGGTGCCGGGCGAGGGCGGCGACGGTCTCCCGCGTGGCCCCGCCGGCGGAGATCGCGATCGCGAGCGTCCCGGGACCGCCGGGGTGAGCCGCGACGGCGCTCGCGCGCTCGGCGACCGCGTCGAGCCCCAGGGACCGCAGCCGCGCCGCCGCGACGTCGGCCGCGAAACGGCTCGAGCCCATGCCGAGCAGAACGACCCGCGACGGCCGCGCGGGCACGGCGCGCCAGGGGGAGCCCTCGCGTCGGAGCACCGCGACGAGGGAGCCGAGGGCGTCGGGCTTGGCCTCCAGGTCGGCTCGGAACCCCTCCGGGTTCGGCTCCCAGCTCACGTGGGACCTCCGAGGATCGCCGCCAGCGCGCGGTCGGGCACCGCGGCCCACGACGGGAGGTACCGGGCCGCGTACACGTGCTCGTGGCACTCCTGGGCCACCTCGAACGGCCGCAGCAGCCGCTCGTCGAGCAGGCGGGCGTGTTCGCCGAGCGCGGCGCGGTAGGCGGTGAGGAACCCCGACCGAGCGGCTCGGATCCACCCCTCGATCGCGGCGTCGTCGGTGGGGCGGCGCCGCCCGACGATCCGGCCGACGTGGTCGAGCGCCATCGCCATGCTCGCGACGTCGCGGGCGAGCGGCCCGGGCGGCCGCTCGCTCGGCGAGCGGCGCGAGGGGGTTGCCGTCGAAATCCCCGATCGCCACGCCGTCTCGCGCCAGCGCAGGATCTGCCCGACGTGCAGGTCGCCGTGGATCCGCATCGTCGGCGTCCGATCGATCGCGTCCAACGCGGCGAGCGCCGCGCGGGGCCGCAGGAGCGAGCGCGCGCAGGCGCTCCCCCACCTCCCCCTCGGCCAGCGCGAGCGCCTCCTCGAGGGTGGCCTCCGCCCGACGGCGCCAGCCGGCCACGGTCGCTCGCCCGGCGGTTCCCACCGGCTCGGGCACGATCGGCGACGGCGTGGCCAGCGCGCGGTGCAGGTCGGCCACGAGCCGGCCCAAGCCCTCGCCGAGCTCGCCGCCGGCGCGCTCGTCCCCGGCCTCCAGCGCGTCCTCGAGGGATCGAACGCACCACGTCCAACCGTCCTCGGCCCCCGGGAGGTAGGCCACGACCGAGGCGAGGACGGCGTCCGCGCCCTCGCGGGGGCTCCACGCGACCCATCCGAACGGCGTCGGCACGGCGGTGAACCCGACGGCGACCAGGTGCGCCGGGAGCTCGACCCCGGGCTGCGGCCCCGGCGCGGTGCGGGCGAAGACCTTCACCACGGCCCGCTCGGCGACGACGATCGACTCGTTCGACTGGTCGACGTCGATCGCGCGCTCGGTCCCCGGCTCGGGGGCAGGGGCCCAGGCGGTGCGCCGCGAACCGCCCCTCGGCGCCCCCCTCGCGCAGGAAGGCCAGCAGCGCAGCGGCCACGCCGTCGCCGGCCTCGGCGCGGCGGCGGCCGCCCTCGGCCACCGGCACCGCGAGCAGCTCGTCGCCCGCCTGGACGACGGCGAGCCCGCCGTCTGCGAGGGGCAGCGCGTCGAGCACACGCAGCGGGCCCGCCACCTCGAGCGTTCCGGCCAGGCGCGCCGGCAGGGCCAATCGCGCCCCCTGCTCGACGAGGGCGTCGGCGACCCGGCGCAGGAGCGCGGTGGCGCCGCTCACGCGTCGCGGCCCCCTCGGCGCCAGCGCCCGCCGGCGGTCGAGCCGCGCACGACGAGGGAGGTCGGCACGTCGAGGACCGAGCGCCCCGGCGCCCCCCGCCAGGACGTCGGCGAGCACCTGCACCGCGCGGCGGCCGAGCTCCCCCTGGTGGATCTCCAGGGTCGTGAGCGGCGGGGTCGTGCGCTCGGCGAGCCCCAGCTCCGCGATCGTCGCCACCCGCAGATCCTCGGGGATCCGCAGGCGTCGCGCCCGCGCGGCCTCGAGCAGCGCGACCGCCAATCGCTCGTACAGGCAGAAGACCGCGTCGGGGGGCCTTGCGTCGCGACCCAGGAACGCCTCCGCGGCCGCACGGAACGCGGCCGCGGAGGCCGTCGGGCCGATCGGCGCGAGCTCGACGATCGGCTCGAGCGCCCGTGCCGCGCACCACGCCTCGTAGGCGGCGAGGCAGTCGGGCGTGAACGATTCCTGCGAGCGCAGCGACGCGAACGCGATCCGTCGCCCGCCGACCTCGACCAGGTGTTCGAGCACCGTCGTGGTCGCCGCAGCCCGGTCGTTCTGGACGACGAGGTCCTCCGGTCGGCCGGAGGGGTCGCGCCCGACGAACACGATCGGGAGCCCTCGCGCTCGCAGGTGCGGGATCGTCGGATCGCCCTCGGCGGGGTCGATCACGATCACCCCCGTCCAGCGGGCAGCCGGCCCCAGGTCTCGGCGCCGGCGGTCGAGGGGGCGAGCACGAGCGCGTAGCCTCGCTCGATCGCCGCGCCCGTCGCGCCGTTGACGAGCGCCACGTAGTAGTCGATCTCGGTGAACGCGAGCGGGACGCCGCCGGGGACCGATACGACGGTGGCGATCAAGCCCGTTCGTCCGCTCGCGAGGCTCCGGGCGGCCGGGTGCGGGCTGTAGCCGAGCTCCTCGGCGATCCGGCGGATCCGCTCGCGCGTGTGCTCAGGCAGCCTCCCCTTGCCCCGACAGCGCGTGGGAGACCGTCGTGATCGAGACCCCCGCGACCCGGGGCCACGTCCTTGATCCCCACACGTCGCGCGTCGCGCACTCAGATCACCGGCCCGATCCCGCCGGCCACCCGCGGGCGGGCGAGGCGAACCGCGAGCAGGATCGACGCGAAGGAGATCACGAGCACCACGGCCGCCACCGCGTTGATCACCGGCGTGACCCCGAAGCGGATCATCGAGTAGACGCGGATCGGGAAGGTGATGGCGGTCGGGCCCGAGGTGAAGAAGGCGATGACGAACTCGTCGATCGACAGCGTGAACGCCACGATCGCGCCGGCGACGACCCCCCGGCGCGATCGCCGGCAGGGTCACGAGCACGAACGTCGTGATCGGACCCGCTCCGAGGTCGGCCGCCGCCTCCTCGATCCGGCGGTCGAGGTAGCCGAGGCGCGTCCGCACGATCGCGGCCACGAAGACCATGTCGAAGACCACGTGGGCGATGACGATCGTGTGGACCCCCAGCGTCACGCGCAGGAGGTGGAAGAACGAGAGCAGGCCGATCGCGAGCACGATGTCGGGGATCACCGCGGGCAGGAACAGCACCGTGTCGAGCACGCGACTGCGCACGCTTCGCTGCAGACCGACGGCGAGCAGGGTCCCGATCACCGTGGACAGCGCGGTCACCGCCACGGCCACCACGAGCGACGTGCGAACCGCCGCGAGCAGCGCGGCGTCGGCGAGGAGCGCGCGGTACCAGCGCAGGGAGGCACCCCCCCCAGGCCGTCGGCAACCCCGAGGCGTTGAACGAGAGCACGAGGAGCACGGCGATGGGCAGGTAGAGGAAGGCCAGCGTCGCGACGAGGTGCGCCCGCAGGGCGCGGGAACGCCTAGCGGCCATCGGCCGCCTCCTGCGTCCGGCGCAGCACGCTCGACTGCGCCCCGACGACGACGAGCATCACGAGCAGGATCGCGACCGCGATCACCGCGCCGAACGGCCAGTCCCGGGCCGTGAGGAACTGCTGTTGGATCAGGTTGCCGAGCATCACCTTGCGGCCACCGCCGAGCAGATCGGGCACGATGAAGTTCCCGAGCGACGGCACGAACACGAAGATGCACCCCGCCACGATCCCCGGCATCGCGAGCGGCACCGTGACGCGGGCGAGCACGACGCGGGGAGCCGCGTACAGATCCCCGGCCGCCTCGTGCAGCTGGGGTCCCAGACGCTCGAGCGCCGCGTAGATCGGCAGCACCATGAGCGGCAGGTAGGCGTAGACGAGGCCGAGGACGACCGAGAACTCGTTGTACAGCAGCGGCAGGGGGCCGTCGGCCAGGCCGAGCTGCTGCGCGAGGCGGTTCACGAGGCCAACGGGATTCAGCAGGACGAGCCACGCGTAGGTGCGGATCAGGAAGCTCGTCCAGAAGGGCAGCACGACGAGCCCGAGCAGCAGGGGTCGCCACCGTTTTCGGCGCGCGCAGCGATCGCCAGCGCGGCCGGGAAGCCGATCACGAGCGCGATCGCCGTGGCGACGAGCGCGATCCGGATCGAGGTGATGAACACCCGCAGGTACAGCGGATCGAGGACGCGACGATAGTTCGCGAGCGTCGGCTCGGCGACGACGCCGCCGAAGGGGCCGCGCTCCAGGAAGCTGTACGCGAGGATCAGCCCGACCGGCAGCGCGAAGAACGCGACCCACCACACCACGCCCGGGCCGAGCAGGACCAGGCGTGCGAGCCGACGGCGCCGCCCCGCGCGTGCGGTCGGGGCGGCGCCGGCGGCGACCATCGTTCGGGGCCGGCGAGGGCTACGCGGTCTTGATCCGGGTCACCGCCTCGCTCCACAGGCGGGTTCCCTCGGTGCCGAGGTCGAGCTCGGGCTCGTGCTCGAACAGCTCGGCGGGCGTGAGCCGCAGCGTCGGGAACGCCTCGAGCGTCTCGGGATCGACCATCGCCATCGCCTCGGGGTTCGGCACCTTGTACAGGACGAACTCCGCGACCGAGGCGTGGACCTCGGCCGAGAGCACGTGGTCGATGAACGCGTGGGCGGCGTCCTTGTTCTGGCTCGACTCCAGCACGACCATCGCGTCG
>BPGL01000003.1 GCA_026003015.1 Actinomycetota bacterium | reverse complement strand
GATCGGGACCGACGAGTACCTCGCGGAATGGCGCCGTCGGACGCGCCCGTGCGGGGAGGACCTGCGGGCCGAGGCCGAGGCCGAGGTCGCCCGGCTGGAGGCCGAGTTCGACGAGGCCCCGACTGCTCGCCCTCGCGCGCGCCGGCGGCACGGAGGAGGCGTGACCGACACCGTCCTCAGCTCGGCGACCCGGGAGGTCGTGATCGGCTTCGAGCGGCCGTTCGTGATCATCGGGGAGCGCATCAACCCGACCGGGCGCAAGAAGCTCGCCGAGGATGATGGCGGCCGGCGACTTCTCCACGGTGATCGCCGACGTCCACGCCCAGGTCGAGGCGGGCGCCCACATGCTCGACGTGAACGCGGGGATCCCCCTCGCCGACGAGCCGGCGATCCTCGCCGAGACGATCAAGCTCGTGCAGTCGCTCACCGACGTGCCGTTGTCGATCGACTCCTCGATCGTCGCCGCGTTGGAGGCCGGGGCTCGCCGTCTACCAGGGAAAGCCGCTCGTGAACTCGGTCACCGGGGAAGAGGAGCGCCTGGAGGCCGTGCTCCCGCTCGTGGCCAGGTACGGAGCCGCGGTCGTCGCGATCACGAACGACGAGACCGGGATCAGCGAGGACCCCGACGTTCGGTTCGAGGTTGCCCGCAAGATCGTCGAGCGCGCCGCGGACCACGGGATCCCGCGGTCCGACGTCGTCGTCGACCCGCTGGTGATGCCGATCGGCGCGATGGGGTCGGCCGGCCGGCAGGTGTTCGCCCTCGTCCGGCGCCTCCGCGAGGAGCTCGGGGTCAACACGACGTGCGGCGCCTCGAACATCTCCTTCGGCCTGCCGAACCGCGACGGGCTGAACGGCGCGTTCCTGGCGATGGCGATCGCGAGCGGCAATGACCTCGGCGATCACGAGCCCCGCTGCAACGAAGGGGTCCGCCAGGCCGTGATGGCCGCCGACGTCCTGATGGGCCACGACCCGGACTGCGCGGCGTGGATCGCGCGCTACCGGTCGGGGGCCGAGGAGGGAGCGCGGTCGGGGCGCCGGGGCGGGCGGGCGGCCCGGCGCGGCGTCGACGCGCCCGCGTCGTGAACGAGCCCGATCACCTCGTGGTCTTCACCCCCTCGGGCCGCCGCGGGCGGTTCCCCGCTGGCACCGACCTGCTGGCGGCGGCCCGGGCCCTGGGCGTCGACCTCGACTCGGTGTGCGGGGGGGCGGGGGATCTGCGGCCCGCTGCCAGGTGCTCCCGGTCGAGGGGGAGTTCCCGAAGCATCGGATCCGCTCCACGCCAGAGCACCTGAGCCCGGTGAGCGAGCCGGAGCGCCGCTACGCGGACCAGCGAGGTCTCGCTCCCGGGCGGCGGCTCGGCTGCCACACGCGGATCCTCGGGGACCTCGTGGTCGAGGTCCCGCCGGACAGCCGCATCCACCGCCAGGTCGTGCGCAAGGAGGTCGAGGCGCGCGACATCGAGATCGACCCGGTCGTCACGCTGCACTACGTGGAGGTGACGCCGCCCGAGCTCGCCGCGCCCCGCTCGGACGCGAGCCGGCTCCTCGACGCGCTCGCCGACCAGTGGGGGCTCGGCGGGCTCACCGTCGACCCGGTCGTCCTTCCCGGGCTCCAGCGCGCGTTGCGCTCCGCCGACTGGCGGGTGACGGCCGTCGTTCACGACGGCGAGGTCGTTACGGCGGTGCGCCCCGGCCTGCTCGAGCGGGTGTTCGGGATCGCGATCGACGTCGGCTCCACCACGGTCGCCGGTCAGCTGTGCGACCTGCGCACCGGGGAGGTGCTCGCCGCCGCGGGAGAGATGAACCCGCAGATCCGCTACGGCGAGGATCTCATGAGCCGGGTGAGCTACGTGCAGCTGCACGAGGGCGGCGCGCAGACGCTCACCGACGCGGCGTGCGCGGCTGCCCTCGCCGATCTCGTCCGCGCACTGGCCGGGGCGGCGGGCATCGACTCGCACGACGTGATGGAGGTGACGATCGTCGGCAACCCGATCATGCACCACCTCGTCCTCGGCGTGGATCCGAGCGAGCTGGGCGGCGCGCCGTTCGCCCTCGCGACCGACGAGCCGGTGCGTACCTCGGCGGTGGGCCTCGGCCTGCCCCTCGACCCGGGCGCTCGGGCCTACGTCCTGCCCTGCATCGCCGGTCACGTCGGGGCGGACACGGCGGCGATGATCCTCGCCGAGGCACCCCACGAGCGCGACGACCTGAGCCTGCTCGTCGACGTCGGCACGAACGCGGAGATCGTGCTCGGTAACCGAGATCGGCTCCTCGCGGCCTCGAGCCCGACGGGGCCGGCCTTCGAGGGCGCGCAGATCTCGTCGGGACAGCGCGCGACGGCCGGGTGCGATCGAGCGGGTCCGGATCGATCGCGACACGCTCGAGCCGCGGGTGCGTGTGATCGGGACCGAGGCCTGGTCGGACGAGCCGGGGTTCGCCGGCACCCGCATCACCGGGATCTGCGGCAGCGGGATCATCGAGGCGATCGCGGAGCTCTACCTGGCCGGCGTCATCACCCGCGACGGGGGTGATCGACGGCGCGCTCGCCGGCCGCACCCCCCGTCTCGTCCCCGACGGCAGGACGTTCGCCTACGTGCTGGCCGACGGCGACCCCCGGATCGTCGTCACCCAGGCCGACGTCCGGGCGATCCAGCTCGCGAAGGCGGCGCTGGCGGCCGGATGCCGTCTACTGCTGGACCGGTGGGGCACCGAGGGCGTGGACCGCATCCGCCTGGCCGGTGCGTTCGGCACGCACCTGGACCCGCTGCACGCCCTCGTGCTCGGGCTCGTGCCCGACTGCGAGGTGGAGCGGGTCACCCCGGCGGGCAACGCCGCCGGCACCGGAGCGCGGATCGCGCTGTTGAACCGCGGGGCCCGTGCCGAGATCGAGCGGGTCGTGCGCACGGTCGAGAAGGTCGAGACGGCGGTGGAGCCGAGGGTTCCAGGAGCACTTCGTGGCGTCGATGGCGATCCCGCACGCCACGGACCCCCTACGAGCGGGTGGGCGCCTCGGTCGACCTGCCCGAGCGGCCGGTCGCGACCTCGGGGCGGACGCCGTCGCCGGGGCGGCGGCGCCGTGAGCGACGAGTCCGAGAGGGGTGGAGCATGAGCGACGAACACCGGCGGCGTCGCGCCGGGGGACGCGCGGCGCGCCAGGCGGCGAGGGCCCGGGCGGAGCTCGCGGATCGGGTCCCGTTCATCACGAGGACGATGCGCCCGCTCGAGGTGCTGTCCGAGGAGGGGCTCGAGCTGATCGAGCACAACGCGGACACGATCCTCGAGACGGTCGGGATCGAGTTCCCGCGACGCGCCCGACGCGATCCGGCTCTTGAAGGACGCGGGATGCGACGTCGACGGGGACCGGGTTCGGTTCCCGCGGGGGTTGGCGCGGCAGCTGATCCAGGCGACGGCGCCCCGGGAGTTCGTCCAGCACGCCCGGAACCCCGCGAACGACGTCCGGATCGGGGGCGACGCGACCGTGCTCGCGCCCCGCCTACGGGTCGCCGTTCGTCCTCGACATGGACCGCGGCCGCCGGTACGGGACGATCGAGGACTTCCGGAACTTCGTGAAGCTCACCTACCTCACGCCGTTCCTGCACCATTCGGGCGGCACGGTGTGCGAGCCGGTCGACCTGCCGGTCAACAAGCGGCACTACGACATGGTGTACGCGCACCTGCGGTACTCGGACAAGCCGTTCATGGGGTCCGTGACCCATCCGCGCCGGGCGGCCGACACGGTCGAGATGGCGCGGATCGTCTTCGGGGCCGACGCGCTGGAGACCGGCACCTACATCCTGAGCTTGATCAACGCGAACTCGCCGCTCGTGTGGGACGCGACGATGCTCGGCGCCGCCCGCGAGTACGCGAGCGCGAACCAGGCCGTGATCATGACGCCGTTCATCCTGGCCGGCGCGATGTCCCCGGCGACGGTCGCGGGGCGCGGCCACCCAGACGCTCGCCGAAGCGATGGCGGGCATGGCCTACGTCCAGCTCGTGCGCCCGGGCGCGCCGGTCGTGTTCGGCTCGTTCGCGTCGTCGATGTCGATGCAGTCGGGGGCCCCGACGTTCGGCACGCCGGAGCCGGCGCTCGTGCTCTTCACGCTCGCCGCCTGTGCTCGGCGCCTCGGCGTGCCGTTCCGCAGCGGCGGGAACCTGACCGCCTCGAAGCTGCCGGACGCTCAGGCCGCCTACGAATCGGCGAACACGTTCCTGCCGACGATGCTCGCCGGGGTGAACTTCGTCCTGCACGCGGCGGGCTGGCTCGAGGGAGGGCTCGTCATGGGCTACGAGAAGTTCGCGATGGACCTCGACCAGTGCGGGATGGCCGCGCGGTTCCAACAGGGCGTCGACCTGTCGCCGAACGGGCAGGCCCTCGAGGCGATCATCGAGAACGGTCCGGGGCAGCACTTCCTCGGCGCCGCGCACACCCTCGCGAACTTCGAGACGGCCTTCTATCGCTCGACCATCGCCGACAACAACTCCTACGAGCAGTGGGAGGCCGAGGGGTCGAAGGACGCGATGCAGCGCGCGAACGCGGTCTGGAAGCAGATGCTCGCCGACTACGAGCCGCCGCCGTTCGACGAGGCCGTCGACGAGGAGCTCCGGGAGTGGATCGAGCGCAAGAAGGCCTCGTTCCCGGACTCGAACGCCTAACGGGATGACCGAGGGTTCGGCGATGCTCGTGTCGAGCCGCGCCGGCTCGGGGAGGATGCTCAACGGCATGGTGCAGCGGTGGCGTACCCGTGGACCGTCGGGGCTCGGCGAGGCGGAGCGCGCCGCGCTGCGATCCCTCGTGACCGCCGCGCGGTTCGAGCTGATCCCGCTCGCGAGCGCCCCGGAGCGCGCCCGCGCCCTTCCCCCCGGGTCGGCGGTCACGGTGACGGCCTCGCCGAGCCATGGGATCGAGGCGACCCTCGAGCTGTGTGAGCGCGTCGTCGCGATGGGGCATGAGGCGACGCCGCACCTGTCGGCGCACATGATCCGAGACCGCGCTCATCTGGTGGACATCCTGGCCCGCGCTCGGGCGGTCGGCCTTCGGTCGGCCTTCGTCGTCGGCGGCGACGCGAAGGACACGGGCGCGTTCCACGACGGGCTCGCGCTGCTGCGGGCGATCCACGAGGAGGGGAGCCCCTTCGACCAGATCGGGGTTCCCGCCTACCCGGAAGGCCACCCCGCGATCCCCGATGACACGCTCATGCGGGCCCTGCTCGACAAGCAGCCGCTCGCCACGTTCATGTCGACCCAGATGTGCTTCAACCCGACCGCGGCGGCGACCTGGATCGTCGAGGTGCGCCGCCAGGGCGTGCGTCTGCCGATCCACCTGGGGATCCCCGGGGTCGCGGAGCTCACGAAGCTGATGGCGATCGCGGCCCGGATCGGCGTGGCCGACAGCGCCCGCTACCTCCGCAAGAACCGGAGCGTGCTCGGCCACCTCGTACGCCGGGGATCGTTCGGGCCGGACGGCTTCCTCGAGGCCCTCGCTCCGACCCTGGCCGACCCGATCGCCGACGTCCGCGCCCTGCACGTGTTCACGTTCAACCAGGTCGAGGCCACCGCGGCCTGGCGTGCGCGCATGCTCGCCGAGCTGGGCGCCCCGTCGCGCGGGTGAGCCGCCGCCCTCAGCGGGCCGCGGCGTCGGCGAGCAGCCGATCCAGGAGGTAGTCGGCGAACGAGGAGCGCACGAACAGCCGGGTCCGCCCCTCGAGCTCCTGCAGCAGCACCTGCGCTCGGCCGTAGAGGGTCTGCGCGCAGCGTCCGGGTCCCCATGCGCGGGGGTGCAGGTCGATCGGGCAACCCCCGGCCAGCAGGTCGTGGCGCCCGGGGCCCTCGAGCTCGACGATCGCGCGCGCAGCGCTCACGTCGACGACGCTCCGATGAAGGCCCGCCAGGCCCGCGTCGAGGGTCGCGACGCAGCGCCTCGGCGGTGCCGGGGACGCCGAGGACGAGCCATTCGTCGGGGCCGAGCCACAGCGCCGTCCCCGAGGCGGTGTTCGGCTCACGCGGCAGCTCCACGACCGAGCGATCCACCGCCGTCGCGTCGAGGCGCAGGTCGAGCTGCGTCCACCCGACGAGCTCCCGGGCGTGCACGGCTCCGTCGGTCAGCCCGGCGACCCGCTCGAGGTCGTCGGCTCGGTGGGCCAGGGGTGAGCGCATGCGCGGATCAGCCGTCACGACGCGCGTCCTCCGGGTCCCAGAAGATCGGCGGCACGACCTCGCAGGGCACCGACCGCCCGTGCGCGACGGCGTCGACGACCTCCCCGTGGCGCGACCGCCCGGCGCGCAGCATCGCGAGCGCGAACGGGTGGCCGAGCACGGCGCTTCGGTAGCTCGAGGTCACGTGCCCGAGCATCGGCACCGGCTCGGGCGCCGGGCGACCCCCGAGGCCGTCGGCGTCGCCGCGGGCGACGAGCTGGGCTCCCTCGGCCACCAGGGTCGAGCGATCCACGGGGACGAGGCCGACGAGGTGACGCCGGTCCGGCCGGCGTGCGTCGGGGCGCTCCAGGGAGCGACGTCCGAGGAAGTCCGACCCGTCCGTGCGGACGATCCAGCCCATGCCGAGATCGTCGGGCGTCACGGTCCCGTCGGTGTCCTGTCCGACGATGATGTAGCCCTTCTCGGCGCGCAGCACGTGCATCGCCTCGGTGCCGTAGGGGGTCAGACCGTACGGCTCCCCGGCCGCGATCGCCGCCTCCCACACGTGGGCGCCGTGGCGCCCGTCGACGTGGAGCTCGTAGGAAAGCTCGCCGGTGAACGAGACGCGGCACAGGCGCGCCGGCACCTCCGCGACCGTCCCCTCCCGCCAGGTCATGAACGGGAAGGACGAGGCGTCGAGGTCCACGTCGGTGCCCATCGCGCGAACGACCTCGCGGGCGAGCGGCCCGCCGATCGCGACGACGGCCCACTGCTCGGTCACGCTGGTGCAGTACACGCGCAGGTGGGGCCACTCCGTCTGGAGCCACTCCTCGAAGCGGTCGAGCACCGCGGCCGCCCCGCCGGTCGTCGTCGTCACGAGGAACCGGTCCTCGGCCAGACGCATCGCCACTCCGTCGTCGACCACCATGCCGTCGAGCCCGAGCATCAGGCCGTAGCGGATCCGCCCGACGGGCAGGGTCGACATCCGGTTCGTGTACATCCGGTCGAGGAACGCGCCGGCGTCGGGCCCCACCACCTCGATCTTGCCCAGGGTCGAGGCGTCGAGCACGCCGGCCGCCTCCCGCACCGCCCGACACTCGCGGAGCACGGCGGCCTCCAGGTCCTCGCCCGGGCGCGGGTAGGCCCGCGGGCGCTTCCACTGCCCGACGTCCTCGAAGGTCGCCCCGTTCGCCACGTGCCAGCGGTGGATCGGGGTCGTGCGGACCGGGTCGAGCAGCTCGCCCCGGTCCACGCCGGCGAGGGCCGTGAACGGCGCCGGAGCCGTCGGCGGGCGCGCCGTGGTCGGTCCCTGCGCGCCGAGGGGGTCGCCGAGGGCCGCGTTCACGATCTCGGCGACCAGGTGCCCGCTGGTGCGCCCCTGGTCGAGCGCGGTGCCGATGTAGGTGCGACGCTTCACGTGCTCGACGCTGCGAAGGCCGGCCTCGACGGCCGCCAGCACGTCGGCCACGGTCTGGTCGCGCTGCAGGTCGACGACGTGGCGCGTGAGGTCCTCGGCGGGCGTGTACCAGAACGGGGCGCTCGCCGGCAGGCCCTCGCCGGCGGCCGCCCCGACGACCTCGAGCCACGGCGGGCCCGAGCCGTCGGGGACGAACGCGGCGAGCCGTTCGTCGGGCCTGAGCCCTCCGCCGATCGCCCGGTACAGACCGAGGCTCGGCATCCATCCCCCGCTGACCGCGACGAGGTCGGCCTCCACCCGTTCGCGCCGGCCGCCGGGGCCGACGAGGTGGACGGCGCGCACCCTCGTCTCGCCCTCGACCGCCGCGACGGCCCAGCCCCGAAGCACCTCGATGCCGGACACGGGCGGCGCGTTCCCCGAGCCGTCGTCGCGGACGTCGACGATCGCGACGACCTCGCCGCCGGCCTCGCGGATCCGATCGGCGAGGGGGTACGCGCCGTCGTTCGTCGTGAACACGACCGCGCGCTGCCCCGCGAGGACCGCGAACCGCTCGAGGTACACGCGGACGGCGCCGGCGAGCATCACCCCGGGCCGGTCGCAGTCGGCGAAGGCGATCGGTCGCTCCGTCGCACCGGTCGCGAGGACCACGCGGGCCGCCCGGACGTGCCAGACGCGGTCGCGTCCGTCCCCGCCGCGCTCGAGGAGCACGACGTACCCGTCGTCGTAGACGCCGAGCGCCACGGTCGAGGCGAGCGCCGTGACGTCGTCAGCGACCGCCAGCCGGGCCGCCCGAGCCTGGGCCTCGGGGTCGGGGATCGCGGGTCCCCACCAGGGTCGGTCCTGGGCGACGAGGACCCGGTCGCCGCGCGCGGCGGCCGCCTCGGCCGCCTCCAGACCCGCGGTGCCGCCGCCGACGACGACGGTCTCGACGTGGCGGTGGACGTGGCGGGCGCGGCGCTCGGGCGGCGGCGACGTCGGCAGCCGGCCGACGCCCGGACGACCGCGGGCCGCGAGCCCCTCGACGAGCTCGACGGTCGTCGCCGCGACGATCGGGTCGAACCAGGGTTCGGTGAGCTCCACGAAGGCGCTCGGCTCCTCGGAGCCCGCCGAGACGATCCCACGGGGACGCCCGAGGATCGGCGAGGACGCCACGACGTCCACCCCGGCGGCGAGCAGGGCGCTCGCGAGCGTGTCGCCCGCGAGCCCCTCGCGGTCGACGTCGTCGAACCGGAACCCGATCGGCCGTGCGCGGTCGACGCCGGCGCCGCCCACCTCCACCCGGCGGCCCGTCACGGCAGCTCCGGCGGCGGCTCGTCGAGCCGGTACGTCGTGATGAGGCGGTGGGTCGCGGTGTCCCGCACGGCGTTGAACCATCGCCGACACCCGGCGACGTGCACCCAGCGCTCCCGCCAGGGGCCCTTCGGGTTGTCGCGGAAGAACAGGAACGCGCCCCAGTCGTCGTCGGACAGCGCGGCGGGGTCCTCGGGGTAGGCGACGTGCGCCTGGCCGCCGTAGCGGAACTCCACCTCGTCGCGCGGACCGCACCAGGGGCAGGGGATCTGCAGCATCAGTGCGCCACCGCCGCAGCGCCGTGCTCGTCGATCAGCGCGCCTGAGGTGAACCGGTCGAGCCCGAAGGCAGCGGCCAGGGGGTGCGGTCGACCCGTCGCGAGCGTCTCGGCGAAGACCCACCCCGACCCCGGGGTCGCCTTGAACCCGCCGGTCCCCCAACCGCAGTTGAGGAACAGCCCGTCGATCGGTGTGGGCCCGATGATCGGAGAGGCGTCGGGGCAGACGTCGACGATCCCCGCCCAGGTCCGCAGGACCTTCGCGTGGGCGAAGATCGGGAACAGCTCGACCGCGGCCGCGAGCTGGTGCTCGATCACGTGGAACGAGCCGCGCTGTGCATAGCCGTTGTAGGCGTCGATGCCGGCCCCCATCACGAGCTCGCCCTTGTCGGCCTGCGACACGTAGACGTGGATCGCGTTGGACATCACGACGGTGTCCAACACCGGCTCATACAGGACGGACACGAGCGCCTGCAGGGGATGGGACTGCAGGGGCAGGCGCAGCCCGACGAGGGAGGCGAGCACGCTCGTGTGCCCGGCGGCCACGAGCCCGACGCGGCCGGCGAGGATCCTGCCCCTCGTGGTCTCGACCCCTTCGACCCTGCCGCCGGGCCCGCGCACGAACCCCCGGACCTCGCAGTGCTCGACGATGTCGACCCCGAGCTCGCTCGCCCTCGTCGCGTACGCCCACGCGACCTTGTCGTGACGGGCGACGCCCCCGCGCGGCTGGAAGGTCGCTCCGAGGACCGGGTAGCGCAGACGCGGCGAGGTATCGATGATCGGGCAGCGCTCGTGGACCTGCTCGGGCGTGAGCCACTCGGCGTCGATGCCGTTCAGCCGGTTCGCCTCCACGCGCCGAACCCCCGCCCGGACCTCTTGCAGACCGTGGGCGAGGTTCATCACGCCGCGCTGGGAGAACTGCAGGTCGGCGTCGAGCTCCGCCTCGAGCCCCTCCCAGAGCCGAAGCGCGTGCTCGTAGATCGCGGCCGACTCGTCCCATAGGTAGTTCGACCGGATGATCGTCGTGTTGCGCGCCATGTTCCCGCCGCCGAGCCAGCCCTTCTCGACGACGCACACGTCGGTGATCCCGTGGTTGCGCGCGAGGTAGTAGGCGGTCGCCAGCCCGTGGCCACCCGCGCCGACGATCACGACCTCGTAGGAGGCCTTCGGCGCCGCCGCACGCCAGTACCGTTCCGCCATCGGGAGCCTGGAGGGTCGCCGACGGCGCGGGTCGCGGTCAACATCGGTGGTGCGGCCATCGCAACGGGAGCGACCCGCGTCCGCGCGACCGGGGCGCCCCGACCCGGCTTGACACGGCGACCTCGGGTTCCCTAGCGTCCGGGCCGTTGCACCGAGCGAGGAGCGTTGCAGGATGGAGAACGGGGACGGCGGGGGCCTGCGCTCCGTCGCCCGGGCCGTGCGGGCGCTCGAGCTGATCGCCGAGGCCGGCGAGGTGGGCGTGTCCGAGCTCGGACGGCGCCTGGGGGTGCACAAGGCCACGGCCTCGCGCCTGCTCGCGACCCTGGCCGACCGCGGCCTCGTCGAACGCGACCCGTTCAGCGAGCGCTTCCGCCTCGGCTTCGGGCTGATCCGTCTCGCGGGGGCCGCGATGACCGGGCTCGACCTCGTCCGCTCCGGTCGCCCGCTGCTCGAGGAGCTCGCCGAGCGCACGCGCGAGACCGTCAACATCGGGGTGCAGTCGGGCGACGCGGTCGTGTACGTCGACCAGGTATCGGGCTCGCGATCGATCGTGAGCGTCAACTGGGTCGGGCGCCGAACCCCCCTGCACTGCTCCTCGAACGGCAAGGTGCTGCTCGCCTACATGGACGACGCCGAGCGCGAGCGGTTCCTGGCCGGCCCGCTCGAACGACGGACGCCGCGCACCGTGACCGACCCCGACGTGCTCCGGGCCCAGCTGGAGGAGGTCCGCCGCCGCGGCTGGGCCCAGACCCTCGAGGAGCTCGAGGACGGCCTGAACGCCGTGGCGGCGCCGGTGCGCCAGGCCGACGGACGGGTCACCGCGGCTCTGTCGGTGAGCGGGCCGGCGTTCCGGATGCGCGCGGTCGACCTCCCGCGGGTCGCGCTGCTCGCGAGCGAGACCGCGCTTGCGCTGTCCCGGCGCCTCGGCTACGTCCAGCGACGGTCGGCGTACGGATGAGCGCCCAGGAAGGAGGATCGGTGGGCATCGGGTGGAACGCGCACGCGCGCGTCGTCGAGACGGTGCTCGACGCCGTGGGCCGGACGCCGCTCGTGCGTCTCGGTCGGGTGGGCCCTGAGGGGGTCGAGCTCTTGGCCAAGGTCGAGTGGTACGGGCCCACGGGCTCGGTCAAGGACCGGATCTACCGACACATGTTCGAGGAGGCCGAGCGCCGCGGGGACCTTCGCCCCGGCATGACCGTGATCGAGTGCACGACCGGCAACGCCGGGATCGCCTGCAGCGCCGTCGCCGCGATCAAGGGCTACCCCTGCGTGATCGTGATGCCGGAGGGCATGAGCCCGGAGCGCAAGCGGATGATCGCCGCCTACGGCGCCGAGCTCGTCCTCACCCCCGGCGCGGGCACCGACATCGATCTCGCGCTGGCCCGGATGCGGGAGATCGTGGCCGCCGACCCGGAACGGTACTTCTTCCCCGGGGAGTTCGAGAACCCCGACAACCCCGTCGCGCAGGAGGCGTCCGGCGAGGAGATCTGGGAGCAGACGGACGGTCGCGTCGACGCCGTCGTCGCGGCCCAGGGAACGGGCGGGTGGATCACCGGCGTCGCGCGTGCGCTGAAGCGTCACGACCCCGCCGTGCGGGCCTTCGCCGTCGAGCCCGCCGAGTGCCCCTTGATCAGCGAGCAGCGGTGGGGCACGCACGGTGTGCCGGGGATCGGCGACGGGATCGTGCCCCCCAACCTCGACCTGGCGCTGATGGACGGGATCGTCACGGTCACGACGGACGAGGCCCTGGCGATGGCCCGCCGGCTGGCTCGCGAGGAGGGGCTGCTGGGCGGCCCCTCCTCGGGGATCAACGTGGTCGCGGCCCACAAGGTCGCCGCCAAGCATCCGGAGCTGCGCCGGATCGTCACCGTGGTGCCGGACACGGGCCAGCGGTACCTGTCGGGGGAGCTGTTCGGCGAGCGACCCGACGTGGCGGAGCCCGAACGGGAGCATCCGATCGATCCGGACTCGCTCGCGGCGATCGAGGCGAACCGCGACCGCCTGGAGTTCATCTCCTAGCGCCCGACGAGCGCCGCCTCAACCGCGGAGTCGGCGCGGTAGGGTTTCCGACGTCGTGACGGAACCCTGGGAGCTCACCGCCGTCGACGCGCTTCGGGCGTTCCGCGAGCGGACGCTGTCGCCGGTCGAGCTCATGGCCTCGACGATCGCACGGGCGGAGGTCGTCGAGCGCACGGTGCACGCGTTCGCGGAGACGCGGTTCGACGAGGCGATGGAACGGGCCCGCCGGGCCGAGGAGCGCTACGCGCGGGGCGGACCCGTGCGGCCCCTCGAGGGCCTGCCCGTGGCGCTCAAGGAGGAGACCCCGCTCAAGGGGTGGAGGCACACCCTCGGATCGCTCGTGTTCCGCGACCGCGTCGCGACGACGACCGCCCCGGTCGCCGAGCGCATCGTGCGCGCCGGGGGCATCGTGCACGCCACCACGACGACGCCGGAGCTTTCCTGCACGGTCGTGACGCACTCGCGGCTGTGGGGGATCACGCGCAACCCGTGGAACCCCTCTCTCGGGGTGGGCGGCTCCTCGGGCGGCAGCGCTGCCGCCCTGGCCGCGGGGACGGCGATGCTCGCGAACGGCTCCGACATCGGCGGCTCGATCCGGCTCCCGGCGTCGGCCTGCGGCGTCGTGGGCTTCAAGCCGCCGCACGGGCGGGTGCCGGTCGACCCGCCCTACAACCTCGATCGCTACTGCCACGAGGGGCCGCTGGCGCGCACCGTGGCCGACGCGGCGCTCTTGCAGAACGTGCTGGCGGGGCCGCACCCGGCCGACGTCACCACGCTGCGCCCGAAGGTCCGCGTCCCGTCGGTCCCGGGCGGGATCGAGGGGTGGCGGATCGGTCTGTCGACGGACCTGGGGACCTACGAGGTCGCCGAGGAGGTCGCTGCGTGCGTGCGGGCCGTCGGCGGCGCGCTCGCCGAGGCCGGCGCGACCGTCGAGGACGTGAGCCTGCCCTGGTCGCTCGAGGAGCTCACGCGGGCGGCGCGGGCCCACTACGCGACGATCTTCGGCGCCGACATCGAGGCGCTCATCGCCGAGCACGCCGACGACCTGTGCGACTACACGCTCGCCTGGGGCGAGGAGATCCGGGCCGGACGGACGGGGCCCGACGCGTTCCTGCGCGGGCTGGAGATCGAGGCGGCCGCCTACCGACCGCTCGGGGAGCTCTTCCGAACGTACCGGGCGATCGTGTGTCCGACGTGGGCCGTCGCGGGCGTCCCCGCCGGCGACCCATGGCTCGGGCGCACGTCGCGTCTGGACGGCGGGCCCTACGATCGGCAGTACGAGACGGTGCTCACGACGCCGTTCAACGTGCTGTCGGCCTGTCCGGTGCTCGTCGTGCCGGCCGGGACCGCCGCCGCCGGCGCGCCGGTCGGCGTCCAGGTCGTCGCCCGGCCGTACGACGACGCGGCGGCCTTCCGCGTCGGGGCCGCCATCGAGCGGGCCCGGCCGTGGACCCGGATCGCCGCGTCGATCCCGCCGCCGGCCGGCGACGGCTGAACGACGGTTCAAGCGCGGGGTATGCTCCGCGCGGGAGGTGGACCGTGGTCGAGCCGATGTCCGATGAGGACCGCGCGATCCAGGAGCGGGCGCGCCGTTTCGTCGACGAGGAGCTGATCCCCTGGGAGGAGCACGCCGAGGCCAACGGCGGCCGGATCCCCGAGGAGGTTCGCCGTCGTCACCACGAGCGCGCGCGCGAGCTGGGCCTGTACGCGATGAACATGCCGCGGGAGCTCGGGGGCGGCGGCATGACGACGTTCCAGCAGGTGCTCGTGTCCGAACAGATCGGACGCGTGACGAACGGGCTCGGGTGGTGCGTGCACACGCCGCCGTCGTGGGCGCCGGAAGTGGTCACGCCCGAGCAGCTCGAACGGTGGATCGTTCCGACGATCCGCGGTGAGCGCCACGAGTGCTACGCGATCACGGAGGCCGGCGCGGGCTCCGACGTCGACGCGATCCAGGCCACGGCCACGCGCGAGGGCGATGGCTACGTCCTGCGCGGGGAGAAGTGGCACGTGACGTCGTTCAACACCGCGGACTGGATCTTCTTCCAGGCCAAGCTCGCGAGCGGGCCGCACGCCGGGGCGCACGCCATGTTCTTCGTGGACAAGGACACGCCGGGCGTCCGTCTCGTGCGCGAGCCGGCCTACTCCCACACGTTCCCCGACACCCATGCGATCGTCGCCTTCGACGACGTGCGGGTTCCCGTGTCCCACCGGATCGGGGAGGAGGGCGACGGGCTCGCGTTCACCTACGCCTGGTTCCGCTACGAGCGACTCATGATCGCGGCCCGTTGCTGCGGGGCGGCGGAGCGGTTGATCGAGGAGGCGACCGCGTTCGCCACACAGCGGGTGCAGTTCGGTGAGCCGATCATCCGGTTCCAGGCGATCCAGCACATGCTCGCCGACTGCGTCACGGAGCTGTGGGCGGCGCGGCTCATGACCTACGACCTCGCGCAGGCGATCGACCGGGGGCTCGACGTCAAACTGCAGCACGCTCGCTGCTCGATGGCCAAGCTGTACGCCAGCGAGATGGCCGGTCGGGTCGCCGACCGAGCCGTGCAGATCTTCGGGGGGCGCGGGTACATGCGGGAGAACGTGGCCGAGCGCTTCTGGCGGGAGGTCCGGGTCGACCGGATCTGGGAGGGCACGAGCGAGATCCAGCGCAACATCGTGGCCGACCAGCTCGTCAAGCGCGGCGTCCGGGCGCTGGCGGGCTGACCGACCCGGCCCCCGGTTCGCTAGCCTGTGAGGTGCAGTCGATGCAGCCCGAGGAGGACGAAGGGATGGACGCGAAGCCCGGAGACCGCATCCTCGTCGAGGCCGAGACCGTCGGCCAGCCGGACCGCGAGGGCGAGGTCCTCGAGGTGATCGAGGGCTCCACGCGCGTGTCCTACCGGGTCCGCTGGGCCGACGGGCACGAGTCGATCTTCACCCCCGCGGCCGGGTCCATGCGCGTGCTGTCGGCGAGCGAGTGAGGCGACCGCAGGGGTGGGGATGACGAAGGACGAGCTGACGAGGCGCGAGGCCGAGGCCTGGGCGGCGTTCGAGGAGCTCGTGGGGCGCGTGCCCGAGGAGCGCCTCGAGACGCCCGCCCTGGCCGGCGGGTGGTCCGTGAAGGACGTCCTGTGGCACGTGGCCTACTGGTGGGGTGAGTTCGTCCGCAGCGCCGAGCGCAACTGGGCCGACGACGAGCAGGCGACCGACGACGTGAACGCGCGGGAGCAGGCGCGGTCGCGCGCGATGCCGTTCGTCGAGGTCCGCGCCGAGGTCGACGAGGCCCGCGCTCGGCTCCTCGAGGCATGGTCCCGCGTCGACGGGAGCGACGCGGCCGGTCTCGAGGCGTTCTCCGCCGAGACGGTGGAGCACTACGAGGATCACGTGCCGCAGCTGCGGGCGCTCGTCGAGGATCCCGGCGTCAAGGCGCGCGGGGTCTGACCGCGCGTCGGCCTGGCCGTCGGAACCGGCCGCTCGCCTCGCCGGCGCGGCCGAGATCGGTGTAGCGGAACGTCCCCTTCGCGATCCGCAGACCCAGGTACGTGTCGACGTGCGCGACGCCGGGGACCTGTCGGACCTCGCGCTGGATCAGTCGCAGGAGGTCGTCGCCGTCTTTGGCGACGACCTCGACGAGCACGTCGTAGGTGCCGGTGCACTCGATCACGTAGACCGCCTCCGGGATCCGGCAGATCGCCTCGATCGCCCCGCGGACGTCGGCGCCCGCGATCCGGATCCCGAGGTAGGCGAACAGCAGGCCGAGCTCGTGCGGACGGGTGTCGGTGACGAACCGGATCGCGCCCCGACGCTGGAGGCGGTTCACGCGGGCGCGCACAGTCGCCTCGGCGACCCCGAGCTCTGCGGCCACCGAGGTGAACGGCCGGCGACCGTCCTCGGCGAGGGCGTCGATGATCCGCAGGTCGAGGTCGTCGAACAGCGGTCGCTGGGGCATCGGTTGACGATTCTCGCAGATGAAGCAGCCTCGAACCACGAAGTTCGCACCACCTCGCGCGTTCCGCGGCTACCGTCGCGCGGACCGCCGTCCGTATCCTTGAGGACATCCTCAAGCGACGACGGGGAGCGAGGCACGATGCAGGTGGAGGAGCACCGCCCGATCCGTTACGACGAGCGCGAGTGGCGCCCACGCCCGACGCTGGCCGGGACCGACTACACGAGCGAGGAGGTCTGGCAGGAAGAGCGCGAGCGGATCTGGTTCGGCGACTGGGTCGTGTTGGGGCGCACCGAGGAGGTCGCCTCGCCCGGTGACTACGTCGTGCGCGACCTCGCCGGGGAGTCCGTCTTCATCACCCGCAACGAGGCGGGGGAGCTCAAGGGCTTCTACAACGTCTGCAGCCACCGGGGCACGAAGTTCCTCGACGACGAGCCCGAGCGCGGCCACGTGCGCAAGGCGTTCAAGTGCCCCTATCACGCGTGGACCTTCGATCTGTCGGGTCGTCTGATCGGGACGCCGAACGTTCGGGAAGACGAGCTGTTCGACCGCTCCCGCTACCCGCTGTTCGGGTTCGCCGTGCAGGAGTACGCAGGCTTCCTCTTCGTGAACCTCGCGCCCGAGCCGCGGCCCCTGATGGAGTGGATGAACGAGGGCGCCGAGAGCATCGCGATGTTCGAACGGTACCGCCTCGACGAGCTGCGGATCGGCGTGCGGATCGTCTACGAGGTGGCGGCGAACTGGAAGATCGTGGTCGAGAACTACAACGAGTGCCTCCACTGCCCGTCGGTCCATCCCGAGCTCGTTCAGGTCGTGCCGCTGTTCCGGTTCGGCGAGGTGTGGGACGAGGAGACCCGCGACGACGGGAACTGGATGCGCGACGGGGCGACGAGCTTCACGATGACGGGGGAGTCGCAGCTGCCGAAGTTCCCCGACCTGCTTCCCGAGGACTACCAGATGTACTACGGGGCCTACCAGTTCCCGAACCTGATGATCAACCTGCACCCCGACGCGGTGATGTACTACATCGCCTACCCGAAGGGCCCCGGACATACGACCGTCGTGTCGGAGTACCTCTTCCGCCCCGAGACGATCGCCGATCCCAACCTGTTCAAGCCCGAGCCGGTCGTCGAGCTGTGGGACCTGATCTCGAAGCAGGACTGGGAGGTGTGCGAGCGCGCTCAGACCGGGGTCGGGTCACGCGCCTACCGGACGGGCGTCTACCCGCGGCAGGATCGGTTCCTCTACGACTTCAACGAGCGCTACCGCAAGCAGATGGGGCGCCCGCTGCTGGGTTGAGCGCTTCCGCGACGGCCGGGTCGAGCGCTTCCGCGGCGCTCGGACCGCATCGGTATCCTCGCGCGCGATGATCCCCGAGCGCACGGCGTCCACCGAGGTCGACGACGCGATCCTGGCGCCGTTGGCCGACCCGCCCGATCGGGCGGAGGTCGTGATCGTGGGCGGCGGGATCGTGGGGGCCTCGGTCGCCTACCACCTCACCGCCCTGGGGGCGCGCGACGTGCTCGTGGTCGAGCGCGGTCGCCTGACGAACGGCACCACCTGGCACGCCGCCGGCCTCGTCGCCGAGGCCCGCGGCACCCATGCCCTGACCGCGCTGTCGAAGGGGAACGCCGACCTGTACGAGCGGCTGCCGGGCGAGACGGGCGTCGAGACCGGGTTCAGGCGGGTCGGCTCGATGACGGTCGCTCGCACGCCGGCGCGGATGCAGGAGTACCTCGCCGCCGCCTCGGTCGCGCGAGACGCCGGGATCGACGTTCAGGTCCTCGCGCCGCGAGAGCTCGCCGAGCGGTGGCCGCCGATCGTCGTCGACGACCTCGTCGGCGGGACGTTCTATCCCCGCGACGGAACGGTCAACCCCGCGGACGCGGCCCTGGCTCTCGCGAAGGGGGCCCGCGACCGGGGGGCTCGCTTCGCGTTCGGGGTGACCGTCACGGGGTTCCGCTCGGCCGCGGGGCGGATCACGCACGTGCGTTCCGACCGCGGCGAGATCGAGGCGGGTACGGTCGTGCTGGCGGCCGGGCTGTGGACCGGCGAGCTCGCCCGCCTGCTCGACGTGCGCATCCCCCTGTACCCGGCCGAGCACGTCTGGGTGATCACCGAGCCCACGGCGGGCGCCGACGAGCGCCTCCCGATCCTCCGGGACCTCGACGGCTACTTCTACGTCCGCCACTACCGCGGCGGCTACATGGTTGGGGCGTTCGAGCCGCGGGGCCGGCCCCGGTCGCCCGCCGACGTCGATCCGGGCGGGTTCGTCGAATGGGGACCCGACTGGGAGCACATCGAGCCGGTGCTGGCGAAGGCCCGCGAACGGCTCCCGGAACTGCGGGGGATCGGCTTCCGCCACTTCCTCCGGGCCCCGGAGAGCTTCACGCCCGACGCGAACCTGCACCTCGGCGCGGTTCCCGAGATCGGCGGGCTGTTCGTCGCCGCCGGGATGAACTCCCAGGGGATCATCTTCGCGCCGGGGGTGGGTCGGGCGCTCGCGGAGTGGATCGTCTCCGGTCACCCGACGATGGACCTCACGGAGGTCGACGTCGCGCGCTCCCAGCGGTGGCAGGGGAACCGCTCGTGGCTGCACGCGCGCACGACCGAGTCGCTCGGGCGCCTGTACGCGATGCACTGGCCGGGCCTGCAGCCGAGCACCGGCCGGGGGGTGCGTCGGCTGCCGCTCGCCGATCGGCTGCGCGCGGCCGGGGCGGCCTTCGGAGAGGCGGCCGGGTGGGAGCGACCCGCGTGGTACGAGCCGGGCGCCTCGGCCGAGCCGGACTGGGGGTACGACTTCGACCGTCCATCCTGGTTCGGCGCCGTGGCCGAGGAGGTTCGCGCCGCCCGGCAGGCGGCGGCGTTCATCGACCTGTCGAGCTACGCGAAGTTCCTGGTCCAGGGACCGGGCGCGCTCGCCGGGCTCGAACGCTTGTGCACCTCGACGCTCGACCGTCCGCCGGGCCGAGTCGTCTACACGACGATCTGCAACGAGCGCGGTGGGATCGAGATGGACCCGACGGTCACGCGGCTGCGGGAGGACGCGTTCCTCGTGGTGGCACCCACGCTGCACCAACGTCGCACCGAGGCCCTGCTGCGCTCCGGCCTCCCGTCCGACGCGGCGGTCGTCGACGTGACGAGCGCCTACGCGGTGCTGCACGTGGCGGGCCCGAGGTCGCGCGAGCTGCTCGGATCGATCGTCGACGCGGACCTGGGGCCCGACGCGTTCCCGTTCTTCACGGCACGCGAGGTCGACGTCGCGTGGGCCACGGCGCTCGCGCTGCGGGTGTCCTACACCGGCGAGCTGGGGTGGGAGCTGTACGTACCGAGCGAGTTCGCCGCCGGCGTCTACGACGCCATCGTTGAGGCCGGCGCACCGCTCGGGCTTCGTCACGCGGGCACGTTCGCGTTCGACGCGCTCCGGCTCGAACGGGGCTTCCGCTCGTGGGGCCACGACGTCGGCCCGCTCGACGACCCCTTCGCGAGCGGCCTGGGGTTCGCGGTCGATCCCCGCAAGCAGGCGTTCGTCGGGAGCGGGGTCCTCGCCGGCCTGCGGGGCTCGCGGCTCGAGCGACGCCTCGTGTCGGTGCGTCTGGCCGATCCCGCGCCGATGCTGTGGCACGGCGAGTCCGTGCTGCGCGACGGCGAGCGGGTCGGGCACGTGACGAGCGGGGCGTACGGGGCAACGCTCGGTGCCGCGGTCGGCCTGGCCTGGGTCCACCGCTTCGACGGGGTGGACGATGACTGGCTCGCGTCGGGACGCTGGAGCGTCGAGGTCCGCGACCGTACCGTTCCCGCCGTCGTGCAGGCGGCGCCCTTCTACGACCCCGACGGATCGCGGGCGCGGTCCTAGACCGTCCTATCCCCGAGTCGTAGCGACACCCGGGACAGACATCCCACACGGGTCCAGGGGGTGAAGACGTGGCCTCGCTCGGGCCGATGCGTCGCCAGATCTCGGGGACAGGACGCCCTAGCGGGGGACGAGCTCCCCTCGCATCTCGGGGTGGATCCGGCACACGTAGCTCACCGGACCCGCGCCTAGCTCCGCAGAGAACGTCTGGCCGGGCTCGAGCGTACCGGAGTCGAACGAGCCGTCCTCCGCCGTCACGGTGTGAGGAGCGGGATCCCGGTTCGTCCACGTCACCGTCGTCCCGGCGGCGACCTCCAGCCGCGGCGGGTCGAACGCGAACCCCTCGATCGAGATCGTGTCCGGCTCGGCGCTGTGCACGCGGACGAGCGGCGCGTCGCGGCGGACCTCGAGGAAGCCCTCCATGCCCTTGTCGTCGTGGCCGTCGACGAGGCACTCGACCTTGTAGACGCCGGCTCGGAGGTTCAGCGTCAGGCGGGTGCGCTCGCCCGGCTGGAGCAGCCGGGTCTCGGCCTTCAGGCCGTCGCCGGAGCCGGGACCGCTCGAGTCGCCGCCCTCGGCCTCGATCTCGAACCCGTGGGCGATGGTGCCGAGGTTCGACACGACGAACGTCACGCGGCCGGGCCGGATCGCGTCGGCCTCCAGCGTGAGCGCCCACTCGCCCAGCGCGACCTCGAGCCCGCCTTCGCGGGGGTCGAGCCGCTCGGGTTGGTCCCCACCGTCGGCGGACGCTCCGGTCGGGGCCATCGGCTCGGCGTCCGTGGTGCGAGGGGGTTCGGCGGACCCCGCGCTGGACGCCGTGCCGCCAGGCGAGCAGGACGTGAGCGCGACGATGAGCGTGATGGATGCGATGAGTGTCTTCATGGCCTCGAACGTACCGACCCGCCCGTTAAGCGGGGGATAACGAGCTCCCAGCGTTCGGCTACGGGATCTGCTGCTCCTGTGGCGTCGGCGTGCGGGCGAGGCTCGCGAGCACCGAGCCCGCGAGGATCAGCAGGCCGCCGGCCGCGACGCCTGCTGTGACCGACTCGTCTAGGAACACGAAGCCGAGCAGCGCAGCCGCGAGCGGCTCCATCGCCGAGACGATCGCCACCCGAACGGCGCCGATCCGACGGAGGGCGACGAACAGCAGGAAGAACGCGAAGCCGGAGGCGAGCCCCATGCCGAGGAGCGGGCCCCACGACTCGGCGCCGGTCGGCAGCCGCCAGTGCCCCATCACGTTGGAGTACGCGAACAGCCCGAGCGATGCTCCGGCGCTCACCCACATCGCGCTCGTGATCGACTGCGTCCGCGAGATGAGCAGGTCGGCGCCGGTCAGGTACCCGCTGTACGTGAGCGCCGTGGCGAGCGCGAGCGCCACGCCGACGCGGTCGATCTCCAGGTCCGTGCCGACACCCGCGACGATCGCGGCGCCGACCACGGCGCAGCCGAGCGCGATCGCCGTGAGCCGCGCTGGGAGCCGGCCCCCGAACACTCGAACCCACACGGTGACCCAGACCGGGTACGTGAAGAACAGGAGCGTGACGGTCGCGACCGTCCCGTGCCTGGTCGCCGTGAAGAACAGGCTCGCCTCGATCGCGTAGCCGAACAGCGCGAGCCCGACCAGGCGCAGTCGCTCCCCCGGCGCCGCGAGCACCGGCCGACCGAGCGCCGTGGCGAGCGCGAGCAGCACGAGAGCGCCGATCGCGAACCGGATCGACAGCATGGTCTCGACCGCCGTGCCGCGCTCGAGCACGAACCGGCCCCAGATGATGATCGCGCCGAACAGGAACGCGGAGCCCGCCGCGGCGGTCCCCCCCAGGAGATCCGCGTGGTGGACGCTCCGCTCGGCCACGCTCAGGCGAGCTCGATCCGCATCCGCTCGAAGGTCTTGCCCTTGTTCTCGGTCCTCGCGAACCGGACCGGGCCGACCTCGGCGGTGGAGCGGACGTGCGTCCCTGCGTCGGCCTGCTCGTCAAGGCCCTCTCTCTCGATCACGCGGATCGGGTCGACCGTCTCCGGGATCAGGTTCACCTTCGCGCGGATAAGGTCGGGGTCGGCGAGAGCCCCGGCTCGGGGCAGGAACCGCACGCGCACGGGCCGGTCGGCCGAGAGCCCGGCCTTCAGCTTCCCCTCGACCTCGCGACCGAACCCCGCCCCGATCGTCTCGAGCTCGAAGTCCATCCGCGCGGCTCCGGGCTCCATGTTGCCGCCGGTGGTCGTGGCCGCGTCGTCGCAAACGACGGTGCAGGACAGCGCGTGGAGCGCCGCGTGCGTCCGCATGAGCCTGTGGCGGCTGTCCCGATCGATATCACAGGTCACGCGGGCGCCGACCGGCGGCGGCCCGCCCTCGACCCGGTGCACCACCTCGCCACCTGCTTTGAACGTATCCGCGACCCGGACCTCGCCGTCGTCCCATCGGAGCACGCCCGTATCACCTGGCTGCCCTCCGCCGCGCGCGTAGAAGACGGCCCGGTCGAGCACGACACCGTCCTCGACGTGACCGACGACCGCCGCCTCGCGCGTTCGCAGGGACGCGTCGGTCGCGTTCAGGTCCTCGGTCACGGCCGAAGGTTACCCGACGGGCCCGTCGGGCCCGCCCGATGACCGCAGGTCGACCTCGTCGGCGCCGGGGAAGTTCTTCTCGCCGGCCCGATGGTGGACCTGGCTTCCGCCGGTGGTCGTCGGCATCACGACGGTCTCGTCCAGGCCATCGGGAAGACGTGGTCTCGCGAGAGCCGACGCGTCGCCAGAACTCCGTGACAGGGCACCCTAAGCGGGGCGGGTCGCCTCCTCGAGCAGCACCGCGACGTCGGCCACGCGCGGGGCGCCGGACCCCCGGGCGCGCGCGGCGTCGTCGAGCATCACGAGGCAGTAGGGACAGGCGACCGCCACGACGTCGGCGCCCGTGGCCGCGGCCTCCGCCAGGCGCGTGTCGTTGATGCGGGCGGTGCCGCCCTCCTCCATCCACATCCGGGCGCCGCCGGCGCCGCAGCAGAACGATCGCTCGCGGCTGCGCGGCATCTCCGCGGTGCGGGTCGCCACGGTCCCGAGCACCTCGCGAGGCGCCTCGTAGCGGCCGTTGTGCCGGCCGAGGTAGCAGGCGTCGTGGTACGTCACGGCGCCCACGGCGCCGCGCGACGGCCGGAGCCGTCCCTCGGCGATCAGTCGGGCGAGCAGCTCCGTGTGGTGGACGACCTCGAGGCGGGCGCCGTAGTCGGGGTACTCGTTCGCCAGGGTGTTGAAGCAGTGGGCGCAGCTCGCGACGACCTTCGTGACGCCGGCCTGGCCGAGCGTCTCGACGTTGCGCTCCGCAAGGTTCTGGAAGAGGAACTCGTGGCCGAGCCGCCGCGCGGGGTCGCCGGTGCAGCGCTCCCGCGGTCCAAGGATCGCCCAGTCCACGCCCGAGGCGGTGAGCAGCCGCGCGACCGACCGGGTCGTCGCCCGCGCCCGCTCGTCGAAGGCCCCCGCGCATCCGACCCAGTAGAGCCACTCCGGCGGCGGGTCGCCCGGAGCCAGGACCCGGACCTCCAGCCCCTCGGCCCACGCGGTCCGCTCGGCGGCCGGTTGGCCCCAGGGGTTCTCGCTCGGGCCCTCGATCCCCCGCAGCATCGGTGCGGCCTCGGGTGGGAACCGCGACTCGGCCATCACGAGGTACCGACGCAGGTCCACGATCGTGTCGACGTGCTCGATGTCGACCGGGCACTCCTGCACACACGCGCCGCACGTCACGCAGTCCCACACGACCTCGTCCTCGACGGCCGCTGGCACGAGCGGCTGGAGCTCGACCGTCCCGGCGTCGCCGCCCCCGCCGATCGCCGGCGCCTGGGCCGCGACGTGGTCGCGGAGGTCCATGATGAGCAGTTTCGGCGATAGCGGTTTGCCGGTCGCCCAGGCCGGACAGACCTCCTGGCAGCGACCGCACTCCGTACAGGTGAACAGGTCGAGGATCTGGCTGCGGGACAGGTCGGTCGCGACCCCAGCGCCGAAGCGGATCTCGTCTTCGGGCGCGTCGAGGTCGATCCGCAGCGGCTGCAGGGCCCCGCTCGGCCGCGTCTTCGACAGCAGGACGTTCGGCGCGGCGGTGATGATGTGCAGGTGCTTGGAGCCCGGGAGGTAGGCGAGGAACCCCAGGACGAGCAGCAGGTGCGACCACACGAGGGCGCGCTCGGCCGCGGGGACCTCCGCCGCCGAACCGGCGAGCCGTGCGAGCGCCCCCGACACAGGCATCGACGACTCATGGGGCGCGAGCCCGAGCGCGATCCTGGTGGCGTTCCAGGCCAGCAACGTCCCGACGATGCCGAGGATCCACGCGAGGATCAGGTCGGCCTCGCGCAGGTGCGAGCCGCGGAACCGGTCGGGGCGCTGCACCTTGCGGATCCACAGGGCGATCGCGACCCCGACCACGACCCCGGTCGCGAACAGGTCGACCGCCAGGGCGAACCACGGGGCGTCGCCGAGCAGCGGGAGCCGCGCCCGGGGATCCACGATCGCGACAGCCGCCTCGGCGATCGTGGGGAGCAGCACGACGAAGCCCCAGAAGATCAGGGCGTGCATCAGCCCGGGGATCGGCTTCTGGAACAGCTTGCGCTGGCCGAGCACCTGGACGAGCTCGCGTCGGAGGCGCGCGCCGGGGCGGTCGAGCGGCCCGATCGGCCTGGCGGCCCGGAGCACGCCGAGACGCCGACGGGCGCGGTGCAGGAACGTGCCGACGGCGGCGGCAAGGACCGCGGCCAGCGCGAGGGCGTTCAGGATGCGGTCCGTCGGCGGATCTCCTCGGTGAGCCTCGGCACGATCTCGAACAGGTCGCCCACGACGCCGAGGTCGGCCATCCGCATGATCGGGGCCTCGGCGTCCTTGTTGATCGCGACGATGCGCTTCGCGCCCTTCATCCCGACGACGTGCTGAAGCGCCCCGGAGATGCCGACGGCGAGGTAGACGTCGGGCTTGACGGTCTTGCCCGTCTGGCCGATCTGCAGGCTATAGGGAACCCAGCCGGCGTCGACGGCCGCGCGCGAGGCGCCGACCGCGGCGGTGCCGATCGCCCCAGCGAGCTCCTCGAGGAGGGCGAAGCCCTCGGGGCCGCCGAGGCCGCGGCCGCCGGCGATCACGACGCGCGCGTCCTCGAGCTTCGCGGCGGCCGCGGCCTCGGCCCGCCGCCCCGAGACGCGGACGGCCCGCGCGAGCTCCGGGAGGTCCGAAGAGCACTCGACCACCTCCGCCGTCCCTCCCACCGGCTCGGCCTCGAAGGACCGGGGACGCACGAGCACGATCCTCGGCTCCGGCCCCTCCAGGGCCACGTCCACGATCTTCGTGCCGCCGAAGATCTCCGTGCGGGCCCGGTCGAGGTCGAGGAGGTCGGTCGCGTTGCTCATGAGCGTCGACCCGAGCCGCGCCTGCAGCCGCCCGGCGACGTCGCGCATGTCGTAGGTCATCGGCAGGAGCAGCAGCGAGGGGCGGTGCTCGGCGACGAGGTCAGCCACGACCGCAGCCGCCGAGCCCGGGTGGTCGTGGGCCGCGGTGTCGTCCCAGACCCAGACGCGGCGCGCGCCGTGGTCCCCGAGGGGTCCTGCCGCCTCGGCGGCCCCCGGTCCGACGGCGACGACCGCGACGTCCTCGGTCAGGGACCGCGCCTTCGTGCACAGCTCGAGGGACGCCGGGTGCAGGGCGCCGGAGCGGTCGACCGGGGCTACGACCCAGACCGAAGCCATCACAGCACCTTCGCCTCGACGAGGAGGTCGGCGATCCGTGCGATCCCCACCTCGGCGTCCACGATCTCGCCGCCGGCCGGCGGCGGCGCGTCGGCGACGGCCACGACCCGTTGCGTCGGCCGGACGTCCTCGACGTCGATCCCGAGGTCGGCGAGGGCGAGCGTTTCGACGGGCTTCTGCTTCGCGCCCATGATGCCCTTCAGGCTCGGGAACCGCGGCTCGGTCGCTCCGGCCGTCACGGTGAGCAGGGCGGGCAGGGGGCAGGCGACCTCGTCGGCGCCCTCCTCGGTCTGTCGCTCGACCCGCAGGGCGCCGTCGACGACCTCGACCGCGCGAACGGCGGTCACGCTCGGGATCCCGAGGAGCTCGGCGACCGTGACCGGGACCGTGCCGGTGTAGCCGTCGGTCGACTCGATCCCGGCGAGGACGAGGTCCGCGGGTCGGCGTCGCAGGCACGCGGCCAGGACCCGAGCCGTGGCCAGGGCATCGGCCCCGCGCAGCGCCGGGTCGGTCACGAGCACCCCTCGGTGGGCCCCCATCGCGAGGGCCCGCTGGACCGCCGCGATCGCGCCCGCCGGGCCCATCGAGACCACGGTGACCTCGCCGCCGTGGGCCTCCACGAGCCGCAGGCCGAGCTCGAGCCCGTAGGTGTCGCCCGGGTCGAGGGCCCCGTCGCCTCCGTCCCGGACGAGGAGGTGGTCGGGCCCGAGCTCGGGCGTCCCCTCGGGGGTGGGCACGTACTTCGCGAACACGACCACGTCCACCGGCCGCCCTCCTGGCTCGTCTCGTTCGCGGTGGATGGTACCGCGTGGGACTTGCGTTCTCGCTCGGAAACGAACAAACTCGCTCTCGTTCGGTCAAGGGCGCCGGGCCGGGCCCGACGCCGGGGGAGGGATGCCGGTGGAGCAGCCGCTGCCCGCGGAGCGTCACCGGCGGATCGAGGAGCTGATCCGCCGGCAGCACGCGGTGCGCGTCTCGGCCCTGGCCGAGGA
Source organism: Actinomycetota bacterium (assembly GCA_026003015.1). Lineage (GTDB taxonomy): Bacteria > Actinomycetota > UBA4738 > UBA4738 > HRBIN12 > BPGL01. Next base: position 259,315 of record BPGL01000003.1, on the reverse strand, counting down.
GTTCGGCGTCTCGGAGGTCACGGTCCGTCGCGACCTGGAGGAGCTCGAGGGCCGCGGCGTGCTCGAGCGCACCCACGGCGGGGCGGTCCGCGCTCGCCACCTGCGCGCCGAGCCCGCCTATCTGGAGGCGATCGCGCAACGGGCCGTCGAGAAGCGGGCCATCGGCCGGGCGGCGGCGGCGCTCGTCGAGGCACGGGACACGATCTTCCTGAACGGGGGCACGACGACGCTGGAGGTGTTCCGCCACCTCGAGGCTCCCGCCGTCAAGGTCGTGACGAACCACGTGGGGATCGCGCTGGAGTCCGTGGGGCGGGAGGGGCTCGAGGTGATCCTCGTCGGCGGCGAGTACCGGGCGCCCTCGAACTCCTGCACGGGCCCGTTCGCGACCGAGGCCCTGCGACGGGTGAACGCGACGCGCTCGTTCCTCGGGGTGGAGGGATTGAGCCTTCGGGCCGGCGTCACGACGCCGGCGGCGCCGGAGGCCGAGATCGCGCGCGTGATGATCGAGCAGACGCGCGGGCCGGTCACGGTCGTCGCCGATTCCTCGAAGGTCGGCACGGTGGCCGACTTCTCGATCGCGCCCCTCGAGGCCGTCGCCGCCCTCGTGACCGACGAGGGCATCGATCCGACCTACGTCGAGGAGCTCGAGGCCGCGGGCGTGGAGGTGAGCGTCGTGTCACCGCTGCCGAGCGCGGCCGAGGAGGTACGGAGTGGATAAGGCCGCCTTCGAAGCCGAGGCCACCCGCCTCCTCGAGCGGGCGCGCGAGGAGGGCGTGGTGCTGCGCCTCGTGGGCGCCCTCGCCTTCGCGCGCCGGTGTCCGCGATACGCCCACCTGCAGGAGGCGCTCGGTCGCGCCTACACCGACGTCGACTTCGCCGGCTACGGGCGCGACGCGGACCGCATCGTGGCGCTGCTCGAGCGCGAGGGCTACGTGAACGACCGGCAGGTCTTCGTCGACTCCGGCGGGACTCGCCTCGTCCTGGAGCACCCGGCGACCCGATTGCACCTCGACGTGTTCCTCGACGAGCTGTCCTTCTGCCACACGATCCCCTGGGCCGGTCGGCTCGAGCTGCACGACGAGACGATCCCGCTGACGGAGATGCTGCTGCAGAAGATGCAGATCGTCGAGATCAACGAGAAGGACCTGATCGACACGATCATGCTGCTGCTCGAGCACCCGCTCGCCGAACACGACGACGACGCCGTGAACGTCGAGCGGATCGCTCAGCTCTGCGCTCGCGACTGGGGATGGTGGCGAACCCTCACGATGAACCTCGAGAAGGTGCGGCAGATGGCGGCGACCTATCAGCAGTTGACGGACGAGGACAAGACGCGCGTCGATGACCAGGTGCGGCGCCTCCTCGAGCGGATCGAGGCCGAGCCGAGATCGCTCGCGTGGAAGCTGCGCGCGCGCGTGGGCGATCGCAAGCGGTGGTACCGCGAGGTCGGTGAGCTGATCCCGACGATCGAGGAGGCTCGATGAGGTTCCTACGGAAGGGCCGGCCCGGGGGGGAGCCCACGAAGATCTTCTACGCGTCGGATATCCACGGCTCCGAGCCGACGTACCGGAAGTTCCTGAACGCCGCGCGCTTCTACGAGGTGGATGCGCTCGTGTTCGGCGGCGACCTGATGGGCAAGCTCCTGATCCCGATCGTGCGCGACGCCGGGGGGACGTTCCGAGCCCGGCTGCAGGGCCAGGACCACCACATCACCTCCGAGGAGGAGATGGTCGCGTTCAAACGTGCGCTGCAGACGCTCGGCTTCTACTGGCGGGAGATGGATCCCGAGGAGTATCGGACCTACGAGGGTGACCAGGAGCGGATCGACGGCCTGTTCGACGTCCTGGCCGCCGAGCGGCTCCGGGAGTGGGTGGCTCTGGCGGAAGAGCGTCTCGCCGGCACCCACGCGCGCGTCTACCTGTGCGGCGGCAACGACGACACCGACGTCGTGCTCTCCGCGATCGATCAGGAGGCGCAGGACCGCGTCGTCAACGCCGAGAACCGGGTCGTCCCCCTCGACGACGAACACGTTCTCGTGACGGTCGGCTACTCGACCCCGACGCCGTGGAGCACGCCGAGGGAGCGCACGGACGACGAGCTCAAGGTGATCATCGAGGACCTCCTTCGGGACATCGAGGACCCCTCACGCGCCGTCTTCAACTTCCACTGCCCGCCGCTCGACTCGGGCCTGGATACCTGCCTCAAGCTCGACGCGTCGGTGTGGCCGCCGACGCCGGTGTTGGAGCGCGGGCAGCCGGTGCACTACGGGGCCGGCTCCCAGGCGGTCGCCGATGCGCTCACCGCCTACCAGCCGACCGTCGGGCTGCACGGACACATCCACGAATCCCGGGGGATCGCCACGTACGGCCGCACCCCGGCCTACAACCCCGGTAGCGAGTACGGAGAGGGGGTGTTGCGAGGCCTGATCGTTGCGATCAGGGGTGGAGAGGTCCTGGGTCATCAGTTCACGTCCGGGTAGCCCGCCCCGGCACGCAGGTACGCGCAAGGAGGGAGGATGGCGGAAGCAACCGCGCCGCAGGTGTTCACGAGGCGGGCGTCGGGGCTCGTGCGCGTCATGTCGCCGTACTCCGCGTTCGTCTACAACATCTTGACGATGGGGATCATCTTCCCCTGGACCTTCATCTGGGCGCCGACCGCCCTGCAGGGATCGAACCTGATCCTCGGGATCATCTTCGCGTTCCTCTTCGAGCTGCCGATCGCGCTCGCGTACGTGTGGCTCGCGACGGCGCTGCCCCGCTCGGGCGGGGACTACGTCTTCCAGAGCCGTGTGTTCGGCGGCGGGTTCGGGTTCACCGTCGTGTTCGCGTTCTTCGTCGTCTGGATCCTGCAGTGGGTGGCGCTGTCGGGGTGGCTCCTGGCCGTCCTCGGGATCGCACCGACCTTCATCGGCCTCGGCGTCACGACCGGGACCCAGGTGTTCACCGATATCGGGTCGTGGGCGGCGAGCACGAGCGGGATCATCATCATCAGCATCGCCAACGCGCTCGTGTCGCTCGTCCTGCTCGTGAGCGGCTTCCGCAACTACGTCCGCTTCCAGTACGTGATGTGGTACGCGATCCTCGTCGCGTTCGGGATCGTGCTGCTGCTGTTCTTCACGACGACCCCCTCGGCGGCCGCGGCGAAGCTCGACGCCTTCGTCGGAAGCGTGGACGGGGTGCAGGGGTTCTTCGCGACGGCACGGTCCGCGGCAGAGGCGGCCGGGGTCAACTTCAACCCGCCGTTCTGGCTGTTCGGCACGCTCCTCGTTGCGCCGATCGCCTGGACGAGCCTGCAGTGGGCCACGTACTCCTCCGAGCAGGGGGGCGAGATCAAGAACGCCCACGTCTTCCGTCAGCAGGTGTTCATCATGGTGGGAGCGCTGGCCGTCACGGCGTCGCTGCTGATCCTGCTCGCCCTGGCGATGCAGAAGGGCATCGGTCAGGAGGGGATCCTGATCGCGTCGTCCGGCTACTGGCTGGGCGTTCCGGAGGCCACGATCGGGGGGAACTTCATGTTCCCGAACCTGATGGCGATGGCCTTCACGAGCAGTCCGATCATCGTGCTGTTGATCGGCCTCGGGTTCATCCTCAACTCGTTCCAGATCGTGTGCAACTGCTACATCGGCACCACCCGGATCATGGTGGCGATGGGCCTGGACGGGCTGCTCCCCGACTGGTTCGCGAAGGTCCACCCTCGGTGGAAGACGCCGGTCAACGCGCACGTCGCCTACTTCATCGGCGCGATCCCGGTGATCCTCGGCTTCAACCTCGTGCCGGAGTGGACGCGCTGGACCCTGGGGGTGACGTTCGCCAACGGCGCGGTGATGACGCTGTCGGCGTTGGCGGCGGCGCTCCTGCCCTACCGGGCCGCGAAGCTCTACGAAGCGTCGCCGGGAGCGGTCTACAAGGTCGGGAACGTGCCCCTCGTCACGATCGTGGGCATCGCGGGGTTCGTGTTCGGCGCGCTCATGGTCGGGGCGTTCCTGTTCCGGCCGGAGCTGGGGCTCGCCTACACGGCCGACTCGCTTCCCTACCTGATCGTGCTCGGCACCGCCCTGCTCGGGATCATCGTGTACGCCGTCATGCGGCAGTACCGAGCCAGCCAGGGGCTCAAGGTCGAGTACGCCTTCGCGGAGATCCCGCCGGAGTAGGGATCGGAAGGCGCGCGCAGCACGGGGCGGACCGTCGCAGGTCCGCCCCGTCCGCGCGAGGAGGGATGCGGTGCAGCGCGCACGGGTCGTCGTGATCGGGGGTGGGGTCACGGGCTGCTCGGTCGTCTACCACCTCGCCCGAGCCGGGTGGACCGACGTGGTCCTCCTCGAGAAGGGGGAGCTGACGAGCGGCTCGACCGCGCACGCGGCCGGGCTCGTGACGATGTTCAACCCGTCGCCGACGATGATGCGGTTCCGTCGATACTCGATCGAGTGCTACCGGGAGCTCGGGGTCTTCCACACGGTGGGGAGCCTGCGGTTCGCTTCGAGCCCGGAGTCGCTGAAGGACCTGCAGCGGGGTGTCTCTCGGGCGCGCGGCATCGGTCTCGACGTCGAGCTGGTGTCGCCGGAGGAAGCGCGCGCGCTGATGCCGGCCGCGAGCCCCGCCTCGCTGTACGGCGCGGTGTGGGTGCCGGAGGACGGCTACCTCGATCCGCACGCCGCGACCCACGCCCTGGCCGATGCCGCGCGCGCGCTGGGCGCGCGCGTCGTGACCGGAACCCGCGCGACCGGGATCCGCCTCGGTCCTCGCCGCCAGGTCCTGGCCGTGGCGACCGAGGCGGAGGAGATCGAGTGCGAGGCCGTCGTGATCGCCGCGGGGATCTGGGCACCGCGGGTGGGGGCGCTCGCCGGCGCGCGCTTCCCCTCGACGCCGGTCGACCACCAGCACGCCGCGCTCAAGGCGGTTCCCGGATCGGAGCTGCCCCAGGACATGCCGTGCTTCCGCGACCCCGAGCTGCTCGTCTACGGGAAGGCGGAGGCGGGCGGCATGCTCCTCGGCGGGTACGAGCCCGACCCCGTCGCGCGCTGGATCGACGGCCCGCCCTGGGAGCACGGGGGCCGGTCGCTGCCCCCGGACCACCGCCGGTTCGAGCAGCTCCTGCGCGGCGCGGCGACGCGGTTCCCGTTCGCGGCCGAGGCCGAGATCGTGAAGGTCGTGTGCCACCCCGACGCCATGACGCCCGACGCGAACCCCCTCGTCGGTCCCTGGCCGGGCGTGCGCGGCCTGTGGATCGCCGCAGGACTCTCCCTGAACGGGTTCGGCGCCGCCGGGGGGATCGGCCGCGCGATCGCCGCCTGGATCGTCGGGGGGGATCCGGAGCTCGACTGCAGCGCCTACCGCCCGTGGCGGTTCGGCCGGGTCCACGAGGACGCCGGTTGGGTCGCCGAGCTCGCTCGCGAGACGTACCGCTACTACTACCGGCTCCGCTACCCGTTCGATCACGACGAGTGGGGGCGCCCCAAGCGCGTCTCACCGCTGTACGGACGGCTCCAGGAGGCTGGGGCCGTCTTCCAGGTCAAGCACGGCTGGGAGCGGGTGGAGCGGTTCGAGCCGGGGAGCCCCTGGCGCAGAGCGGGCGCGGACCAGCGCGCCTTCGGATGGTCCGAGCCGCCGTGGCTCGAACGCGTCGGCGAGGAGCACCGGACCGTCCGGGAGGGCGCGGGCCTGTTCGACCTCTCCTCCTTCGGCGTGATCGAGGTCGAGGGTCGGCAGGCGCTGGCCCTGCTCGAGCGCGCGGCCGCGAACCGCGTGGACCGCCCGACGGGCACGGTCGTCTACAGCCAGTTCCTCAACGCTCGCGGGGGGATCGTCGCGGACGTGACGATCACGCGACTCGCCGGCGAGCGGTTCCGCGTCGTCACCGGCGCCGCGGCGGTCGACGCCGACCTCGGCTGGCTGCGCATGCTCGCCGATGACCGGGAGCTCGACGACGTCCAGCTGCGCGAGGCGACCGGGGAGCACGCCGTGCTTGCGCTGTGGGGGCCGCTCGCGCCCGCGATCCTCGCCGCCTGCACCGACGACGACCTCGCGGGCTTCGTGCCGATGACCGGCCGAGCCCTGCGGATCGGCCCGGCCCCGGTGTGGGCGCAGCGGGTGTCCTACGTCGGGGAGCCCGGCTGGGAGCTGTGGGTGGATCCGGCGTGGGCCGTCCAGGTGTGGGATCGGCTCGTCGAGGTCGGGGCCGACCGCGGGCTCGCCCCCTGCGGCTACCGCTGCCTGGAGGGCCTGCGGATCGAGCGGGGGATGCGCGCGCTCGGCAGCGACCTCACCGCCGACGACACGCCGCTGGAGGCCGGGCTCGAGGCGTTCGTCGCTCTCGAGGGTCGTGACTTCCTCGGGGCCGACGTTCTGCGCCTCCAGCGCGAACGCGGCGTCGAGCGTCGGCTGCGCGCGCTCGCGATCGGCGAGGGGCCGGCGTACCTGCCGGTCTACGGCGGCGAGGCGGTCCTCGCCGACGACGAGGTGCTCGGCCGTCTGCGGAGCGCGGCCTACGGGTTCGCCGTCGGCCGGAACCTCGGTCTGGCCTACCTCCCGCCGGATCTCGGCCCGGGCGCGCGACTCGAGATCGAGGTGTTCGGCAGCCGCGTGCCCGCCGAGGTGATCGACGACGTTCCCCACCGGCCGTCGAGGGTGGACGCCGCGTGATCGAGGAGGTCCTCGCTCGGGCGCGAACCTTCGCCGGGAAGGACTGTGCGGTCGCCGAGCTGTCCGGCGGGCTCACGAACACGAACTACCTCGTGACCGCCGACGGCGCGCGGTTCGTCGTGCGGGTTCCGGGAGCCAGGACGGAGCTGCTCGCCGTCGATCGGGCCAACGAGCGGCACAACGCCGAGGCGGCCGCGACGACCGGGGTGTCCCCGTCCGTCGTCGAGTACCTCGAGGATCTCTCGGTGATGATCGTCGCCTACATCGACGGCGAGACGATGTCGGCCGAACGCCTCCGCGAACCCCAGATGCCGGCGCGGATCGCCGCCTCGCTGCGCCGGCTGCATGCGGGGCCGCGCTTCCTCCGGGACTTCGACATGTTCCGCCTCACGGAGTTCTACCTGGGGATCGTCGACGAGCACGGCATCGCGATCCCGCGGGGCTTCCGCGACCGCATGCCGGCGGTCGCGGAGGTGGAGCGGGCGCTCGCCGTGCACGCGCTCCCGAAGGTTCCCTGCCACAACGACCTGCTGGCCGAGAACTACATCGACGACGGCCGGCAGCTGTGGATCGTGGACTTCGAGTACAGCGGCAACAACGACCCCTGCTTCGAGCTCGGGGACACCGCGCAGGAGTGCGCCTACGACGAGGAGTTGCGTCGGGCCCTGTGCGAGGCCTACTTCGGGCGCCCCGATCCGGTGCAGCTGGCGCGCATGGAGCTGTACGCGATGATGGCCGACGTGGGCTGGACGCTGTGGGCCGCGATCCAGGCCAAGATCTCGACGATCGACTTCGACTTCTGGGGCTGGGCGACCGAGCGGTGGGACCGAGCCGTCGCGGTGCTCGACGGTCCCCGGTATGCGGAGCTGCTCGGCCAGGCCGCGCGGTCCGGACCGTGAGCGCCGCCGCCGCTCGGGGCGCCGTCCACCAGGCGGCGTAGGCTCGAGGCGTGCGGATCGTCACCTCGCCGGAGGTGCTCGCCTTCGTCCGGGCCAACGGAGGGTGCCTGTGGGTCTGGCCCGTGGATCTCCGCTACGTGCCCGGGCTCGAGGGCGTGTTCGCCCTGGAGGCGGCCTTCGAACCGCCCGGCCCCGAGCGGCGCTTCGCGCGGTTCGCGGGCGAGGGGATCGAGGTGTTCGTCGACGGCGAGTCGCGGGGGCTCCCCCGCGAGCTGCACCTCGAGCTCCGGGGGATCGTGCGCAAGCGCGTCCGCGCGTACTGGGAGGGCCACTCTTTCGGTCGGGCCTGAGCGACGCCGCGCCGCTCGGGCTCAGCGGTCGATCGCGAGCGCGCGCACGAGCCCCGGGATGCCCGCGCGCCGAACGATCGCGCGCGCCTCGTCGGCCGGGCCGCGTCGACGGGCGAGCCGCTCGTGGACCGGATCGAGCAGCGCCGCCTCGCCGAGCCCCCGGCGCTCGAGGCCTCGTGCGGCGAGCTCGACCGTTCGCGCGAGGAAGCCCCGGAACGGCTCGGGTGCGCGGATCCCCTTGCGCACGGCCGCCCGCCGGTAGGCGAGGAGGCGGCGCCATCCCGCGCGCCCGGGGAGCCGGTCCTCGAGCCACGCGAGCACGTCGTCGGCGGACTCGACGAGTCCGAGCGACAGGGCGGCCGCCGCGAAGTCGGCGCCGGGCTGCTGACACGCGGGTCGGATCTCGAGGGTCCCGAGCCGGGCCCGAGGGCGCGCGCTCGGCCAGACGTAGTGCTCGTGGAACAGCCACGACTCGAGCGACGCCGCCCGCCCTGGCCGTTCGAGCAACCTCCGATAGCGAACGTCGACGACGCGGAACCGGCCGCGCCGGTCGGGGAGCACGAGCGCACGGAACCCGGTCGTCCAGGCCACGTAGTCCCTCGCGTCGGCGAAGCGGCGTGGCACGGCCCCGTTGCGGAACGGCTCTCCGGACACCCGGGCGGACAGCGCTTCGCGCCCCGACGCGTTGGCGCCGATCCGCCCCCCGAGCACCCCGGAGTTCGCGCCGAGCGCGATGATCGCCCCCGACAGGGCGTTCAGCGCGTTCATCGCGCCGACGAGGTCGTCGCGCCCGACGTCGACGTGCAGCTGATCGCTGGCCGTGACCGTCCAGCGGACCCAGCCGGTCCCGATCGCGCGCACGAGCGCCTCGTACCGGGCCTTCGGCGTGAGCAGGCGGGGGTGCGGCGGCGTCCGGGGCTGGATCCCGTGGCCGAGCACGTGCAGCCCCAGGCGCCGCGCCGTCGGCACGACGACGGTGAGCGCCTCGTCGAGGTCTGCGGCGAGCTCGAGCAGCGAGGCCCGCGGCCCCACGCCGATCTCGATCGTCGCGAGCCCGACCTCGGCCAGGCAGAACCAGCGCGAGGTCTCGACCCCGACCAGGGCACCCCCGACGTCGTGCACCGCCCGCCCACCGGTCCGCTCGAGGAGGGCGTGCCACAGCGGCGCCGCCGACGCCGCGCGCCCGTCGGCCGCAACGATCGGGAACTCGGCCTCCCGACCGACCGATCGGGGCCTCCGAGCCCGCGCGGGGAACCGGGCCAGGAACCCGCGGGCGAGCTCGTCGATCGCGCGTTCGGCGCGGTCCATCAGAAGGAGGGATGGTCGGCCGCCGACGGAACGAGGACCTCGCGGTGTTCGACGAGGAGGCGGCCGTCGGGGTCGAGCAGGAAGGCGTTGAGCTCGCAGTTCAAGATGTCGTCCTCGAGGGCGTGGTAGGGATCGCGGCCGCGCAGGACGCCGTGGAGCTGCTGCAGGAAGTTCTGGTGGCTCGCGACGAGGATCCGAGCCCCTCGGTGGCGGGCGAGCAGGCCCTCGAGGAAGCGGTGGGCGCGCTCGTGCAGACGGTCGAAGCTCTCGCCGCCCGGCGGGTTCAACGAGTAGCCGACGTGGCCGATCCGCAGGTACTTCACGTGAGGGAAGCGGATCGGGACCTCCGCCGGGTCGATCCCCTCCATCTCGCCGAACGAGCGCTCGGTCGCCAGCTCGTCGATCTCGATGCGCTCCCGTGGCCAGCCGGTCACGAGCTCGGCGGTCTCGATCGCGCGCTGCAGGGGTGAGGCGACGACGGCGTCGAAGGCGGTTCCGGCCAGACGGCGCCCGGCCTCCTCGGCCTGGCGTCGACCCTCCTCGATGAGCCCGACGTCGAGCCGTCCGCCGACCCGGCGATCTCGGTTGAGCTCCGTCAGGCCGTGGCGCAGCGTGGCGACGAGGGTCTCGCCCGAACCGGCCCTGGGAAGCTCGACCTTCACGACCGGATCCGCTCGCCCTTGGGGTCGTACAGCGGCGCCTCGACGACGCTGGCCCCGACACGCTCGCCGAACACCTCGACCTCGAGCGCGGTGCCCGGTGTCGCGAGCCCGTCCTCGAGGTAGCACAGCGCGATCGAGCGGCCGACCGCGTAGCCGATCCCCGCGCTCGTCACCCGGGACACGACGCGGCCGTCGGCGAACACCGGCTCGTTGCCGAGGGCCATCGCGCGCTCGTCGTCGAGAGCGAGGCACGCCAGGCGGGGCCGCGGCTGCTCGCGGCGACGCAGCAGCGCCTCCTTGCCGAGGAACTCCTTGTCGAGCGCCACGGCGAACCCGAGCCCCGCCTGGAACGGGTCTTCCTCGGGGGTGATGTCCGTTCCCCAAGCGAGGTAGCCCTTCTCCAGGCGGAGGGCGTCGATGGCGCGGTAGCCGGCGGCAACGATCCCGTGCTCCCGACCGGCCGCAAGGAGCGTGTCGAACAGGGTGAGGAGGTACTCCGTCGGCGCGTAGAGCTCCCAGCCGAGCTCACCGACGTAGGTGATCCGCTGCGCCCAGCACGGCACGTGGCCCACGACGAGCTCACGCCCCGTCAGATAGGGGAACCCGTCGTCGGAGAGGTCGTCGGACGTGAGCGGCTCGAGCACGTCTCGCGCCCGCGGTCCCCACAGGCCCAGGCACCCCCACGCCCCGGTCACGTCACGCAGGATCACGCCCTCGCGGTCCTTCAGCTGCGTTCGGAGCCAGCCGAGGTCGTGCCCGCCGAAGGCCGTCCCCGTCACGAGGCGGAACCGGTCCTCCGCCAGGCGGGCCACCGTCAGGTCGCACGCGATGCCGCCTCGGGCCGTGAGCAGCTGCGTGTAGACGACGGAACCGACCGGGCGGTCGATGTCGTTGGCGCACACCCACTGGAGGAACGCGCACGCGCCGGGTCCCTCGACCTCGATCTTCGCGAAGCTCGACTCGTCGAAGAGGGCCACCCGCTCTCGGCACGCGAGGTGCTCGGTCACGATCGCGGTCGACCAGTGCTCGCCCGCCCAGCCGCGCGGCCGGCGCTCCTCGTGGCGAGGGTCCTCGTTGCTCGCGAACCAGTTGGCCCGCTCCCACCCCGCCTTCTCGCCGAAGGATGCCCCGAGCGCCGCCAACCGCGCGTACGTCGGCGCGGTCTTGAGCGGCCGCCCGGCGGCCCGTTCCTGGCCGGGGTAGTGGATGTCGTAGTTCGTGGCGTAGATCTCGCGGGCACGGACCTCCGCGTACCGGCGCGACCGGTACTGCGCGCCGAGCCGGCGAACGTCCATCCGCCACAGGTCCCAGCCCGGCTCGCCGTCGACGATCCACTCGGCGATCACCCGGCCGACGCCGCCGGCGCCCGCGATCCCGTGCGCGCCGAAGCCCGTCGCGACGAAGAAGCCCCCGACGTCGGTCTCACCGAGGATGAACTCGCCGTCGGGCGAGAAGGCCTCCGGTCCGTTGATCATCCGGACGACGCCTACCTCCCGCATCGCCGGCACGAGGCCCTGCATCGCGTCGGCGAGCGGCGCGAAGCGCTCCCAGTCCTCACGAAGCAGCGTGTGGTTGAAGTCGGGCGGCGGACCGTCGTCGACGCGCCACGACGCGGGATCGCGCTCGTAGCCGCCGGCCACGAGGGTGCCGCCGGCGTCCCCGCGGAAGTAGATGAGCCGGTCGGGATCGCGCATCGTCGGCAGCTCCGGACCCACCCCGTCGATCGGCTCCGTGAGCAGGTACTGGTGCTCGAACGGCACGATCGGGATCTCGACGCCGGCGAGCCGCCCGATCTGATGCGCGTACATGCCCCCCGCGTTCACGACGATCTCCGCGGCGATCGGGCCGCCGTCGGTGCGCACGCCGCACACGCGGCCGCGCTCGACGTCGATGCCCACGACCCGGGTCCCGGTTCGGACCTCAACCCCCCGACGCCGCGCGCCCTCGGCGAGCGCGAGCGTCAGGTTCGTCGGGTCGATGTGGCCGTCGGTCGGGAGCCACGCCGCGCCGAGCACGCCGGTCGGATCGAACAGCGGCCAGCGATCGAGGGCCTCCTCGGTCGAGACGATCTCGAGGGGCAGGCCGAACGTGCGGCCCCACCCGGCCAGCCGCTGGAGCTCCTGCAGGCGCTCCGGCGACGACGCGAGCCGCAACGACCCGACCTCGTGCCAGCCGGGGTCGACGCCGGTCTCGGCGGCCAGGCGCCGGTAGAGCTCGACCGAGTGCATCATCATGCGCGTGAGCGTGACCGAGGACCGCAGCTGTCCGACGAGCCCGGCAGAGTGGAAGGTCGAGCCGCTCGTGAGGTCCGCGCGGTCCACGAGGAGCACGTCGGTCCACCCGCGCTCGGCGAGGTGGTAGGAGATCGACGCGCCGGCCACCCCGCCCCCGATCACGACCACCCGGAACGACTCCATCTAGGCACCTCCTCGGACCGCGTCCAGCCAGGCCCCGACCCGCTCGTCGGACGCGGAGGCCAGGCACCTCGCGAAGTGGCGCTCGGCGTAGTCCACGTAGTCCACGTCGAGGGTAGAGATCCCCTGCTGGACGACCCCCCACATCGCCTCGCGCAGGTCGGAGACGATCCGCATCAACGCCAGGCGCGCCCGGCGGGCGTCGGTCGCGGCGCCGAAGGCGAGCTCGAGCAGCAGGTCCTGGGCCGGCTCGTCGAGCCCGTTGTTCACCGCGAGGTTCGCCAGATCGAAGTAGGGGTCGCCCATCCCCGCGTACTCGAAGTCCACGAGCCACACGCGCCCGTCCCGGCGTAGGAGGTTCGCGTTCAGCAGGTCGTCGTGGCAGGGGACGGGGGTGATCGGCGTGGCGGAGAACGCCGCCTCGATGCGCGCCGCGACGGCGTGGGCCTCGTCGTAGGCGGACGGGATCGCCACGCCGCGTTCCTCCGCGACCTCGCGGTACCGCTCGATCACCCGGAACACCGGGAACCGCCCGGGGATCGGAGGGCACGCGTGGAACGCGCGGACCGCCCGCACGACCGGCTCGAGGGCCGTGCGGGTCCGCAGCTCCACCTCGGGGATCGGCGCCGCGCCCTCGAGGAACCGCGTGACCAGCGCGCCGCGACTCGGCACGAACGCGACGACGTCCGGGCCGACGCCCGCCTCGGCGGCCGCGAGCGCGGCCGCGTGCTCGGCCCGCCGGTCGATCCCGAGCAGCTCCGTGTCGCGCCCGGGGATCCGCACGACGAACGCCTCACCGTCCACCTCCACGCGGACGTTGCGGTTCGTGATCCCGCCGGGAAGCGGGGTCGCGACGAGGTCGCGCCCGGCCCAGCCGGGCACCTCCGCCACGATCGCCTCGAGCTCCGGATCGAGCGCCACCGCGGTGAGGCTACGCCGAGTGATCGTTCATGGTCAACCTTGAACGAACATGATCGGTCTCGCGACCTGCGTCACGGGCTAGGCTGAGGGAGACGACGCCACGAGGAGCCGACGACGATGCCGTCTGCCGCCCCGGACCCGCTGGATCTGCTGGACCTCGACGCGCTGCTGAGCGAGGAGGAGCGCCAGGTCCGCGACCTCGCCCGCAGCTGGGTGCGCGAGCGGGTGCTGCCGGAGCTCGAGGAGTGGTTCGAGCGTGGGGTGTTCCCCGCCCGCGAGATCGCCAAGGAGCTCGGGCAGCTCGGGTTCCTCGGGATGCAGCTGCCCGACGAGAGCGGGTCGCCGACCGTCGGACCGGTCGGCTACGGGCTCGCCGAGCTCGAGCTCGAGGCGGGCGACAGCGGCCTGCGCTCGTTCGTGAGCGTGCAGTCGGCGCTCGCGATGTTCGCGATCCACGCGTTCGGCAGCGACGAGCAGCGTGCCGAGTGGCTGCCGCCGATGCGCGCCGGTGAGGCGATCGGATGCTTCGGGCTGTCCGAGCCCGACGCGGGCAGCGACCCGGGGTCGATGCGCACACGGGCCCGGCGTGACGGTGGGGACTGGGTGTTGTCGGGAACGAAGATGTGGATCACGAACGGCAGCTGCGCGGACGTCGCGATCGTGTGGGCGCATACCGACGAGGGGATCCGCGGCTTCGTGGTGCCCACGGATCGTCCCGGCGTGCGCGCCTTCGACATCCATCGCAAGCTCTCGCTCCGCGCGTCGGTGACGTCCGAGCTCGCGTTCGACGACGTCCGGCTTCCGGGGGACGCGGTCCTACCGGGCGCGCACGGCCTCAAAGGTCCGCTGTCGTGTCTGAACGAGGCCCGCTACGGGATCGTGTGGGGTGTCATGGGCGCGGCGCGCGCCTGCTTGGACGCCGCGCTGAACTACAGCCGCGAGCGGATCCAGTTCGATCGGCCGATCGCCTCGTTCCAGCTCACGCAGAAGAAGCTCGCCGACATGGCCCTCGCGGTGGCGACGGGGACCCTGCTCGCCCTGCATCTCGGTCGGATGAAGGAGGCGGGACGGCTGCGACCCGAGCAGGTGAGCGTGGGCAAGCTGAACAACACGCGCGCCGCCCTCGAGGTCGCGCGGACGGCGCGGTCGATCCTCGGCGCGAACGGCATCACGCTCGAGTACCCGGTGATGCGGCACATGACGAACCTCGAGTCCGTGCTGACCTACGAGGGAACCGAGGAGGTCCACACCCTCGTCGTCGGTCAGACGCTGACCGGGATCCGCGCCTTCAGCTGATCGTGTCGCCCGCGGACGACGCGGGCTCGACCGCGAACCCAACCAGGCGGGCCGCCACGCGCATGCAGACCTCCTTCATGCGTTCGGGGGTGACGACCGTGTCGTTCAGCAGCACCTGCACGGCAAGTCCGTCGATCAACGCACCGAGCTCGAGCCCGAGCTCGTCGGCATCGGGTCCGTCGGGGAACTCCCCGGTCTCGCGTCCGTGCCGGATGATGTCCGCGATCGACTGACGCCACCGACGGTCGAGCACCTCACGCTCGCGTGCGAGCGATGGGTCCCGAAGCGCCCGCACCCAGATCTCGAGCCACAGCGCCCACTCCTCCAGGCGCTCGTAGCGGTCCAACAGGCCGGGGACCGACAGCTCGATCAGCCGCTCCAGCTGCCGACGCGCGGAGGGGATCCGGCGCAGCTCCCGCGACTGCTCGAGGTAGTACTTGTCGTTTGCGTACGTGAGGGCCTCGACGAGGAGGCGATCCTTCGATTCGAAGTAGTACAGGATCAGCCCGGGGGAGACGCCGCAGCGCTCCGCGATGTCCTGGATCCGCGTCTCCGCGAGTCCTCGGTCGGTGATCACGCGCGCCGCGGCGTCGAGGATCTCCTGGTGGCGGTCCTTCTGTTGCTTGTGCCGCGTGCGCGCCATCGGCCCTCCTGCCGCCTGAACGCCGTACAGGGGAAGCGGGCGCCCTGTACGACCGTTCAGCCCACTGTACCCGGATGACCTGCGAAGTCAACGCCCGCCCCCACGGGCGCGGGTTGACTGGCTGTTCAAATCCGAGGAAGATACGCGGGTGCGGCCGCGGACGGGCCGCCCGCACGGACGACACCGACGAGGGGGATCGGGAGCGATGGCTGCGACCGGCGCGAACGTGTACGACGCGATCATCATCGGTGGGGGACACAACGGCCTGGTGTGCGGGGCGTACTTCGCCCGCGACGGCGCTCGGACCGTCGTGCTCGAGGCGCGGGACAAGACCGGCGGCGCCGCCGACACGAGCGCGCCGTTCCCCGACCACCCCGAGATCAAGGTGACGACGTACTCCTACGTCATGTCCCTGATGCCGCCGACGATCATCCGGGAGCTCAACCTGAAGGCCCACGGGTACGACGTGACCCCGTTCGGCCCGTACTTCCAGGCCTATCCGGACGGGCGTGCGATCACGGTCTACGCCGACGACGCGCAGCGCTCCTACGAGTCGATCGCCCAGTTCTCCAAGCGCGACGCCGAGACGATGCCGCAGTGGGAGGCGTGGCTGAAGGGCGTCGCCGACGTGCTCGGGCCGCTGCTCCTTCGGGTTCCGCCCAAGCTCGGCTCGCTCGCGCTCGGCGATGTTCTGGAGACGGCTCAGACGGCCTGGAAGGTTCGCAAGCTCGGCGTCCGCGGCGTCGGTGACGTCACGCGGCTGTTCACGATGTCGGTGAGCGACCTGCTGTCCGACTGGTTCGAGTCCGACCCCGTGAAGGGCATGCTCACGGTCAACGGCGTGATCGGGACGTGGGCCGGCCCCGACGAGCCGGGAACCGCCTACGTCATGCTCCACCACTCGATCGGCGACGTCGGCGACGGCCACCTCGGTTCGTGGGGGTTCCAGCAGGGCGGGATGGGCGG
Source organism: Actinomycetota bacterium (assembly GCA_026003015.1). GTDB lineage: Bacteria > Actinomycetota > UBA4738 > UBA4738 > HRBIN12 > BPGL01. The sequence continues at coordinate 243,218 of BPGL01000003.1, read as the reverse complement.
CGTGTCGGCGGCGATCCGCAGCGCCGCCGAGTCGTTCGGGTGCGAGATCCGGACGAACGCCCGGGTGAGCGCGATCCTCGTGCGCTCCGGCCGGGCGGTCGGCGTGGCCCTCGAGGACGGGACCGAGCTGCGGGCCCCGGTCGTGGTGTCCTGCATCCACCCGAAGATCGCCTTCCTCGAGCTGATCGAGCGCCACGAGCTGCCACCGGACTTCGTCTGGGACATCGAGCGGTGGAAGACGCGTTCGGGCGTCGTGAAGATCAACGTGGCGATGTCGGAGCTTCCCGACTTCGTCGCCGCGCCCGGGTCGCACCTCCAGGAGCACCACACGGGCTCGGTCGAGCTCTGCTTCTCGCCGGAGTACGCGGAGCGGGCGTTCCAGGACGCGCACATGGAGCGCAAGCCCGCCACGGCCCCCTTCGTCGACGGCACGATCCCGACGACGCTGGACAAGCAGCTCGCGCCGGAGGGGATCCACGTGTTCTCGATGTTCACGCAGTGGGTTCCCGACGACTGGAACGAGGAGCCCCACCGCGAGGAACTCGACGCCTACGCACAGCGCATCTTCGACCTGTACGACGAGCTGGCGCCGAACTTCAAGCGGTCCATCATCGACTACCAGGTGATCGGGCCCTACGACATGGAGCGCGAGCTGGGGCTGATCGGCGGCAACATCTTCCACGGCGAGCTGTCGGTCGATCAGCTGTTCCACATGCGGCCGGCGCCGGGGTACGCGGACTACCGCACGCCGATCCGGGGCCTGTACCACGGGTCGTCGGCGACGCACGCGGGCGGTGGCGTGAACGGCATCCCCGGATGGCAGGCCTACCGGCAGGCCAAGCGGGACAAGATGCTCGCCAAGAACCGCTGAGCGTGGGTGCCGCTCGGGACCGACGGACCCTCGAGCGGATGCTCGAGGCACGGTCCGTTGCCGTCGTCGGCGCCTCGGTCAAGCCGCGGACGCTCGGGGCGCAGATGCTCGAGGAGCTCCGACGGGGTGGGTTCAGCGGGTCCGTGTACCCGGTGAACCCCTCCTACGAGGAGGTGGCCGGCCTTCGCTGCTACCCCTCGATCCTCGAGGTTCCCGAGCCCGTGGACCTCGCCATCCTCGGCGTGGCGAACCGTCGGATCGAGGCCGCGATGCGCGACGCCGCCGAGGCCGGAGCCGCCGGCGTCGTGACCTTCTCCTCCTTGCACGAGGACCCCCAGGAGCGCCCCGGCCCCGATGCGCCGCCGCTGCGGGAGCGGATCGCCCAGATCGCACGGGCGCACGGGATGGCCCTGTGCGGGGGCAACGGCATGGGCTTCCTCAACGTTCCCCACGGCCTTCGCGCCACGGGATTCCCCACGCCCGACGATCTGCGGGCCGGCCCGGTGACGCTGATCTCGCACTCGGGCTCGGCCTTCGCCGCGTTCGCGTTCAGCGACCGGGGGATCGGTTTCGACCTACTCGTCTCCAGCGGCCAGGAGCTCGTCACGACGATGGCCGACTACCTCGCCTTCGCGCTGCACCGACCGACGACGAGGGTCGTGGGGCTCCTGCTCGAGACGGTCCGCGACCCCGAGGGCCTGCGGGCCCAGCTCGCGGCGGCGGCCGAGCGCGACGTGCCGATCGTCGCGCTGCCCGTCGGTCGGACCGAGGGCTCGAAGGCGATGGTGACGGCGCACTCGGGCGCCCTCGCCGGGGAGCACGGCGCCCTGGAGGCGCTGTTCGACGCCTACGGCGTGCACGAGGTCCGCACGATGGAGGAGCTCGCGGACGCCCTGGAGCTGCTCTCCTCGCCCCGGCGGATCGCAGGCGGCCGGGGCCTGGCGAGCGTCCACGACTCGGGGGGCGAGCGCGCGCTGTTCGTCGATCTCGCCGCCGACGCGGACGTCCCCTTCGCCCCGGTCTCGCCGGCCACGCTCGCGGCCATCGACGCGGTCCTCGATCCCGGCCTGGAGGCGGCGAACCCTCTGGACGCCTGGGGTACCGGGATCGACGCCGACCGGATCTTCCGCGAGGCGATGCTCGCGCTGGAGGCCGACGAGGCCACCTCGGCGCTCGCGTTCGTCGTCGACCTCACGCGCCAGGGGGAGCCCTACGACGAGGGCTACCTCGGGGTGGCGAGGGCCGTGTGGGACGCGACGACGAAGCCGTTCTGCGTGGTCTCCAACCTCCCCAGCGCGATCGCGCCGGAGGAGGCCCGGCTGCTGCGCGACCACGGGATCCCGGTGCTCGAGGGGACGGCCTCGGGGCTGCGGGCGCTCCGCCTCCTGCTCGACCGCCACGCGTTCGCCCGTCGGCCCGCCGCCCGTCCGTCCGAGCCGGTGCCCGATGAGGTCCGTGCGCGCTGGCGTGAGCGGCTGGCCGCACCCGAGCCGCTCGCCGAGGTCGAGGGGCTGGCGCTGCTCGCCGACTACGGCATCCCGACCGTCGCGGCCCGCGCCGCGCGCACCCTCGAGGAGGTGGTCGAGGCCGCCGAGGCGATCGGCTATCCGGTCGCGATCAAGACGGCCGCCCCGGGCGTGGCCCACAAGTCCGACGTCGGCGGGGTGATCCTCCAACGCCCGAACGCCGACGCCGTGCGCGAGGCCTACGCCGAGATCGCCGACCGGCTCGGCCCCTACGTCACGGTGGAGGCGATGGCGCCGCCGGGCGTCGAGATGGCCCTCGGGATCGTGCGGGACCCCTCGTTCGGCCCGCTCGTGCTCGTTGCGGCCGGCGGGGTGCTCGTCGAGCTCCTGCACGACCGGGCCATGGGCCTGCCGCCGCTCGACGAGGCCGCCGGCCGCCGGCTCGTGGAGCGCCTGGCGACCCGTCGGTTGCTCGACGGCTTCCGAGGGCGCCCGGCCGCGGACGTCGGTGCGCTCGCGCGGGCCCTTGAGCGCCTGTCGGTGCTCGCCGTGGACCTGGGCGACCTGATCGCCGCGCTCGACGTGAACCCCATCGTCGTTTGGGAGGGTGGCTGCGTGGCCGCCGACGTGCTCGTCGAGCCCCTCAGACCGGCTTGGTGACCGGCTCGATCCCCTCGGGTAGATCCCAGTCGTACTCGTCGCCGACCCAGCGGAACGGATCCTCGCCGAACGCGGGCGCGCGGTTGGTTCCGAACACCGGCGGTCGCGGCTTGCGACGGAAGTCGAACACGTGCTCGAAGTTGTGCGTGTTCGCGATCCGCGGCGTGAGGTACTCCAGACCCCAGTTATCGGCGATGAAGCGCAGGGGTGAGCTGAACTCCCCGACCTCGTCGTCGATCACACCCCGCTGGGTGTACGGGGAGATCGTGAGCAGCGGAACGCGGATCCCGAGTCCGACGGGGTCGATCTGCGGGGGCTCGACCGGATCGTAGAAGCCGCCCCACTCGTCCCAGGTGATGAAGATCACCGTGTGGCGCCACAGATCGCTACGCATCACGGCGTTGACGATGTCGCTCACCCAGTTGTGGGCGTGACCGGTCGAGAAGGGAGGGTGATCGGACAGCTCGAAGCGCGGGACGGCCCACGTGACGGCCGGCAGGTCGCCACGCTCGATGTCCTGGACGATGCGGTCGATTGGCCGCATGTGCCGGTGCCACAGGTCGGTGTGGAACACCTGCTCGATCCCGTTGTAGGCGTTCCAGAAGTAGCCGGTCTGACCGGGGACGGGGGAGTAGTAGGCCCAGTCCACGCCGATCTCGCTGAGCTGCTCGCCCACCGTCTTGAACGAGAAGCACGCGTCGTGCTTCGTCACGTTGCCCCGATCGTCGGCCACCAGGACGAACACGTCGTCGCCGACCGCGTCGCAACCCCAGCTCTTGAACTTGGAGCCGTCCTCGAGCTCACGCGTGCGGATGTTCTCGGGGTTGTCGAAGACCCCGCCGGAGGTTCCCGCGATGAAGAAGAAGTGGTTGGGGTAGCTCGGGCCGTTCACGCTGGCGAAGAAGCGGTCCGAGAGGGCGTATTCGCGGGCCCACAGCCAGTAGTTGGGGATCTGGTCCTCGTCGAAGATCGAGTAAGCGAAGATCGGTCCGTAGGTTCCGGTGGCGAAGCCGTCCATCCGGCCGCCGTTCACGTGACGCAGGCCCGCGGCGCGATCGTGAGGGATGTCCCCCGGCAGCCAGTCGGGGCAACGGATCAGCGGGCGCTCGCGGCCCTGGTCGACCCCGATCGTGGTTCCGAGGGCCCCGGGGAACTTCCCGAACAGGTTGTTGAAGCTCCGGTTCTCGAGCATCAGGTACAGCACGCGCTTGATCGGCCAGCGGGTGTCGACGGCGGGGGTCGGGTCGTCGACCCGCGGGATCACGCGCCCGCCGGTGCAGGAGAACAGCGTCGCGCCGGCGATCGCGTACGCGGAGCGTCGCAGGAACTCGCGGCGGGGAAGCGGCAGTGGGTGGGCGAGGCGGCGCTCGCCGTCCTCGGCCGGATACCGATCGGCGAAAGGATGTGGGTTCGCGGGCATGACCCACCTCACTTCTACCACTCCGGCGCGGCGACCGTCCGCTCCGACGCCGGTGGCTTCGACGCCGCTGGCTCCGGCGGCCGGGCGACGCGGACGGGAGTCGGTATGCTCGCAGGCATCCGGGCCGCGCGCCCGGGCGCCCGCGATGCGACGGTTCGTCTTGCCCTCGATGCTCGCTCTGGCGGTCGTGCTCGCCGCCTGTGACCGCGACGCCCGTCCCGCCGGCGGGTTCACGAACGTCCCGTCGGCCTCCGAGGCGCCTCCGGTCGCCCCGGGGTCTCCCGAGGCTACGGCGTCGCCCACCCCGCCCGCCGTGCCGGCGAGCCCGCCGCCGACGGCAGGCGCGCCGAGCCCGCGCTGCGTGGAGGGGTGGGTGACGCCCGAGCCGGGCACGCCCGATCACGAGCGGCCGCTTCGGGTGATCCGCCGGACGACCGGCGTCCGCGGGGAGCTCGCCGTCGTCGACATGCGGATGTTCGTCGGCCCCGAGTCCCCGCCATCGGACAAGGGGTACCTCGCGCAGGTGCGACGCTGGTACGTGAAGCTGTACGCGCCCGCCGACCCGGCGTTCCAGGGACGGTTCCTCGTCGAGGCCCGTGGGTTCGGCCGAGGCGTGGTCGCCGTCGCCCCGTACGACTCGGCCGGGTTCCGCTCGCCCGACTGGATCGGGTTCCAGTGGGAGGTCGGCGCCCGGCCCGAGCGGTATCCGGGCCTGCCGGGCCGATGGTCGGGGACCCCCTACGACTTCGTCCGCGGCGGTGCGGGTCTGACCATCCCCGGCCTGCCGCGGGAGGTCGTCGGGTGCCTCGAGGGCACGTGAGGGCCCGTCCGTTCGGTCGTCGGCCGTTCGGCCCTTGAGGGCGCCGTCCGGGTGCCCCATCATGAGCACGTAGATGGGGATCTACGGGAGCTCGGGACGGCGGGCGGACCCGCTGTCGCACCTGGGGTTGGTCGTCGGGCTCGCCTCGGCCGCGCTCGGCGGGCTGCTGTGGCTGCACCGGTTCCAGCCGAACAGCCGGCTGCTCGGGCGCTACGCGGTGTACTTCGTGCCGGGGCCGACCCAGGAGCAGATCCAGGTGCTCGCCGCCACCCTCGGGGCGATGGCGGTGATCGCCGGTATCGGCGCCTCGCTGCAAGGACGAGGGCGGGCGAGCTCGGTGCTCGGGCTGTTGCTCGGGGTGTTCGGCCTGAGTTTCCCGGTGCTGAGCTACCTGAACGTGATCGCGCGTTCGTTCGGCTCGCCGCTCTAGAGGGCCGAGGGGTCCGTGCCCGGCCATCCGGTGTAGGCGCCGGGCCCCCGCTTGCGCAGTTCGCGCGCGATGACGAGGCGCTGGATCTCGCTCGTGCCTTCCCAGATCCGGTCGACCCGCAGGTCCCGCCACAGCCGCTCGACCGCCGTCTCGCGCATCGCACCACGGCCCCCGTGGATCTGCACGGCGCGGTCGGCGACGCGCCCCGCCATCTCGCTGCACAGGAGCTTCACCGCGCTGGCCAGGGCGTGGGTCCGCTTGCGCTCGAGCCCGCCCCGGGCGGCCTCCCAGCAGGTCCGGTACAGCATCGCTTTGGCGGCCATGATCTCGGCGGCCATGTCGGCGAGCATGAAGGCGACGGCCTGGTGTTCGACGATCGGCACGCCGAACTGCTCGCGCTCGGTGGCGAAGGCGAGCGAAGCCTCGAGGCAGCGGGTCGCGGCGCCAACGGTGCGCGCGCCGATCATCAACCGCTCCTCCACGAACCAGTCCTTGGTGAGCTCGAGTCCCTGCCCGATCTCCCCGAGCACCTGATCGGGTTCCACGCGCACGTCGTCGAACGCGACGACCGGGTGCTCGAACACGAACCGGTGCGTATACGCAGGGGTCCGCACGATCCGTACGCCGCGAGCGTCCTTGTCGACGAGGAAGACCGTGGCCTTCGCGGGGTCCCCGTCGACGTGGGCGTGGACGAGGAAGAAGTCGGCGACGTCCCCGCTCGTCACGTGCCACTTCTCGCCGCGCAGCCGCCAGCCCCCTCGCTCGCGCACCGCGGTCGTGCGGACCATCGTGGGGTCGGAGCCCGCCCCCTCCTCCGTGATCGCGTAGGCGTCGCGTCGCTCGCCGCGGATCGCGGGGCGTAGGAACCGCTCCTTCTGCTCCTCCGTGGCCCGTGCCAGGGGGATCGCGGGGCGCCAGGGGATGTCCCACAGGCCGTTCGTCGCGCGCCCCCACTGCTCCTCGATCAGCATCTGCTGGAACAGGTCGTAGCCGCGTCCACCGTCGGCCGTCGCGTGGTTGATCGCGGCGAAGCCGCGCTCGATCACGGCTCGTCGGGCCGCGGCGAGCTGCTCGGGACCCAGCCCGCCGTCGAGCTCGCAGGGCAGCTCGAGTGGCACGAGGACCTCGTCGGTGAACGCGCGGGCCGCGCGCTGCAGCTCCAGGTCGTGCTCGTTCGGTCGTAGGTCCATCCTCGCCAGATCCTCCCTCGGCCCGGTCGTCGCCCGCGCGACGCCGGTGCCCTCGGCTAGGCTGGCGCCGCGTTGGAGACCATCGTCCCATCCACGGGCGGCCGGGGTCCGGCCGCACGGCTCGTCACCCGACGGGGGCCCGCGACCTGGCCGCCGCCCCCGGCGCGGATCGAGGAAGAGCCCGGCGACCTGCGGGTGCTCGACTGGCCCGGCTACGAGGATCCGGAGCTGTTCGCGGGGTACCGGGCGCGCGGGGGCTCCCCCATGATCGAGGAGAGCCGCGACACCGAGGAGGCGATCCGACGTCTGCGGCGGGACCGCTCCATCGACCTGGCCCACCCCGAGGTCGGCTACGTCGAGCCGCTCGTCGACCTGGGGCTCGTCCGGCCCTTCGACCCGGGTCTGCTCGAGAACCTCGGACGGGTCCCCCCGCCGCTGCTCGAGCGCGGCAGGGTCGAGCAGGCGTTGTTCCACGTGCCGACGGACTTCGGCTTCGTGGCACCCCTGGTGCGCACCGATCGGCTCGAGGACGCGACGGCCTCCTACGAGCTGCTGTTCGACCGGCGCTACCGGGGTCGGATCGCGTGGTTCGACACGCCGTGGATGCTCGTGATCGCGGGCTACGTGCTCGGCGCGGAGGAGCCCTGGGACATGACCGACCGCGAGCTCGCCGAGGCGACGTCGTTCCTCGCCGACCGGATCGGGCTGATCGCGGGGTTCTGGAGCCGCCACGCGGACCTCAACGAGCAGATGGCCGCCGACGAGGTCTGGGTCGCCTACGCGTGGAACGTCTCGTTCCTCGACCTGCGGCGCGCAGGGGTGCCCGTGCGCTTCGTGACCGATCCCCGCGAGGGCCCGATCGTCTGGACGGAAGGATTCGTGCTCGCTGCGGACACGCGCAACTACCACCACGCGCATCGCTTCGTCGACGCCTGGCTGGCGCCGGCGACCGCGCTCGCCCTCACGGGGAGCACGGGGATGGGCCACGTCTCGCTCGAGGTCGACCGGGAGCGTCTGGCGCCGGAGGAGATCGCCGTCCTCCGCCTCGACGACGCGGGCGTGTTCGCGGATCCCGCGGTCCACCTCGACCGCGCGATCCCCCGTCGGGCGCTGTACCTGGAGGCCTGGGAGGCCGTGCGGGAGCGACGACGCCTACGAGATCCGTAGAGTCGACGCTGCTACTCTACGGATCCGGTAGAGTCGGGTCCGCATGCGGGGTGGGATCGACGAGACCGACCTGCGGATCATCCGTCACCTGCAGGCCGACGGGCGGCGGCCCTTCGCCGAGATCGCGCGCGACGTGCACCTGTCCGAGGGCGCCGTGCGCCAGCGCGTGGCCCGCCTGCGGCGCGACGGCCTGCTCGACATCGTCGGGGTCGTCGACCCGGTCGCGCTCGGCCTCGGCGTGATGGCGACCGTCGGGATCCGGGTGCACGCCCGCAGCGCCCAGGAGGTCGCGCGCCGCATCGCGGAGCTGCCCGACGTCACGCAGGTCGCCCTCGTGACCGGGTCGATCGACATCCTCGCGGAGGTCGTGTGCGCCGACGGCGATCACCTCCTGCGGGTGCTCTCGGAGGACATCGCACGGCTGCCCGGGGTCGAGCGCGCCGAGACGTTCGTGTTCCTGCGCCTCGTGAAGCGCACGACCGGCGCGGCGGCCGATCTCCTCGGGTCGCGGTCCGCGCGGTGAAAATGCTGGATCCGTAGCGCGGGTCCCTTGCGCGCCAGCCCGGGCGCCCCCATCATCCCTCGAAGGTTCGACAGGGAGGGGCAGCCATGCGCAGCGAGTTCGACGGTCTGATGCGCTCGCCGATGGGGCGTCGCGCGCTCCTGAAGTACCTCGGGTACGCGTCGCTGCTCGGCGGCACCGGGGTGCTCGCCGCCTGCCGCCAGGACGTGACGCAGACCGGGACCGACCAGGGCGCCTCACCCACCGCCCGACCTGGGATCGAGGAGGAGCCGGGGGTCCTTCGCGTCTTCACGTGGGCGGGCTACGAGCTGAAGCCGGTGTGGAAGCCCTACCGCCAGGCGGGCTACCCCGAGCCGAAGTTCAGCTTCTACACGAACACCGAGCAGGCCCTCGCGAAGACGGCCGGGGGTCAGGACTGGGACATCGCCCACCCCGAGACGAGCTACATCCAGGACTACGTCAACATCGGAGCGATCCAGCCCTGGGACACCTCGCTCATCGAGAACTTCGACCAGCTGAACCCGATGCTGCAGCGGGCGGGGCAGCTCGACGGGCAGCAGTACGAGATCGTCACGGACTGGGGCTACTCCGCCCCCATCATCCGGACCGATCACCTCGATCCTTCGATCAAGAGCTACTCGCACCTGTTCGACCCGGCGGCCTCGGGTCACATCTCCTGGTTCGACACGCCGTGGATCCTGATGATGGCGGGGCTCACGCTGGGGATGTCGGGCGACGAGGTCTTCGACATGACGCCCGAGCAGCTCGAGGAGGCCAAGAACTTCGCGATCGATCGCAAGAAGCACCTGTACAACATCTGGGTCGACTTCACGCAGATGTGGGACGACGTGCGCAAGGGGGTCGTGTGGGCGGCGTACTCGTGGCCCGACACCTTCGCGGTGTTGCACGCCGAGGGGGTCCCCGTGGCCTACATCCGGCCTGAGGAGGGGACGCTGTCGTGGGCCGAGGGACTCGTGCTCCACGCCGAGACGGAGAACTACTACCACGCCCACGAGTACGCGAACTCGTGGGCTTCGGCCGAGGTCGGCCAGTGGCTGATCGAGAACTACGCCTACGGGCACGCGAACCTGAACGTCGACCTGTCCAACGTCGATCCCGACGTGGTCAAGGTCTTCGGGCTCGACGATCCCGAGTACAACCTGTCCGAGCCGGTCAGCTACATCGACCGGTGGCTTCCGAACCGGGCCGCCTACAACCGGGCATGGGACGAGGTGAAGGCCGCCTGAGGGCGGGCCAGTGACGACGACGGCCAGGGTCGAGCTCTCGGCGCCGCCGGTCGCGCCACGGGCCCGACGACGGCGCGGGCTGCTCGGGCTGCTCGCGGCCCCGACCGGGTTCCTGGCGCTGTTCTTCCTCGTGCCCGTGCTGATGGTCGCCGCCTACAGCGTCGGGCTCCTCACCCTCCTGCCGCACGACCTGTACCTATCGCTGCAGCCGTGGCGGGACTTCTTCGCGAGCGAGACCCACGTCGGGCTGTTCTGGAAGTCGGTTCGGCTGTCGGTCGTGGTATCGGCCGTGTCGGTGCTGCTCGCCTACCCGATCGCCTACGCCTTGGCGCTCGTCGCCGGGCGGCGCAAGTACACGCTGCTGCTCGTGATCCTCGCCCCCTTCCTCACGAGCTACCTGCTGCGGGTGCTCGCGTGGCGCGTGATCCTCGGCGATGAGGGGCTGATCATCACGCTGCTCCGCGACGTCGGCGTGCTCGGACCCGAAGGGCAGATCTCGTGGCTCTTCTACAGCCCGTTCGCCGTCTACGTCGTGCTCGCCTACGTGTGGGTGCCGTTCGTGGCGCTGCCGATCTTCGTGACCCTCGACGGGATGGACCGCGACCTCCTCGAGGCCTCGCACGACCTCGGGGCGACCCGCTGGACGACGTTCCTGCGCGTGACCCTCCCGCTGTCGGTGCCCGGCGTGGTCGCGGCGTTCGTGTTCGTCTTCATCCCGACGATCGGGGAGTACGTGACGCCGTTGCTCGTCGGCGGTCCCAACGGGTTCTTCTTCGGCAACGCCATCCAGGGGGCGATCCTGCAGGGCTTCGACTGGCAGTTCGGCGCGGCGATGGCGATGTTCCTCGTCGGGACGGTGACGGTGCTGCTCGTCCTGTTCGGTCGGTACCTGAACGTGCGGGCGGTGGCCGAGTGAGCCCCGCGATCTCCCCCGGCGGCAGGCGGGCGCTGTGGGTCGGCTTCTGGGTCTTCGTGGTCTTCCTGTACGCCCCGATCGTCGTGCTGATCGTCTTCTCGTTCAACGATCGCTCGACGGTGTCGTTCCCCTGGGAGGGGTTCACGCTTCGCTGGTACCGGGCGTTCGTGGAGAACCCCACGTTGCTCGGGGCCCTGCGCACGAGCGCCTACGTAGCGCTGCTCACGGGGCTCGCGACGACGCTGCTCGCGATCCCCGCCGCGATCCTGCTCGTGCGCCGACGGTTCGCGGGCAAGGGGCTCGTGACCGGGCTCCTGCTGGCCCCGCTCGTGATCCCGCTGATCGTGTTCGGGGTCGCCCTGCTGATCCTGTTCAAGAACCTCGAGGCCTCGACCGGCGGGCTCGTGACGGTCTCGCGGTACACGGTCGTCGTCGGACACACGGTCGTCGCGTTGCCGTTCGCGATCCTCACGATCGTTCCCCGTCTCGAACGGATCCCGCCTTCCTACGAGGAGGCGGCCCGCGACCTCGGGGCCGACGCGTTCACGTCGTTCCGAACGGTCACGTTCCCGTTGATCGCACCGGCGGTCGTGGCGGCGTTCCTGATCTCGGTCGTGATCTCCTTCGACGAGATCGTCATCGCGTCGTTCGTCGCGGGGGAGGACACGACCTTCCCGCTGTACCTGTTCTCCCAGCTGCGCCTGCCGCAGAGCCTGCCCCAGGTGATCGCCGTCGCCGTCGTGGTGATGGGCGTCTCCGGGGCGATCGTCGTGGCCTCGGAGGTCGGGATCCGGATCGCCGACCGTCGTCTAGAGGCCGAGCTCGGCGTGGCCGCCGGCGAGGTCGCGACCCTGACGGGCGGCACGAAGGGGGCCGCGTGAGCGTCCCGAACCCCGACGCCGCGATCAGCCTGGTCGACGTCCACAAGCGCTTCGGCGACGTCCGTGCGGTCGACGGCGTTACCCTCGACGTGGCCGAGGGCGAGTTCCTCACGCTCCTCGGCCCCTCCGGGTGCGGGAAGACAACGACGATGCGGATGATCGCCGGCTTCGAGGAGCCAGACGCCGGCCGGATCCTGCTCCGCGGCCACGACGTGGTCGGCGTTCCCCCGAACCGACGCGAGGTCAACATGTGCTTCCAGCACTACGCGCTGTTCCCGCACATGAACGTCGAGGACAACGTGGCCTACGGCCTCAAGCTCCGCAAGGTCCCGAAGGAGGAGCGGCGACGCCGCGTCGCCGAGATGCTCGAGGTCGTCCGGCTCGAGGGCTTCGAGAAGCGGCGTCCGGGCCAGCTGTCCGGGGGTCAGCAGCAGCGGGTGGCGCTCGCTCGCGCGCTCGTGAACCGCCCCGCGGCCCTGCTGCTCGACGAGCCGCTCGGGGCCCTGGACGTGAAGCTCCGCAAGCAGATGCAGCTCGAGCTCAAGCGGATCCAGCACGAGCTTCGCACGACCTTCGTCTACGTCACGCACGATCAGGAGGAGGCGCTGTCGATGTCGGACCGGATCGCGGTGATGAATCGCGGCGTGATCGAGCAGCTCGGCACCCCTCGGGAGGTGTACGAGCGCCCCGCGACCCCGTTCGTCGCCGACTTCGTCGGCGTGCTGAACGCCATCGAGTTCCGGGCCGACGAGGTCCGGGCGGGGGAGGCCGTGATGCGTCTGGGCGACGGCGACCGGATCGTGGCCCCGGCGCCCGACGGGAGGATCGGCGGGGCGGCCATCGTCACGGTCCGCCCGGAGCGGATCCGGGTCCACACGCCCGACGAGCCGGTCGTCGGAGACTCGCGCGTGTCGGGGACGGTGGGGCAGGTCGTCTACCTGGGGACCCTCACGCAGTTCCACGTCGAGCTCGCGGGCGGCCGCCGCCTGATCGCCCACCGGCTCTCCGACGAGCGGGCGGCCTCGATCCTCGAGGGCGACCGCGTCGTGCTGAGCTGGGATCGCGACGACGCGGCGATCGTGCGCGACTAGGGATCAGGGGAACCGGACCGCCGAGCCGCTGGGAGCGCTGCGATGAGCGATGCCGATCTCGTCTTCGTCAACGGTGCCGTCTACACGGTCGACGCCGCCGGTTCTTGGGCGCGCGCGGTCGCGGTCCGCGGCGATCGGATCGTGGCGGTGGGAACCGACGACGACGTCCGGGGCCACGTCGGCCCCCGGACGCAGGTGATCGATCTGGCCGGTCGGATGCTCCTGCCCGGGTTCCAGGACGCGCACGTCCACGCCCAGGGCGGCGGGATGGACCGCCTGCGGATCGACCTGTCGGGCGTGCACGCGCTCGAGGACTACGAGCGGTTGATCCGGGACTGGGCGGAGGCGAACCCCGACGCGGGGTGGATCCTCGGGGGCGGATGGGCGATGGACGTGTTCCCCGGTGGGACCCCGAGCCGCACGATCCTCGACCGGGTCGTGCCGGACCGGCCGGCGTTCCTGTCGAACCGCGACAACCACGCGGCCTGGGTGAACACGCGGGCCCTCGATCTGGCCGGCGTGGGGCCGACGACCGCGGACCCGGTCGACGGACGCATCGAGCGTGAGGCGGACGGGACGCCCCAGGGCACCCTGCACGAGGGGGCGATGATGCTCGTCCGGCGCCTGGTCCCCGACCCCTCCGAGGAAGAGCGGGCGCAGGCGCTGTTGCTGGCCCAGGACTACCTGCACTCCCTGGGCATCACGGCGTGGCAGGAGGCGATCGTGGGGGACTACCCGACGATCCCCAACTGCCGCGAGATCTACCCGGCCCTCGCTCGGGCGGGGAAGCTCACGGGGCGGGTCGTCGGGGCGCTGTGGCTCGAGCGCGGCCGTGGGGTCGAGCAGGTCGAGGAGCTCGTCGGCTACCGCGAGGCGACCACGGTCGAGGGCTATCGCGCGGGGACGGTCAAGATCATGCTCGACGGGGTCTGCGAGAACCGGACCGCGGCGGTCGGCGAGGCCTACCTGGGCCCCGACGGTCGGCCGACCGGGGAGACGGGGATCGAGTACTTCGACCCGCGAACGCTCCAAGAGGTCGTCGTCCGGCTCGACGCCGAGGGGTTCCAGGTCCACATCCACGTGATCGGCGACCGCGCCTGTCGCGACGCGCTCGACGCGATCGAGGCCGCCCGACGCGCGAACGGCTGGACCGACCACCGGCACCACCTGGCCCATATCCAGCTCGTACGGCCCGAGGACGTGCCCAGGTTCCGCGTGCTCGGGGTCACGGGGAACGCGCAGATGCTCTGGGCGGCGCACGACCACCAGATGGACGACCTCACGATCCCGTTCATCGGCCCCGAGCGCGCGGGCTGGCAGTACCCCTTCGGCTCGCTCCTGGCGGCCGGAGCCTGCCTGGCCGCCGGCAGCGACTGGCCGGTCTCCACGCCCGACCCGCTCCAGGCGATCCACGTCGGCGTCCACCGCACGCCGCCCCCCGGCTACGTGTACGGCGTCGCGAGCGAGGAGCCGTTCCTGCCGTCGGAGCGGATCACGCTGCCCCAGGCGATCCGCGCCTACACGATGGGCTCGGCCTACGTGAACCACCTCGACGACCGCACCGGATCGATCGAGGTGGGCAAGCTGGCCGACCTCGTCGTCCTGTCCGACGACCTGTTCGAGCTCGACTCGCCTGCGCGGGCTCGGGTGCTGCTCACCCTCGTCGGAGGGCGGGTGGTCTACGAGGCCGAGGACTCGGGGCTGTAGGCTCCGGCCGTCATGACACGGATCCTGTTCGCCGGTGGCTCGGTCTTCGACGGCACGGGCGCCGACCCTGCGCCGGCCGACGTCGTCGTGGAAGACGGCAGGATCGTCGAGGTCGCCCCCGGCCTCGACGGCGACGAGGTGGTCGACTGCAGCGGCACGACGCTCCTGCCCGGGCTGTTCGACTGCCACGTCCACCTCGCGGCGCGCTACGACGACGACGAGCTGAGCGTCGCGCACCGCCCGTTCTCCTACGGGTTCTTCCTGATCCCCGAGAACCTGCGGATCACGCTCGCCCTGGGGATCACCACGGTCCGCGACGCCGGCGGGGCCGACGCGGGCCTGCGCCGAGCGATCGAGGACGGGGTGCTCGTGGGGCCGCGCGTGCAGGTCGCGATCACGATGCTCAGCCAGACCGGCGGCCACAACGACCCCTGGCTCCCCAGCGGCGCCGTCTCGCCCGACTGGTTGCCGTACCCGGGGTTCCCTTCGGGCGTGTGCGACGGGGTCGAGGGGGTGCGGACGAAGGTTCGCGAGGTCGTCCGCGCCGGCGCCGACGTGATCAAGATCGCCTCGTCGGGAGGGTTCTTCTCCCCGGCCGACGACCCCAGCCACCCGCACTTCACCCAGGACGAGCTCGACGAGATCGTGCGCACGGCCGCCGACCTCGGTCGATGGGTGATGGCCCATGCTCACGGGACCGTCGGCATCGAGCGCGCTGTCCGCGCCGGGGTCCGCTCGATCGAGCACGGGACCTACCTCGATGAGCGCACGGCCGCGATGATGGTGGAGCGCGGGACCTGGCTCGTGCCGACGCTCACGGCGGGGGACACGACCGAGACCCTGGCGAGCGATCCGAAGCTCGCGCCGGAGATCCGCGCGAAGTTCGCGGGTCTTGGCAGGCCGGAGTTCGACGCGATGCGTCTGGCGGCCGAGGCCGGGGTGAAGGTCGCGATGGGGACCGACTGCCCCGTGGCCCCCCACGGGTGGAACCTGAACGAGCTTCGTCACATGGCCGCGAACGGCTTCACGCCGCAGCAGGCCCTGCACGCCGCGACGCTGTCGGCGGCCGAGCTGATGGGGTTGGAGCGCGAGCTCGGCTCCCTCGAGGCGGGCAAGCGCGCCGACGTCGTCGTGGTCGAAGGCGACCCGTTCGCCTTCGACGATCTGAAGGACCGCATCCGGGAGGTTTGGAAGGACGGCGTGCGCGTCGCCGGGCGCGCCGCCGACGCCGAGGGTCGCGACGCGGGTCGCGCCGCGCGCTAGGG
Source organism: Actinomycetota bacterium (assembly GCA_026003015.1). GTDB lineage: Bacteria > Actinomycetota > UBA4738 > UBA4738 > HRBIN12 > BPGL01. The sequence continues at coordinate 227,564 of BPGL01000003.1, read as the reverse complement.
CCCGTGCTCGCGTTCGGGCTCGGGCTCGCCTCCGGGCTCGTGTGGGGGGCGGCCGACTTCGTGGGCGGCCTCATGACCCGGCGACTCGCCCCTGCGACGGTGCTCGTCGTCGGACAGGGGGCGGGCCTGGCCACGACGGCGACCCTCGTCGTGCTCCTCGGTGAGCCCCGGCCCGCGGCGCGGTTCCTGCTGATCGGTGCGCTCGGCGGGCTCGCCGGCGCCATCGGCCTCGCGAGCCTGTATCGGGGGCTCGCGGTTGGGCCGATGAGCATCGTCGCCCCCGCGGCGGCCCTCTCGGGCGCGATACCCGTCGTCGCCGGGCTGGCGCAGGGTGAGCGCCCGGCGCCGGTCCAGCTCGCCGGGATCCTGCTCGCGGCCGTCGGGATCGTGTTGGCGGCGCGAGCGACCGACGGGCCGTCGGTCGCGGTGGGGCCGGACCTGGCGGTGGCGCGCGCGCCGCGACCGACGGCCCCGAGTCGGCCGTCGGTCGCGGCCCTCGGCTACGCCGCCGCGGCCGCGCTCGGACTCGGCCTCGTGATGACGGCGCTCGACGCCGCCGCGGCCGGCGGCAGCGCGCTGTGGGCGAGCATGATGGTGCGCGCCTCCTCGGTGCCGCTGTTCCTCGTGGCCTGGCTGCTTCGACCCCGCGGCGGCGAGCGTCGGCCGAGTCCCGGCGAGCTCGGGGTCGTGGCGCTCGTGGGGCTCGCCGACAACCTCGCGAACGTGCTGTTCGCCCTCGCCGCGAACACCGGGCTGCTCGCGGTCGTGTCGGTGCTGGGATCGCTGTACCCGGTCACGACGGTGCTGCTCGCGCGCGCGGTGCTGCACGAGCGCCTGAGCCGGTCGCAGTCGATCGGGGTCGCTGCGGCGCTGGGGGGCGTCGCGTTGATCGCCGGCGGCTGACCACGCTCGGTCGGTTTGTGGAGCCCCGGGTTCGCGGGCTAGGCTCCGCCCCCATGGAAGAGCGTGTTCGTGACGTCGTGATCATCGGCGGGGGACACAACGGCCTCGCCTGCGCCGCCTACCTGGCGCGGGCGGGGCTCGACGTCTGCGTGCTGGAGCGTCGTGGGGTCCTCGGCGGCGCCTCCGTCACGGAAGAGCCGTGGCCCGGCTACCGCGTCTCCAGCGCGGCCTACGTCGTGTCGCTGCTGCCCGATCGCATCGTCAAGGAGCTCGATCTGCGTCGTCACGGCTACGAGGTCTCGATCATCGCTCCCGACTACGTCGTGCCGTTCCCGGACGGCACGTCGCTCACGCTCTGGGGCGACCTCGAGCGCGACGTCCGCAACATCGCCCGGCTGAACGAGGCCGATGCGCGCGCCTACGCCGCCTTCGACGCCTACTTCGAGCGGATCGCCGGGCTCGTGCGGGAGCTCCTGTGGGTCGTGCCCCCGAACCTCCGGCTGGCCGACGCGTGGGGATGGCTGCGCACCGCGACGCGCCTACGCGGGATCGCCGGCCGCGACCTCCACGAGCTCGTACGCCTGTTCACGATGAGCGCGGCGGACTTCCTGGACGAGTGGTTCGTCGACGACCGCGTCAAGGGGGCCCTGGCGACGCAGGCGATCATCGGTGCCTGGTGTGGTCCGATGACCCCGGGCTCGGCCTACGTGCTCATGCACCACTGGATCGGAGAGATCGACGGTCACTCGGGCGCCTGGGGATGGGTGAAGGGCGGGATGGGTGGCGTCGCGACGGCGCTCGCGGAGGCCGCCCGCGCCCACGGGGTCGAGATCCGTACCGAGGCGCCGGTCGCGCGCGTGGTCGTGAACGCGCAGGGCCGTGCCACCGGGGTCGAGCTCGTCGACGGAACGACGATCGCGGCGCGGCAGGTCGTGTCGAACGCCCATCCGATCACGACGTATCTCGCCCTCGTCGGGCGGGAACACCTCCCCTCGGAGGTCGTGCGCGACATCGAGCGGTACCGGACCCGCAGCGGCAGCGTGAAGGTCAACGTCGCCCTCGGCGAGCTCCCGACGTTCCCGTGCTGGGACCAGGAGGGACCGCTGCACCGCGGGCTCGTCGCGATCTCCCCCTCGATCGAGTACCTCGAGCGGGCCTTCGACGACGCGAAGTACGGGCAGCCCAGCCGGCACCCCTACGTCGAGGTCGTCTTCCCGACCGCGCACGAAGACGGGCTCGCCCCGGAGGGCAAGCACCTGATGCTCGGCTTCTCCCAGTACCTGCCGTACGACACCCCGAACACCGACGCGACCCGCGAGGCCTGGGCTCGCTCGGTGCTCGAGGCGCTGGAGGCCTACGCGCCGGGCCTGTCTGGCCTCGTGGAGCACGCCGAGGTGCTCACCCCTCGCGACCTCGAGGAGCGCTACGGCCTCGTCGGGGGCAACATCATGCACGGGGAGCTCGTGCCCGACCAGCTCTTCTCGTTCCGCCCGATCCCGTTCTACGGGGACCACCGTACCCCGATCCGCGGCCTGTACCTGTGCGGGGCGGGGACGCATCCAGGTGGAGGCGTGATGGCGGTCCCGGGGCGCAACGCGGCGCGCGTGATCCTGCGCGACGCCCGCCTCGGCCGGGTCGCCGAGCGCGTCGACGGGGCGCTCGACCAGGTCCGAGGCCTGCTCGCCCGCGACTAGCCTCAGGGACCGAGGTCGTAGCCGAGCCGGCGCGGGAGGCGAGCGGCGAACCGGGTGAGGGGGTCGGGCCGCCCGCCGGCCTCCTCGCGGTCCTCGGCCCGCACGATGGCGCGCTGAACGAGCGCGGCGCCGACGGAGCGCAGGGGCTCGGGCGGGAAGCGCGACGGCTCGAGCCCAACCAGGGGCAGCGACGCCGCGCCGTCGTCGATCCCCAACACGAGGTCGGCCAGGATGCTCCCACCGAGGTGGGAGGGGCCGACGCCGCCGCCGGTGTAGCCGACGCCGTAGCGCACGGCGCCCCCCGGGAGCGTGCCGAACGTCGGCAGGTGACGGCCGGTCACGTCGATCGGGCCGCCCCAGGCGGCCTCGATCCGCACGCCCGCGAACGGGGGGAACAGGCGCGGCAGGTCGCGGACGAGCCGTGCGATCGAGTCGGGGTCGTACCGCAGGCGTGGGCCGAGCCCGGTGCCCAGACCCGCGGCCGACCCGGCCTGGCCGAAGGCGATCCGGCCGTCCGGGGTCGTGCGCACGTAGCGCAGGCTCGCGCGCAGGTCGGCGATGCCCTCGCCCCCGGTCCACCCGAGCTCCGCCAGGCGGTCGGGGGCGGGCTCGGTGATCACGATGTAGGAGCCGCGCGGGATGACGACGCGCCGGAAGCGGGGCAGGCCGGCGCACCACGCGCCGAGCGCGAGCACCGCGTCGCGCGCCTCCACCCGTCCCGCCTCGGTCTCCACGACGACCGGGGCGGTGGTCGTGAAGCGCACGACCCGGGTGCCCTCGTGGATGCGGACCCCCCGTTCCAGCAGCGCCCGCCGGAGCCCCAGCGCGAGGCGCGCCGGCTGTAGGGTCGCCCCCGACGGCTGCAGGACGCCGGCCCCGAGCACCGGCGAGGCGCACCGGGCCCGCACCTGGCTGCTGGAGAGCGGGACGAACCGGTCGCCCGCGCCCAGGCGTGCCGCGAGCTCGGCGAGCGGTCGCCACGCTCCGCGTTGGGCGGGCGAGCTCTCCACGAGCAGGTGCCCGCGGCGCGTGAGCCACGCGTCGACGCCCTCGTCGCGGCACCACGACTCGATCGCGTCGATCGAGCGATCGCAGGCCTCGGCGACGCGCAGCGCCCCGGCCTCACCGACCGCCCGCACGAGCGCCGGCAGGTCCTCCCAGAGCCCGCCGAGGAACCCGCCGTTGCGCCCGCTGGGACCCCCCACCGCACACGTCCTGCTCGAGCACGACCACGTCGATCCCCGGCGCCCGTCCCAGCAGGTGCCACGCGGTCCACAGGCCCGTGTACCCACCGCCGAGCACGACCACATCGGCGCGCGTCGATCCGCGCAGCGGCGGTCTGGGCTCGAAGCCCACCGCGGGGTCGCGCAGCGCCTCCTCGAACCACCACGATCGGTGCGCCGCTCGGGGCAGCACGCGCGACACCCCCCTAGGGCCCCAGGTCGTACCCGAGCCGGCGCGGCAGGCGGGCGACGAAGTCGACGACCGTGCCCGGACGCTCGCCTCGATCCTCGGCCCGGTCGCGTCGGACGATCGCCCGGTTCGCGACGAACATGCCGGTCGAGCGGATCGGCTCCGGCGGGAACGGCTTGGGCTCGAGGTCGACGAGCGGCAGGCGCAGCACGGGGTCGTCGACCCCGAGGACCCGATGGGCGAGGATCCGGCCGCCGAGGTGGGCGGGGCCCACCCCGTTGCCCGTGTAGCCGTGGCCGAAGTGCACGTTGCCACGCTCGAGCGTGCCGAACGTCGGTAGGTGATTGCCGTGGACGTCGATCGGCCCACCCCACCCGGCCTCGATCGGCACGTCGCGCAACGTCGGGAACATCCGGTGGAGGTCTTCGATCGCCACGCGCAGACACCGTTCGTCGTAGGCGTAGCGCGGATCGATCCGCCGAGCGAGGTCGGGCTGCATCCCGCCGACCCCGAAGGCGATCCTGCCGTCGGGGGTCGTGCGGACGTAGTGCAGGGCCGCGCGGAAATCCCACAGCCCCATGCCGTTCGTCCACCCGATCGCCTCGAGGCGCTCCGGCGCTGGCGCCGTCAGCACGATGTAGGAACCGCGGACGGTGAGGGTCCGGCGGAACCGGCGCCAGTGGGACGCCCAGGCGTTGAGGCCGAGGACGGCCGCCGGGGCTCGGACGGTGCCCCCCGGGCACTCGGCCACGACGGTCGGGCCGGCGCCGAACCGGCGGACCGGGGTGCCTTCGTGGATCCGGACCCCGCGTTCGAGCAGGACGCGTCGGAGCCCTCGCGCCAGACGCGCCGGCTGGACGGTCGCACCGAACGACGTGTACAGGCCCCCGTGGACGACCGGGGAGTCGACGAGCCGCCGCGCCTCCTCCCGCGAGCACACGCGGAACCGCTCCGCGAGGCCCAGGCGATCGGCGGCGATCACGAGGTCCGCCCAGGCCCCGATCTGGGCCTCCGAGGAGGCGACCCCCAGGTCGCCGTCAGGACGGAACCAGGCGTCCACGCCGTGGGACTCGCACCAGGCCCCGATCGCGCGGACGCTGTCCTCTCCGGCCTCGCACAGCTCGAGGGCGGCGCGGTCGCCGAAGTCGCGGACCAGGCGGGGCAGGCCCGACCAGAAGGAGTTCACGAACCCCCCGTTGCGCCCGCTCGGCCCCCCGCCGCAGATGTCCTGCTCGAGGACGACGACGTCGATCCCGGGGGACAGCTCCGTCAGGAACCAGGCCGTCCACATCCCCGTGAACCCACCGCCCAGCACGACGACGTCGGCCGTCGTGTCGGCGGCGAGCGGCGGCGTGGGCGGCGCGTCCTCGGCGGCCAGCGCCTCGCGCAGCCACCACGCCCGTCCCTGGTTCGGCGGTGGCTCGACCATCGCGCGTAAGCCTAGTCGCCGCGGGGTCGGAACCGGTCGGACGTTGCTACCGTGGGGCGGTACCCAGCAGATCGGGAGGTCCCCGACGATGGCGACCACGAACCGTCCGCGCAGCAGGGAGGTGACCCAGGGCCCCGAGCGCGCCCCGGCCCGTGCGATGCTGCGCGCCGTCGGCCTGTCCGAGGAGGACCTCACGAAACCGCAGGTCGGCGTGGCGAGCGCCTTCAACGAGGTCACGCCGTGCAACTACCACCTCGACAAGCTGGCCCTGCTCGCCAAGGAGGGCGTGCGCGAGGGGGGGTGCGTGCCGCTCGGCTTCACGACGATCGCGGTCTCCGACGGGATCGCGATGGGACACGAGGGCATGAAGGCGTCCCTCATGAGCCGCGACCTGATCGCCGATTCCGTCGAGCTCGTGATGCACGCCGAGCGGATGGACGCCCTCGTCGGCATCGCGGGTTGCGACAAGTCCGAGCCGGGGATGCTGATGGCGATGGCGCGGCTCAACCTGCCGTCGGTCTACCTGTACGGGGGAACGATCCTGCCCGGCTCCTTCCGCGGGCGCGACGTGACGATCCAGGACGTCTTCGAGGCCGTCGGCGCCCATGCCCGTGGGGCGATCGACGACGACGAGCTCCTGGCGATCGAGCGCGCGGCCTGCCCGACCACCGGGTCCTGCGCGGGGATGTACACCGCGAACACGATGGCCGCGATCGGCGAGGCGCTCGGGATGTCCCTGCCCGGCAGCGCGTCGCCGCCCGCCGTCGATCACCGGCGGGAGATCGCAGCGCGCGAGGCCGGCCTCGCGGTCACCCGGGTGCTGGAACGCGACCTGCGACCGCGGCAGATCCTCACGCGCGAGGCGTTCGAGAACGCGATCGCCGTGACGATGGCGCTCGCCGGATCGACGAACGCCGTCTTGCATCTGCTCGCGATCGCGCGTGAGGCGCACGTGGAGCTCGAGCTCGACGATTTCGATCGCATCGCGCGACGGGTTCCCCACCTCGTCGACGTGCGCCCGGCGGGCCGCTTCGTGATGAGCGACCTCGACCGCGTCGGCGGTGTGCCCGTCGTGATGCGCGAGCTGCTCGAGCTGGGGCTGTTGCACGGCGACTGCCTCACGGTCACCGGCCGAACCATCGCGGACAACCTCGCGGAGCTCGACCCGCCCAAGCCCGACGGCACGGTCGTGCACGCCGGAAGCGATCCGATCCACCCCGAGGGAGGGATCGTGATCCTGCGAGGCTCGCTCGCGCCGAGCGGCTCGGTCATGAAGATCGCGGGCGCGGCGTCGGCGACGTTCCGCGGGCGCGCCCGGCCGTTCGACTCCGAGCAGGAGGCCTTCGAGGCCGTGACCCGGGGGCGCATCGAGCCGGGCGACGTGATCGTGATCCGCTACGAGGGACCGAAGGGCTCGCCGGGGATGCCCGAGATGCTCGCCGTGACGGCCGCCGTGGCGGGCGCGGGGCTCGGAGCCGAGGTCGCGCTCGTCACCGACGGGCGGTTCAGCGGCGCGACGAAGGGCTACTCGGTCGGTCACGTGGCCCCGGAGGCCTTCGTGGGGGGGCCGATCGCGCTCGTTGCGGAGGGCGACGTGATCGAGATCGACGCGGCGGCCCGCAGGATCGATCTCCACGTCGACGCGTCCGAGCTGGAGCGACGCCGCGCGGCCTGGAGCCGGCCCGAGCCTCGCTACACGCAGGGCGCGCTCGCGAAGTACGCGCGGGCGGTCGGGGGTGCCGATCAGGGGGCGGTGACCTGGTGAGCGCCAGACCGACGAGCCCGGCCGCGCTGCAGTGCCGGATCTGCGGGCAGCGCTACCCCGTCGAGCCGCTCACGATCTGCGAGGAGTGCTTCGGGCCGCTCGAGCCCGCGTACGACCTCGACGCCCTCGACGGGGTGGCGTTCCGCAAGGCGGTCGAGGCGGGGCCGGCCACCCTGTGGCGGTACGAGGCGCTGCTGCCGGGTGGCCCGGAGATCGAGCGCGTCGATCTGGGGGCCGGGTTCACGCCGCTCAGGCGGGCGGACGCTCTCGGGCGGCGGCTCGGGCTCGAGCGCCTGTGGATCAAGGACGACTCGGTGAACCCGTCGAACTCCTTCAAGGACCGAGTCGTCTCGGTCGCGACGACGATGGCCCGGGCCTTCGGGTTCGAGGCGATCAGCTGCGCGTCGACGGGCAACCTCGCGAACGCGACGGCCGCGCACGCGGCGAAGGCGGGGATCGACTGCTACGTCTTCGTCCCCGACGACCTCGAGCGGGCGAAGATCATCGCCACGGAGGTCTACGGCGCGAAGGTCGTCGCCGTCCGCGGCACCTACGACGACGTGAACCGCCTGTGCAGCGAGGTCGCCGACGCGCTTCCCTGGGCCTTCGTGAACGTGAACATGCGTCCGTACTACGCGGAGGGTTCGAAGTCGCTCGGGTTCGAGACCGCCGAGCAGCTCGGCTGGCGCCTTCCCGACCACGTGGTCGTCCCGGTGGCCTCGGGAGCGCTGCTCACCAAGATCCACCGCGCGTTCGGTGAGCTCATCGCGATCGGCGCCGTCGAGGCGAAGCCCTACCGGGTCTCCGGCGCCCAGGCCGAGGGGTGCCGCCCGGTCGCGCAGGCCTTCGAGGACGGCGTTGAGGAGGTCACGCCGGTCAAGCCCAGCACGATCGCGCGCTCGCTGGCGATCGGGAACCCCGCCGACGGCTACTTCGCGCTGAAGGTCGCCCGCGAGACCGGCGGGGTGATCGCCTGGTGCACCGAGGACGAGATCCTCGAGGGGATCCACCTGCTCGCCGAGACCGAGGGGGTGTTCACCGAGACCGCGGGGGGCGTCACGATCGCGGTCCTCAAGCGCCTCGTCGAGCGCGGCTCGATCCGCCCCGACGAGGAGACCGTCGCCTACGTGACCGGCAACGGGTACAAGACGATCGAGGCCCTCGAGGGGCATGTGGAGCCGACGTTCAGGGTCGCGCCCGACCTCGAGCGGTTCCTCGCCGCGCTGCAGGGGTGATCGGGCTCCATCCGGTGAGGCCGGCGGCGCCGGCGTGCCCGGCAGAGGCCCGGCGCCGGGGGTAGGGTCCCACCGTGCCCCTTCGGCTCGAGGACTACGCGCTGATCGGCGACACGCACACCGCCGCGCTCGTGGGTCGCGACGGCTCGATCGACTGGCTGTGCCTTCCGCGGTTCGACTCGGCCGCGTGCTTCGCCGGGCTCCTCGGCGACGAGTCCCACGGCCGGTGGCTCCTGGCGCCGGCCGGCCAGATCACCCGGACCGAACGCGCGTACCGGGAGGACGCCCTCGTGCTCGAGACCACGCACACGACGCCGACGGGCAGCGTTCGCGTGGTGGACTTCATGACCCCCCGCCGCGGGCAGGCCCGGGTCGTCAGGCTCGTCGAGGGGCTCACCGGCACGGTCCCGATGCGGATGGTCCTGAACCTGCGCTTCGACTACGGGGCTGCGGTCCCGTGGCTGCGCAGGGCCCGTCACGGGCTGTCGGCGGTGGCCGGCCCGGACGCCGTCGAGCTGCGCACCGCCGTGCCGCTGGACATCGTCACGGGTGAGGCGACGGCGACCTTCACGATCCGCGGGGCCCAGCGGGAGGCCTTCGTCCTCGTGTGGCACCCCTCCCACCTGGAGCCGCCGCCGCCGATCGACCCGTGGGACGCGGCCCGGAACACCACCCGGTTCTGGCGCGACTGGGCGTCGCGGTGCACCTACCGGGGGGAGTGGCGCGATGCCGTCGTGCGCTCCCTCATCACGCTCAAAGCGATGACCTACCGGCCGACCGGGGGGCTCGTGGCGGCGGTGACGACGTCGTTGCCCGAGGAGATCGGCGGTTCCCGGAACTGGGACTACCGCTTCTGTTGGCTTCGCGACGCGACGTTCACCCTGTACTCGATGCTCATGGCGGGCTACGAGCGCGAGGCCGAGGCCTGGCGCACGTGGCTCCTGCGCGCGATCGCCGGGGACCCGCGCGACCTGAAGATCCTCTACGGGATCGCGGGGGAGCGCCGTTCGCCCGAGCTGGTCCTCGACTGGCTCCCGGGCTACGAGGGTTCCCGTCCCGTGCGGATCGGAAACGACGCGGGCTCCCAGCGGCAGCTCGACGTCTACGGCGAGGTCCTCGACCTGTTCCATCAGGCCGCGCGAGAGGGTCTGCCGCACGAGGCCGACGTGTGGAACATGGAGCTGCGGATCATGGACATCCTCGAGTCGGACTGGCGCGAGCCCGACGAGGGGATCTGGGAGGTCCGCGGGGGCCGACGACACTTCACCCACTCGAAGGTGATGGCCTGGGTCGGCGTCGACCGGGCGATCCGCGACGTCGAGCTGTTCGGCTTCGAGGGGCCCGTGGACCGTTGGCGGGCCCTCCGCCGTGAGATCCACGACGAGGTCTGCCGCGAGGGGTTCGACCCCGAGCTCGGCTCGTTCACGCAGAGCTACGGCTCGCGCGACCTCGACGCCGCGCTGCTGATGATCCCGCTCGTGGGGTTCCTGCCGGTCGAGGACCCCCGCGTGGTCGGCACGATCGACGCGATCCGCGACCGCCTCATGGTCGACGGGTTCGTGCGCCGCTACGACACCGACAGCGGCGTCGACGGCCTGGCCGGCAGCGAGGGCGCGTTCCTCCCCTGTACGTGTTGGCTCGCCGACTGCCTCGCGCTGCTCGGCCGCGAGCACGAGGCGCGCCGGCTGTTCGAGCGGGTGCTCGCCATCCGAAGCGACGTCGGCCTGCTGTCCGAGGAGTACGACACCGTGCGCCGTCGGCTCGTCGGGAACTACCCCCAGGCCTTCTCCCACGTCTCGCTCGTCGGCACGGCGCGGAACCTGTCTCGCGGGGTGACCGGCCCGGCCGACCGCCGGCGCCGCCGCCTGACGATCCAGCGGCTGCGGGCCGCCTCGCAGCGGGCGGGGCGGTGAACGCGCTCCTCCCGCACGGGCTCGACCGGCTCCGCCCGCTCCTGGCTCGCGCGGCGGTCCTGCTCGACTTCGACGGGACGCTCGCGCCGATCGTGCCCCGTCCCGAGGACGCGCGCCCGATCCCGGGGGCGGCGGAGGTGCTCGCCGGGCTCGCCGCCCGCGCCCGGGCCGTCGCGATCGTGACGGGCCGGCCCGCCGCGCAGGTCCGCGCCCTGCTCCCGGTGGCGGGCCTGCGGGTCGTGGGGCTCTACGGGTTCGAGGGCCACCCGCCGCTTCCGCCGGAGGTGCTCGCCGCGGTCGAGGCCGTGGCCGCCGCCGAGCCCGGGGCGCGCGTCGAGCCGAAGGGCCCGTCGGTCGCCGTCCACGTCCGGACCGCGGACGATCCCGACGGCGCGCAGCGGCGGCTGCGACGCGCGCTCGAGCCGGTGGCTGCGGCGCACGGGCTCGTGGTGCGCGCGGGCAAGCGCGTGTGGGAACTCGTTCCGGCCGGGGTCGGTAGCAAGGCGGGAGCGGTGGCCGCCCTCATCGACGAGCTCCGTCCCGCCGCGGTGCTGTACGCCGGGGACGACGTCGCCGACCTCGAGGCCTTCGGAGCGCTCGGGCGGGCCGAGCGCTCAGGGCTCGTCGCGGTCCGCGTCGCCGTCCACGGCCCCGAGACTCCCGCCGCCCTCGAAGAGGCCGCCGACGCCGTGGTGAACGGACCCGAAGGGCTCCTCGATCTCCTGCGCGGTCTTTGAGCGATCGGATCCGAGGCCCCGAGCGGCGTCGATGTCGCGCAGCTGCGAGGCGAGCCATCGCGCCGGGCTGTGGGCGAGCACCGCGCGCGCGAGCCCGCGGGCGCGCCGCACGCGCTGGTCCTCGGGCATCTCGAGGGCGAACCGCAGCGCGTCGGCCGTCTCGGTGAGGTCGAACGGGTTGATCGGCACCGCGTGGCGCCCGAGCCGCAAGAACGCGCCGGCGTTGCGCGACAGGACGAGCACGCCGTTGCGCTTGTTCACCAGCGGGCCCTCCATCGCGACGAGGTTCATCCCGTCGAACACGGGGTTCACGAGCAACACGTCGTACAGCCCGTAGGCGGCGACGGCCCCCACGTAGTCCTCCTGGGCTCGGATCTCGATCGGCTGCCAGTCCTCGCCGCCGAACTTCGTGTTGACGCGCTCGGCCTCATCGAAGGAGCGCTCCGCGTAGGCCGCGTACTCGGGGATCTCGGTGCGCGAGGGGGGGAGCAGGGCGAGGAACCGGACCCTGCCGTGCCACTCGGGGTGGTCGCGCAGCAGCAGCTCGAAGGCCATGAAGCCGCGAGGGACGTTCTTGGACAGCTCCATCCGGTCGACCCGCAGCAGGAGCTTCGCATCCCCGCGCCAGGCCGCGAGCTCGCGTCGCAGTCGCTTGGCCTCCGGGCTCTGGCTGGTGCGTCGCAGCGGGCCGGGGTCCAGCGCGATCGGGTAGGAGCGGACGAGCACGACGCGCCCGTCGAGGATCACCCGCCGCCGCCGAAGATCGACGCGCGCCCCCGGGAGGTCCCGCGCGCACAGCAGGAAGTTCTCCGCCCACTGCTCGGACTGGAACCCGAGTACGTCGGCGCCGAGCATGCCGCGCAGCAGCGCCTCGCGCATCTCGTCGGGCAGGAGCCGGATGAAGGTCGGGGCCGACGAACGGCGTGTGGGGAGAAGTGGGCGATGCGCGCCCGCGGCTGCATCTCACGGAGGTAGCCCGGGACGAGCGAGAGGTGGTAGTCCTGCACGAGGTAGACGGGGTTGCGGTCGCGTTCGGCGTCCAGGGCCGCCGCGAAGGCTCGGTTCACCTCCTTGTAGTCCTCCCACGCCCGGGCGGTCCCGCCGTCGAAGACCGGATCGGTCGCGACGTCCCACAGGTGGTGGTGCAGGAACCACAGGATGTGGTTCGAGATCCCGTTGTAGTACCCGTCGTAGCGATCGCCGGGGACCTCGAGGAACCCCATGTGCCCGACGGGCTCGACCTCCAGGCTCCGCTTGGACGCCGCGACCTCGCGGTCGCCGTCGGTCAGGGCGGCCGAGATCCACGTGGCGTCCACCTCGAACAGCACGCCCGCCAGGGCGGTCACGAGCCCCCCGGTACCGCGCGTGGAGACGAGCCGCCCGTCGGGGGTGCGCTGGAAGGACACGGGCCCCCGGTTCGAGGCGACGACGAGCGGTTGACTCGATCGCGAGGTCCATGCGGACGCTCCTCCTCCCTACCGTGACCCTACCGGAACCGTCGAGGTCCCGGAACCGGGGCCGCCCGTGCGCGCCCGGTTGACAGCCGGGGATTACCCCGTACACTCGAAGGGCCATGCACACGAGGACGGTGATCGCCGGACGCAGCGCCCTCGTACTTATCGGCTAGGCGCGGGCGGGCCCAGGAGGCCCGACGACCCGCGCCGTCACCCCTCGCCACGCGAGGGGTTTTTCGTACCCGGGGCCGAGCGTCCCGGGAGCCGAGGCAGGAGGGCGGGTGAGCCGCCCGGGGGGCGGGATCGCCCGAGAGGAGAGGCACGACGATGCGCTACGAGTTCGAACGCGACGGCACCGTGGTGGCGAGCGTCCTGTGGGAGGGTCCCGCCCAGGTGCTCGTGGAGGCCGCCGAGCCGGCCACCCGCGAGGTGGTCGATCGCTACCTCGCCTCGGAGGTCGCCTACCTCGGAGGGTTCGACGCCGCTGCGCAGCCGGGCGGAGCGCTGCAGGTGCGACGGCGCGACTGGACGCCGTGGGAGTTCGAGCGCGCATGCCGGAACCTCGCCCAGCGGCTGCGGGCGCGGGTCCGGCGGGTCGAGACCGGCCCGGTCGAGGGCGACCCGGAGGTGACGGCGCGATGACCACGCTCACGGGCGCCCGGGCCCTGCTCAAGGCGCTGGAGCTCGAGGGCGTCGAGGTGATCTTCGGGATCCCCGGCGGCGCGAGCATGCCGATCTACGACCCGCTGGTCGACGAGAGCCCGATCCGCCACATCCTGTGCCGCCACGAGCAGGGTGCGGGTCACGCGGCCGAGGGCTACGCGTGGGCCACGGGCCGGCCGGGCGTGTGCATGGCGACCTCGGGCCCGGGCGGCACGAACCTCGTGACGCCGCTGGCCGACGCGAAGATGGACTCGGTCCCGATCGTGGCGATCACCGGCCAGGTCCCCACCCCGGTCGTCGGCAACGACGCGTTCCAGGAGGCCGACATCACCGGCATCACGATGCCGATCACCAAGCACAACTTCCTCGTGAAGGACCCGGCCGAGATCGTGCGCACGGTTCGCGAGGCCTTCCACATCGCCACGACGGGCCGACCGGGACCGGTCCTGATCGACCTGCCGAAGGACGTCTTGCTCGCCGAGACCGAGTGGTCCTGGCCCGAGCGGGTGTCGCTGCCGGGGTACCGGCCGACGACGAAGGGCAACCAGCGACAGGTCGTGGAGGCCGTGAAGATGATCCTGGCCTCCGAGCGACCGGTCCTGTACGTCGGCGGGGGTGTGATCAAGGCCAACGCCTCCGAGGAGCTCTACCGACTGGCGACGCTCGGCCGGCTGCCGGTCGTGACCACCCTCATGGCCCGCGGAGCGTTCCCCGACTCCCACGAGCTGTGCCTCGGGATGCCGGGGATGCACGGGAGCTACACCGCCGTCACGGCGATGCAGCGGGCCGACCTGCTCGTCGCGCTGGGCGCACGCTTCGACGACCGCGTGACGGGCAAGCTCGCCGCCTTCGCGCCCCACGCGCGCGTGATCCACGTCGACATCGACCCGGCCGAGATCGGGAAGAACCGAGCGGCCGACGTGCCGATCGTCGGGGACTGCCGCGACGTGATCGCGAAGATGGTCGCCGAGCTCGAGCGCCGCCAGGGCGAGGCGGGCCCGCCGGACCGCTCCGCCTGGCTCGCGCAGCTTCGGGAGTGGCAGCAGCGGTTCCCGTTCCGCTACGACCAGCGCCCCGACGGTCCGCTGAAGCCCCAGTACGCCGTCGAGCGCCTGCGCGCGCTCGCCGACGACGACACGATCGTCGTCGCGGGGGTCGGTCAGCACCAGATGTACGCCTCGCAGTTCTGGCGGTTCGAGAAGCCGCGTCACTGGATCAACTCGGGCGGCCTGGGCACGATGGGCTTCGCGGTGCCGGCGGCGCTCGGCGCCAAGGTCGGTCGTCCCGACGCGCGCGTGGTCGCGATCGACGGCGACGGCTGCTTCCAGATGACCGCGCAGGAGCTCGCGACGAGCACGACGGAGAAGATCCCCTTCGTGTGCGCGATCCTGAACAACGGCTACCTGGGGATGGTCCGTCAGTGGCAGGAGCTGTTCTTCGACCAGCGCTACTCGGGCGTCTACCTCGACCCGAACGTGCCCGACTACGTGAAGCTCGCCGAGGCCTACGGCGCCGTGGGGATCCGGGTCGAGCGCCCCGACGAGGTGGACGCCGCGATCGAGAAGGCGTACTCGATCACCGACCGAAGCGTGGTCATCGACTTCCGCATCGATCCGTCCGAGGGGGTCTTCCCGATGGTGCCGGCCGGCGCGTCGAACGACGACATCATCCTGGGCCCCGAGGCCATCCGGCCGACGAGCGACCCGGAGGAGGCTCCGATCGCATGACCAACGGCGAGAAGCTCCACACGATCTCCGCGCTCGTCGAGGACAAGCCGGGTGTGCTCACCCGGGTCGCGGGGCTGTTCGCCGCGCGCGGGTTCAACATCGACTCGCTCGCCGTCGGTCCGACCGAGACGCCGGGGCTCTCGCGGATGACGATCGTCGTCAACGTCGAGACGAAGCCGCTCGAGCAGGTGACGAAGCAGCTCAACAAGCTCATCAACGTGATCAAGATCCTCGAGCACGACCCGGGGACCTCGGTCGAGCGCGAGCTCATGCTCGTGAAGGTGCGGGCGGCGGGTGAGGATCGTCAGCGGATCCTCGAGATCGCGTCGGTGTTCCGGGTGAACGTCGTCGACGTCACCCACCACACGATCACGCTCGAGGCGGCGGGCAAGCCGGAGAAGCTCGAGGCGCTCCTGGAGCTCGTGGCCGACTTCGGGATCGTGGAGCTGTCGCGGACCGGCCGGATCGCCCTGTCGCGGGGCGACCGCGGGATCCGGGACCGGGTCCTGCGCGCGGCGCGGACGGCCGGTGGCGAGGGGGCGTAGCCGGCGGGAGTGGGGCGTTTAGGCGGCAGGAAAGGACGGACGATGGCGACGATCTACTACGAGCGCGACGCCGACCCGGCGGTGCTCGCCGACCAGAGGATCGCGGTGTTGGGGTTCGGCTCGCAGGGCCACGCCCACGCGCAGAACCTGCGGGACTCGGGCCTGGACGTCCGCGTGGGGCTCCGACCCGGCTCCCCCTCGCGGGCCGCCGCCGAGGAGGCCGGGCTGCGCGTGCTCGACACGCCCGAGGCCGTGGCGGAGGCCGACGTCGTGATGTGCCTGCTTCCCGACACGGCGCACCGGGCCGTGTACGAGGCCGACATCGCCCCGAACCTCTCCGACGGCGCCATGCTGATGTTCGCCCACGGGTTCTCGATCCACTTCGGCACCGTCGTGCCTCCCGACGGGGTCGACGTCACGATGATCGCTCCCAAGGGGCCGGGCCACCTCGTGCGCCGGACCTACGTGGAGGGCAACGGGACGCCGGCGCTCGTCGCGGTCCACCGAGATGCGACCGGCAAGGCGCTGCAGCGCGCGCTCGCCTACGGGGCGGCGATCGGCTGCGCGAAGGCCGGCATCATCGCGACGACGTTCGCCGAGGAGACGGAGACCGACCTGTTCGGCGAGCAGGCGGTGCTGTGCGGCGGGATCTCCGAGCTGATCCGCAGCGGCTTCGAGACCCTGGTCGAGGCCGGCTACCAGCCGGAGATCGCCTACTTCGAGTGCCTGCACGAACTCAAGCTGATCATCGATCTGATCTACGAGGGCGGCCTGTCCTGGATGCGCTACAGCGTGTCCGACACCGCGGAGTGGGGCGACTACCAGAGCGGACCGCGCGTGATCGACGACCACGTCCGCGAGCGGATGCGCGAGGTGCTCGCGGAGATCCGGGACGGGTCCTTCGCCCGGCGCTGGATCGCGGAGGCCGAGGCCGGCTTCCCGGAGTTCCTCCGGCTGCGCGAGCAGGCACGCGCGTCCGAGCTGGAGGAGGTCGGCCGCCGGCTGCGACGGATGATGCCCTGGCTGGAGAGCGAGCGGAAGGTGCCACCGACATGAGCGAGGACGACGTACGTGACGGACGGGTCAGGATCTTCGACACGACCCTGCGCGATGGGGAGCAGGCTCCAGGGATCGCGCTGACGCGCGGCGAGAAGGTCGAGATCGCCGAGCAGCTCGCCCGGCTCGGCGTGGACATCCTGGAGGCGGGCTTCCCGATCTCCTCACAGGGCGAGTTCGAGGCCGTGAGCGAGATCGCGTCGAGCGTTCGAGGGCCCGTGATCGCGGCGCTCGCGCGCACGACCGAGGTCGACATCCGCCGAGCGGCCGAGGCCCTGAAGGGGGCGGAGCGCTGGCGGATCCACACCTTCATCTCGACGAGCGACGTGCAGCGCGAGTCGATGTTGCGGATGAGCCACCAGCAGGTCCTCGACGCGATCCGGGAGCACGTGACCCTTGCGAAGACCTACACCGAGGACGTCGAGTTCTCGGCGCAGGACGCGACGCGGACGGACCTCGACTTCCTCCTCGAGTGCTACGACGTCGCGGTGTCGTGCGGCGCCACGACGATCAACGTGCCCGACACGGTCGGCTACGCGACCCCCAGCGAGTTCGGCGAGCTGATCCGCATCGTCCGCGAGCGCACGCCGGACCACGTCGTGATCTCGACCCACTGCCACAACGACCTCGGGCTCGCCGTGGCGAACTCGCTCGCGGGGATCGAGAACGGCGCGCGGCAGGTGGAGGTGGCGGTCAACGGGATCGGGGAGCGAGCCGGGAACTGCTCGCTCGAGGAGATCGCCATGATCATCCGCACGCGGGGGGAGGCGCTCGGCGTCCACCACGGCCTGAACCTGCGTGAGATCATGCGGACCTCGCGGCTCGTTTCGATGACGACCGGGTACTCGGTGCAGCCGAACAAGGCCGTGGTCGGCGCGAGCGCGTTCGCGCACGAGAGCGGGATCCACCAACACGGGGTGCTCGCGAACCGCGCCACCTACGAGATCATGGACCCGCTCGAGATCGGCCTGGAAGGCAACCGCATCGTGCTCGGCAAGCACTCCGGGCGCCACGCGTTCGCCGACGCGCTCGCGAAGCTGAACCTCGAGGTCGACGAGGAGCACATGAACCGCGCCTTCGCCCGCTTCAAGGAGCTCGCCGATCGCAAGATCCAGATCACCGATCAGGACCTCGTGGCGATCGTGGCCGAGGAGCTCGGCAGCGCGGGCGAGGGGGATGAGCTCGTCCTCGAGTCGCTGCAGGTCGGCGGAGGGACCCACCTCGCGCCGACCGCCACGGTGCGGCTGCGTCGGGGCGACGAGATCATCCAGGAGTCGGCGATGGGCGACGGGATGATCGACGCGGCGTGCGGTGCGATCCAGCGCGCCGCCGGCGTCGAGGCCCGGCTCGTGACCTTCAACGTCTCGAGCGTGACCGGTGGATCCGACGCTCTCGGGGACGTCGTCGTGCAGCTCGACATCGGTGGGCGGCGCGTCACCGGGCGCGGCGTGGCCACCGATGTGGTCGAGGCGAGCGCCCGCGCCTACCTGGCCGCGATCAACCGGGCTCTGTCGATGACGGACCGCCGCGAGGTCGAGACGCGCGCCGAGGTCACCCCATGACGAGGGCGCCCCGCACGATCGGGGTGATCCGCGGCGACGGGACCGGTCCGGAGGTCGTCGGTGAGGCGCTGAAGGTCCTGCACGCCGTGGCCGACCTCGAGGGCATCCCCTACCGCCTCGTCGAGTTCGACCTCGGCGCCGACCGATACCTGCGCACCGGTGAGGTCCTGCCCGACGAGGACCTGGAGGGCTTGCGATCGGTGGACGCGATCCTGCTCGGGGCGGTGGGAGACCCGCGGGTACGCCCGGGGATCTTGGAACGCGACCTGCTGCTGCGGATCCGTTTCGAGCTCGACCAGTACGTGAACCTGCGCCCGGTGATCCGCTACCCGGGCGTGCGCACCCTCGTCCCCGGCCACGCGGAGGGCGACGTCGATCTCGTCGTCGTGCGCGAGAACACCGAGGGGCTGTACACCGGCGCCGGCGGCATCCATCGACGGGGGACGCCGCACGAGGTCGCCGTGCAGGAGTCGATCAACACCCGCCACGGCGTCGAGCGCATCGTCCGCTACGCCTTCGAGCTCGCCGAGCGCCCCGGCCGTCGGCGCAAGGTCACGCTCGTGCACAAGACCAACGTGCTGACCTTCGCCGGCGATCTGTACCAGCGGGTCGTGGACGAGGTCGCGGCCGAGCACCCGTCGGTCGAGACGGACTACGTCCACGTGGACGCGGCGTGCGTCTACTTCCTCGAGTCGCCCTCGCGCTTCGACGTGATCGTGACCGACAACATGTTCGGCGACATCATCACCGACCTCGGCGCGGTGATCCAGGGCGGGATGGGCATCGCGGCGGGCGGCAACATCAACCCGAACGGGGGTCAGCATGTTCGAGCCCATCGGGGGCACGGCGCCCTCGGAAACCGGGCGCGGCACGATCAACCCGCTCGCGGCGATCGGAGCCCTCGAGATGCTGCTCCGCGAGCTCGGGGAGCACGGGGCCGCCGACCGCGTGGACCGCGGGATCCGCGCGGCCTGCTCCAAGATGACCTCGATGCGGGCCGGCGAGATGGGGTTCACGACCTCGGAGGTCGGCGACCTCGTCGTGGAGGGGGCGACCGCATGAGCGCGTCGGGCCCGAGCGTCGAGCTGTACGACACCACGCTGCGCGACGGTGCTCAGCGGGCCGACATCTCCTACACGATCGAGGACCGGCTGCGGATCCTGCACAAGCTCGACCAGGCGGGGTTCCCCTACGTCGAGGGTGGATGGCCGGGCGCCAACCCTCGGGACACCGAGTTCTTCAAGCTGGCCACGAAGGAGACGCTCCGCCGAGCGCAGCTCACCGCCTTCGGGATGACGCGCCGCGCCGGCGAGCGTGCCGACCGCTCCCAGGTCCTGCGCGACCTGCTCGACGCGGGCACCGAGGTCGTGTGCCTCGTCGGCAAGGCCTGGGACCTGCACGTGACCGAGGCGCTCAGGACCGACCTCGACGAGGGGGTCGCGATGGTGCGGGACTCGATCGCGTTCCTGCGGCGTGAGGGTCGGCGGGTCTTCTTCGATGCCGAGCACTTCTTCGACGGCTACCGGTCCGATCCCGGGTTCGCGATGGCCGTGCTGGCCGCCGCGGAGGAGGCCGGCGCCGAGCGGCTCGTGCTGTGCGACACGAACGGCGGCATGCTCCCGTTCGAGATCGATCGGATCGTGCGGGAGGTGCGCGAACAGGCGTCGGTCCCGCTCGGGATCCACGTGCACAACGACGCGGGGTGTGCGGTGGCCAACTCCCTGGTCGCGGTGGAGGCGGGCGTCTACCAGGTCCAGGGGACGATCAACGGCTACGGCGAGCGGACCGGCAACGCCGACCTGATCCCGGTGACGGCGGACCTCGTGCTGAAGATGGGGCGGACCGACGCGCTGCCCGAGGGTTCGCTCGAGCACCTGACCGAGCTCGCCCACTACGTCGCCGAGGTCGCGAACCTGGCTCCGGACTCCCACCAGCCCTACGCGGGCCGGTACGCGTTCACCCACAAGGCGGGGTTGCACACGAGCGGCGTGGCGCGGCTGACGCGAGCCTACGAGCACGTGCCGCCCGAGACGGTCGGCAACCGCCGCGGCGTCGTGGCGTCGGACTACGGGGGCGGGGCGACCATCCGGATGAAGGCCGCCGAGCTGGGTCTGGATCTGCCCGAGGACGCGGTTCCTCGTGCGGTCCAGCAGGTGAAGGACCGCGAGGCGGTCGGCTACGCCTTCGACGTCGCGGAGGCCTCGCTCGAGCTGCTGCTGCGTCGCGCCGCGGGCTGGAACCAGCCGTTCTTCCGGATCGAGAGCTACCGCGTCCACGTCGAGGAGCGGGTGGACGACGACGAGCCGCCGCTCGCCGAGGCCACCGTGAAGGTACGGACGAACGGCACCAGGCACATCGAGTCGGCCGAGGGACACGGTCCGGTCGGCGCGCTCGACAACGCGCTGCGCAAGGCGCTGGCCAACGACTACCCCGAGCTCGACCGGATGACGCTCGAGGACTACCGCGTGCGCGTCCTGGACGACACGCACGGAACCGGCGCCGTGGTCCGGGTCCTGATCGACATGTCCAACGGGGAGCGGGAGTGGACGACGGTCGGGGTCTCGGAGAACATCATCGAGGCCTCGTGGGAGGCGCTCGTCGAGGGCTACACGTACGGGCTGCTCCACCCGCGCTCGCCCGACGGGGTCTGACGATGACCCGTGCCGTCCGCGGGCACCCCTTCGGGTCGTTGCGCCGATCGATCGTCCGCTACGGGCTCGAGCTTGCGCCGCGGCCCTAGCCGTCGGCCATCATCTCGAGCTCGGCGAGCATCTGACGCCACTCGGTGAGCTTGGCGCGCAGCTCGTCCTCAGGCAGCGGCTTGGCGAACAGGTACCCTTGGCCGAGATCGCAGCGCAGCTGGAGGAGCCGCTCGAGCTGGTCGACCCGCTCGATCCCCTCGGCGACCGGACGCAGGTTCAAGATCCCGGCGAGCTCGATCACCGCCGCCGTGAGCGCCGCGGACTCCCCGTCCTCGCTCACGCCGTCGATGAAGGACTTGTCGACCTTCAGGATGTCGACCGGGAAGCGCCGCACGTAGTTCAGCGACGAGTAGCCCGTCCCGAAGTCGTCGATCGCCAGCTGAACACCGAGCTCCTTGAGCTCGCGGAGCCGCGCGATCGACAGGTCCATGTCCTGCATCATCACCGACTCGGTGATCTCCAGGATCAGCAGACGCGGCTCGAGCCCGGTCTCGGCGAGGATCTCGCGAACGTCCTCGACGATCTCGGGCCGCTGGATCTGCCGGGCGGACAGGTTCACCGCCATGTGCAGCTCCATCTCGGGGAACTCCTGCCCAAGCGCCACCGCACGCCGACAGGCCTCGGTGAGGACCCAGCGGCCGATCGGCACGATGAGGCCGGTCTCTTCGGCCAGCGGGATGAACTCCAGGGGCGGTACGACCCCTCGGGTCGGGTGGATCCAGCGCAGCAGCGCCTCGACGCCCGACACCCTGCCCGACTTGAGCTCCATCACGGGCTGGTACACGAGCGTGAACTCCTCGTGGTCAAGCGCGCGCTGGAGATCCCCCTTGAGCTCGAGGCGCTTCAGGGCGGTCTCGTGCATGGCGGGTTCGAACACCTGGTAGCGGCCCTTGCCGTTCTCCTTGGCCATGTACATCGCCACGTCGGCGTTGCGCAGCAGCTCCTCGGCGCTGGCTTCGCCGGACTCCGACCCGGGACTGCCCTCGGCGATCGCGATGCCCAGGCTCGCCCGCGCGTACACCTCCTTCCCGTCGATGTGGAAGGGTGCCTCGAGCGAGCGCATCAGCCGGTCGGCGACGTCGACCGCCTCGATCCCCTCTCCTCCGTCTTCGATCAGGACCGCGAACTCGTCGCCCCCGAGCCGCGCGGCGGTATCGGCGGCCCGCAGTTCGCTCCGGATCCGCTCCCCGACCTCGCGCAAGAGCTGGTCGCCCGCCGCGTGACCCATCGAGTCGTTCACCGTCTTGAAGTCGTCCAGGTCCATGAACAGCACGGCGACCGGTTTCGCGTCGCGCTGCCGGCGCTCCAGGGCGTGGGTGACCCGGTCGCGGAACAGCGCCCGGTTGGCAAGACCCGTGACCGAGTCGTGGAAGGCTTGGTGCGCGAGCTGCTCCTCGAAGGCCTTGCGCTCGCTGATGTCACGCATGTTGAGCACGATCCCGCGCACGTTCGGGTCGTGCAGCAGCGTCGTTCGGAGGGTCTCGGTGTACAGGAACCCTCCATCCGCATGGAGCACGCGGAACTCCATCAGTCCGGGATGGCCCTCGGCGTCTGCGGTAGACGACAGGAAGGCGAGCGCGCGCGTGAGATCATCGTGGTGGACGAGCTCGGTGATGCGCCGCCCCTCCAACTGGTCCGGCAGGTAGCCGAGGACCCGCTCTGCGGAGGGGCTGGCGTAGCGGACCGTCGTGTCGGGCTCGATCACCAGCACGACGTCGGAGGAGTTCTTCACGAGCGAGGCGAAACGAGCCTCGCTCTGGCGGATCAGCAGGTCCTGCGTGAGCGCCGCGCTCTCCAGGGCGAGCGCGACCTGGGAGGTCAGCGCCTCCAGCGCCTCCACGACGAGCGCCGGCATCGGCAGCGCCGTCCCGATCACCATGACCCCCTGGAGCTCCTCGCGCACCATCAGCGGGGCGACGACGATGACGCCGCGTTCGGCGCGCGGGAGGAGCAGCAGGTCGGTCAGTGGGCTGTCGGTCGCCTCGATGACCTGGGCCCGGTTCGCGAGCAGCGCGAGCCGACGCTCCTCACGGATCGCCGACAGGGGGAAGCGACGGTGCAGGGCGATCCCGCGTCCGACGCCGGCGGCGGCCGCGACGACGAGCTCGTCGGCTCGGTCCTCGGCGCGGCGGCAGATCCGTACCGCGGCCTCGTCTCCGGCCACGCGCAGGGCCGCGTCGGCGGCCGCCTCGACGATCTCCTCCTGGCTCGTCGCGCTGACGAGCGCCGCGGCGGACTCCCTGAGCGCCCGCTCCCGACGAGCGGACCGCTCCTGCAGCCGGATCAACCCCGCCATCCGAGCCACGACGAGCAGGAACAGCACGATCGAGACCCCCGACAGGACGACGCCGTTCACCTCGGCCCCGCGGACGTGCTGGACGATCCGCAGACCCGGGGGCACGAGCGCGGCCGTCGCGAGCAGGCCGAGGCGCTGCCAGGTGAGTCGCGGCTCGACCGCCGGTGCTCGCTCGGTCAGCGTGCGCATCGACGGGTGCAGCGAGGCGGTCGCGAGCAGCACGTAGAAGGCCGCCCACCCGATCTCGAGCCAGCCGCTGCCGGGCTGGTAGCCGGACTCGGTGTACAGGCCGAACCAGCCGTAGATCGCGTCGGTGACGAACAGGGCCACGATCGCTCCGAGCAGCAGGAAGAACGCGGGTGGCCTGTGGCCGTTACCGACCGCGAGCCGGATCGCCGCCGCGAGCAGCAGCAGGTCCATCAGCGGGTAGGCCATCGCCGTGAGCCGCACCTCGAGGGGGTCCCCGAACCGCGTGTACGGCTCGATCAGGAGCACCCAGGAGATCGTCCCGAGGCCGATCGCGAGCATCAGCGAGTCGAGCAGGCTCGCGCGGTCGCGCCCGGGGCTGCGGGCGTGGATCAGCAGCAGCACCCCCGCGACGACGAGCGGGTAGACGAGGAGGTAGAAGGCGTCGGCCCACCCCGGGAAGGGCACGTCGCCCTGCGGGTTCACGGTCTGGTCGAGGGGGAAGACGTCCGGCAGCGCCCCGTGGAGGCGCAGGTAGTTGTAGGAGACGACGTCGCCCGCGACGAAGACGGTCTGGCCGAGCGCGATCAGGTACCAGGGCGACCGCCGTTCGGGCCGGTGGAGCCGCACCGCCGCGAGGATCGCCATCGCCGAGGACAGGCCGATCGCGTTGAACAGGTAGCTGTTGTGGCCCAGCGCGAAGTACGCGCCGCCCGCGAGCACGGCGGCCAGGGGGTACGCGAGCCAGATCCGCGACCTCACACCCGGGATATCGGCCCGGCCCGTCCTGCCTTGACGTTCGTCTGCGCGCAACCCCCCGACGGGTAGCATGGGGGCGTCGACCTACCCCGCAGAAGGAGGCGACCGTGGACCCGACCCCTCGCCTGGCTGCGAAGACCGCGGTCGTCACCGGCGGCACGTCCGGGATCGGCCTCGCGGTCGTCCGACGCTTCGTCCGAGAGGGGGCGCGGGTCGTGGCGATCGCGCGCCGGCCGGGCCCCGAGGCCGAGGCGGCCGGGGCCCGCGTCCTTGCCTGCGACGTGGCCGACGCCGAGCGCACCCGTGCCGCCTTCGAGGAGGCGACGGCCCTCCTCGGCGGCCTCGACGTGGTCGTCTTGAACGCCGGGGTGAGCGAGCTCGACGAGGGGCCCGTCGAGGCGGTCGATCCGGACCGACTCCGCCGCCAGCTCGAGGTGAACGCTCTGGGGGTCCTCCACGGCCTCCGGGAGGCCGCTCGGCATCTGCGGGACGGCGGAAGCGTCATCATCACGTCGACCGCGGCCCTCGCCTGGCCGTTCCCCGACTACCTCACGTACTCGGCCTCGAAGGCGCCCCTCGAGGCGATGTGCCGTCACGCCGCCATGAAGCTCGGGCCTCGTGGGATCCGCGTGAACACGGTGAGTCCCGGCACGATCATCACGGCGATGCAGCCGGAGGACGACCCGGAGGCACGGATCGCTCCGCTCGCGACCTGTCTCGGGCGGGTGGGCACACCCGAGGACGTCGCGGGGGTCGTCGCGTTCCTCGCGTCCGACGATGCTCGGTACGTGACCGCGACCGACATCCGTGTCGACGGCGGATGGCTCGGAGGGATCACCGAACGCGAGCGCGACGCGCTGCTCGGGAACGCCTGAGTCCCTCAGGTCGCGAGCGCGGGAACCTGCTCCAGCTGGAAGTGATCCCGAAGCGAGGCGAGCACGTCGACGAGCTCGTCGATCTGCTCGTCGGTGTTGGCGGCCGTCACCTGGATCCGGAACCCGACCTCGTCCTTCGGGACGAGGGGGTAGGCGGCCATGGTCGCGTACTGGCCGCGCTCGAACAGGTAGCGCCCCACCGCATCGATCTCCTCGTGGTTCGCGAGCGGGACCTCGATGATGGGGTAGCCGGAGGTGTTGGGGGTGTGGATCCCGAGGCGGTGCAGCGCGTCGAGCAGCCGCCGGGTCTTGCGGGCGAGGTCGGCTCGGATCGCGTCGCCCCTGGTCGCGTTCACGTGGAGCCCGGCGAGCACCGTCGCGAGCGAGGCGACCGGCGAGGGGCCGGAGTACAGGTACGGCGGGGCGAGGACCTTGAGGGTGTTCTTGAGCTGCGACGGCAGGGCGATGAACGCGAGCAGTGAGGAGTACGCCTTCGAGAAGCCGCCGACGAGCACGGCGTGATCGTAGGAGACCCCCTGGTGGCGGAAGATGCTGTTGCCTCGGATCCCGTAGGCGCACGGCTCGTCGGGCGCCCGCTCGCCCACGACCCCGAAGCCGTGGGCGTCGTCCACGTACAGCAGGCAGTCGTACTCGCGCGCGATCCGCAGGAAGGCCGCGAGGTCCGGTGGGTTGCCGGTCATCGAGTTCACGCCGTCGAGGGCGATCACACGCGGGGAGCTCGGCGGGTTCGCGCGCAGCAGCTCCTCGAGGTGCTCGGGGTCCTCGTGGCGGAAGCGCACCACCGTGGCGCCGTGGCCGGCCGCCACCATCGCGCCGTCGTAGATCGTCTTGTGCGCGCGCCCGTCGAGATAGAGCGTTCCGTCGCCGACGAGGACGGGGATCACCGACAGGTGGATGTGCGTGATCGTGGGCAGAACCAGGACGTCTTCGCTGCCGAGGAGCTCGGTGGTGCGCTCCTCGATCTCGAGGTAGGGCCGCGGGTTGCCCAGCAGGCGCGACCACGACGGGTGCGTACCCCACCGAGACACGTACGCGGGGATCGACTCGATGATCTCTTCGTCGAGGTCGAACCCGAGGTAGTTGCACGAGGCCCAGTCGGTGAGCCAGCGGTCCCCGATCCGGATCCGACGGCCGACCTGCTCGTCGATCGTGGCGTCGAGCATCGGGTGCGAGTCCTTGAGCCGATCGAGGTCGGCGACGGTGCGCATCCAGCGGTCCAGCCAGCCGTCGGCCCGGCGGCGCCGCGGCCTGCCGTTCGGCGACGGGGGTGTCGGCACGTCCGACGCGCGCCGCCGGGGCGCGCGTCGCTGGGGGGAACCGTGGTCGTCCATCGACCCTCCTGGCATCGTCGTTCGATGGGGTGACCTTGAGCCCTCCGTGGCCCGTCCGACGTATGTACCCCCGATCGGGTAGCCCGGTGGGGCGATCGATCGCCTCAGGGGGTGGGGTCGGTCGCCCGGTTCGCGAGCACGCGCACGATCCGGTCCTCGACCGCCTTCGCGGTGGTCGTTGCGATCCCGCTGGAGGTGATCGAGAAGGGAAGCCATCGCCCCGCGGGCTCGCTCCACACCCACCCCGACAGCGCGCTCACGGCCCGGAGCGTGCCCGTCTTGGCCCGTACGCGCACGTCGGTCAGCCGGCCAGCCAGGGTTCCCCGCCCGCCCCGGGCGAGCGAGCCGCGAAGGGTCGCCCCCCAGGGCGCGTTCTCGGCGGTCCACAGCAACCGCAGGAGTCGAAGGGCGCTCGCCCGGTTCGCGTACGACAGGCCGGAGGCGTCGTAGGTCTCCAGGACGACCCCCTGGGCGGCGGCCCAGGAGCGGATCGCCCGCGCGCCGCCGGGGATCGACGGACGGCCGAGCAGGCGGAGTCCGAGGTACTTGCCGAGCACCTCGGCGATGAAGTTGCGGGAGTGGACGTTCATGCGGCGGACGAGGTCGCCCATCGGCAGGGACCGGGTCGCGGCGAGCGGGCGCAGGCTCGGGGGACGAGGGCCGGATCCAGGGTCGCCGTCGACGCGCACGCCCCGGTCCTCGAGCAGACGGGTGAGGACGCGCGCGGCGCGGCGCTCGGGGTCCATCACGTGCCGTCCCGCGTGGTCGCGGTTGCCTCGGAACGTGAGCGCCGTAGGGAGCGGGATGTAGAGCCGGGGGAAGTACGAGCGCCAACCCGTCGCCCACCAGTCCCGGACGAAGCCCGTCGTCGCGCCGAGCACCCGACCGCGCACGCGCCGGACGCCGGCCGCCACGACCGCGTCCGCGAGGCGCCCAAGCGTTCGCTCGTCCACGAGCGGATCGCCGCGACCGAGGATCCACAGGTCGCCCTCGATGACGCCGTCGCGGGGCCGGCGCGTGGCGGCCAGCCGGGTCGGGATCGTGACGTCGGCGCCAAGCCGGTCGAGCAGCGCCATCGCGAGCACGAGCTTCTCGTTGGACGCCGGAGGGCGACGAGCGTCGGGGCGGAGTCGGAACCACAGCTCGCCGTCGGCGCCGACGGCCACCGACATCGGGAGGTCGCCGACGAGCTGGCGGATCCGCTGGCGCCAGTCGAGCTGGCGCTCGGCGTCGTGGGCGTCGGTCGCGGAGGCCGCCGCGGGCGTGACCGGCGCCACGACGGCACAGGCCGTCGCCGCCGCGACGAGGCGCCGCAGGACGAGCCGCCGCGCGACCGAGGGCGACGGCCGCCCGATCACCGCTTGTGCTGGTGCTCGAGCCCGGGGGCGGTGCTGGTCGGCAGGGGCACGCCGCTTCGGGTCGCCGGGGGCGAGGGGGGGACACCGATCCCGATCCCGGTCCCCGGGCCGCCGGCGGGCCCGTCGGGAAGGCGCCCGGGCGCCGACCCCGTGATGCCCGGAGGTCCGCCGAGCGGGTTGCGCTCCCCGCTTCGACCGGGCAGGCAGGGGTCGGAGGGGTCCGGCGGGTAGCAGGGCGACGGTCCGCCGCCGCCACCGCCGCCACCGCCGCCGCCGTTGCCGCCACCGCCACCACCGCCGTTGCTCGCCACCGCCACCACCGCCACCGCCACCACCGCCGTTGCCACCGACCCCCGGGTTCTGGCCGGTGCCGGCCACGATCGCGTCCGTCGGGGAGCCCTCGGGGCTGCGCCCCGGCTCCGGCTGGCGGCCCTGCGTCGGTGAGCTGGGCGGCTCGGTGACGGTCGGTTGCGGGGAGGCCGGCGGGCCGCCCGGGCTCGTCGGCGGCGCCGAGGGGGTGGGGCTCAGGCTCGGGGCGGCGCGCACGAGGTCGAGCGGCGCGTGGATCCCTCCGATCGACAGCGTCAGGGCCAGGGCGCTCGCGACCGCCGCGCCGCCGAGGGCGACCGTTCCCAGGAGGCGGTTCAGCTCGGTGGCGGCCGGGTCGGCGGCAGCGGCGGGGATCGCCACGGCCGCCGCCGCCCGAGCGCGTCGCCTCGACGGCGGCCGTGTGGCGGCCGTGGCCCGGCCGGTCGCGCCGGCCGGACCGACCTCCTCCTCGGTCGGCGTCGTCGTGCCCGGCTCAGGTCCGTTGCCGCCCGGCCCGCCCGCAAGGAGGGTGAGCGGCGGGGGAGGTACCGACCGCGGCCGCCGACCGCGGCGCTGCAGCTCGGTGACGCTCGGCCGCGAGGGGGGCTCACGGCCGCTTCGTCCCAGCAGCTCTCGCAGGGTCGCCGGGTCCTTGCGCACCCGCTCGATCCACTCGGGGCGGGCGGCCGTCTCCACCACCGGGGCCGGAGCCGTGAGGCGGTCGATCGTGGGGCCCAGGCGTCGGAGCACCTCACCGGGCTCGACCCGCGCATCGGCGCCGACCGGACGCACGGCCCCCGGCCAGACGAGGACGATCCTCGCGTCGGGGGCCAGCTCCCGCACGACCTCGATCGCGGTGGCGCCGATCCCGTCGTCGAGCACGACGACGTCGGGGTGCTGGGTCTCGAGGTGCCGCCGGAGTCCCTCCAGGGAATCGGCCTCGGCGAGGACGTCGAACCCCTCACCCTCGAGCACGAAGCGCAGGAGCCCCCTGCGTCCCGGGTGGCCCTCGCCGACCAGGATCCTCGTGCGCCGCTGCCCCATGCGGATCGGCGTCCCTCCCCCGAACGCCCGCGACACGGTGCCGCTGCCGCGCCCAGCCTAGCGGTCGAGGAGCCCCCGGACCACGGTCCGACGGCGGTTCCTTCACCGACCGCGACCATCGGCCGGCCCGACCTGGGAGACTCGGATCGTGGACGGGACGGCGCTTCGAGAGCTGCTGAGGGCCGGCGCCCTCGTGAGCGACGGCGGCATGGGCACCTCGCTCGTGGAGGCGGGCGCGCCCGTCGACGCGTGCTTCGAGTCCTGGTGCCTGGACCGACCCGAGGCGGTTTTGGCTGTCCACCGTGGGTTCGTCGGCGCGGGCGCACGCCTGGTCCTCACGAACACGTTCGGCGCGAACCGGTTCCGCCTCGGACGCTACGGCCTGGCGGGGCGGCTCCCCCAGATCTGCGAGGCCGCGGTCGTCCTCGCGCGCCGTTCCGGCGCGGAGTTCATCGGCGGCTCCATCGGGCCGCTCGGGGTTCGGCTCGCCCCGTACGGGCGGGTGCGACCCGTCGACGCCGAAGCCGCGTACCGCGAGCAGATCGAGGCGCTCGCCGCGGCCGGGGTCGACCTGCTCGTCGTCGAGACGCAGCTCGACGTCCGCGAGATCGAGCGGGCCGTCGCGGCGGCCCGCGACGTCGCTCCGGGGCTCGCCCTCGCGGTGACGGCGACGTTCACCCGCGACGACCGAACCCCGCTCGGCTCGACGCCGGCCGAGGTCGCTCGGGCGCTCGCCGGGCTCGAGGTGGACGCGATCGGGGCCAACTGCGGCGAGGGACCGGCCCAGATCTTGCGCGTGATCGAGGCCATGCGTCCCGAGGCCGGCGGTCGGCCCTTGATCGCGCGGCCGAACGCCGGCGGGCCCGCCGAGGTCGGCGGCCGGATCGTCTATCCGGCCACGCCGGACTACGTCGCCGAGGTGATGCGGTCGCTGCTGGTCGAGGGCGTGGCCGTGGTCGGCGGCTGCTGCGGCACCCGGCCGACCCACACGCGCGCGATCGCGGCCGCCGTCGCCGACGCGCCGAGCGTCCGCGCACGGGCGGCGCGCGTCGAGGTCGCGGCGCCGTCGTCGACGCCGGGCTCGCCGGCCACCGTGTCGGGCTCGCCGATCGCCGCTCCCGTCTCCGAGCTCGCCGCGGCCCTCGCGCGCGAGCGCTTCGTCGTCGCCGTCGAGATGGAGCCGCCCCGCTCGACGAACGCTGCCGCGCTCGTCGCGGCCGCCGAGACGCTCCGCGACGCGGGGGCGACCGTGATCGACGTCGCCGACTCCCCGATGGCGAGGATGCGGATGAGCGCCTGGGCGGCGTGCCGCCTGATCCAGGAGCGGGCCGGGATCGAGACCGTGCTGCACTTCCCGACGCGCGGCCGCAACCTCCTGCGCCTGCAAGGGGACCTGCTCGGTGCGCACGCCCTGGGGATCCGCAACCTGTTCGTGTGCCTCGGCGATCCGGTGACGATCGGCGACCATCCCCGAGCCCTGAACGACGTTGACGTCACCGCCACGGGCCTCCTGGCCCTCGTCACGCAGGGCCTGAACGCAGGGGTCGACCGTTCGGGCGCCTCGATCGGCGAGCCCACCGCGTTCTTCCCGGGCGCCGCGGTGGCCCCAAGCGCGGGCGACCTCGAGCGTGAGGCGCGGGTGCTGCGACGCAAGGTCGAGGCGGGGGCCCGGTTCCTGCTGTCCCAGCCGTTGTTCGATCCCGCCCCACTGCGGGCGCTTCGGGAGACCTATCGGCGGGTGGCCGGCCGGGACCTCGACGTGCCGATCCTGGCCGGCGTGCTTCCGCTCGCGTCGGGACGCCACGCGCGGTTCCTGGACAACGAGGTGCCGGGTGTGTCGATCCCCGCGCCGGTCCTCGCGCGGCTCGAGCGAGCCGGGGAGGGCGAGCGCGCCTGGGCGGTCGGTCGGGCGGTCGCGCTCGAAGCGGTCGAGGCCCTGCGGGCCGACGGGGTCGCCGGGATCTACCTCGTCCCGCACTTCGGTCGGTACGATCGCGCGGCCGAGCTCGTCGAGGCGATCGCCCCCTTGGCCGCCGTCGGCTGAGGCTCGCCCGCGACCGACCTGGCACAATGCGAGCGTGATCGCGGAGCCGTCCCCCGATCCCGCCTCAGCCCTCCACCCGGTGCTCCAGGCCGCGTGCGAGCGGCTGGCCGTCGAGGTCGGCCCCGAGCGCGCGGAGGCTCTGGCCGCGTTCACCCGGGCCTTCACCCGTCGTCTGGACGATGCCGACCTCGAGGAGCTCGGCGTGGAGGGGGTCGCCGCTCGCGTCCGGTGCGCGTTCGAGCTCGCGGATCGCCGCGGGAACGCGCGGCAGGCCATCCGCGTGTTCAACCCGGCGACGGCGAGCGACGGCTACGAGGCCGCCGGAACCGTGATCCTCACGAACACGGACGACTCACCGTTCCTCGTCGACTCGGTGAGCGAGGAGTTGGCGGCGCGAGGCCTGCACGTCCGACGCCTCCTCCACCCGGTGATGGGCACGGTCCGCGACGAGCAGGGGCGGATCGAGCGCGTGACCTCGGCGCGCGAGGCCGCGCACCGCGAGTCGGTGATGCACTTCGAGCTCGACCGCCGTCTCGACGACCAGGCGTGCGCGGAGCTGGAGCGGCGCGTCGGCGAGATCTTGCACGACGTCTACCTGGTCGTCCGGGACTTCGAGCCCATGCAGGAGCGGGTCCGCCACATGATGGAGCTCGCGCGAGCGGCCGCCGTGCGGTACCCGCCGCGCGAGGTGGGGGAGACCGTCGACTTCCTCGAGTGGCTCCTGCAGTACAACTTCGTGCTCCTCGGCTACCGGGAGTACGAGCTGCTCGACGCCGAGGGAGGGCGCGCGATCCGCGCGGTGCCCGGCAGCGGGCTGGGGATCCTGTCCGACGTCAGCAGGTCCACGTTCGCCGAGCCGACCCTGCTGGACGATCTCCACCCCGACATCCGCCGTCGGATCGAGGGCGGGGATCTGCTCGTGATCTCGAAGACGAAGGGCTACTCGACCGTCCACCGTCGTGCCCGGATGGATTACATCGGGGTGCGGCGCGTCGATCCGGACGGCCGGATCGTCGGGGAGGCCCGCCTGATCGGCCTGTTCACGAGCAAGGCGTACATGGAGCCGGCGGCCAAGACCCCGCTGCTGCACCACAAGCTCGAGCAGATCCTCGCCTCGGAGGACCTGATCCCTGGATCGCACGACTACAAGCAGGTGGTCGCCCTGTTCGAGTCGTTCCCGAAGGACGAGCTGTTCCAGGCCTCGACCGAGGAGCTCCGACGCCTCGTCGTCGGCCTGTTGCAGCTCGAGGAGCACGCCGGGATCCGGGTGCTGATCCGACGGGACCTGTACGCGCGGAGCGTGTCGGTCGTCGTCGCCCTGCCGCGCGAGCGCTTCAGCGCGGACCTACGCCGCCGGCTGCAGGCGATGTTCCTCGAACGGTTCCGGGGATCGACGGTCGACTACCACCTGTCGCTGGGCGAAACGGAGCAGGCACGGATCTTCTTCACGATCCACGTCGACCCCGGTGTGCAGATCCCTGAGGTTCCCTACGAGGAGCTCGAGGCCGACGTCGAGCGCCTGGCTCGGACCTGGGACGACGATCTGCGCGACGCGCTCGTCGCCCGGCTCGGGTCGGCCCGCGGCAACGAGCTCGCGGATCGCTGGGGGCCGAGGTTCCCGGACACCTACCGGTCGGCCGATCCCGACTGGGACCTGGTCGTCGACGACGTGCTCCATCTGGAGGCCCTCGGCTCCTCCGAGGAGGGCGTGATCGTCGGGATCGGCAACGAGACGCTTGGTGAGCGCCTGACCCGCGTGAAGCTCTACAAGCTCGGCGGCAAGGTCGACCTCTCGGCGTTCATGCCGATCCTGGAGGCTCTCGGTCTGCGCGTCGTCGAGGAGATCCCCACGGCGCTGCTGGGGGAGGGTCGGATCTTCATCCACGACTTCGGGGTTCTCGACGCACGGGGCGCGGTTCTGCCCGTCGGCGCCGAGGCGGACCGGATCGTCGACGCGATCACGGCGATGTGGCGGGGCGACTGCGAGATCGACTCACTCAACCGCCTCGTGACGACCGCGTCGCTCACCTGGCGCGAGGTCGAGATCCTGCGCGCTTACCGGACCTACCGCAGTCGCGTGTCGTCTCGGTTCACGACCGAGTACCGGAACGACGCTCTCGTCGACAACCCGCAGATCGCCGAGCGGCTCGTCCGGCTCTTCCAGGCGATGTTCGACCCCGCCCGGCCGCAGGACGAAGAACACGTCGCCGAGATCCGACGCGAGATCCTGCTCGCCCTGCGCGAGGTCCCCTCGCTCGACCAGGACCAGATCCTGCGCAACATGCTCGGAACGATCGCCGCGACGGTGCGGACGAACGCGTTTCGCCCGGGCCGTCGGCACCTGTCGTTCAAGCTCCGCTCCGCCGACGTACCGGAGATGCCCAAGCCGTACCCGCTGTTCGAGATCTTCGTGTACTCCCCGCGCCTCGAGGCGATCCACCTGCGTGCCGGGATGGTGTCGCGAGGTGGGATCCGATGGTCGGATCGGCGCGAGGACTACCGCACCGAGGTGCTCGGCCTGATGAAGGCTCAGCGGGTGAAGAACGCCGTGATCGTGCCGGACGGCTCCAAGGGTGGGTTCGTGCTCAAGCGCCCCCCGACGGATCCCGTCGAGCTCAAGCGCGAGGTCGAGCGACAGTACGTGACGTTCATCGAGGGGATGCTCGATCTGACCGATAACCTCGTGAAGGGAGAGCCGACGCACCCCGAGGGCGTGCGCGCGCTCGACGGACCCGACGTCTACCTCGTCGTGGCCGCCGACAAGGGGACCGCGACCTTCTCGGATACCGCGAACGCCGTCGCCGAGCGCTACGGGTTCTGGCTCGGTGATGCCTTCGCGTCCGGGGGGAGTCACGGCTACGACCACAAGGCGCTGGGGATCACCGCCCGCGGTGCCTGGGAGTCCGTGAAGTGGCACTTCCGCGAGCTGGGGATCGACGTGCACGCCGACACGTTCACGGTCGTGGGGATCGGCGACATGTCGGGCGACGTGTTCGGCAACGGCATGCTCTACACGGACCGGATCCGGCTCGTGGCGGCGTTCGACCACCGCCACGTGTTCGTCGACCCCGACCCCGATCCGGTCGCGAGCTACGCGGAGCGTCGCCGACTGTTCGAGCTTCCGGGCTCGTCGTGGGCCGACTACGATCGGTCGGTGCTGTCCCCGGGTGGCGACGTGTTCGATCGGCGCGCGAAGTCGGTCGCTCCCTCACCTCGGGTACGGGAGGTCCTGCAGATCCCCGCCGACGCCCCGCAGGAGATGACTCCCAATGAGCTGATCCGCTGGATCCTGCAGGCGCCGGTGGACCTGTTGTGGAACGGTGGGATCGGAACGTACGTGAAGCACTCGCGGGAGACGAACGCCGACGTCGGCGACCGCGCTAACGATGGCGTTCGGATCAGCGGCAACCAGGTCCGGGCCCGCGTCGTGGCGGAGGGCGGCAACCTCGGCTTCACGCAACGTGGCCGGATCGAGTACGCGCTGGGCGGCGGACGCATCAACACCGATTTCATCGACAACTCCGCCGGGGTCGACACGAGCGACCACGAGGTGAACCTCAAGATCCTGCTAGGGCTTGCCGTGGCGCGGGGCGAGCTGACGATGCCCGAGCGCGACGAGCTGCTCGCGGCGTGCAGCGATGACGTCGTGAAGGCCGTGCTGTACGACAACTACCTCCAGGCGCAGATCCTCTCGCAGGAGATGACCGTCTCGGCGCAGCGTCTGGAGACCTACGAGGACCTCATGCGCCAGCTCGAGCAGGAGGGGGAGCTGGAGCGCGAGGTCGAGTTCTTGCCCTCGAGCGAGGAGATCGCCGAGCGACGGACGAAGGGACTCGGGCTCACCCGTCCCGAGCTCGCCGTCCTGCTCGCCTACGCGAAGCGGAGCGTCTACGCGGCCCTGCTCGCGAGCGACCTGCCGGACAGCTCCTACCTCGCGCGCGACCTCGCCACGTACTTCCCCGAACGGATCGTGCAGCGGTTCGGCCACCTGCTCGAGGAGCACCCGCTGAGGCGGGAGATCATCGCGACGATGGCTGCCAACGACGTCGTGAACTCGCAGGGGATCACGTTCGTGTCCCGGATGGTCACCGAGGTGGGGGCGAGCGAGGCCGACGCCGTCCGAGCGTTCCGGATCGCTCGGGATGTGACGGGGGCGATCGCCCGATGGGACGCGATCGAGGCGCTGGACGGCCAGATCGACCCCGCCCTGCAGATCGAGCTGCTGAACGGCGTCGACTGGCTCGTCGAGGCCACGGCGCGCTGGTACCTCGTCCAGGGGGGCGATGTCCGCCTCTCAGAGGTCATCGACGCCGCCCGCGACCGGTTCGCGGAGTTGGCTGCCGTGATCGACCAGATCGGGCCCGAAGCCTGGCGCAGCGAGCACGAGGCCGAGGCGCGTCGTCTCGTGGGACAGGGGGTCCCCGAGGATGTGGCGCGCCGCCACGCGTTCCAGCCCGAGCTCGTGCACGGGCCCGACATCATCGCGATCTCGACCGCGACCGGCCGCTCCCCGCTCGAGGTCGCCCGCGGGTTCTTCTTGCTCGGCGAGCGACTGGGCATCGACTGGCTCGAGCATCGGCTCGAGGAGATCCCGGCGGGCACGCGCTGGCATCGCTGGGCGCGTCAGGCGCTCGAGGACGATCTGCTTGCGGTGCGGCGCGAGCTCGCCGAGGGGGGTGCTGGCGGCCGCGACCGAGGGGCAGCCGATCGACGAGGCGGTCGACGCGTTCCTGGCG
This sequence comes from Actinomycetota bacterium, assembly GCA_026003015.1. Lineage (GTDB taxonomy): Bacteria > Actinomycetota > UBA4738 > UBA4738 > HRBIN12 > BPGL01. Next base: position 191,807 of record BPGL01000003.1, on the reverse strand, counting down.
TCGCGCGCGGAGCCGGTCGCTCGCGTCCACCGGTTCATCCGCGCGCTCGGCGTCGAGGGAGTGACCGATCTGGCGCAGATGACGGTGGCGCTCCGCCAGCTCCGGTCGCTGCTCGCCTGAGTCAGCGGTAGGTCGCTGCTCGCCCGAGTCACCCGTAGTAGATCTGGGTGATCCACAGCCAGCCGCCGGAGCGAACGACCCCGATGCCGGTCTTGCGGAAGCGTCGGTTCAGCAGGTTCGACCGGTGCGACGGGCTCTTCATCCACAGGCGCACGCACTGGCGCAGCGTCGTCGTCCTTCCGACGTTCTCACCCCAGGTGCGCGCCCCGTACCGCCGCACGACCGTGTACAGGTTGGCCGAGTGGAACAGCTGTCGGTTCCTGGCCATCGACCAGCTGTGCTTGCGCGCGTATCGCGACAGCCGCAGGTTGAGATCCAAGCGCCGAAGGCCGTGGTTGTCGCGGATCTCGTTCACGAGTCGGAGGAGCCGGGCTCGGTATCCCGGTCTCGCTCCGGCTTCCGCCGGGGCCCACACGCTCCCGAGGAGCGCGCCGACCATCACGAGGATGAGTAGGCGTCGTGCTCGCATATCGTGGGGATGCGCCCAACCCTAGCGAACCGTACGGTGGAGAACAAATCGATCGCGCAGATCCGCGAGAAGCGCAGGTCACGTGGGGTGCACGTGATGCACGAACGCGGAACCTCGGCGCGGGTTCGTCGGATCGGTGCGCCTCACGCGGGATCGGGACGCCACCTCGCGAGGCCGCGAGGCTCGAACGCGATCCGACCGAACGGCGCGTCCAGGTGCGTCGGCGCGATCGTCGTTCCCGGATGGGACAGGAGCCCGGCGAGCAGCTCACGGCGCGAGCGCGCGGCGAGGACCGGCACCGCGTCGGAGTTCGACGGAAGGTCGGGGTGGGCGAACTGGCTCGCGTGGTTCACGAGGTCCCCGGTGATCACGAGGCGGTCGGAGCGTGAGGCGACCCGAACCATCTGGTGCCCCGGCGTGTGGCCGGGAGCGTGGTGCAGCTCGATCGTTCCTGCGAGGCGGTGGTCGCCGTCGAGCTCCTGCACGACGCCGGCCGCGAGCAGCGGCTGCAGCAACCGCTCCCAGAGCGCGCGATCGTCCTCGGCGGTGTCCGCGAGCTCGCGTGCGAAGTCCACGTCGGCCCGCTGGATCAGGTAGCGCGCGCGGGGGAACGCCGGGACCGGCGGATCGCCCGTGACCGTCCCGCCGACGTGGTCGGAGTGCACGTGCGTGAGGATCACCGTGTCGATCTGGTCGGGGCTCGTTCCCGCCTCTCGGAGCGCATCCGGCAGGCCTCCGGTGTGGGGGAACCACTCGAGGGCGGGTGAGCCGGGACCACCGACGCCGGTGTCGACGAGCGCGACGCCCTCCGGATGAAGCAGGACCCAGGCGCGGACGAACAGGTGCCAGCGGTCGCCGGCGCCGAGGACCCCCGGCTCGCGGAGGAGCTCGTCGCGGGGCGTCTCGGGGAACGCCTCGGTGATCGGCTCGACGTCGGCCTCGCCGTCGAGTAGCGCGATCACCTCGACGTCCCCGACCGCTCGGCGCACGACCCGCACGGGGCGGCAGTCTAGCCCCCGAGGGGCGCGGGGCCCTCAGGCCAGCCTCAGGCCAGCAGGTATCGTCGGCTGAGGGGCACCCGTTCGACGGGCGCCGCGCGCAGGACCCGGCCGGCCAACCTGACCTCGCGCCGGTCGGGGTCGACCTCGATCTCGGCGGTCGCGCGGTTCGCGACGAGGTCGGCTCGCCGGATCCCCCGGGTGCCGCGCACCGCGACGACGCGGCGTCGCGTGCCGAGCTTGCGGGCCAGCCCGCCTTCGACCGCCGCGCGCGAGGCGAACACGACCGACAGCGCCGCAGGCGCCGCCCCCGTTGCTCCCCAGTCCGGGCCGAGCGTCGTCGGCTGGGCGAGCGGCACGGTCGCGTTCCCCGCCCCGCGCGGCCCCCAGGCCACGACGCCCGCCTTGATCACCGCGGCGGGACGGACCCCGAAGGAGGCGGGGTCCCACAGCACGACGTCGGCGAGCCGGCCCGGGGCGAGCGTGCCGACCTCCTCGGAGATGCCGTGTGTGCGCGCGGCGTCGACCGTGATCTTCGCGAGGTAGCGCAGGACCCGGTCGTTGTCGCCCTCGTCCTCGTGGTCCTCGGGCCGGACCGCGGGCGCGGGAGGCAGCCCCGAGGCGTCGGGCGACCGGCGCCAGGCCTTCATCGCGTCGGCGAGCTGCCAGGTACGGCGCACGGTCTCGCCGATCCGGCCCATGCCCTGGGAGTCGCTGTTGATCAGCTGGATCGCGCCGAGTTCGTGCAGCGGACCCTCGGCGGCCATCGTCCAGTCGCGCACGCGCTCGACCGCCGCCGCGAGGTCCTCCGCCAGCGCCGGGTTCGTCTCGTGGACGATCATGATCATGTCGGGGTGCTCCGCTGGCGCCGACGGTCCGAACGGGATCGTCGGCGTCGTCGAGGAGCAGATCACGTGGTCGACACCGACGAGCGCGAGCACGTCGGGGATGTGGCCGCCGCCGGCGCCCTCGACGTGGTAGGCGTGGATCGTGCGGCCGTCGATCGCCGAGACGGTACCCTCCAGGTCCGTCGACTCGTTGAGGCCGTCGGTGTGCAGGCAGACCGCGACGTCGTGCGCGTCGGCGATCCGGAGGGCGGCGTCGATCAGCTCCGGGTAGGCGCCCCAGTCCTCGTGCACCTTGAGGCCGACGGCGCCGGCCTCGATCACGGCCTCGGCCTGCGCGGCCACCTCGCTGCGGGCGCTCGCTTGGAGGCCGATGTTGATCGGGAAGGGCTCGAAGGCCTCGAGGGTGCGGTGCATACGGGAGGGCGGTTCCTCGAAGCCGGCCGTGATCAGGGTCGTGACCCCGGCCGACAGCGCGACCGGGACGAGCCGGGGCGTGAGGAGATGGACGTGGGAGTCGATCGCGCCCGGAGTCGCGATGAGCCCGGGGCACGGGATCGGCCAGGTGTTCGGCCCGATCTCGAGGTCGACGCCGTCGGTGATGTCGGGGTTGCCGGCGCACCCGACCCCGACGATCCGCCCGTCTTTGATCCCGATGTCGGCCTTGCGGATCCCAAGCAGCGGGTCGACGACGATCGCCCCGGCGATGACGGCGTCGAGCTCGCTGTCTCGGGCGGCTCGGTCCCGCTGCGTCATGCGCGAGCGGAGGTCCTTGCCGTAGCCCCACAGGGGCTCGTCCCCGATCGCGGTCAGGTCCTCCTCGATGCGGATCCACAGATCCGTGTCGCCGAGGCGGACGAGGTCGCCCGCGGTCGGCCCGTGCCGAAGGGCGTGCTCGGCTCGAGAGATGCGTTGCGGCACCGGCTCAGTCACCCCCCTCGGCGGGGTTCTCCGTCGCGGCCGCCTCCCGACCACCGGCGCCGCCGTACGCGACGAGGTCGACCTCGCGGGTCTCCCCGGGACCCCAACGGAGCGAGTCGCCGGCCGGCAGGTCGAGCCGGAACCCCCGCGCCGCACGGCGATCGAACGCGAGCGCGGGGTTGGCACGCCAGAAGGGGTAGTGCGAGGACACGCGGATCGGCCGAGCGGAGCGGTTCGTCACGCGCAGCCGACGGCGCTCTCGGCCGGGGTGGAGGGGCACGGGTTCCTCGCCCACGCGCACCGCTCCGGGAGCGTCCTGGTCGGCAGGCCCGAAGGGCTCCCGCAGCACGACGAGCCGCGTGCCCTCCTCGAGGAGCACCTCGACCCGGATCTCGCGCACGATCCCCGCGACGCCGTCGAGCACCTGCCCGGGCGCGACGGCCCGCCGACCGACCTCGACTACCTCCTCGTAGGAGCGGCCCTCCCGGGCGGCCATGTGGAGCTCGTCGCACACGAGCGCCACCGCCTCCGGGGCGTTCAGGCGCAGACCTCGTGCGAGGGTGGCGCGGGCGAGCTGCGCGGCGAGGAACACCTCGAGGCGGTCCCGTTCGGTCGGCGTCAGGTCCACGGCGGCGAGACGCTACCGCAGCTCGCCTGCGGCCTGCACCCGCCGCCGGTCGCCGACACCGTGTTCACCCCGGCGGCCCCGACGGGGTCGCCATCGCGGGGGTCCCGTCCCGAGCCCTCGTCCCGTACGATGCGGTCCTCCGATGACCGAGGCGCAGGTCGGTCCCATCCTCATCGCGCTCGTCGTGTTGCTCGGCGTCGGCCACGCGCTGGGCTTCGCAGCCGCGCGGCTTGGCCAGCCACGGTTCGTAGGGGAGATCGTGGCGGGGGTGCTGGTCGGCCCTCACGTGCTCGACCGCGTCGGCTCCGGCGCGTCGGCGGCGCTCCTCGGCGAGCAGGGGAGCCCGACCGCGCTCGTCCTCGGCTTCGTGTCGTGGCTCGGGCTGCTGCTGCTGATGTTCGTCTCGGGCAGCGAGGTCCGCCGCGTGCTCGCTCGCGAGCAGCGGCGACCGACGGCGTGGATCCTCGGTCTGGGAACGGCCGTCCCCTTCGCGCTCGTGGTGGCGGCCGGAGCCGTGCTGCCCCTCGATCCGCTCCGCGGGCCCCGCGGGCAGGGGGCGTCGTTCGTCATCGTGCTGGCCGCGGCCGCCGCGGTGACCTCGATCCCGGTGATCTCCCGCATCTTCCTGGAGCTGGGGATCGGCCACACCCGCTTCGCGAGCCTCGTGCTCGGGGTGGCGATGGTCGAGGACGTGGCGCTGTTCGCCGCCCTTGCGGTCGCGACGTCCCTCGTCGCCGACCCCGGAACGACGCCCGTCGCGAGCGAGGTGGCGACGCGCATCGCCGTGACCGTCGGTTTCCTCGGGCTGGGGCTCGTCGTTGCGCCGGAGGTGCTCCGCCGCGTGCAGACGCTGCGCATGAACGTGCTCGTGCGGCGTCAGCGCGTCGCGTACGCGTTGCTGCTCATGCTCGCCTACACGGCGCTGGCCGCGGCGCTGGACGTGAACGTCGTGTTCGGTGCGTTCCTCGCGGGTTTCGGGATGGTCGGTGGGCTCGGCGGTGCCGAGCGCGAGCGGTTCGCCGGCGCCCTCGACGCGATCGGACGCGTTGGGTTCGCGACGTTCATCCCTCTGTACTTCGTGCTCGTCGGCGCGCGCCTCGAGCTCGGCGGAGGGTTCTCGTGGTCAGCGCTCGTGCTGTTCCTCGTGGGGTCGTCGCTCGTGCGGATCGGGGCCGTGTGGCTCTCGGGTCGGGCGAGCGGGTTCGCGCCCGCCGACGCAACCGACCTCGCGATCGCGATGAACGCCCGCGGGGGGCCCGGGATCGTGCTGGCGACGATCGCCTACGAAGCCGGCATCATCGCGCCGTCGCTGTTCACGGCCTTCGTGGCCACGGCCGCCGTGACGTCACAACTGGCCGGCTGGTGGCTCGGCCGGGCGATCCGTCGGCGCGGCGAGCTCCTCGGCGAACCGGTCCAGGGGGCTCACGGCGTCGGGCTGGTGCGCTCGATGCCGGGCATGTCCTCCTCAGAGGAACCAACGAGGCCCTGATCCGTGCGAGGGCGCGTGTCGCCTCGGTGCGCAGCGTCCGTTCGCGGTCGAGCTCGTCACGCATCCGACCCACCTCCTCGGAGAGCCGTTCGTTGCGCCGCTCCAGGCGCTCAAGGCGCGAGCGCCACCACCGGTCGCGAGCCTGACGCGGCACACGCTCCAGCTGCTCCCCGAGCTCCTCGAGTCGTTCCGCAAGGTCGGCCATCCCGAGTCACCTGCCGTGAAACCCGCCGCCTCAGGTCGTGTGGCGCCCGCCGCGCACGGCCCGGTAGATCAGCAGCGCCGCGATCGCGCCCAGGATCGAGCCGATCAGCCCCGCCGGGTTGAAGTCCTGGTTCCCGGTCGTGAGCAGGTCGGCCACCAGGCCGCCGATCACCGAGCCGACGAGTCCGAGCAGCATGGTCCCGAGGATCCCCATGGGGTCTTCGCCCGGAACGACGAGTCGGGCGATCGCTCCGGCGATCAATCCGACGACCAGCCACGCGATGAGATCGATCATCCTTCCCTCCTGTCTCGTGCCTGCTACCCGCCCACCGATCCATCCAAACGCCGACCGCCGTCGCGGAGGAGGCAGGGCCGGCGATCCGAGCCTACGCGCTCGCGCGGCGCCGCGCTCGCGTGACCCGCGGCGTCCCGGGGGGAACGTTTCGCACCGCGCGCTCCGGGGTAGGAGCTCCTCGCGGGGCCGACGTGCCCCGTGGAGCGTCGCAGATCGGTCGGAGGGCCGCAGATCGGGGAGGCAAGGATGGCCGCACCGCACACGCACGAGCCCGCAGCGTCGTCCCGCCCGGGGGTGTTCGCCGGCCTCTCGGTGGTCCGGGCCGCCCTCACCCTCGCCGGGGCGGCCGCGATGATCGTGGGCGCGTTCCTGCGATGGACCGAGGGCACGGCGGGCACGCGCCTGGACGTGTACGCGCTTTGGCGGGCCTCCTTCGACGACACGGGTCGCCTCCTGCTGAGCGCCGGGGCGGTTGCCATCGCGCTTGGGCTGCTCGCGATCCTCGGTCTTGCCCCGATGGGCGGGGGGCTCACCCGGCTCGCCGGAGCCCTTGGGGTGGTCGCCTTCGTCCTCGTGCTCGTGCAGCTGTACCGAGCGGACGCGACGCTGCCCGACGCCATCGGTCCGGGGCTCTGGCTCTTGCTCGTCGGGTCGATCGTGGTGCTCGTCGGCGGGTTCGTGGGCGGCGCACCGCTGGCGACCCCCGCGCCGGACCACGTGCACGGGTAGCCACCGGCCGACGAGCGAGCCGAGCGGCGCGACGCTAGCCCTGGTCGGTCGCTGCCGGGGCCGTGCGCGCTCCCTCGACGAACCGCAGCAGCTCGACCGGCACCGGGAAGATCAACGTGGAGTTCTTCTCGGCCGCGACCTCGGTCATCGTCGAGAGCAGCCGCAGCTGGAGGGCAGCCGGGCGCCGCTCGAGGAGCTCGGCCGCGCTGCTCAGCATCTCCGCGGCCTCGAACTCGCCGCGCGCGTGGATCACCTTCGCTCGGCGCTCGCGCTCCGCCTCGGCCTGCCGAGCCATCGCCCGACGCATCGTCTCGGGTAGCTCGACGTCCTTCACCTCGACCAGCGTGACCTTCACGCCCCAGGGGTTCGTGAGGTCGTCGATGATCTTCTGGAGCCGCTGGTTGATCTCGTCGCGGTTCACGAGCAGGTCGTCCAGATCGATCTGCCCGAGGATGCTCCGAAGCGTGGTCTGCGCGACCTGCGAGGTTCCGACGATGTACTGCTGGATCGCCACGACGGCGCGGATCGGGTCGACGACGTTGAAGTACGTCACGGCGTTCACCCGCACCGTCACGTTGTCGCGCGTGATCACGTCCTGCGGTGGGATGTCCATCGTGACCGTCTGGAGGTTGACCCGGACCATCCGGTCGACGATCGGGATGATGACGAACAGCCCCGGCCCTTTCGCCCCGAGCACGCGCCCCAGCCGGAAGACCACCCCGCGCTCGTACTCGGGGACGATCTTCACTGCAGAAACGAGGAGCGCGGCGAGCAGCGCGACCGCCGCCGCGATCCCGTAGAGCAGTTCCTGGCTCATCGCTCTCCCCCTTCGATCGGCCGGGCTCCCCGGTCCGGTCCCGTCGGATGCCCCCCTGGGTCGTCCTCGGCCTCCACGATCAGCCGTAGGCCGTCCATCCCCACGACCCGGACCTCCTGTCCGGGGCGAAGCGGTCCCGAGCGCGCTCGGGCGCCCCACCACGAGCCCTGGAGGAACACGTGCGCCTCCCCGTTCTCGATCCGCTGAACGACGCCCCGCGAGCCGACGATCGCGTCGGTTCCGCTCACGCCCGCGAGCTTGCGGGTGCGCCACGCCATCCTCCCGAGCGCGAGGGCTGCGGCTCCCGCCACGATCGCGGTCGGCAGCATCACCGCGGGATCGACTCCGATCGGGCCGCGGAACAAGAAGAGCCCACCGAGGACGAGCGCCACCGTCCCGCCCGCCGCGAACACCCCGATCCCCGGCGCGAAGAGCTCCGCGATGAACAGGGCGGCCGCCAACACGAGCAGGATTACGCCCGCCGCGTTCACCGGGAACACCGACAGCGCGGTGAACGCCAGCACGAGCAGGATCACGCCGACGATCGCGCCGCCGCCGATCCCCGGGTTCGCGAGCTCGTAGAGGATCGCGAGCGTCCCGATCGAGATGAACAGGAACGCGAGGTTCGGGTCGGCGAGCCACTGCAGGATGCTGCGGGCGAGGCCGAGCTCGGCCTCCACGAGCTCCGCTCCCTCGGTGCGAAGCGTGACCACGTTTCCGGGCGTGAGCTCGACGCTGCGGCCGTCCAGCGTTGCGAGCAGCTCGGCGCGCTCGCCGGCGACCAGCTCGACGACCCCCAGCTCGAGCGCCTCGCTGGCGGAGGCCGATCTCCCCTCGCGCACGGCGTCGATCGCGAACTCCACGTTGCGTCCCCGGCGGTCGGCGATCGACTCGGCGTAAGACGCGGCGTCGTTGATGATCTTCTGAGCGAGGTCGCCGCCCTCTAGGTCGATCGGCGTTGCGGCCCCGATCGAGGTCCCGGGGGCCATCGCGGCCACGTGCGACGCGAGCGTGATGATCGCTCCCGCCGACGCGGCGCGAGCGCCCTGTGGCGAGACGTAGACGATCACGGGAACGCGCGCGTTGAGGAAGGCCTGCACGATCTCCCGCATCGAGGTGTCGAGGCCGCCTGGGGTGTCGAGCTGGACCAGCAGCGCCTGGAACCCCTCGCGCTCGGCGCGGTCGAGAGCGTCGCGCACGTGGTCGGACATCACCGGCGTGATCACGCCGTCGACGGTGACGACGAGGACGCTCGGGGCCTGGGCGCGCGCGGTGGCTTCGGCCAGGAGGAACACGCCGGCGAGGACGAGCAGGAGCCATACGACGACGCGCGCCCGCCGGACGAGAAGCCTGCGCGAGCCTCCTGCCGCAATCGACGGACGGACCATCGCCCCCGTCGCCTCCTCCCGAGCGCGTCACGTCACGTTTCCACCATAACGGGTCCCGGCGGTTGTGATCCTGCCGTTCGGAGCGAGCAGGCCGACCCGTTCGACCAGGCCTGCCACGCGGCCCCTGCAGGGCCTCAGTCCCTGGCCCGCACGGACCCGCAGGCGGACGAACGCGAGGATGAGGGGGAGCGTCTTCGCGACGGCGGGCGGAGGAAGGACCTCGCCGTCAGGGTCGTGCTGTTCCCGGTGTTAGTTCGTGGGCCCCGGCCGATGGGCGCCCACGTTCTCGCCTTTCATCGGTGCCCCGGGAGGGCTCGAACCTCCGACACGCGGTTTAGGAAACCGCGCCGATCTCAGGGGGCCGTCGGGGCGAAGCCGGGAGGTGGTGGGTCGCACAGCGCGAGGACCCGTGCGTGCAGCCGATGTTGCTCGGCGGCCACCTCCGGGGCACCCGCGAGGTTCGTGAGCTGATACGGGTCGGCGTCGAGGTCGTAGAGCTCGGTCTCGCCGGTCCCGTACAGCACGTACGTGTAGCGCTCGGTGCGCACGCCGCAGTACGCCGGGACACGGTCGCGGCGCTCGTTCTTCTCCAGGTGCTCGAGGAGGAAGTCCTTCCGCCAGGCGGCGCTCGGGTTCGCGAGCAGGGACAGGATGCTCGCACCCTCGGCTCCGGGCGCCTCCACTCCTGCGAGCTCGGCAGCCGTCGGTGCCACGTCGATGTTCAGCACGAGGCTGGGATCGACGCGCGGTCGCTCGATGAGCGGGTCGTAGCGAACCACGAACGGGATGCGGATCGCCTCCTCGTACGCGACGCGCTTGGCCTTCCAGCGGTGCTCGCCCCACAGCATCCCGTTGTCGGACATGAACACGACGAGGGTGGTCGACAGGCGACCGGTGTCTCGCAGGGCGTCGAGGATCGTGCCCACCGCGTCGTCGACCGACAGCAGCGCACGGTACTGGTCGATCCTGAAGGCGTCCGTTCGGGCCCGCGCGCCCCTGTCGAGACGACGCTTCGTCTGCAGCCACGAGGGCTTGTCGGAGACGTCGCGCTCGTTGTAGCTCGGTGGACGCCACGGGCTCAGGTCGGAGAAGGCGTCGGCGTAGCGGGGCTCCGGCGTTGCCGGGCCGTGGGGCGCGTAGGGGGTGAACCACACCAGGATCGGCCCCGGCTCGGAGCGGATGAACGAGGCGGCCTCGTCAGCGAGCACGCGGGTCGAGTAGTCCTGCGGCCTCGACCCGTGGTGCCTGATCGTGCCGTCGACGTTCAGGTCGTACTCGAAGTAGCCGGAGCGTGCGAAGGCGACCCATCGATCCCAGCCCGGCGGCACGTACCCGGTCTCGTACGCCGGGGTCCAGTAGCCGTTCAGGTACTTGCCGAAGAACCCCGTCCGGTATCCTGCCTCTCGCAGCCACGTGGCGATCGTCGAGGTGTCGTTGAACGACGCCCAGCCGCCGTAGGGCGGTTCGTTCCGCCATACGCCGGTCGTGTGCGAGTAGGCGCCGGTGAGCGCCGAGGCACGGCTCGGGCAGCAGAGGGCGTTCGACACGAAGGCGTTCGTGAACGTGACGCCCTTGTCCACGAGCTCGGATCGGACGGTCGGCATCGCCCAGAGGGTGTCCCAGCGCTGATCGTCCGTCATGATGACGACGATGCTCGACGGCTCGGGTGCCGCGCGCGCGTGACGGCCGACCGGGGTACCTGCGACCGATGCCACGAGGACGAGCACGGCCACGGCGAGAAGCCCGGGGCGAACACCCGGGAGGCGGCGGTCGCTCCCTCTCGTGCGAGGCATCGGATCCGTTCCCACGGTGGGCTCGGGCCTTGTCCCTTGCGGGCATGAATCGGCGCGCGTCGAACGGCGGTTGAGCCCCGGGCCAGCTCCGGGATCAGGGGGTTCCACGAGGCGGAGCTCGAAGGTACGGGTCGTTCATCTCCTCTGGCACGTAGAGCAGCAGACGCGAGGACGATCATCTTCTTCCCGGAGCCCGGTGCGTGGGGGCCGACGAACAACTGCGTCGCGATCGGGGAAGTGCTCCGCGAGCGAGGACACGCGTCGTGTTCGTGGTGGACTCCTCGTTCGAGGGGCTCCTGGAGGCGAAGGGCTTCGAGGAGCGCGGGATGCGGATGGCGCCACCTGAGGAGCACGCCGACCCGACCGCGGAGCCCTGGAGCGAGTTCATCCGCGTCACCGGCGCCGGAGTTCCGCAAGCCGACGATCGAGCAGCAGGCGACCGTCACGAAACCGATCTGGGAGGCTCTCGTCGCCGGCGTCCGGTACTCGCACGACCGGCTGATGCAGATCTGGGAGGACGTCCGGCCCGACGTCGTGTGCACGGACAACGTCACCGGCTTCCCTGCGGTGGAGCTCGCCGGGTGCCCGTGGGCCCGCTTCGTCTCGGCGAACCCGCTCGAGATGCGCGATCCGGACCTCCCGCCCCGGCTCTCGGGGCTGCCCACCGACGACCGGAGCCAGTGGCAGGCGTTCCGCGACGAGTCGCGACGAGTACCGCCGGGTACACGAGGACCTGCTGGCCGAGCACAACGAGCTCAGGGTCTCCGTCGGCGTCGAGCCCTGCCCTCCCGACGAGTTCAACACCCACTCGCCGTGGCTGAACCTGTACCTGTACCCGGAGGTCGTCGACTATCCGCGCTCGGTCCCGCTCGGCCCGACCTGGCACCGGCTCCAGTCGACGGTGCGAACCTCCGAGGAGCCGTTCGACGTGGACGAACAGGTGCCGGGGGAGGGCAAGGTCGTCTACCTGTCGCTGGGCTCGCTCGGGTGCATGGACGTGGAGCTCATGCAGCGGCTGATCGACGCGCTCGGCACGACCGAGCACCGGGCGATCGTGTCGATGGGTCCGTTGAAGGACCAGATGAAGCTTGGACCGAACATGTACGGCGACCGATTCTTGCCGCAGCCGTCGATCCTTCCGAAGTGCAGCCTGTTGATCACCCACGGTGGCAACAACACGTTCTGCGAGGGGTTCCACTTCGGGCGCCTGATGATCGGCCTTCCGCTGTTCTGGGATCAGTACGACAACGCCCAGCGGCTCCAGGAGACCGGCTTCGGCCGCCGTCCTCCCGACCTACGACTGGACCGAAGAGCAGCTTGTGGGGACCGTGAACGAGCTGCTCTCCGACGAGGCCCTCGCGGCCAGGATGCGTGCCGAGGCCAAGGTGATCCAAGAGGACCCCGGGCGGGTGAAGGGTGCCGATCTGCTGGAGCGCCTCGCCACCACGAAGGAACCCGTCACGACCTGAGCCGGACGGGGCGGTGCCTCTCTCGACGCAGCTCTCCGCCGAGGAGAACGACCCCGCCGGCGCCGGGTGGTAGGACTCCAGGATCGACCGCGGCTGCGCCTTGGTCGCCTGTTGGGACTCGAGCAGGCGGTCCTGATCGCGGTGAGAGCTCGCAGCTCCGCGAGCAGCGGCGAGGGCCCGAGAGGGCACGCCCGTGCGCATGCTCGTGACGGAGCGTATCGGCCAGCACGAACGCGTCGAATCGGAGACGCTCGCGTGGCTGCACCCCACCGAGGGCATCGGCATCGGGTTCGACGAGCGGTTCGGCGACCGCGCCTCTGGTGGAGCGAACAGGTGAGCGACCTGATCCCCCGCTACCTCGAGGAGGTGCATCGGGCGAGCGGCGAGCCCGTGGCCGCACGCATGCTCGCCGAGCGGACCGTTGGTGTGCTCGTCCTCCGCTAGCGGATCGAAGTGGACGAGGAGGGGCGCGTGCTGGCGGACCGGATCGAAGGCGATATCGCATACGCGGTGATGCGGCCGCTGGCCGAGTTCGGGGGCCCTCGCCCTCGAGGAGGAGGCGGTCGTGGTCGCGTCTGTGTGAGCGCCCCGCTCGGCCGCTACCTCAGGACCAGAGGCAGGACAAGGGAAGCGCGCTGAGACGGTCCCCGAACGGCAGCGCCCGCGTGCCGGCGTAGAGCACGACGCCGCGGACGAACCGGCTTCCGAGCTTGTCGCGCAGATAGGCCAGGCTCCGGAAGTCCGCCGAGACGACCGTGGCCGCCGACTTGACCTCGAGCCCCACGATCGAACCGTCCGCTCGCTCCAGGACGACGTCCACCTCGCGGCCATCACGGTCTCGGTAGTGGAACAGCCTGGGCGAGCTCGCCGCCCAGCTCGAAAGCTTCAGCATCTCCATGGCTACGAACGTCTCGAACGCCATGCCCGCGACGACCGGGTCGGTTGCGATCCGGTCGGTGCTGGCGCCGACGAGCGCCGCCATCATCGCCGTGTCGGTGACGTAGACCTTCGGCGTCTTCACCTCGCGGTGCGAGAGGTTCGGGTGCCACGGAAGGTGGATCCGCACGAGCATCAGGTCCTGGAGGATCCGCAGGTAGCGCTCAACCGTCTTTCGATCGACCCCCAGGTCGCGCGCGAGGCTCTCGAGCCTGAGGAGCGAAGCGGATCGAGCCGCCAGCAACCGGAGGAGCCGTCCGACCGCCCCGGCATCTCGGGTCCGGGCAACGTCGGGGACATCACGGCCGACGACCGAATCCGTGTAGGCCTCGAAGAAGCGGATGCGCGAGGGTGGTGTGCGTCGGAGGGCTCCGGGGAATCCCCCGGCGGCGATCCGTGCCGCGACTTGCCGGCGACCAGCTTCCTCTTCCACCGGCGGCGGTTCCTCTCCAGCGAACAACCGGTCCACCAGCAGGCCGTCTCGGCGCTCGATTTCGGACTGGGCGAACGGCCAGAGCGGCACGTACTCCACCCGGCCCGGGAGCGCGTCCCGGACCGTCGGGAGCGTCTGGATGTTCGCGGAACCGGTGATCAGGAACTGCCCGGGCCGATCGTCCCGATCGAGCCGCTCCTTGATGGCGAGCAGCAGGTCGGGAGCCCGCTGCACCTCGTCGATGATGGTCGGCCCGGTCAGCTCGGTGATGAACCCGGTGGGGTCGGCGAGCGCCGCGTTCCTCGTCGCTGCCTCGTCGAGGGTGACGTAGGTGGCGGGATACTCGGCTCGGATGAGGTCCCGTACGAGGGTGGTCTTCCCAGACTGACGGGGCCCGATCACCGCCACCGCCCGCGAGTCGCCGAGCGCCTCCAGCAGGCGTGGGGTGATGGCTCGCGGGAGGAGGTCCAGCCAGCGCCGGATGCTTCGACCATCTGGGAGTGTGGGCATCGGCGAAGTGGGAGTTTATGGCTCGGCACATCGGGAGTCAAAGCCTCGGCAGACTGGGACTATCGAACGGGCATCGGCGTCGAAGCCCGATCGCGAACAGGCCCAGGAGCTGGTCGATCTCCTGCCGTTGCTGGAGGTCGATGCCGCGCTCCTTGCCGAAGACTCATTCCGGGAGCCGCTCGCGGCTTTCGACCTCAGGGCCACCTTCGAAGCGGATCGGAGCGAGCTGAGGGTTCGAGCGGTGCTTGCCCTGGAACTCCTGCCGCCGGGTGGGAGCGGCACGTCGCCCCTTCCGTCGGTGCCCCCGGGAGGACTCGAACCTCCGACACGCGGTTTAGGAAACCGCTGCTCTGTCCCCTGAGCTACGGGGGCCCGGCAGCAGTCTAGGTTCCCGCGGGAACAGTCGGGGACCGGGAGGGGTTCAACCAAGCGCTATGACCGAAGAACGCCCACGGAGCTGGACGGAGGCCGACGGCCCGCTGCCGGCGCTGTACCTCGGCCACGGCGCCCCGACGCTCGTGGACGACGAGCGCTGGACGGCTGAGCTCGCGGCGTGGGCGTCGCGGCTGCCGCGCCCGCGGGCCGTGCTCATCGTCTCGGCCCACTGGGAATCGGCGCCCCTCACGATCGGGGCCACCGACCACCGCGTCGGGCTCACCTACGACTTCTACGGTTTCCCGGAGCGCTACTACCGCGTCACGTACGTACCGCCCGGTGCGCCCGAGCTCGCCGCGACGGTGCGGGCGCTCGTGCCCGACACCGAGCCGGTCGCCGAGCGCGCCGACTACGGGCTCGACCACGGCGCGTACGTGCCGCTCCTCGTGATGTACCCGGAGGCCGACGTCCCCGTCCTGCAGATCTCGATGCCCACGCTCGATCCGGCGCGGCTGTTCGCGCTCGGGCGGCGGCTGCGCCCTCTGCGGGAGGAGGGGGTCCTGGTCGTCGGCTCGGGCTTCCTCACGCACGGCCTGCCGTTCCTTCGGGACTTCCGACCTCAGGCGGCGCCACCCGGGTGGTCTCGCGAGTTCGACGCGTGGGCGGCCGAGGCGATCGCTCGGGGCGACGTGGAGGAGCTCATGGCGTTCCGCGAGCGGGCGCCGGGGATGCCGTACGCGCATCCGACCGTCGAGCACTTCGCGCCGCTGTTCGTCGCGCTCGGCGCGGCGACCGATCCGGAGGCGCCGGCGGAGACCACGGTCGAGGGCTTCTGGATGGGTCTGGCCAAACGGTCCTTCCAGGTCGGTTGAGCCGCAAGGAGGCCCGCCCCACATCGCCCTCGTTGGTTCTCATCCGCCGCGCGGGGTGCTACGAATGGCAGCGGGAGGTGAGGTGACCATGTCCACGAGCCAGGCTGGAGCCGGGTCCCGTACCTGGGGGGAGACGGTCGCGTTGATCCTCGGCATCGTCTACGTCGCCGTGGGTCTGCTGGGGTTCGCCGTGACCGGCGGCGTCGGGTTCGCCGCCACGGAGGGCAAGACCCTGCTGGGCATCTTCGAGCTCAACCCGCTGCACAACCTCGTGCACCTCGCGATCGGGGCCGCCCTGCTGCTGGGCTACGCGGCGGGGCGCAAGGCGGCCGGCGGCATCGCCCTCGCCATCGGCGTCGTGTACCTGGTCGTCGGGGTCTTGGGGTTCTTCGTCGAGAACAGCTCGGCGAACATCCTCGCGGTGAACCTCGCCGACCACCTGCTGCACCTCGGTTCGGGGGCCGTGCTCGTGGCCGCCGGGCTGAACGCCTCGCGATCGAGCGCCTGAGGCTCCACGGTCGGGAGGCGGGTCGCTTGACCCGCCTCCCGCCGACCGCTGTCATGGCGGGATGCGTCGGTGCTTGGCCGCGGTCCCGCTCCTGATCGTTCCCGGGCTCGCCCTGGGCATCCTCGCGCTCGGCGTCGCGCCCTGGACGCGGGAGCCGGGCTGGGACGAGGCGATCTACCTGTCCCAGGTGGGGTCCCGGCCCGAGCTTCCCCTCGTGGCCTCGCGCAGTCGGGGGGTCGTCGTGCTCGCGGCGCCGCTGCTCGCCACCGGGGCGCCGCTGCCGGTGCTGCGGGTCGCGTTCACCCTCGCGGCCGCCTTCGCGCTCGTCCTCGCCCTGCGGTGCTGGTGGCCGCTCGTCGGCGCCGCGGCGGGCTGGGCCGGAGCTCTGTTCGCGACCGCGTGGACGGCCTGGCTCGCGGCGCCCGAGCTCATGCCGAACCTGTGGGCCGCGCTCCTCGGCCTCGCCGCGCTCGGCCTCGGCCTGCGTGCGATCGAGGAGGATCGCCGCGACGTCCGGGGGCTGTTGCCGCTGGCCGCCCTCGCCGGGCTCGCGGCGTTCGTGCGGCCGCTCGACGCGATCGCGCTGCTCGTGCCGCTGCTCGCGGTCGCGCTCCGCCGTGGCCGACCGGTCGTCCTCGCCGTGGGGTCGGGGGTCGCCCTCGGCGCAGGATCGTGGTTCGCCGACGCGGCGGTCCGGACCGGCGGGCTCGACGCGGCGCTTTCCGCAGCGGCCCGGGCCGGCCATCTGGAGGGGGTGGGTCTTGCGGGGGTGCGCGCCGCCGTCGCGCTCGCCGACGGTCCGACGATCGGGACGGGGGGAGCGATCGGCGCCGCGACCGTGCTGTGGGTCGCGCTCGCGGCCGGACTCGTCGCCTTGGGGCTCCGGGTCGCTCGCCGCGGCCCCCCCGCACGGGCGCGCGCGGCCCTCGTGGCCGTCGCGGCGGGCGCGACCGTGGCCGCTCCCTACCTCCTGGCCGTCCGAGGGCATGCTCCGCGCTTCCTCCTTCCCGCCTACGCGTGCTGGTCGATCCCCGCCGGGATCGGCCTGGCCGCGGGCCTGGCCTCGCGGCGGACGGCCCCCGCGGCCGCGGTCCTGCTCGTCGCCTGGGCCGGGACGCACGTCGTGGTCGGCGCCCGGATCGCCGACGACGTCGGGATCGAGCGGGCCGCGGCCGCGCGGCTCGGGCGCGATCTGCGCGCCGTGATCGGCCCCGCCGCCTGCTCGGTCGAGGGGCGGTTCTGGCCGCAGGTCGCCTACGCGGCCGGGTGTCGGGGCACGTGGGGCTCCCCTGAGGAGCTCGCCGCGGCGCTCGAGGACGGCGCCCGGGCCTTCGTCGTCGTGCGCGACGGCGAGACCCCCGCGACCGAGGCCGTGCTCCGCCCGCTCCTGGCGGGCGAGGGGATGCGGGTGCTCGAGGTCGCGCCGAGTCCGGTCCTCACGGGCGCCGGCGACGGCTGACGAGCCAGACCGCGACGAGGGCGAGCCCGAGGCCGAGGCCGGCGACGACCTCCCCGTCGGGGAGCGGAAACGCGGGCGCGGCCGCCGGGCGGGGCTCGAGCGACGCGAGCTCGGGCGGCGGGGGGTCGCACAGGCGCGCCAGCCGCTCGGAGAGCACGGCGGCAAGGCCAGGCCGGTCCAGGCTCCGGAGCGCGAGGGGATCGCGGCGCAGGTCGTAGAGCTCGGTCCAGCCGGTCGCGTACTCCACGTACAGGAAGCGCTCGGTGCGCAGGGCGCAGTAGGAGGGGATCGGGTTCGCGCCCTCCAGGTGCTCGATCAGGAACCCGGTCCGCCAGGACGTCCGGACCCCGCGCAGGAGCGGCGCCAGGCTCTCGCCGTCGACCGCCGGCGGGGGCGCGCCGGCGAGTCGGGCGAGCGTCGGCGCCAGGTCGATGTTCAGCGCGAACCGCGGCTCGACGTGCGGCCGCACGAGACGGTCGTAGCGGATCACGAGCGGCACGCGCACGCTCTCGTCGTAGGGGACCTCCTTCTTCGTCCACCGGTGCTCTCCCCAGGCGACCCCGTTGTCCGAGGTGAGGACGAACACCGTGTCGTGCAGACGGCCGCGGGCTCGCTGGATCCGCACGAGACGGCGCAGTGCCTCGTCGACCGCGAGCAGGGAGCGGAGCTGGCGAGCCCGGAGGCCTTCGAGCTCGCGGAGCCCCTCCGGCCCGAGCCTCGAAAGCCGCCGGATCCACGGCGGTTTGTCGGCCACGTCGGCCTCGTCGACGCTCGGCGGGGGCTCCCACGGGGGGACCGGCGCTCCGACGTGGCGCTCGGCCGGGGTTCCGGGCCAGTGCGGGGCGGCGACGGCGAGCAGGAGGAAGGCGGGCTTCGTCGCGTCCCGCAGGAACGCGGCGGCGTGGTCGGCGAGCACGTCGGTCGAGTAGTCCTGCGGCTCCGAGCCGTAGCGTTCGAGCTCCCCGTCGACCGACAGCACATAGTCCTCGTACTGCGCGTGCACGAACGCCACCCAGCGGTCCCAGCCGGGCGGGACGTAGCCGCGCTGGATCCAGCTTTGGCCCGCGTCGATGTACTTGCCGACGAACGCCGTCTCGTAGCCGACCGCGTCGAGCCAGGTCGCGAGGGTGGAGCGGTCGTCGAACCAGGCGAAGCCTCCCCAGGGCGGCGTCTGGCGGTACACGCCGGTCCCGTGCGAGTACCGGCCGGTGAGCAGGCTCGCCCGGCTCGGGCAGCACAGCGGGTTCACGACGAACGCGTTGGAGAAACGGACCCCCGCGGCGCACGAGCAGGCGCGAGGCGAACGGCATCGCGTCCAGGGTGTCCCACCGCTGGTCGTCGGTCAGGACGACGACGATGTCGGGCCGCGGGGGGGAGGGCGCGGCGGCCTCGACCACCCTCGCGTGCGCGGCCGGCCCGACCGTCGCCACGAGGACGAGCACGAGGGGGGTCGCGCGGCGGCCCAGCATCGCCCGAGCCTACGCCGCGGCCCGGGCACGGGCTACCCCGAACGTGGGTCGCGGCCGGGCTGATCCGCCGGGGGGGCGACCGCGAACAGGGGGCATGAGGAGGGCACGCTGGGCCCTGGCGACCCTCGTCGGCCTGGGATCGGTCCTTGGTCTCGCGTCGAGCGCCGCGGCGCATCCGCTGGGGAACTTCACCGTCAACACCTACGCGGGGGTGATCGTCCGCCCGAGCGAGGTTCTCGTCGACGCCGTGCTCGACTTGGCCGAGATCCCGGCGTTCCGCGAGCGGCGCGCGATCGATCGCAACGGCGACGGCGACCTGGGCCCCGAGGAGCTCGCCGCCTACCGGGCGGCCGCCTGCGACCGGCTTGCGGCCGACGTCGTCGTCACCGTCGACGGCGAGCGTGTCCCCCTCGCCCCGCTGAGCAAGGCGCGCCTGAGCTTCCCCCCGGGGGTCGGGGGTCTGCCGACGCTCCGGCTCGAATGTCCGCTCCGCGGCGCGCTCGCCTCTCCTCTCGAAGGGGCGGCCGCGACCGTCCGCGTCGACAACGGCGCCTACGCGGGGCGGATCGGGTGGCACGAGATCACCCTCGTCGGCGACGGGGTGGAGCTCACCGGTGCCGACGCGCCGAGCTCGTCGGTGAGCGACCGGCTCCGCGCCTACCCGCCCGACGCCCTTCCGCTCGACGTCCGGCGGGCCAGCGCGTCGGCGATCCCGGGGGGATCGCGGCTCGCGGCCCTGCCCTGGGAGCGATCCTCGGCACCGGTGGTGCGGGCCGACGGCGGCTTGCTCGGACGGCTCGCCGCGCGCCCGACCCTGTCTCCCGGCCTGATCGGGGCGACGATCCTCGTTGCGATCGGCCTCGGGGCGGTGCACGCGCTCGGCCCCGGGCACGGCAAGACGCTCATCGGCGCGCACCTGGTCGGCGCGGGCGGGTCTCTGCGGGGCGCGGTGGTGGTCGGCACCGCCGTGGCGGGCATGCACACGGCCTCGGTGCTCGGCCTCGGGCTCGTCGTGTGGTCGGCCGAGCGGGTCGTGGAACCGGAGCGGATCTACCCGTGGGTCGGGATCGTTGCGGGTCTCACGGCGTTGGCGCTGGGGTGTGCGCTGCTCGTGGGGAGGGTCCGCGCCTCGGGGCGGACCGATGGCCGCGGCGCGCATCCACACGACCACGCGCATCCGCACGGCACGGGGGAGGACGACGGAGCGGTCGGGCACGGCCATCCCCACGGGCTCGGACGCCGCGGGATCGTGGCGCTCGCCGTCTCCGGGGGCGCCCTCCCGTCGCCGAGCGCGCTGGTCGTCCTGCTGGCGTCGATGTCCCTCGGCCGCACGGCGCTCGGCCTCGCGGCGATCGCTGCGTTCAGCGTCGGACTGGCCGCCACGCTGATCGCCGTCGGCACCCTGGCGCTGCGGGCCCGGGCGGCCGCCGAGCGGCGCTTCGCGTGGGCGACGGGACGCCTCGTGCCGATCGGCTCGGCGGCGGTGATCGCGCTCGTGGGGCTTGCCCTCGCGCTCCGAGGCGTGGCGCAGCTCTAGGTGCGTACGTGTCCCGGGCGGCCCCGTGCCGTACGGTGTCGTGGCGATGGGAGCCCTGATCACCGCGCTGCTCGCCGTCCTCATCATCGTGGGGATCGCGGCGGTCGTGCTCGCGTTCGGCGCGTCGCGACAGCGGTCCTCCGCTCGAGGTTCACGAGCCGGATCCGCGCGGGCGCCGCGGCGAGCGCCGCCGCGGGCGCGATCGCGGCCGTGGTGGCTCCGCCTGGCTCCGCTCGCCCTGCTCGCCGGCGCCATCGTGTCGCTCGGGCTCGCGGTCGCGCGGTTCACGGTCGCTCGAGAGGAGAGGCAGGCGGCGGTCGTGATCGCGATGGACGTGTCGGAGTCGATGACCCGCACCGACGTCGCGCCCGATCGGCTCACCGCGGCCTTGGAGGCCGCGCGGGTCTTCCTGTCGGCCGTGCCGGAGGGGTTCCGGGTCGGGCTCGTGACCTTCGCCGACCGCGCCGACCTCCTCGTGTTCCCGACGACGGACCGATCGCGCGTCGAGGCGGCGCTCGCGGGGATCTCGCCGCGCCGCGGGACGCTGATCGGCGACGGCCTGGCCGCCGCGCTCGACGCGGTCGAGGCGGACCGCGAGCGCATCGGCAACCGCGCCGCCGCGATCCTGCTGCTGTCCGACGGCAGGGACACCGGCAGCGCGACGACCCCCGCCGAGGCCGCCGATCGCGCCGCCGCGGTCGGCGTGCCGGTGTTCACCGTCGTCCTCGGGGATCCGACCGGAGAGCAGGGCGCCGACGCGGCGCTCCTCGCCTCGATCGCGGCGCGCACCGGCGCGCGGACCTACACGGCCGAGACCGCCGATGAGCTCACCTCGATCTACGAGACCCTCGGCACCGAGCTGTCGACACGGCTGGCGATCGGCGGCTCCGGTCCGATCTTCGTCGCCATCGCGGCGGTGCTCGCGGTGGCCGCCGGCGCGATCGTGCTGCTCACCGGCCGCGACGAGGGCTGAGCGTCGAGCGAACCTAGTAGGCTGTCGACGCCCGGCGAGCGCCGCGCGGAGGGCGAACGCAGCGAGCGCCGCGTGGAGTGCGAGCGCCGCGTGGAGGAGGTGCCCCGATGCCCGACAGCTACGGCAAGCGCATGCGGCGCGACGCC
Organism: Actinomycetota bacterium; assembly: GCA_026003015.1. Lineage (GTDB taxonomy): Bacteria > Actinomycetota > UBA4738 > UBA4738 > HRBIN12 > BPGL01. Next base: position 170,424 of record BPGL01000003.1, on the reverse strand, counting down.
AACCAGAAGAAGGCCGCCGCGCGTGAGCAGCGCCGCATCGCGCGCGCGCAGCGCAAGCGCGACCGCGAGGCCGGGCTCATCGAGCGGGGGACGCCGATCGGACCCGCCGAGCAGATCGAGTGGGTCGATGACGCAGGCCCGTCGGCGCTCGATCGCGAGGCGGCCGACGACGAGGCCGTCGAGCGGCCCTCGCCCTAGCGGTCGGCCCCGACCGGGGCCCGTACGTCCGGGAGCCAGAACTCCACCCGGGTCCCGCCGCGGCCGGTGTCGATCCGCAGCCAGCCGCCGTTCAGCTCGGCGCGCTCGCGCATCGACGAGATCCCCAGGTGACCGGGGCGCCCCCGCAGGTCCGCCGGATCGGCCCCCACACCGTCGTCGGCCACCACGACGTGCACGCCCCCCTCACGCCAGCGAAGGGCGATCTCGACTCGGCTCGCCCGCGCATGGACCCGGGCGTTGCGCAGCGCCTCCTGGGCGATCCGGTAGGCGACGGTCCTCGTGGTCGGCGACGGCTCGGCCGCGAGGTCGTCGAGGAGCACGTAGCGGGTCCCGTCGTCGGCGGACTCGAGCTCGTGCAGGTACTCGCGGAGGGCCGCCGCAAGGCCGCCGGTGTCCAGGCTGCGTGGGCGCAGTTCGAACAGGAGCCGACGGAGCCTGCGGATCGCCTCGTTGACGGTGGCCTCCAGCTGCTCGAGGCGCGCCAGGCCCTCCGGGTCCCCGACGAACCGTCGCAGGGCGGCCAGGTGAAGCCCGACCGCCGTCATGTGTTGGACCGGGTCGTCGTGGATCGACTCCGCGATCGCCGCCCGCTCGGACTCCTGCGCCTCCGCGAGCGCGGCCGCGAGCGCGGAGCGCTCGTCGTGGAGGCGGCGAAGCTCCCGCAGGCGCTCTTCGAGCTCCTCCTGCGCCTGGCGGCGCTCCGTCACGTCGGCGAGGATCCCGTGCCAGACCTGCCGGTCCGCGCCGGGCGCGCCCTCGATCAGCTCGGCCTCGTCGCGCATCCACACCCAGCGCCCGTCGGCGTGGCGCATCCGGTACTCGATCCGGAACGGCTCCCCGGTGGCGGTCGAGCGGGTGTCGAGCTCGCGAAAGGCGGGGAGGTCGTCGGGGTGGACCAGGGCCATCCACGCCTCGGCGTCGGCGAACGCCTCCGCGGGGACGCCGAGGAGCCGCTCGACCTGCGGGCTCATGAAGACCGACACGCGGTCGCCCTCCAGCACCCAGGAGTACGCGGCCACCGGGAGCCGCTCGACGAGCAGGCGGTAGCGCCCCTCGGCCTCACGCAGCGCCTCCTCGGCCGCCCGTCGTTCGGTGACGTCGTAGATCACCCCCCGCCACACCTGCGCGCCCGAGGCCGGCTCGTACTCGATCGACGCCTCCTCACGGACCCACAGGACCGAGCCGTCCTTGCGCCGCATGCGGTACTCCGACCGGAACACCGGGGCGCGCTCCTCCGCGGCTCGAGCTCCCTCGGCGAGCACGCGGTCGCGGTCCTCGGGGTGCACGAGCTCGAGCCAGGGATCGCTCCCGTGGCCGAGCCACTCCTCGCGGGTGTAGCCGAAGAGCTCCTCGACCTGCGGGCCGATGTACATCATCAGGGGCTCGTGGTCGGCCCGATCGTCGAAGACGTCGATGTAGGTCACCGCCGGGATGCGCTCGATCAGCCCGCGGTGACGGGCCTCGGCCTGGGCGAGCTGCTCGGCGAGCCGGCGCTGCTCGTCCACGCTCACGTGTAGGTCCCGCAGGCGTGCGAGCACGAGGAGGAACAGCACGGCGGCGCCGCCGACGAGGACGAGGACGTCGACATCGGCTCCTTCCTGGAGCTCCCGCACGACGATGAGCGCGAGCGGGACCAGGACGGCGAGGGCGAGCGCGACCTGACGCAGCCGAGCCGGGTCACGCTGGCGCCCCCCGTCCACGCGCCGATCCGGCTCCTGCGGGTACAGGGCCGCGGCGCCGAGCAGCACCCAGGCGATGGCGTACCCCCCGAGCACCGGGCTTGCGAACGTGAACGAGCCGGCGAGCGTCTCCAGGCTCCGGAGGAGGTCGGAGACCAGGAGCGCCGAGGCGAAGCCCACGAGCAGGCGGTCGCTGCAGCCGCGGAGCCTGCCGGCGACCGCGATGCGGACCGCCGCGGCGACGATGGCGAGGTCGAAGGCGGGGAACGCGAGCGCGAGCGCCCGCTCGGCCAGCGAGGAGCTCGCGTCGCGCATCGCCGGCGACATCACCAACGTCCACAGCGCGAGCCCGAGGCCCAGGGAGATGATCGCGAGGTCGAGCATCGTGGCTCGATCCAACGCCGGGTCGTCCCGACGGACCCGCGCGAGCAGGCCCGCGGTGATGAGGGCGTAGGCGGGCACGTACGCGAGCAGTCCGAGCTCCCCGACCCAGGCCGCCTGTCGACCGAGCATCTGGGGAACCGGCGCCCACAGGACGCTCGCCGCCGCGCAGAGGACCCCGCCCGCGAGCAGGAGGCGCCAGGGCCTTGCGGGCGTGCGTCCGGCGCGCAGGGCCGCCGCGATGGCGATGGCCGCGCCCGCCTGCGGGATCGGCCACGTGAGCAGGGCGACCGGGCTGCCCGGCGGGAGCGCGAGCCACGCTGCGGCGACCGCGAGCCCCGCCGCCAGGAAGCGGCGTGCGTTCCGAGACGAGCGCATCAGCACACCTCCGGGGGTGGTCCGCGGGGACGGGGCGCGACCCTCCCTCCGACACGAGGTTTTCGGGCGTCTCGCCCCCGGACCTGAGCCGGGGCCTCGACCCCGACGGCCGGGCTGCGCGCGGAGGCGGCTCCGCGGTAGGCTGGGCGCGGCCGACGGACCGAGGGCACGGCGCGCGGCGCCGGGCACCATGCCGGAGCGCCATCGGATCGCTCGGCCCCCGAACCATGGCCGAGACGATCGAACGACGCGTCGAGCCGCAGGCACCGACCGCGCGGCCCGGGCCCCGCATCGGGGTCGTGCTCGCCGCAGGGCGCTCCCGGCGGCTCGCCCGCGTGACCGGTGGTGCGTCGAAGGCGCTCGTCATGGTCGGCGGCGTGCCGCTCGTCGAGCGGGCCGTCCGGACGCTGCTCGCCTACGGGCTGGACGAGGTGGTCGTCGTGGTCGGGTATCAGGCCGCCCGGGTCGGCGCGGCCGCGGAGGCCGCCGCGCCGGGCCGGGTCCGTACGGTCCGGGCCCGCGGCTGGCGCCGCGGCAACGGCGCCTCGCTCGCGGCGGTCGAGCCGCTCGTCGCCGCCGAGTCCGCGTTCCTCCTCGTGACCGCCGACCACGTGTTCGGCGATGGCGCGCTCGCTCCGCTCCTCAGCGCCCGAGCGCCGGCCGCCCTCGTCGACCACGCTCCCGATCCCGCCACATGGGCCGAGGGCACCCGGGTCGCGCTGCACGAGGAGCGGGCGATCGGGTTCTCCAAGGAGCTCGAAGCGCCCGCGGTCGACTGCGGCGCGTTCTTGCTCACCCCCGAGATCTTCGCGGCCTACCACGAGGCGGCGCGGGCCGGGGATCACAGCCTGTCGGGGGCGGTGAGCGCCCTGGCCCGTCGCCGTGCGGTCGCGGCGGTGGCGCTGCCCTCCGGGGCTTGGTGGCACGACGTCGACACGCCGGCGGACCTTCGCACCGCACGCCGCAAGCTCCGGCGAGCGCTCACGAAACCGACCGACGGCCCGGTCTCACGGCTGCTCAACCGCCCCGTCTCGACGAGGATCTCGATGGCGCTCGCGCCGCTGCGCATCCATCCGGACGTCGTCTCGTGGGCCGCGCTCGGCCTCGGGGTCGTCGCCGCCTGGCTCCTGGCCCACGGCCACCCGCTCGCCGGGGCGCTCGCCGTGCACCTGACGTCGGTGCTCGACGGGGTCGACGGCGAGCTCGCGCGTCTGCAGGGACGGGAGCGCCCGTCGGGCGCCCTGTTGGACGGCGTGCTCGACCGGGTCACCGACGTGGCGATCGCGGCCGGTCTCGGGGTCTGGGCGGTCGAGCGCGGCGGGCTCGATCCGGGCGTCGGGGTGGTCTTGACCGCGGGGGCCACCGCGGCGTCCCTGCTGTCGATGGCGACGAAGGACCGCATCGCCGCGCTCGGCCTGCGGCGCGGATCGGAGCGCGGGCCCTGGTACCTGCTCGCCGGCCGCGACGGGCGCCTGCTGCTCGTCGCGCTCGCAGCGCTCGTCGGCCGGCCGGCGTGGGCGCTCGCAGCGCTGAGCGTCCTCGGGGCCGCCGCCCTCGTCGCCCGACTGATCGCGGCGGGTCGGTCGCCGGCCCACGGGGGGTCGCCCGCATGAGGTCGCCTGCGGCTGCTGGCGCCGGCGCGACCCGCTAGGCTCCCCGTCGATGGAGCCGGAGGAAGAACGGATCGCGCTGTTCCTGGACTACGAGAACCTCGCGATCGGAACCCGTGAGCACCTGCAGGGAGTGGCCTTCGACCTCCGGCCGGTGCTCGACGCCCTCGCCGAGCGGGGCCGGGTGATCGCCCGCAAGGCGTACGCGGACTGGTCGATGTTCGACGAGGATCGCCGCATGCTCACGCGCCACCACGTCGAGCTGATCGAGATCCCCCAGCGGATGGGCGCGACCCGCAAGAACGCGGCCGACATCAAGCTGGCGGTCGACGCGGTGGAGATGGCCTACGAACGTGGGTTCGTGACGACGTTCGTGCTGTGCACCGGCGACAGCGATTTCACCCCGCTCGTCCACAAGCTGCGCGAGCTCGACAAGCGCGTGATCGGCGTCGGGATCAAGGACTCGACCTCTGCGCTCCTGCCCCCCGCCTGCGACGAGTTCCTCTTCTACGACTCGCTCGAGGGGGTGGACCTGCCGGCCGAGCCCCGTCGGCGTCGCCGGGGATCGCGCCGGACGGCCGCCCGGACCCGCGAGGAGGTGGAGACGACGGCGGCCGACGAGGAGGCGGCTCGACCTCACGACGTCGACGAGCTCGCCGTGCGGATCGCCCAGACGGTCGCGGGGCTCGAACGGACCTCGAGCGGCCCCGTGCTCGCCTCGTCGGTCAAGCGGGCGCTGCTCCGCAAGGACCCGACGTTCTCCGAGGCCGACTACGGGTTCCGCGCCTTCGGAGAGCTGCTGCGCCACCTGGCCGAGCGCAACGTCATCGAGCTGTCGGAGGGTACGGCCAAGGGTGATCCCGAGGTGTCGCTCCCGGCCCGCGGCGGCGAGATCGAGGCCTTCACCCTGCTGCGCGACGTCGTCCGCGAGGTCGAGGCGACCACCGGTCGGCCTCCGGCGCTGTCGGGGCTCAAGAACCGCGTCCGCAAGGTCCAGCCCGGGTTCAGCGAGAAGCGCTACGGCTACCGCGGGTTCCTCCAGTTCGTTCGCGCCGCGGAGACGCAGGGCCTCGTTCACCTCGCCTGGGACGACGAGGTCGAGGACTACGTGGTCCGCACGGCCGCAAGCTGAACGCTCGCGGCGGACCGACGTCACCGTCGCAGCAGGCCGTGCTCCATCGCGAACATCGCGGCCGCCGCGCGCGTGGATGCGCCGATCTTGGCGTAGATGTGCTGGATGTGGTGCTCGGCCGTGCGTGGTGAGATGACGAGCGCCTGAGCGATCCCTCGGTTCGAGAGCCCGCCGCTGAGCAGTCGCAGCACCTCGACCTCGCGCTCCGACAAGCCCGCCGGTCGTGGGTTCTTGGATCGGGTCGCAGGTCGGCCCGCGGCCTCGAGCACGGCCCGCGCGCACTCCGGGTCGAACCGGCCGGCGGCAACGTCCGCGGTGACGACGTCGGCCGCCTCCTCGGGGCTGCGGGCACCGCGGTGGGCCCGCGCCTGCGTCATCGCCTGGTAGGCGTCGGCGACCGCCAGGACCCTCGCCGCGGCGGGGAGCTCGCGTGCCGACGCGCCGCGGTGGTAGCCGGATCCGTCGATCCGCTCGTGGTGCTTGCCGGCGATCCGCGCGACCGGCTCCAGCACCTCGGCCCGCGCGAGGATCCGTTCCGTGTGGTAGGCGTGCAGCCGGACCTGCTCCCACTCGCGCGTCGACAGGGCGTCGCGCTTCTCCCACACCCCGGTCGCCACGGCGACCCGCCCGAGGTCGTGCACGAGCCCTGCGATCCGCACCGTCTCCGGGTCTTCGAGCCCGAGCCGCTCGGCGGCGCCCTGCGCGAGCTCAGCGACCGCCGCGGAGTGGCCGAGCGTGAAGGTCGTCTTCAGGTCGACCATGTCCCCGAAGGCCTCGGCGATGGTGCCGATCTTCCCGGGCTCGATCGTGCGGACCGGCTCGGGCTCGGCGTCCAGCACGGCGGTCCACGGGTCGTCCCGGTCCAGGCGTTCGAGGACCGCCGGACCGACCGCCCGGAGGGCTTCGACGGCCTCGGGGTCGAACAGACCCCCGGAGCGCCGGGCGGCCATCGCCAACAGCGCGTCGCCACCGCCGAGCCGCCAGAAGATCACCGCCTGGGTCGCCGGCTCGGCGATCCGAACGGCGAACGAGATGTCCTCACCGGCGAGGTGCTTGACGGGCCCTTTGCCGTCCCAGCGCTCGGTCATCTCGCCGAGCGCCCGCTCGACCTCGTCGCCGAGACCGAGTCGAGCCGCCATCCGCACGCCGACCTCGCAGATCGAGCGGAAGATCATCTCGGTGGCCGTCGATCCACCCCTGAGAGCTCTGGCCAGGTAGGCAGGGCGTGCGCGCCCGGCGCCGCGACCGGTCTTCGCCATCAGCGCCAGCAGCTCACGCGCGTTGGCGTCGTCGGTCCGCTCCGCCACCGCGCGCATCGCACGCTCGTCGGGCCCGAACAGCCAGGACTCCTCGTGGGTGGTCGCCGTGCACCCCAGGTGCTTCATGAGCGTCGTGTAGTAGACGTCGCGCACGTCGGACTCGGGCAGCTCGAGGTGCCGGGCCATCGCGGATGCGAGCACGGCGGCTCGGATCGCCTTCTCGGGCGCCTGGCCCATCGCGAGGTCGGTGGTGACCGAGAGGGCGGCGAGCAGGTCGGCGAGCCGCAGCGCGTCGGACACCTGCTGCCTCCTCCCTGTGGGGTCCCGCCCGGCTACGGGACCCGCCCAGCTTGCCACGGGCGCTCGGTTCGTGCGCACCGGGGGCCGGGGCAAGATGGGCAGTCCTACCGATGTGGGGCCCGCGACGCCGGCCGCATCCTCCCTCCATGGGCGGCAACAGGAGGCTCCGATGGCACGGACGGTGGCGATGAGGACGGCGAGCGGCGGCCTGCGTGAGCTCCGACCGCGGTTGCTCACGTCTGCCTTCGTGATGGTCGCGGTCGCCGAGCTGGCGTACTTCACGGCCGACGGCGTGCTGCTCCCGAGCCTGCCCCGCTACGTCGAGGGCCCCTTGGGAGCGGGGAACGTGGCGGTCGGGCTCGTCGTCGGAGCCTTCAGCATCTCGGCGTTCTTCCTACGACCGTGGGCGGGCCGGATGGCCGACCGGCGCGGCCGTCGGCTCCTGATGGTTGTGGGAGGGCTGATCTGGGCGATGTCGGTCGCGGGCTACATCGTGACCGACTCCGTGCCCGTGCTCGTCGGGATGCGACTCGTAACCGGCGTGGGGGAGGCGCTCTTCTTCGTCGGGGCGCTCGCGGCCAACGTGGATCTCGCGCCGCCGGAGCGTCGGGGCGAAGCGTTCAGCTTCGCCTCGCTCGCCTTGTACATCGGGATCGGGGCCGGGCCGTTCATCGGCGAGGCGGTCATCGATCGGTTCGGGTTCACCGCGACCTGGCTCGTGGCGATCGGGCTCGCGCTCACCGCCACCGGCCTGGCCGCGCGCCTGCCCGCGATGGTGCCGGAACTCGAGCCAGAGCCCTCCGACGAACCGCGACGTCAACGTCTCGTGCACCCGAAGGGCCTGTTGCCGGGCATCGTGCTCCTCGCGGCCATCTGGGGGATGGCGGGCTTCCTCACCTTCGTGCCGCTGTACGCGCTCGATCTGGGGATGAGCGGCTCCGGGCTCGTGCTCGGGCTGTTCGCCGGCGTCGTCGTGCTGATCCGCAGCGTCGGCGCGCGGATCCCCGACGTGATCGGGGCCGGTCGGGCGACGCGGATCGCGCTCGTCTTGACGGCGACCGGACTGGCGGTGATCGGCCTGTGGCGCGAGCCCGCCGGGCTCGTCCTCGGGGCCGCCGTCCTCGGGCTCGGCGTGGCGCTGTTCACCCCCGCGCTGTTCACGATCGCGATGGACGGTGTGCCGGCGAACGAGCGCGGCGCGGTGATGGGCACGACGAGCGCGTTCCTCGACGTCGCCCTCGGAGCCGGCCCAGCGAGCCTCGGCGTCGTCGCGGCGGCGTTCGGACGTGACGGGACCTTCTTGGCGGGTTCGGGGATGGCGGCGCTCGGCCTGCTGCTCGTCGTCGTCACCCGGCTCGGGGTGCGTGAAACCTCGCCGACCGCCTGAGCGACGCCCGTGTAGGCGGCGCGGTGATCCGAACGGGGCCGATCTGGCCCTCAAGCCTCAGGCGGGCCGCGGCCGATGTTTCCACCAAGGAGCGCCGAGCGCTCCGGGGGGTGGTGGCGATGGTTGAGCGCCAGCTCGATCCGCCGCGCCTGGTGGCTGCGCTCCGGGCCTCGGACGTACGGCACGTCCTCGCCGAGGCGCCGGGGAGCCAGGACCGGGTCGCGGTCTTCATCGCGAGCGACGATCCGAACGTCGCGCGGCTGCGCAGGTGCCTGGACGCGTTGGAGGCCGGGCAACCGGAGCCGAGCACGGATCCCCACCGCGCCGTGATCGTGACGTCGGCGGGCCGCCTCGAGTGCATCGAGCTGTCCGAGGACGACTTCGTCGCGGTCGAGGCCGACGCGGTCGAGGTGGATCTCGGGCACGGGGTGGTAACCCGGGCGATCCCGTCGCCGCCGACGCCGGCGACGAGCCCGCGCTCGGTGCAGGATCTCCTCGGCGCCGTGCGCGCGTCGGCCTTCGGCGCTGGGTTGCCGGACGCTGCCGAGGGGGACGAGTTCGGGCCCGACCCCTCCGAGGAGCACCCAAGGCGGCTGCGCCGGGTGGTCCGAGCGCTGGAGGACGTCGACCGGTTCCTCGTCGATCTCACCGAGGGTCGCGGCCGGCGAGGCGGAGGCTGAGGCTGAGGCTCAGACGTCCCAGCCTGCGTCCACGGGGATGTCGTGGCCGGTGATGTTCCGCGCGTGGTCGGATACGAGGAAGTCGATCGCGCACGCCACGTCTTCGGCATCGATGAAGCGTCCGAGCGCCGTCTGCTCGGCGAACTCCCGGTAGACCTCGTCGGGTGTGCGCCCCGATCGCGCTGCCTTCGTCGCGACGATCCGGTCCATCCGCTCGCCGTGGGTCACGTTGGGACACACATCGTTGACGGTGATCCCGTACGGCCCGAGTTCGAGCGCGAGGGTTCGGGTGAGCCCGCGGACGGCCCACTTCGAGGCGGAGTATCCGCTTCGGTACCGGTAGCCGCGGAGCCCCGAGGTCCCCGAGATGTTCACGATCCGGCCACCTCCGCGGGCGATCAGGTGTGGGATCGCGTACTTGCAGGGCAGGAAGGTGCCGACGACGTTGAGGTCCAAGATCTGGCGGAACTCCTCGACCGGGTAGTGCTGGGCCGGGGTCTCGATGGGGCCGGTGCCGCCGGCTGCGTTCACGAGGATGTCGATGCCGCCCCAGCGCTCCACGACCGCCGCCATGAGGTCCGCCACCTGCGCCTCGTCGGTCACGTCGCAAGCGACGACGAGGGTCTGCGCGCCGGGGTGGTCCGCCTCGATCAGCTTCGCCTCGTGCTCCAGACGCTCGGCGTCGCGTCCGACGAGCGCGGTGGCGGCGCCGTCGCGCACGAAGTGTCGGGCGACGACCGCGCCGATCCCGCGGCTCGCCCCGGTGACGATCGCGACCTTGCCGGCGAGGGGCTCCGTCACGATGCTCTCCGGCGACGGGCGGCGAACGGGCGCACGCCCGAGATCGGAGGCACGCTCAGGCCCAGGGCGTCCGCCACAGCCCAGGCGGCCTCGTGGATCCGAGCCACGTGCTCGCCCACCCGACCCGGGCGGAGCCGGGGGCTCGGCCCGGCGATGCCGATCGCACATGCGATCGTCCCGTCGGCCTGCAGCACCGGAACGGCGACCCCCCACACGCCGACGTTCGTCTCCTCGTAGCTGCTCGCCCAGCCGCGGCGGCGGATCCGCGCGAGCTCCCGGCGTAGGCTCTGGGGGTCGGTGATCGTCGCGACGCACAGGTGCTCGAGTCCCGCATCGATCACGCGCTCGGCGTCGTCGTCGGGCAGGTACGCGAGGAGGACCTTCTGGGACGCTCCCGCGTGCAGCGGGAGCTGACGACCGGGCGTCACCGACAGGCGAAGGGGCTGCGCGGACTCGACGCGCTCGAGGCACACGCCTCGCTGCCGGTCGGGTGTGAGGACCGTGAGGAGGGAGGTCTCGCCGGTGTCGGCCGTCAAGGATTGGAGCACCGGCAGCGCGACGGCGCGCAGGTCGACGGCGACGCGCGCGCGATCGCCGAGCTGGAGGGCCGCGACCCCGAGTCGGAACCGCTTCGTCTCCTCGTGCTGCGTCACGTAGCCGCGCCGGCGCAAGGCCATGAGGATCCGGTGCACGGTCGGGATGGGCAGCCCGAGCGAACGTGCGAGCTCGGTCGTGCTCCATTCGGGGTGCTCCTCGTCGAAACGCTCGAGGATGGCGAAGGTTCGCTCGAGGACCTGGAAGGGCGGTCGTGGCTCCGACGATCGACGCGCGGTGTCGGCCATCGCGCGGATGGTAGCATCCGCGTGCCACCGATCGAAAGCACATCTCACCATACGAGAAGGAGGGCGAAGGCCGTGGACCGTCCCGATCTCGAGCTGCTGCGCGGTGCGATCGACATGCACGCGCACACCGCGCCCGCCCTGTTCGAGCGCCACATCGACGACGCTGCGCTCGCAGAGTACGGGTTGCGCTACGGGATGCGCGGCTTCGTGCTGAAGGACCACGACGCCTCCACGACCGGACGCGCTTACTACGTGAACCGGATGTACCGCGGGATCGAGGTCTTCGGAGCTGTCGTGCTGAACCGATCGGTGGGAGGCCTGAACCCCTTCGTCGCCGAAGCCGCGATCCACTACGGTGCTCGGGTCGTGTGGATGCCCTCGAACCACGCGAAGCATCACCAGGACTTCTTCGCGATCCCCGACTACCCGCAGTTCGGTCGACGCCGTCCGCAGCTCCCGGGTGAGGGGATCACGGTCTTCGAGGAGGACGGGCGCACGCTCACGAAGGAGGCGCGGACGATCTGCGAGATCGTCGCCGAGAACGACGTCGCGCTCGCCACGGGGCACCTGTCGCTGCCGGAGATCCGAGCCCTTCAGGACGCCGCGCTCGAGGCCGGCGTTCGCCGCTTCATCGTGACGCACGCGAACTGGTCGCTGTGCAGGCTCGACGTCTCCGTGCAGAAGGAGCTGATCGCCAAGGGCGCGACGATCGAGTACGTGGCGTGCTCATGCGTGAGTCCGATCTTCTGGGAGCAGCAGCCGGCCGAGCTCGCCGGGTGGATCATGGAGCTCGAGGGCGAGCACCTCGTCCTGGGCTCGGATCTCGGGCAGTTCGCAGGTCCGCCGCATCCCGAGGGGCTCAGGATGCTGCTGGCGGCCCTCCTGTCGCTCGGTGTCCCCTACGAGTACCTGGAGAAGATGACGAAGCGAACCCCGGTGGAGGTCCTGGGCCTCGAGCCGGGGTGGACCCCGGCGGCCCCCGTCGACCTCCCCGACCACCGTCCGTCGGGGGGTGCGGAGTGAGCGCGTTGTGGCACCCGTTCGCCGACATGGCCGCGGTCGGTGCGACCGGGGAGCTGTCGATCGTCCGCGGTGAGGGGGCCTACGTCTGGGACGCGCAGGGTCGCCGATACCTCGACGCGGCCGGGAGCCTGTGGTACTGCAACGTCGGGCACGGGCGGTCCGAGCTCGCCCGCGCCGCGGCCGAGCAACTCGAGCGGCTCGAGACGTACTCGATCTTCCAGGACCTGACGAACCCGCCGGCGACCGAGCTGGCCGAACGCATCGCCGCGATCGCGCCCGTCCGCGACGCCAAGGTCTTCTTCACGAGCGGCGGGTCCGACGCGATCGACACGGCGGTCAAGATCACCCGCCGCTTCTGGGGGCTCATGGGTCAACCGGAACGCCGCGTGCTGATCCGGCGCGAGCGCGCCTACCACGGGATGCACGTCGCCGGTACGTCGCTCGCCGGCATCCGAGCCAACCTGGAGGGGTTCGGCGAACTCCTGCCCGACGTCGTCGAGGTTCCCTGGAACGACGCCGACGCGCTCGGCGATGCGATCGAACACGTGGGTCGCGAGCGCGTCGCGGCGTTCTTCTGCGAACCGGTGATCGGGGCGGGCGGGGTGTTCGCGCCACCGGAGGGCTACCTGGAGAAGGCGCGGGCGATCTGCCGCGACGCGGACGTCCTGTTCGTTGCCGACGAGGTCGTCACCGGGTTCGGCCGCGTGGGTCGGTGGTTCGCGAGCGAGCGGTGGGGCCTCGATCCAGACCTGATCACGTGTGCGAAGGGGGTCACGAGCGGGTACCTCCCGCTGGGGGCCGTCATCGTCGCGCCTCGGGTGTGGGAGCCCTTCTTCGCCCCCGGGGTCGGGATGTTCCGCCACGGCTACACCTACTCGGGGCACGCGACCGCCTGCGCCGTGGGGATCGCGAACCTCGACATCGTGGCGTCCGAGGGCCTGATCGAGCGCGCGCAAGCGCTCGAGGGCGAGCTCGCCGTCGCGCTCGCGCCGCTGTCCGATCACGAGCTCGTGAGCGAGGTCCGAGCGGGCACGGGGGTTCTGGCGGCCGTCCAGGTCGACCCACGAGCCCTCGAGGAGGTGCCGGATCTGCTCGACCGTGTCGTGCCCGCGTGCCGACGCCACGGGATCATGACGCGGATGCTCGCCGGCGGCGCGATCCACGTTTCGCCGCCGCTGATCCTCACGCAGGCGCACGTCGCGGAGCTGGCCGAGGGACTGGGAGCCGCGCTCGACGATCTGCTCGCCGGTCGCTGACGGGCACGGTTCTTGCTCGGTGAGAATCGATTGAGCGCGGCGAGAAGCGCTCCCTATGATCCGGGCGTGCGCCGGAGGTCCTCCTCGTGTTCGTGACGCCGTTCCGCTACGCCCGCGCTCGCTCGTTCGCGGAGGCGTGCGAGCTCCTCCGATCGGAGCCGGCGCCGGCGATCCCGATCGCCGGGGGGCAATCGCTGCTGCCGATGGTGAACCTCGGCCTGGTCGAGCCGGCGACGGTCGTCGACCTCGGCGGCGTGCGCGAGGCCAGACAGATCGTGGCGGAGGACGGCTACCTGCGGATCGGCGCGCTCGCCCGCCACGCCGACCTCGAGCGCGACGAGCTCGTTCGGACCCGACAGCCCCTGCTCGCGGACGCCGTTCGCTGGATCGGCTCGCCCAGGGTTCGAGCCCGAGGCACGGTCGGTGGCTCGATCGCCCACGCCGATCCGGTCGCCGAGATCCCCCTGGCGATGACGGTCCTCGGTGCGAGCTACGAGCTGCGCGATGGGGCGCAGGCGCGCACGGTGGGCGCGTCCGATTTCCACCTGGGGCCGTTCACGACGGCGAGGGCGCCCGAGGAGCTCGTCGCCGAGATCCGCGTCCCGGTGCTCGGGCCCGGCTGGGGCTGGGGCTTCACCGAGGTCTCGCCACGTCTCGGGGACTTCGCGATCGTCGCGGCCGCCGCGCTCGTCCGCGTGGTCGACGGCCGGATCGTGGAGGCCCGGGCCGGGCTCTCGGGCGTCGCCGGTCGGCCGATCCGGATCGGCGCCGTCGAGGTGCGCGTCGAGGGGGCTCGGGCCGAGGACCTCGAGGACCGGGTCGGTGAGCCCGAAGGTCTGGAGCCGATCGACGACGAGGTCGCGAGCGCCGAGTACCGGCGCCAGCTGGCCCGGGTCTTGCTGGTGCGCGCGCTGCGGCGCGCGGTGGAGCGGGCGGGGGGATCGGGTCGATGAGCGAGCCCATGACGATGGACATCACGCTCACGGTGAACGGACGGCGGGTCGCGGCGACGACCGGCGCGCACCTGTCGCTCCTGCGGTGGCTGCGCGAGGTCGCCGGCGTCACCGACCCGAAGTACGGGTGCGGCGAGGGTGTGTGCGGGGCCTGCACGGTGCTGATCGACGGCGAGCTGGCCAGCGCGTGCCTCGTGCTCGCGGCCCAGGTCGACGGGGCCTCCATCACGACGGCGGCGGGCCTGTGCGAGCCGGACGGGTCGCTCGGCGCGCTCCAGCGGTCGTTCCACGAGCACCACGCCGCCCAGTGCGGCTTCTGCACGCCCGGCCTGCTCGTCTGTGCTCACGCGCTCCTGCGAGACGCCCGGGGCCGACTGTCGAGGCAGGAGATCCGGGAGGCGCTCCACGGGAACCTCTGCCGGTGCACCGGGTACCAGCCGATCGTCGACGCGATCGAGGACGCCCAGTCGCGAGGTGTTCAGGGGTGAACGACGAGGTTCGGACCTCGAAGCTCGACGAGCTCAGGGTGGTCCACCGCCCGTTGGCTCGCCACGATCAGGCGGAGAAGATCGCCGGTACCACCCGCTACGCCGGAGACCTCGTGCTCCCGCACATGCTGCACGCGCGCTTGGTCCGTGCACAGGTTCCCAGCGGAAGGATCCTCCGACGGGACGTGAGCGCGGCGCGCGAGCTCCCGGGCGTGGTCGACGTGCTCCTGGGCGAGGACATCCCGAACAACGAGATCCGGGTTGACGTACCAGGGCAGACGATCGAGGTGCAGCCGCTGCGGGCGAGCATGCAGGTGCTTGCCACCGACCGGGTGCGCTTCCACGGCGAGCCGATCGCGCTCGTCGTTGCCGACAGCGAGGACGTGCTGGCGCGCGCGTGCTCGCTCGTCGAGGTCGAGATCGAGGAGCTGCCGGTGGTGTCCGACCCGGCGGCCGCGCTTGCGGAGGGAGCGCCGCTCGTCCACGAGACGGGCAACCTGCTCGCCGAGTGGACGATCGACCGCGGCGACGTCGACGCGGCACTGGCGGAGGCCGCCGTCGTCGTCGAGGGCGAGTACCGGACGCAGTTCGTCGATCACGCGTACCTCGAGCCGGAGGCGGGCGTGGGGTGGATCGACGACGACGGCGTCCTCACCCTGCGCGTGGCCACGCAGGTCGTCGAGCACTACCGAGACGTCGCCCGCATCCTCGGGCTTCCCGAGGCCAAGGTCCGGGTCATCGCGCCCTACGTCGGCGGGGGCTTCGGCGGCAAGGAGGATATGACCGTCGAGCCGTACATCGCCCTGGCCGTTTGGAGGACCCGGCGGCCCGTCCGGATGCAGTGGACGCGCAACGAGTCGCTCCTGGCCCGCCCCAAGCGGCATCGGATGACGATGCGCTACCGGACCGCCGCGGCGGCCGACGGCTCGCTGCTCGCCCAGGACGTCGAGATCCTCGCCGACGCCGGCGCCTACGCCTACCTGTCGGCCCTCGTCCTGCTCTACGCGACCGTCCACGCGTGCGGACCGTACCGGGTGCCGAACGTGAAGATCCGGTCCCGTGCTGCCTACACGAACAACCCGCCCGCCTCGGCCTTCCGGGGCTTCGGAGGGATGCAGGTCGTGTTGGGCTACGAATCGCAGATGGACGCTTTGGCCCGGCGGCTCGGCATGGACCCCGGCGAGGTCCGCAAGCGCAACGCGCTCGTCCGCGGCGATCGGTTGCCGGTGGGGCAGGAGCTCATCACCGAGGTGCAGCTTCCCCAGACGATCGACGCGGTCCGGGAGCGGGCCGGCCCCAAGCCCCAGCCGTCCGGCCCTCGACGCGTCGTCGGTCGGGCGATCGCGTCGAACTTCCAGTCCTACGGACGCCTCGTTTGGCTGAACGACTCGGCTGCAGCTTGGGTCGGGTTCCAAGCGGACGGGTCGCTCACGGTCCGATGCGGGGTGCCCGACATCGGCGGTGGTCAGGCGTTCTCGCTCGGCCAGATCGCCGCGGAGGTCCTGGGGGTCGAGTTGGAGCGGGTGACCGTGCACTTCGGGGACTCCGCGCTGACCCCGCTTGCCGGCACGACCACGGCGACCCGTCAGCTCCTGATGTCCGGCAACGCCGTGTACGAGGCCGCTACGGCGCTGCGTGCGAACCTCCTGGCCGCCGTCGCGGCGGCGACGGGCGACCCGGTCGAGTCGCTCACGCTCGAACCGGGTGCGGTGAGCGGGCCGACGAGACGGGTGCCGATCGAGGAGGTGCTGGCGATCTGCCGCCGCGGCAACGTGCCGGTCGAGGCGCTCGGCACGTTCTTCGGGCCCAAGGGCCGACCGGTGACCCGAGAGCTCGCCGGGGAGCGGATCTTCCCGGACTTCACCTTCGGCACGCACCTGGCCGACGTCGAGGTGGACCTGGACACGGGGCAGGTCAGGGTCCTTCGGTACATCGCGGCCCACGACGTCGGGCGGGCGATCAACCCGAAGAGCGTGGAGGGCCAGATCTCGGGCGGCGTCGTGCAGGGGCTCGGACAGGCGCTCCTGGAGGAGCTCGTCGTCCGCGATGGCGTCAACCTCACGCCGGGGCTGTTCCGCTACCTGATGCCGACGGCGGCGGACGTTCCGGACATCGAGGCCGTGGTCCTCGAGTCGGGGGAGGGGGTCGGCCCGTTCGGCGCCCGAGGGATCGGTGAGCCTCCGATCGGACCGCCCATCGCCGTGATCCCGCTCGCGGTGGCCGACGCGATCGGGGTCCAGATCACCGCGCTGCCGGTCACGCCCGAGCGCGTCCTGGCCGCGATCGCCTCCCGCCGCGGCTGACAGGCCCATCGACGGCCCGTCAGGCGGGTCCCCGGGAGCGCGCGCGCCGCTCGCCGGCCGCCTGGGCCCCCAGGGCGAGGAGCAGCGCGAGCGTCGAGACCCCGAACAGGATGGATGAGACCGCGTTGATGTCGGGTCGGATCGTGCGCCGCAGCTGCCCGAAGATCTCGATCGGCAGCGTGGCGCCACCCGGGCCGGCGACGAAGAACGTGATCACGAAGTTGTCCAGCGACAGCGAGAAGGCGAGCAGCGCCCCGCCCAGGACGCCGGGGGCGATGACCGGAAGCGTCACGCGCCAGAACGTCGCCCAGGGGGAGGCACCGAGGTCCTGGCCGGCTTCCTCGATCGCGCGGTCGAAGTTTGCCAGGCTGACCCGCACGACGAGCGCGACGAACGCGGTGTTGAAGGCGATGTGGGACACGACGACCGTCGGCAGGCCCATGCGCAGGGCGTCGGCCGCGCTGCGCCCGAGGACGTCGTTGAGCCAACCGATGACGAGGGAGAAGAAGGCCAGCAGGGAGACGCCGGTGACGATCTCAGGCGCGATCACCGGGAGGTAGACGATCTGGCGGACGACGCCTTGCCCCCGGAACCGGTGGCGCTCGAGGCCCAGCGCGAGCATCGTTCCCAAGACGACCGCGCCGAGGGTGGAGACGACCGCGACCACGAGGGACACCCGGGTCGCCTGCAGGATCCGGGTGTTGTCGGCCAGCTCCCGGTACCAGTCGAGGGTGAAGCCCTCCCATCGGCTCGCGGTCCGCGAGCCGTTGAAGGAGAACAGCACCAGGACCACGACCGGCAGGTAGAGGAAGAGGTAGACGGCGGCCGAGGAGATCCCCACGGCGAGGCGGCCTCCGGGGCGGGTCGCGATCATAGGAGCTGGGCCTCCCGCCGATGGGCCGTGACCACGGAGAGCCCGAGGAGGGTGAGCGCGGAGAAGAAGATCGCGATCCCCGACCCGAGCGGCCAGTTGAACGCGTCGCCGAACTGGAGCTCGATCAGGTTCGCGATCATGTTGACCTTGCCGCCCCCCAGCAGCGTGGGCACGATGTACTGGCTGGCGGAGAGCACGAACACGAGCACGCAGCCCACGACGGTCCCGGCGGAGACCAGCGGGAGGAACACGCGCACGAAGGTCTGCGGGCCGTTGGCGCCCAGGTCCCGCCCCGCCTCGAGCACCCGCGGGTCGACTCGGGCGACGGCCGCGTAAAGGGGCAGGATCATGAACGGAAGCGCCGTGTAGACGAGCCCGATCACCACCGCGATCCTGCTGTTGAGCAACGTGATCGGCTCGAAGCCGAGCCACCGAAGGACGCCGTTGAGCGGACCCGTGTTCGCCAGCAGGTAGCGCAGCGCGTAGGTCCGGACGAGCATGCTCGTCCAGAAGGGGATCATCACGGCGATGAGAAGGGCGTAGCGCCCGAGCGCGGTCCGCCGCCCGTGGATGTACAGGGCCACCGGGAGGGCGAGCACGAAGCAGATGGCCGTCGTGAACCCCGCCCACACGATCGAGCGCGCCAGGACGGTGACGTAGGGGTTGTACAGCGACGCCCGAGCATCCGCGGCGGTGAGGGTGCGGTAGGCGTCCAGGGAAACCCGCCATTCCACGCCGCCGCCGAGCCTGGGGGTGAGGAACGAGTACAGGAGGATCAGCAGCGTCGGCAGCACGTAGGTCGCGACGATCCAGGCGACGCCGGGCGAGACCAGCAGCAGCAGGCGTCGGCGCCGGCGGCGCTCCTCGGGGCCCACGTCGGTCACGCCCGGCGTCGGGCGACCGCGGCTAGCCCGCCGCCACGACCTGTTCCCACGTCTTGGCGAAGATGTCGTGCTCGGGTCCGCGCACCTGCCACACGAGCCGCTCGCGAACCTCGTCCGTGATCGCGATGCCCCCCTCGTCGATGATCTGGTGGTAGTCGTCGCTCAGGAGCGGCTCCACCTTGAGGTTCGGGGTGAATCCCAGGGTGAACTCCGTGAGCAGCGCCCCGATGTCCGGCTCGAGCATGTAGTTGATGAAGACCTCGGCGGTGTACGGGTCCGGCGCGTCGGCGGGGATCACGAAGTTGTCCTGCCAGATCGTGCCGCCCTCCTTCGGGATCGTGTAGGCGACGTCGGGGTTCTCGGCCCGCGCGATCCCGGCCGCGAAGCCCCACGACTGCGCGACCACGACCTCGCCGCTGGCGAGGTTCCCGATGTAGTTCGCCGAGTCGAAGCCCGACACGCACTCACGGGCGTCGAGGAGCAGATCGAGGGCCTTCTCGTGGGCCTCCGGATCCGTCTCGTTCCAGTCGTAGCCGAGGTAGACGAGCGCCGCGCCGATCACCTCGCGCTGGTCCTCGAGGAGCGAGGACTGCCCGCAGTGGCGGTTCTGGTCGAACAGCACGCCCCAGCTGTCGGGCGGTGTGTCGAACGCCGTGACGTTGTACGCGAGCCCCGTCGTGGAGTACTGGTACGGGATCGAGTACGTGTTGTCGGGATCGTAGTACTGCCCCATCTGCTTCGGGTCGATGTTGGCGACGTTCGGGATGTTCGCCATGTCCAGGGGCCGGAGCAGTCCCTCGTCGATCATGATCTGCACCGCGTAGTCGGTCGGGATCACCAGGCTGTACCCGGAGTTGCCGGCGCGGATCTTCGCGATGGCCTCTTCGTTCGACGTGTACGTGTCCATCCTGACCCGAACGCCGCACTCCTGCTCGAACGACTCGAGGATCGCCTCGTCGATGTAGTCGGCCCAGTTGTAGAAGTTCAGGGTGTCGCCGAGGCGTTCGGGGTCCCCGCACCTGCCGGTGGTCCCGCCGGCGCCCGGGGAGGTCGCGCCGCCCCCATCCTGCGGGCCGCCGCCGCAGGAGACCGCGACGAGGAGCAAGGCCGCGAGCGCCGCCGCGATCCTGACGAGCCCCCAACGATCGAACGGACGGATCATCTTCCCCTCCTCGTTCCAGCCTCCGGCCGCCGCAGGGCCCGATCATGGGCGTCGGGGATGACCGGCGCAAGGCACTCTCGCTCGGCGAGAAGCGCTTGAGTCACGTGAGAAGGTGCCCCTAGACTCGGCTCCGGAGTCGGCCCCGGCGGAAGGGGGACACCACGATGGTCCAGGGCATCGAGCTGTACGAGCAACGGACCCCGCGTTCGAGGGCGGCCTGGGAGCGGGCGGCGGCGCTGATCCCCGGGGGCGTCGGCAGCGCGATCCAGTTCACCCCCCCGTACCCGCTGTCGATCGCGGACTCGAAGGGGTCGCGGGTCTGGGACCTGGACGGCAACGAGTACATCGACTACTCGCTGTGCTACGCGGCGATGGTTGCCGGGCACGCGAACCCGGTGATCGTCGAGGCGATCCGGCGGCAGGCCGAGCACGGCACGCTCTTCGGGATGCCGACCACCCTGGCAGCCGACCTCGCTGAGGAGATCATCCGTCGCTACGACGGCGTGATCGAGATGATCCGCTTCACGCAGTCGGGGGTGGAGGCGACCCAGACCGCCATCCGCCTCGCGCGGGCCGCCACCGGCCGCAAGACGATCGTGAAGATCGAGGGTCAGTACCACGGGGGCACGGATCACCTCTTGGTCTCGATCGGCGGCGCGCCTCCGGAAGCCGCCGGGCCCGACGACCGCCCTCGGCCGACCGCGGACTCCGCCGGCCTGCTGCCGGCCTCGACCGAGTACACGGCGGTCGTGTCGTTCAACGACCTGGATCAGATGCGGCGAGCCTTCGACGAGCACGACGGGGATGTTGCTGGCGTCATCATCGAGCCGGCGATGACGAACGGCGGGGTCATCCCTCCGGCGCCCGGCTACCTGGAGGGTGTGCGGGAGCTGTGCACGCGCGCCGGCGCGGTTCTGATCATGGACGAGGTCAAGCTCGGCTGCCGCGTTGCCCCGGGCGGGGCGACCGAGCTGTGGGGCGTCCGGGGGGACCTCGTCACGCTGGCCAAGGCGATCGGCGGCGGGGTGCCGGTGGGAGCGTTCGGCGGCCGCCGCGATCTGATGGAGCAGATCAGTCCGTCCGGCCCCACGATCCACTTCGGCACCTACAACGCGAACCCCCTCGGGATGGCCGCGGGCCTGGCGTGCCTGACGAAGGTGATGACGGACGACGCCTACAAGGAGATGACCCGACTCACGACGCGCCTGACGGACGGGATGCGTGAGGTCCTCAGCGAGCGCGGGATGCCCGCCCACGTCGTGCAGGTCACGACGCTCGGTGGGATCTTCTTCGGCCTCGAGGAGCAACCGAGGAACTTCCGCGAGGCGGCGCGCTGCGACCAGGAGCGCTGGCGCGACTACTGGTTCGGGATGCTGAACCGTGGCGTGATCCCCATGGGCAGCGCCTGGTTCGAGGAGTTCTCGATGTCGGCCCAGCACTCCGACGACGACGTGGACCGTACGCTCGAGGCCTTCGAGGCGACGATCCGGGAGATCGGCGGCTGAACGACGGGCGAGAGGAGGACGCGATGAGCGAGCCCCTGGTTCTCCCGATGCTGATCGACGGCGAACGGGTCGAGGCCCGATCGGGGGAGCGCTTCGAGGTGCTGAACCCGTCCACCGGTGCCGTGTACGCGGTCGTGCCCCAGGCGGGGCCGGAGGACGTGGATCTGGCCGTGGCGGCCGCCCGCCGCGCCTTCCCCGGGTGGTCTCGGCTGAGCGCGACGGAGCGCGGACGCAAGCTGGCGGCGCTCGCCCGTGCCCTGGAGGCCCGTAAGGACGACTTCGTCGTGGCCGAGTCCTCCCAGAACGGCAAGACGCGCTTCGACGCCGACTTCGACGTGACGTCGACGATCGCGTGCCTCGACTACTACGCGGGGATGGCGAACGCCGTGATGGGGGAGACGATCTCCGGCCCGGAGGGCTACCTGGTGTACACGCGTCGCGAACCGGTCGGGGTATGCGGACTGATCGTGCCCTGGAACTTCCCGATCGCGATCGCCGTGTGGAAGCTGGCTCCGGCCCTGGCGGCCGGGAACACGGTGGTCCTGAAGCCCGCGGAGGAGACCCCCGTCACCGCCCTCATGCTCGCCGACCTCCTGGAGGAGGCCGGCTTCCCGCCCGGCGTCGTCAACATCGTGAGCGGCGACGGCGAGACGGCCGGCCATCGGCTCGTGGTCCACCCCGACGTCGACAAGGTCTCGCTCACCGGCGAGACGGTCACCGGAAAGATCGTGATGCGCGAGGCCGCGGAGACCCTCAAGCGGGTCACCCTTGAGCTGGGCGGCAAGTCTCCCAACCTCGTCTTCTCCGACGCCGATCTCGAGCAGGCGGTCGACGGGTCGCTGTTCCTGATCTTCGCCAACGCCGGACAGGTGTGCGACGCGCGGAGCCGGATCTACGTCCAGGAGCCCGTTTACGAGACGTTCGTCGACCGGTTCGTCGAGAAAGCCCGGCGCCTCGTCGTTGGTCCTCCGGACTCCGAGGCCCACTACGGAGCGATCACCAGCGCACGGCAGCTCGAGAAGATCGAACACTACGTCGAGCTCGGCCAGAAGGAGGGTGCGACGCTGCTCACAGGCGGCCGTCGGCTCGACGGCCCTGGGTGGTTCTACGAACCGACGGTGTTCGCAGACGTCTCCAACGAGATGCGCATCGTTCGCGAGGAGATCTTCGGCCCGGTCGCGGCGATCGGGCGCTTCACCGACTACGAGGATGGGATCGCCAAGGCGAACGACACGCCCTACGGCCTGGCCGCGACCGTGTGGACGCAACACCTGGAGACGGCCCACCGAGCCGCGCACGACATCCGGGCGGGAGGCGTGTGGGTGAACACGAGCGAGTTCTTGTTCAACGAGTCGCCCTTCGGCGGGATGAAGGCGAGCGGCTTCGGTCGTGAGCTATCGGTTCACGCCTTCGACGCCTACACCGAGGTCAAGACCGTCGGGGTTTCGCTCGGGGGCCACATGCCGACGTTCGGCGTGTAGGGGCCCGCTGGGCGGCACCTCACCCGGCCGCGCGGAAGCGCTCGTAGCGCTCCTCGAGGAGTTCGGGGTCGGGATGGTCGCGTGGACGCTTCGGCAGCTCGATCACGGCCCCGTGGATCCCCTGGAGCGCGTGCCGCAAGGTCGGACCGTCGCGCTCGGCGAGGACGTCGCCGCGGATCTCGACGCGGTGGTCTGGCCGGATCCCCACGACGTGCGCGTCGAAGGCACGGTGGTGGATCGCGCACATCGCGATCCCGTTCGGCACCACCGGCTCACCGCCTTCCGCATCGGGGCGGATGTGCGCCGCCTCGAGGAGCTCCGGGTGGCGGAGCCGACACAGCGCGCACCGGCGCCCGTACGCAGAGAGCACGCGCAGGCGGAAGACCGGCTGGTGAACCCTGCGAAGGGTGCGTTCCTCGACGTAGATGCGTCGGATCGCTAGGTCTGCGGGGTGCGGAGATGCCTGTTCGAGCAGCTCCCACTGCCGACGGGACTCCTCATCGATCGCGACGACGAACCGGTGGTGCTCAGGCTCCTCGGCGACGAGGAAGACCGGCGCGATCGGATGGAACGTGGCCGGAGCGACGCCCCACAGCCAGATCAGCGGTCGCCCCTCGACCATCGCCGCCCGCAACGCTCGGTTGTCGAACGCCGCAGGATCGGTGCCGCGCCACCGGTACCGTAGGTACCCGTCGGGACCGACGCCGTCGTCGTACGGTCGCCTCTCGGGATCCGGAGCGTAGGCCGTGAGGATCGTGAGGGCCGCGTCCAGGCCGGCGACCTTGCGGATCCCGCGCTGGCGCTCGATCAGGGGAAGGCGCTGACCTCGGAACGTGAACGCCTCGAGGTCGGCTCGGCTCACGACACCGCCGGCGGCGCGCGCCCGCTCCTGGACGTAGGCGATCGCAGCGGCCCGGATCTGGTCGTCGTGCTGTTGCATGGTGCCCTGGAGCCGGTCGTTTCGACTCGACGACGCCCTCCTCATCGAACCTCGAGGCGGCCCCCGCCGGGCGCCGCTCGGGCGGTGGATGGCCAGCAGTATGGGCCATCGCCGGCGGAACCGAAACACCCCGCGGCCGTCTACCCTGAGCGATCGTGGAAGCCTCCGCGCGATGCACGGTCGAGGTCGACCTCGGCGCGATCCGGCACAACGTCCGTCGCCTGCGCGCCGCCGCGCCGCGCGCCGCGTGCTTCGCCGTCGTGAAGGCCGACGCGTACGGGCACGGGGCCGTGCCGGTGGCCCGCGCGGCGCTCGAGGCGGGCGCCGAAGCGCTCTGCGTCGCGACCCTCGCCGAGGCCCAGGAGCTCCGCGCGGCGCTGGGGGACGGCGTCCGGATCATCATCCTGTTCCCGCTGGCTCCGGGGGAGGAGCGGGAAGCCTCGGGCTTCGAGGTCGTCGTCTCGACGCCCGACGTCGTCGAACGGATGCGGACCACCGGGCTCGCCTACGACGTGCACGTGAAGGTCGACACCGGGATGGGCCGGTGGGGTCTGACGGCCGCCGACGCCGGCCCGATCGTCGCCGACCTCCTGGCCGGGCGCCTGCCGGGGGTGGCGGCTGCGGGGTATCTCCTCGCACCTCGCGACGGCCGACGATCCGGACCCGAGGTTCGTGCGCACCCAGCTCGAGCGGTTCCTGGCCTTCACGGCCAAAGCGCCGGGCGTCCCGCGGCACCTTGCGAACTCCGCCGGCACGCTCGGGCACCCGGCGACGCATCTCGAGGCCGTGCGCCCGGGGATCGCGCTCTACGGCGCGTCGCCGTTCGGCGACGAGGGCGCCGATCACGGCCTGCGCCCGGCGATGCGTTGGACGAGCTCGGTGCAGCTGGTCCGCCGACTCGCCCCCGGGGAGTCCTCCGGCTACGGGCGGCGGTTCATCGCTCGGGAGGAGACGACCGTGGCCCTGGTGCCGGTCGGGTACGCGGACGGCTACCTCAGGAGGCTGTCGGGTCGCGCCGACGTCCTCATCGGCGGACGACGCCGGCGCGTGATCGATCCCATCTCGATGGACCAGCTCACGGTCGTCGTCGACGACTCGGTCCGGGTCGGGGACCCCGTGGTGCTCTTGGGTGAGCAACAGGGGGAGCGGATCTCCGCCGACGAGCTCGCCCGCCGTGCCGAGACCCTTCCGCAGGAGATCCTCTGCGCCGTCGTGGCGAGGCCCACCCGCGCCCGCCGGGTCGTGGTCGGCGGCTGACCGCCTCGGGAGGGCCGGCGATCCGCCGGGGCCGGACGCGGCTCGGGCGCGTGCCGAACGATCCCCTGGCGCTGCCTTGACCGGTGATGCCGACCTGGTTTAGGGTCCTGGCAAACGCTTTCCGGAAAACGTTTACCACCCGTCGAGAGGCGGCTGGAAGGCGTGGGGGAAAGGAGGGGCGACGTTGGACCGGGGCGCGTCGACGGGCCGAGGGCGACGCGGACGGGCCCCTTCGGTCGTCGACGTCGCCAGGGAGGCAGGCGTGTCGATCGGAACCGTGTCACGGGTCCTGAACAACAGCGACCACCCGGTGCACCCGGCGACCCGTGAGCGGGTGCTGGCTGCGATCCGAGCGCTCGACTTCGAGCCGAACGCGCTCGCACGAGGGCTGTCCGGTCGGCGCACCCAGATCCTGGGGGTGGTGGTCCACGACATCACCGACGACTACTTCAACGAGATCGTGCGGGGCATCGACGAGGTGGCACGACCTGCCGGGTACCTGGTCCTCGTGCTCTCCTCGTACCGCGATCCGGAGCTGGAGCTCGACTACGTCCGCCGGATGCGAAGCCAGCATGCCGACGGCATCATCTTCGTTGGAGGCGGTCTCCAGGTCCCGGGCCACGTCGACCGCCTGCGTCGACAGGTCGAGGCCATCGAGGCCGAGGGGGGTGCGGTCGTGATGCTCGCGCCCAACGACCTTCCGTGGCCGTCGATCGTGCCGGATACCGACGCTGGGATCGCTGAGCTGGTGGAGCACCTCGTCGGCCTGGGACACCGGAGCTTCGCGATGCTCACCGGCCCCGATCACCTCAAGACGAGCGTTGAGCGGGCTGCGGCGTTCCGATCGGCTCTCGCGCGACACGGCATCGCTCTCGACCCCCGTGCGGTCGTCTCCGGCGGGTTCGAGCGTCTCCAGGCGGCCGAGGCCCTCGAGCGCCTCGTCGAGCAGGGCGTGCGGTTCACGGCGGTCGTGTGCTTGAACGACCAGATGGCCGTCGGGTGCCTGCAGGCGGCACGGCGCCTCGGTCTTCGGGTGCCCCGTGACCTATCCGTCACCGGGATCGACGACCTGCCGGTCACCGAGCTGCTCGATCCCCCCCTGACCACCGTTCGGGTGCCGATGCGCGAGCTCGGCCGCCGCGGCATGGAGCTCGTGCTGAGCCGGCTGGAGGAGCGGCCCTTCGAGGCGCCGACGGCCCTTGCGTGCGAGCTCGTGGTCCGGGGGTCGACGGGGAGGGTGGGACGGGGGTCGAGGAAGGGGGAACGGTGACCGAAGACCTGCGGGCGTCGATCGACCGGCGGCTCGAGGAGCACGCGATCGAGCTCGTCCGGTTCGAGACCCCGGATCTGAACGGCGTGTCCCGAGGGAAGTCGGTGGCCGCCGACCGCTTCTGGGACTACGTAGAGCGGGGGCTGGCGCTCGTGAGCGACATCTACTGCTGGGACCACGAGTGTTGGGTCGCCACGGGCACGGGTTTCGGCGAGGACCTCACGTTCGCTGACCTGACGATGCGCCCGGACCTCACCACGTTCGCCGTGCTTCCCCACCGACCCGGTGAGGCGCGAGTGATCTGCGACACGACGTACGCCGACGGACGTCCGGTCGAGGCGGCTCCGCGACAGGTCCTCCGCAGGCAGGTCGAGGCTCTCGAAGCGAGGGGACTGCGCGCCCTCATGCAGGGCGAGTACGAGTTCTACCTCGTCGATGCCGAGACGCTACGTCCGCCCTTCGAGGGCACCGACATCACGACGACCCTCACGAACCAGCGCTTGCCGGTTCTGCGTCAGCTGTTGCGTGACCTCCCGGCGCTCGGCTGTCAGCCCAACACGCTTAACCAGGAGTGGGGCCCCACCCAGTACGAGTTGAACTTCGAGCCCGTTTGGGGGCTCGAGGTCGGAGACCACAACCTCACCTACAAGACGTACGCCAAGGAGATCGCCTCCGACCACGGACTGCTCGCGAGCTTCATGACGAAGCCGTTCACCGATCGCAGCGGCTCGAGCTGTCACCTGCACGTGAGCCTGTTCGAGGGCGATCGGAACCTCTTCGCGGACGACCGGGACCCCCGAGGTGTTTCAGCGGAGCTGCGATGGGCGGTCGGGGGACTGCTCGAGCATGCCGCTGCGCTGCGGGCGCTGTGGGGTCCCACGGTCAACTGCGACAAGCGCTACCGCAAGGGCACCTACGCGCCCGCGTCTTCGACCTGGGGGTTCGAGAACCGGTCCGTGGCGGTGCGGATCAAGGCGTGGCGTGGTGAGCGCACGCACATCGAGAACCGCCTGGGCTGCGGCGCGTCGAACCCTTACTTGGCGTTCGCCGGCATGCTCGCCGCGATCCTCGACGGGATCGATCGCAAGCTCGAGCCGCCAGAGCCCATCGCGGTCAACGCCTACCGGCTCGACGACCTTCCGAGCCTGCCCTCCACGCTCGAGGACGCCCTTGCGGCCTTCGAGGCCGACGAGGTCGTCCGCACGGCGCTCGGCGAGGAGTTCGTGCGGGCCTTCCTCGGGCTCAAGCGTCACGAGATCGCGAAGGCTCGCGATGCGGTCGACGGGTTCGGCTCTCAGGCTTGGCAGGAGCAGGTCACCGATTGGGAGCGAGCGCAGTTCCTCCGTTTCGCCTGATGGCATGACGAGCTGGCCGATCATCATCGACGGGGTTGAGGTCGGAGCCGCGAGCGGCGGGGTGTATGAGCGGCGTCATCCCGCCACCGGGGAGCTCGTCGGGGTGTTTCCCGACGGCGGGGCGGAGGATGCCCGGCGGGCGGTTCAGGCCGCCCGCCGGGCCTTCGACGACGGCCGGTGGCGGGACACGACCGGGGCGGAGCGAGCGGGCGTGCTGCACCGACTTGCGGATCGGCTCCGGGACCGCGGCGATGCGTACCGCACGTGGGAGTCGCGGCAGGTCGGCATCCCGGCCGGTCAGATCGGATGGCTTGCCAGCTACTGCGCCGACGTCGTGGACTTCTTCGCGGGGGCCGCGCGCACGCATGCCGGCCGATCGCTGTGGACCTCCCCGTCGACGCTCGGCTTCACGGTGCCCGAACCCGTCGGCGTGGTCGTCGCGATCACCCCCTGGAACTTCCCGCTCGTGCTCACGATCTGGAAGGTCGCGGCGGCGCTCGCCGCCGGCTGCACGCTGGTGGTGAAGCCCGCTTCCCAGACCCCGATCACGGTCATCGAGCTAGCGCGCGACCTGCTCGATTGCGGTCTCCCGCCGGGCGTGTGCAACGTCGTGACGGGCTCCGGCGCGGTGGTCGGTGAAGCCCTCGTCACCGACCCAGACGTGGACAAGGTCGCCTTCACGGGCTCGACGGCGACCGGGGCACGGGTGATGGCCGCGGCGGCCCGCTCGATTACGCGCGTCTCGCTCGAGCTCGGTGGCAAGTCGCCGCTGATCGTCCTGCCCGACGCGTCCCCCACCGTGGCCGTCGACGCCGCGCTGGAGTGTTTCGTGAACGCCGGCCAGCAGTGCAACGTGCCGAGCCGGTTGATCCTGGTGGGCGACGGTCACGATGTCCTGGACGCGCTCGTGGGGCGCGTGGGTCGCCTGCGGGTCGGCGCCGACGACGACGCCGACGTCGGCCCGCTGGTCGATGAAGGCCACCATGGCCGGGTCGTCGGGCTGCTGCGTGAAGCGATCGACGAGGGCGCTCGTGTGCTCGTCGGCGGGCCGAAGCCCGCGCCGTTCGTCGCGCCCACGGTTCTGGACGGCGTGGACGAAGACCGCCGGATCGTACGCGAGGAGGTGTTCGGCCCCGTGCTGGTCGTCCAGCGGGCGAAGGACCTCGACCATGCGATCGAGCTCGCCAACGCCGGCGACTACGGGCTGGCCGCCGGGATCGCGACGGGTGATCTCGACGCCGCCCTGGTCGCCGCCCGCCGCCTGCGTGCCGGGACCGTCTGGATCAACACGTGGAACCGGACCTACCCGGAGCTGCCGACGGGCGGCTTCGGGGCGAGCGGCCTGGGGCGGGAACTCGGCCTCGAAGGACTGGACGCATACCTGGAGCCCAAGACGGTCCAGGTTGAGCCGGCGAGGCGGGCGTCGTGAGCCGCTGGGGGGTCCTCGGCGCCTGGGGGGATCCTCGGTGAGCGCGCCGTTCGCCTTCCGTCCCGAGGCGCAGGGGCTCCTCGTCGTGGACATGCAGAACGACTTCGTTCGTGAGGGTGCCCCGCAGGAAGTGCCCGACGCTCGCAAGATCGTCCCCACGATCCGACGACTGCTGGGCGCGTTCCGCGGAGCCGGTCGACCGGTGTTCTACACGCGGTTCGTCGCGGGACCTCGGCGGACGCTCATGTGGGCTTGGTCCCCCGAGTGCGACGACCGGACCCGATCGTGCTGGCCGGGCGTGCGTCGACGCTACCGCGATGTCGAGGGAGAGCGCGAGGGTCCCGCGGTGGTCGACGAGCTGGCGCCCAGGTCCGGTGATGTCGTGATCGACAAGTACGGCTACAGCGGGTTCTTCCGAACACCGCTCGCCGACGCGCTCCGCGCACATCACGTCGAGCAGGTCGTCGTCACGGGGACCGTCACGCAGATCTGCGTGGAGGACACCGTTCGTGGAGGGTTCCATGAGGGCTTCGAGATGGTCGTGGTCCGTGACGCGGTGGCGTCGTTCGATCCGGAGTTGCACCGGGCGACGCTCCGCAACCTGGAGATGAAGTTCGCGGTCGTGACCACGGCGGAGGAGGTGGTGGCGCTTCACGAGGCGGGTAGGTAGCAGCGGTGGTCGTTCCGGAGCCGAGGTAAGGAGGGTTCGATGGTGCGCAAGCGGTTCGGAACACCGCTCGGTCGGCGGGAGTTCCTGCGTCGGTCCGGGATCGGCGTTGCGGCGATCACGGTGGGGAGCGGCTGGCTCGCCGCCTGCGCCTCCGAGGACGGAGGCGGCGGGGGCGGTGGCGGTGGCCAGAGCGGGGAGCCGTTCAAGCTCGGTGCGCTGATCCCGCTCACCGGGATCGAGACCCACGTCGGGCAGTCGATGCTCGTCAGCACCGAGATCGCCGTCGAGGAGATCAACGCGGCCGGCGGAGTCCTCGGTCGCCCGATCGAGCTCGTGGTCGAGGACGAGGCGAGCGATCCGGCCGTCGCCGTCGAGAAGGCGAAGAAGCTCATCAACGAGGAGGGGGTCACCTTCATCGTCGGAACGCTGATCAGCGCGGTTCGCAACGCCGTGGTCGAGTTCACGCGCCCGGCAGGTGTGCCGTTGTTCAACCCGACGTACTACGAGGGCGGACTGTGCGGGCCGTACTTCCTATCGACCGGGGCGCTGCCGAACCAGCAGATCGACCCGTTCGTCCCCTGGCTCGTGGAGAACCACGGCTCGTCCTTCTACCTCATCGGCTCGGACTACGTCTGGCCGCGCGGATCCTTCGCGCACCTCAAGCGGGGGCTCGAGGCGCTCGGCGGAACCGTCGTCGGGGAGGAGTACGTGCCGTTCGGCGTGACGGACTTCTCGGCCGAGATCGGTCGGATCCTCGACGCCAAGCCCGACGTGCTGTACCCGCTGATCGCGGGCGTCGACGGCATCACGTTCTGGAAGCAGCTCGCCGGCTTCGACTTCAGGGGAACGCGGGCTTCCCACTCGGTCTCAGAGGCGATCGTTCAAGCGCTCGATCCGGAAACGGCGTCGGGCATCGTGACCGCGGCGCCGTACTTCATGGCGCTGGACAACCCGGCGAACGAGAAGTTCCTCGAGACCTACCTGGCTCGGAGCCCGGCCAAGTACGTCGACACGTTCGGCGAGGGGCTCTACGACGCCGTCCACATGTTCGCGCTGGGGGCGGAGCGCGCGGGGACGTTCGAGACCGATCCGCTGATGGAGGGCCTGAAGGGTGTCGAGTTCGACGCTCCTCAGGGCAGGATCCGGATCGATCCCGCGACGCTGCACACGTCGCACGCGTTCCATGTCGCCGTCGTTCGTGGGAACGACTGGGATCAGTTCGAGATCGTGCACTCCGAAGAAGGGATCGAGCCCGCCGCCGACTGCGGCGCGGCGTGAGGGGAAGCGAGGGGACCGCGGCCGACGGGGGGACATCGTGATGACGACGGTGCTGAACGGACTCACGTTGGCCGCGGTCCTTTCGCTCGTCGCGATCGGCCTTGCGGTGATCTTCGGGCTCATGCGCGTCATCAACATGGCGCACGGAGAGATGTTCATCCTGGGCAGCTACACGGTCGTAGCCGCGTGGGAGGCCACGGGCAACGTCTGGCTCGGCATCGCGCTCGCGCCGTTCGTCGTTGGGGCGATCGGCTGGGCGATCGAACGGACGATGATCCGCCGGCTTTCGGGTCGTCTGCTCGACACGCTCGTAGCCACCTGGGGGCTGAGCATCGTGATCCGCGAAGGTCTCAAGGTGGTGTTCGGAGCGGGCAGCCGCAACCTCCCGTTCCCCTTCACCGGCGATCTCACGGTGCTGGGCACGAGGTACCCCCTGTATCGGCTGTTCCTGATCGCACTTGCGGTCGTCGTGATGGCTACGGTGTTGTGGGTGTTCCTGCGCACGGATTTCGGCTGGAAGGTCTCGGCCGTCACCCAGGATCGGGAGATGGCGATGGCGATGGGGATCGACGCCGGCCGGATCGACGCGGCGGTGTTCGCGCTCGGCGCCGGTCTCGCGGGCCTCGCGGGAGCGGTGATGACGCCGCTCATCACCTTGAACCCGGAGGTCGGCCTGTTCTTCCTCGCGCGATCGTTCCTCGTGGTGATCGTCGGCGGCGTCGGGTCTTTGCTGGGGACGGCGGCCGGCGCGGGACTGATCGGCATGGGGCAGGCGGCGCTGGCGGCCTCGTTCCGGCCCGTGATCGCCCAGATCGTGCTCCTGGTGCTGGCGATCGTGATCATCCGACTCCGTCCGACCGGCCTGTTCGGGCGCCTGCAGGGATGACCGAGGCGGTCGGGGCACGCACGCTCATCGGGCGGTCCGCCGCTCGGCGGATCGAGCTCGTGCACTGGGTCGTTGCCGCGGCCGTCGCGGTGGCGCTGTGGGTCGTGCCGCTCTTCGCGTCGCGGTTCGTCACGGGGCAGGTGGCGAGGATCCTCGTCTTCGGGATCGCGGCCTTGGGTCTCGATCTGATCTGGGGGTACACGGGTCAGCTAAGTCTCGGGCACGCCGCCTTCTTCGGGCTCGGCGCCTACGCGACCGGTCTCGTGCTCGTGCATCTCGGAAACGTGCCGGCGGCTGGGCTGCTCGCGATCGTCGCCGGCGTCGCCGTGCCGACCACCCTGGCGTACCTGATGGCGCGCACGCTGATCCACGGCAACGTGACGGGCGCGTACTTCGCGATCATCACGCTGCTCGTCTCGCTGATCCTCGAGCAGCTCGCGACGACCCTGATCGGGATCACCGGGGGCATCAACGGCCTGTACGGCATGGCGCCGATCCGGATCGGCCCCTGGGAGCTGTGGGGTCTGTTGCCCTCGTACTACACCATCGTGGTGTGCGCCCTTGTGGCCTACGCGATCGCTCGGCGCCTCGTCCGTTCGCCGATCGGGCGCGCGATGGAGGGCGTTCGGACGAACGAACAACGCACCGCCTCGCTCGGCTATCCGACATCCTCTGTGCGGACCATCGCCTTCGTCGTGGGAGCTGCGATCACCGGGCTCGCGGGGATGCTGTACGTCCCGTTGGAGCAGTTCGTCTATCCGACGCAGCTCGGTGTGCTTCTATCGACCTCGATCATCGTTTGGGTCGCCATCGGCGGGCGACGCTCGCTCGTCGGGCCCTTCATCGGCGCCTTCGTCGTCTCCTACGGCCAGTCCCTGCTGTCCGATCGACTGCAGCAGTACTGGGTCCTGGCGACCGGTGTGTTCCTCGTCGTGGTGGTGCTTACGCAGCCCCGGGGGCTCGTCGGCCTGGTATCAACGGCCGTCCGACGGGTCCGGGGGCATCGGGAGGAGCGGTGACGGCGCTGCTCGAGGCACGAGGGCTCGTGAAGCGCTTCGGAGGCCTACGGGCGACCGACGGAGTGTCGCTCGCGATCGAGCCTGGGGAGGTCCGCTGCGTGATCGGTCCGAACGGCGCCGGGAAGACGACGCTGTTCAACCTCCTTACCGGGCATCTACGTCCGGACGAGGGCGAGATCCTTCTGGATGGGGAGCGCATCGACGTGCTGCCGTTGCACGAGATCGCCCGGCGCGGGCTCGTCCGCAAGTACCAGGTCCCCTCGGTCCTTCCCGACGTGAGCGTCTCGGAGAACATCCGTCTTGCGGCCGCCGGCCGGCGCAGGCTCTCGGACCTCCTGCGGGAGCGAGCGGACGACCGGGATCGGGCGGAGGCGACCCTCGAGGAGCTTGCACTCGACGGACTCGCCGACCGGATAGCCGGACAGCTGAGCCATGGGGAGCTGCAGCGTCTGGAGATCGCGATGGTCCTCGCCGCCCAACCGCGTGTGCTCCTGCTCGACGAGCCGACTGCGGGGATGACCGTCGAGGAGACCGGTCGGGTGGCGACGATGCTGCGCGCGATCGCCGAACGCCGGGGACTCACGCTCGTGATCGTCGAGCACGACATCGCGTTCATCAAGATGCTCGGCGACCGGATCACCGTGCTGCACGAGGGCCGCGTGCTCGCCGAAGGCCCACACGCCGAGATCGAGGCGGACCCTCTCGTGCGCCGTGTTTACCTCGGAGAGGGGCTCTGACGTGCTGCGGGTCACCGGCCTGTCCGGCGGCTACCACGGCAGCGCCGTGCTCCGAGAGATCAGCTTGGAGGTCGAGCCCGGCGCCGTCGTTGCGGTGCTTGGGCGCAACGGGATGGGGAAGACATCCCTGCTCAAGGCCGTCATGGGGCTCCTGCCCTGGGCTCGCGGGACGATCCAGGTGAGCGGGCATGAGATCTCGTCCCTGCCGACCCATCAGCGGGTGCGATCCGGGATCGGCTACGTGCCCCAGGGTCGTGGGATCTTCCCGCGCGCGACGGTGGAGCAGAACCTACGGTACGGCTTCGTCGTGGCGGGGCGCCCGATGCGCTCCGCACTTCCGGAGCGGGTGCTGGAGCTGTTCCCGTGGATCCGCGAGCACCTCCGCCAGCCCGCCGGCACGCTTTCGGGTGGTGAACAGCAGATGCTCGCGATCGCGCGGGCGCTCGTGGCCGATCCTCCGCTGCTCCTGCTCGACGAGCCGACGGAAGGACTCGCTCCCGCTGTCGTCGAGCATCTCCATGCCGCCGTTGGGCGGATCGCAGGGTCAGGGGCGCACGCGATCCTGCTGGTCGAACAGCATCTGCGCTTCGCGCTCACCCTCGCGACCCACGGGTACGTGCTCGAGCGCGGCGCGATCGTGGTGAGTGGGTCGAGCGAGGAGCTTCAGCGAGAGGACATCGTTTCGAGATACCTGGCCGTGTGATGGACGGAGTGATGAGCCGAGGTACTGGAGGG
Source organism: Actinomycetota bacterium (assembly GCA_026003015.1). GTDB lineage: Bacteria > Actinomycetota > UBA4738 > UBA4738 > HRBIN12 > BPGL01. The sequence goes on along the minus strand of BPGL01000003.1, from coordinate 136,251 downwards.
GAGCAGATGGAGATCCGAGGTTTGATCCCGGCGACGGTGACTCCTATGACGCCGGACGGTGAGGTCGACGAGGCGTCGTTGCGTCGCTACATCGGCTGGTTGCTCGAACAGGGGCCCCACGGCGTCGCCGTGAACGTCGACACGGGTGAGGGACCCCACCTGTGGCCGGAGGAGCGGCTGCGGGTGCTCGAGATCTGGGCCGAGGAGGTGGCCGGCCGGATCCCCATCGTCGCGGGACTGGGTGCGACCTTCACCGCTCAGGCCGTCCGCGCTGCGCGCGACGCGCGCTCCGCGGGCGCGACCGCCCTGCTCGTGTTCCCGATCCCCGCGTTCCAGGGCACGCCCCTGCCTCCGGAGGTCCCCTACGGCTACCACGCGGCGGTCGCGGAAGTAGGGCTTCCCCTCGTGCTGTTCCAGCTCCAGCCTGCGCTCGGCGGGGTGCTGTACCCACCGGACGTGGTCGCTCGCCTGGCCACGATCGATGGGGTCGTCGCGATCAAGGAAGCGAGTTTCGACGCCCTCGTCTACACCCGAACGTTGCGCGTTCTCGAAGGGCTCGATCGTCCGATCGCGATGCTCACCGGGAACGACAACTTCGTCGGAGAGTCATTCGTGTTGGGCGCCGCGGGCGCCCTCATCGGCTTCGGCACCCTGGCCACGCGGTCCCAGGTGGAGATGGTCGATGCGTTCACCGGCGGCGACGCGGAGCGTGGGCTGCGGATCTGGCGTGAGCTGCTGCCGCTCGAGGAGGCGGTGTTCGCGCCTCCCATCCGGGACTACCGCGCTCGGACGAAGGCTGCGCTGGCTGCGCTCGGCGTGATCGACCATCCGACTGTGCGACCTCCGCTTACGCAGGCCGACGAGCAAGAGGTCGCGGCGATCCGTCGCCTTCTGGAAGACGCGGCGGTGGTCGGATGATCGAGTTCGGTGTGTTCCTGCCCACTTTCCTCACCGACGACGGGCCGCGGGCCGAGGCCGTCCGCAACTTCGCGCGAGCCGCCGAGCGGATCGGCTACGACTCGATCTGGGTGACCGACCACCTGATCCGTGCGAACCGCTTCTACCGGGTCGCCTGGCTGGAGCCGATGAGCGTGCTCACCTACGTGGCCGCCGTCACCGAACGCGTGCGCCTGGGGACGGGGATCCTGATCATGCCCCTGCGACACCCGGTCTTGCTCGCCAAGGAGATCGCGACCCTCCAGGAGCTCTCCGGGGGACGCTTCATCCTCGGCGGGGGCACCGGGTGGTTCGACCGCGAGTTCGAGGCGATCGGCCGCTCGAAGGCGCACCGGGGGACCCTCACCGACGAGATCTTCGAGCTTGTGGACCGGCTCCTGCGCGAGGACTCCGTCACGTACGACGGTCGACACTTCCAGCTGCGCGAGGTCTCGATCGAGCCGCGTGGGCGTCGGCCGCCGTTCTGGGTGGCGGGTGGGAGCCAGGTGCCGCGTGCGGAGTCGCCGGAGCGCCCGTCGCTGCACGGGAGGGTCCTCGCTCGGATCGTGCGGGGCGACGGATGGGTCACGCGCCCGACCGCCCTACCGGAGCAGATCGAGGCAGACTGGGCCGTGATCCATCCCGCCCTGGCCGAGGCCGGCGTGGATCTCGATCGGTTCGTCGTCTCCCACGAGAACTTCTGCCACGTGGTCGACACCGACGACGAGGACGAGGCGCTCGAAGCGCAGCGGAACGCGTACGCGCGGATCATGAGCGACGAGCGCCCGTTCGAGTACTTCCAGCAGGTCTACCTGACGGGGACGCCGCCGGAGATCGTGGATCGGCTCGTTGCGCGGGCGCGTGCAGGGGTGCGCTACTTCATGCTGCACCCTCTCACCTCCGATCCCGAGCAGCTCGAGGCCTGGTGGGACCTGATCGTCGGGCCGGTCAGGCGTGCGTTCGAGCCCGCCTGAGGCGTCGATGCGCGAACGTGCAGACGTCGTGATCGTGGGGGCCGGCGCCGCAGGCGGCGTCGTAGCGCACCGACTCGCCACCGCGGGGTTCCGCGTCACGTGCTTGGAACAGGGTCGCTGGCCCGACCGGTCGGCCTACCCCGCGCCGCGCGACGACTGGGAGATCATCGCCTCGAAGCGCTGGTCGCCCGACCCGAACGTCCGCGGGCTGCCCGAGGACTATCCGATCGAATCCGACGAGAGCGACATCGTCCCGCTGATGTACAACGCGGTCGGCGGGTCGATGGTGTTGTACGCAGGCGACTGGCCTCGGATGGCGCCCTCGGACTTCCGCGTCCGCACCCTCGACGGCGTCGCCGACGACTGGCCGATCACCTACGCAGACCTCGAGCCCTACTACGATCAGATCGCACGGGAGGTAGGGGTGGCCGGTCTTGCAGGTGACCCTGCGTACCCGGAGGGCGCGGATCTCCCGCTCCCGCCCCTGCCGCTCGGGCCGGGCGTCCTCAACGTCGCACGGGCCCACGACCGCCTCGGGTGGCACTGGTGGCCCGCGCCGAGCGCGATCGCGTCGGCCCCCTATCGCGGACGCCATCCGTGCGCGCAATGGGGGACCTGCATGCAGGGGTGCCCGGAGGGTGCGAAGGCCTCGACCGATCTCACGCACTGGCCCGAGGCGGTCGAGCGTGGTGCTCGGCTCATCACCGACGCTCGGGTGCGCCGGGTCGTACTCGGCCCCCGCGGTCTTGCGACCGGAGTCGAGTACGTCGACGAGGATGGCCGCGAGGCTTTCGTCGCCGCAGACGTCGTGGTGCTCGCCGCGAACGGGATCGGCACGCCCCGCCTGCTGCTCGCCTCCGCCGACAGCCGGTGCCCCGATGGGCTCGCGAACGGCAGCGGCCTCGTCGGGCGGCGCCTGATGATGCATCCGTTCGCCGTCGTCACCGGGGTGTTCGATCGCCCGCTGCAGACCTGGAAGGGCAACGTCGGCTCGCGGATCCATTGCCTGGAGTTCTACGAGTCCGATCCCGACCGCGGCTTCGTCCGAGGAGCGAAGTGGAGCCTCGCCCCGGCCAGCGGCGGCCCGATGAGTGCGGCGCTGCCGCCTCGGGCGGGCGCCGCCGTGTGGGGCGTGGAGCACCACCGCGCGGTGCGCGAGCGGTTCGGTCGGTGCCTCACCTGGGGGATCTTCGGCGAGGACCTTCCGGACGAGGCGAACCGCGTAGAGCTCTCCGAGACCCGGACCGACACCGCGGGCATCCCCGCACCGCGGGTCGTGTACCGGGTCTCGGAGAACAGCCGACGCCTGCTCGCCTTCCACGTCGAGCGGGCGACGGAGTCGCTCCTCGAGGCCGGCGCGATCCGCGTCGAGGCGCGGGAGCGGCTTCGGGAGGCCGGCTGGCACCTGCTCGGCACGGCCAGGATGGGTACGGACCCCGCGACGAGCGTCGTCGACCCCTGGGGGCGGGCGCACGAGGTTCCGAACCTCTACGTCGCCGACGGCAGCGTCTTCGTCACCTCCGGCGGCGTGAACCCGACCAACACGATCGTCTCGCTTGCTCTGCGGATCGCCGACGGCATGGTCGCACGACGGCGCGAGCAACGGATCCCGGCATGAGTGGCCCGCTGACCCAGGCCGAACGAGACGTCCTGGCCGCGATCGCCGATCGTCTCGTGCCTCCGGATGGGCCGATGCCGGCGCCGAGCTCGATCGGCATCGCCGAGGCGCTGGCTGATCGGGTTCTCACCGTCCGTCCCGACCTCCGGGAGGATCTTGGGCGGGCTCTGCGTGCCTACGAAGCACGGACGGAGCAGGACGTCGTTGCGTGGCTCCAGGCACTCGGCCTGAGCGATCCGGCGGCCTGGCGGGCCCTCACGTTCGTGGTCGTCGGCGGGTACTACCTGCACCCCGAGGTCCGCCGCGCCCTCGGCTACCCGGGGCAGCAGCCCGAGCCCGTCCCCACGACCGATTACCCGGAGTACCTGCGCGACGGTCTCCTCGAGCGCGTGTATCAGCGCGGACCACGCTTCCGTCCCGCCCCGTGAGCCTCAGCCAGCCAGCAGGCGCAGCGCCTCGTCGTGGACGCGTCCGTTCGACACGAGCAGGTCGCAGCCGGGGCTGGGACGGTTCCCCTCCAGGGTCGTCAGGCGTCCGCCGGCTTCCTCGAGGATGACGCTCGTCGGCCCCCAGTCCCACTCGAAGCACGGCTCGGCCTCGAGCAGCAGCTCCGCGGAGCCCTGCGCGACGAGCAGGTGGCCCCAGGCGTTGCTCAGGCCGGTCGTGAGCCGGGCGGCCCGGGCGAGTCGTGCCAACGCGCCGTCGCGTGCGCCGAGCCACCCCTCGAGCCCGGAGTGCAGCAGGAGCGCGTCGGCGAGCCGATCGACCTCGGAGACGCGCAGACGGCGCCGACCCCGCCAGGCCCCACCGCCGGCGAGGGCGTGGTAGCGGTCGCCCAGGGCTGGCGCGTCGGCGACCCCGAGCACGAAGCGGTCGGCGACGCGCAGGCCGATCAAGGTCGTCCACAGCGGGATCCCCTCGGCGAACAGCATCGTGCCGTCGATCGGGTCGACGACCCACACCCGTCCCGTGTCGCCCTCGGCGAGCCCCTCCTCTTCCCCGAGGACGCCGTCGCCGGGGCGCTCGGCGCGGACGAGCTCGCGGACGGCGTGCTCGGCCCGTCGGTCGAGCTCCGTCACGATCGATCCGTCGGCCTTGCGCTCGCGGGCGAGTCGGTCGCCGAACCACGCAAGGGTGACCTCCGCCGCCGCATCGGCGAGGCGGTTCGCGAACGCGAGCTCGATCCTCAGATCGGGTTCGTCCACGCGCGCGCCCCCTTCGGATCCTCCACCACGAGCCGCCGGTAGGGCAGCCCCGCCGGCGGCGTGAAACGAGCCCGCACGATCAGCCCGCGATCGTCGCGCTCCAGGATCCTCGCCCCGTCCATGCGACCCCGTCGACCGGCGAGGACCGACCAGCCGGTCTCGTAGCGCGACATCAGCCACACCGCGCGGGCGGGTGAGCAGCGCACCTCGATCGCCTCGCCGTCGATCTCGATCGCGTGGATCGACGGCCCGGTGCTCGCGTAGGTGTGGCCGCTGCGCAGGGCCTCGAGCACGGCCGCCTCCGAACGCTCGGGCGCCCGCACCATCGTCCAGGCGTCCCCCAGGTCGAACCCGGGGTAGTGGCAGTCGTCGGTCGCGAACCCCCACAGCCGCATCCCGTGCTCCAGCGCCTGATCCCAGACGTAGGACGAGTCCCCGCGGCCGTTCTCGCGCTCGGCGCTCGCGTTGAACACCTCCAGGCCGTGCACCCCGTCGGCGGTGAGGATCGCCTCCAGGGGCAACCCGCTCCAGTAGGGGTGGGCCACGAAGCACACGCCGCCCTGCGCGACGACGTAGCGAGCCGCGGTCGCGAGATCCGGGAAGGTCTTGAACAGGTAGTTGTCGATCGGACGCCACGAGCTGCGGTCTCCGCCCGGGTCCTCCGGCAGCTCGCCGATCCCGATGGCGAGGAGCTCCATGTCCCGGTGGGCGCCGGTCGCGGCCGGCGGCGCCGGCGGGTCCGCGGCCAGCTCTGCCCCGGTGATCACGAGGCAGTCCCGCGTTGAGGGAACCGAGGTGAGCGTCCAGTGGTCGGTGATCGCGCAGACGTCGAAGCCCATCCACTCGTGGTGGCGCACGTGCGCCTCGGGGTCGAGCTCGCCGTCGGAGCGCGTCGTGTGCGTGTGCAAGGCGGCCTTGAGCCATTCGCCCTCGACCGTGAACGGGTTGCCGATCATGCCGCGGTGGCTCCTTTCTCTATGCTCGGCCCGTGCGCGAGACGGGATCGGTCCACCGGGTCGTCGCAACCCTCGAGCTGCTGGCCGGCGCCCCCGAGGGGCTCGGCGTCTCGGATCTCGCTCGCGGGCTCGGGATCCACAAGACGACCGCCTCGCGCTTGGCCGCCACGCTCGCCGCCGCGGGACTGGCCGAGCGCGACGCCTCCACCCGACGCTACCGCCTCGGGCCCCGGGTGATCAGCCTCGCCGGCGCGGCGGTCGGCCGCCTGCCCGTCGTTACCCAGGCACGGCCCGAGCTGGAGCGGCTCTCGCGGTCGACGTCTGAGACCGCGAACCTCGCGATCCTGGACCGGCGTCACGTCGTCTACGTCGACCAGGTCACACCGACGCAGGCGGTCGTGCTCGCGAGCTGGGTGGGACGTCGCAGCCCCGCGCACGCCAGCTCGAGCGGCAAATGCCTGCTGGCCTTCGGCGATCCCCGAAGCGTCGAGGCGGTCCTCCGCGGTCCGCTCGAGGCGCTCACGCCCCGGACGATCATCGATCCCGACCGTCTGCGCGCCGTCCTGGACGAGACGCGTCGACGCGGCTACGCGCAAAGCGTCGGCGAGCTCGAGGAGGGGCTCGTCACGATCGCGGCTCCCGTGCTCATCGGCGGCCGAGCGGTCGCGGCGGTGAGCGTCTCCGGGCCGAGCTTCCGCATCCCGACCCGGGATCTCCCCCGTCTCGGTCGCGAGGTGGTGGACGCCGCCGCCGCGATCGCCCACCGCATGAGCGGCCGTCGCTCCCCCTGAGGCCTCAGGCCTCCTCGTCGAGGACACGGCGACCCCTCAGGACGATCGCTGCGACCACCGCGACCACCACGGCGGCCACCGCGACCCACAGGCCGGCCGGCAGCCCGGCTCGAGCCGGCGGCGCCGCGGCCTCGACCGGTCGCACGGTGAGCAACCCGTCGTAGTTGTAGCTCGGGAGCAGGTAGCCGCGCTCCCCCGGCGCCGGGGTCCAGCCGGTGAACCGGTCGTTGCGGTAGGCCTGCAGCCAGCTCGGGTAGGCCAGCACGATGTTCGGGAGCTGCTCGTAGACGTAGCGCTGGGCCTCCTGAACGATCTGGAGCCGCTCCTCGCGCGAGGTGACCTCTCGCTGCCGTTCGTACAGCCGATCGTAGTACGGGTCCTTCCAGCACCCGTCGCTCCAGCCCCCGCACTGGTCCGAGGTGAAGACCGACAGCTGGTAGTCGGGATCCGGGTCGCCGCTCCAGTACCAGATGTAGGCGTCGAAGTTCCCGGCGCCCCAGTAGTCGCCCATCTTGGCGTCGGACGAGGGCAGGAGCCGCACCTCGATCCCGACGTCCGACAGGAAGCCCGCGATCAAGCGCCCGGCGTCGACCGCGCCCGGCGTGTCGGTCGAGGCCGGCATCCGCAGCCGGAGCGGCTGACCGGTCTCGGGGTCCTCGCGCACGCCGTCGCCGTCGGTATCGCGGTACCCCGCCTGGTCCAGCAGCGCAGCCGCGCCCTGGGGGTCGTAGGGGATCTCTTCCTCGGCCGGGATATCCAGGTGCCAGTAGGCCGACGCCTGCCGGATGATCGTGTCCCCGGGGTCGGCGGTGCCCAGGTACACCTTGTCGGCGATCGCCTGCTTGTCGATCGCCATGGCGATCGCCTTGCGCACGTCGTGGTCCTTCAAGGCCGGCAGCGGGTCGGCGTCGGGACCCTGCCCGCCGAAGTTGAAGGCGAGGTTCAGCCACCAGTCCGAGACGGCCTCGTGGACCGTCACGTTCGGGTCGGCCTGGAGGCGGTCGATCAGCGTCGCGTCGAAGCCGTCGGCGACGTCGATCTCGCCGCCGAGCAGCGCCTGGGCCATCGCCTCCTCGTTCGAGTACACGCGGAACTCCAGCCGATCGACGACCGGTTCCGGCCCCCAGAAGTTCACGTTGCGCTCCATCGTCCAGCTCGATCCCTTCGTCCACTCGGTGAGGACGAAGGGACCGCTTGCCACCGACGGGACGTTGCGGACGTTCAGGATCGTGCGCCGGTCCTTCCCGTCGTACGGAGCCCAGACGTGCTCGGGCACGATGTAGACCCACGGCGGCATGTCCGGCGCGAAGGTCGGTCGGGTCGATCGCCAGATCAGCGTTCGCTCGTCGGGCGTCTCGAAGGTGGGATCGAACGGGAAGTAGGGGCGGTACTGCGGGATCTTGTTGTCGATCGCGAACCGGTAGGTGAACGCGACGTCGCGCGATGTAAGGGGCGTGCCGTCGCTCCATCGCAGCCCGTCGCGGAGCGTGCAGGTCCACGTCATGGAGTCCTCGCTCGGGGTACACCCCTCGGCCAGGGACGGCGCCGGCGAGAGGTCCTCCGAGGAGAACTTCAGCAGCATGTCGTACTGCGTCGTGGTGGTGATCCAGTCGCTCCCTGCGTTCGCCCCGAAGGGGTTGGCGGTCGTCATGTCGAGCGTGGTGCCGATCCGCATGACGACCTCGTCCTGCGCGGTGGGCGACTGCGCGAGCGCGGTCGCCGGCGTCGCGGCGACGGCGATCGCGAGCGACAGCGTGACCAGGCGATGGGCGATCCGCGTCCTCATCTCGTTCCTCCCCTTGGGATCGCAGGTGGACCGAGGTCGACGCTAGCGGTCGGCGCGGAGGGGGGCGAAGCCTCGAGGTGCCCCTAGGGCAACGATCTGGGGGAACGTTCGGCGACGATCGGGCGACCGTTGGGGAACGGCCCCCGTCAGGATCGGCAGGCGCAGACGCCTCCGCACGCGCACCCGCCGCTCGCGGCCTCCCCGGAGCGGCCCGGGGTGAAGAACGAGAAGCGGCGCCGCACGCGGTCGCTCCCGCACGACGGGCACCGAACGCCGAGCTCGATCGCCGCGAGGGGGCGCCGCTCCTCGAAGGGTCGATCGCAGGCGAGGCAGACGTACTCGTAGGTGGGCATGGCTCCTCGAGGATACTGACAGCCGATGCGAACCGATCCCGACCCCGCCCCCATCCTCACCGAGCGGCTCGTCCTGCGGCGATCTCGCCCCGAGGACGCCGAGACGATCTCGGCCTACCGCAGCGACCCTCGGGTCCGCCGCTACCAGGGGTGGGAACGCACCGACCCCGAGGCGGTGCGCGCCGAGATCGAGGCGATGGCGAGCCGCGCCGCCGGGGACCCCGGCTGGGTGCAGTTCACGGTGGAGGACCGCGCGAGCGGGCGCCTCGTCGGCGACGTGGGGATCTGCGGGGTCGCGGAGGAGCCCGGCGTGGTCAAGGTCGGCTACACCATCGCGCCGGCCTTCCAGGGCCGTGGCCTCGGCACGGAGGCCCTGCGGGCCCTCGTGGACTACGCGTTCGGCACGCTGGGGGCCGACCGGGTCCGGATGTACGCCGACGCGGACAACCTCGCCTCGATCCGGGTGGCCGAGAAGGCCGGCCTGCGCTTCGTCGAGCGCTTCCGGGAGCCGGATGGAGCGGGCGGCACGTGGGAGGGCGTTCGCTACGAGCGCCACCGCCCCGACCTGGGGCGTCCCCCTTCGGGGCTCAAGGAGCCGCGGGGGCGGGCCGATGGTCCCGCATGGAACGCGGCAAGGGGGACGAACGATGACCGAGCGTGAGCAGGCGGTGACCGAGGAGGTCACCAGGAGGGCGTCGGCCTCCGAGGAGGCCCTGCGGGCGTCCCTCGATCAGCTGGCGGCGGCCGAGCGCGAGCTCGAGGCCGCCGAGGAGGCGCGACGGGCGCGGGCCGAGGAGGTCCGGCGCGCCGCCGAGGAGGTCGACCGAGCGATCGGCCTCACGATCGAGGCGCTCGTCGCCGAGCGGGACCGGATGAGGGAGGAGATCCGCGCGATCGACGAGCGGATCCGCGAGCTCGAGGCCATGCGCTCCCGCTACCGGATCGAGCGGATGACCTCGCCGTCCTCGGTCGCCAGCGTCGAGGCGGTTGCGCCGATGCCCGAGGCGGCGGTCCCCCCGCCCGCGGCGCCCTCGATCGAGCCGCAGATCGGCGAGCCGCCCGCGACCCCGCCGGCGCCCGAGCCCGCCTCCGAGCAGGGGTCCGAGCCTGGGGAGCCGCCGGAGGGCTCCGTCGAGGAGGTCGCCGCGGCGGAGCTCGAGGCCACCGAGGCCGCGGCCGAGGAGGCCCGGGTGGACGAGCCCGCGAGCGGGCAGGAGGCGGCCGAGGTCTCGGAGGCGACGTCGGCGGCGGAGCCCGCGGCCGGCAACGGCTCCGACGCGGGGCAGCAGGGCGCCTACGAGGACGGCTGGTACGAGGTCCTGAAGCGCCAGCGCGCCGGCAACGGCTAGCCCCGGCTCGCGGGCCCGCAGCAGCGCCCGGGCGCTCCCGCCGTCGGACACGCCGCCGAACGGCCGGCGCAGCGCGGGGGGCCGGCTCGGGATAGGATGCCCGACGAGGGCGAGCCTCGTGTGCGTCGGACCGCGATCACGTCCACCGCTCCCGCCGATCGTCGGGGGTGCCGGCGTGGCGGGCGCCGAGGAGCTCGTGCTCACCGCCGCCGACGGCGCGCGGTTCCTCGCGCACGGGGCCCGCACGAGCGTGCCGGACGCGCCGGGGGTCGTCGTGATGCCCGACGTCCGCGGCCTGCACCCCTTCTACCGAGAGCTCGCCGAGCGCTTCGCGCAGGCCGGCGTGCACGCGGTCGCGATCGACTACTTCGGCAGAACAGCCGGTACCGAGCCCCGTGACCCCGTGTCGTTCGCCTTCCGTCCCCACGTGGAACGCACGACGCCCGACGGGGTGGCCATGGACGTCGGCGCCGCCGTCGCCCACCTGCGCTCGGAGGCAGGCGGCCGGGCCGAGCGGGTGTTCACGGTGGGCTTCTGCTTCGGCGGGCGACACTCCTTCAACCAGGCCGCCCGCGATCACGGTCTCGCAGGGGTGATCGGCTTCTACGGCTGGCCGGCCCCCTCCGGCCCCGACGACCGATCGGCGCCCGAGCTGCTCGCACCCTCCTACCGCTGCCCGGTGCTCGGCCTGTTCGCTGGAGACGACCCCGGGATCCCCCCGGCGGACGTCGATCGGTTCCGTCGTGCGCTCGACGCGGCCGGCGTTGGAAGCACGATCCTGATCTACGAGGGCGCGCCGCACTCGTTCTTCGACCGAGAGGCCGACCGGTTCCGCGCCGCGTGTGAGGACGCGTGGCGGCGGATCCTCGCGTTCCTCCGGGGGGAGGATCCGGCGAGCCTCGGCCCCCCGCCGCGCTAGACGGCGTTCCCACGGAGGTCGCTGACACGAGGGGGGAGTCTCTGTACACGGTGCTGGGGAGGCAGGAGCCCGATCGGTTGCCGGCGATCAGCACCGATACCTCAGGTCGCCCCCGGCTCGTTGCGCGCGCACCCCGACGATCGACGCGGTGAGCCTGTCGGCCGTTGACCCGCCGCGGATGCGGCCTTCCCGGGTAGCGGCTCGCGCTGGGCTCGGGACTGGGGTCCCGGCTCGGCCCGATCCGCGAGTTCGCCGACGGGAAGCTCCGCACTCAGTACGGGGGGCGGAGGCCCTGGAACATCGGGAAGTGGCGGAGGTTCGTGGTGAGCAGGTCCGCCTCGAGGACCAGCGCGGTCGCCGCGATCAGGTAGTCGGCGTCGTCGATGCCCCGGTGGCTGCGGCGCAGGCGGTGGGCGAGCGCCCCGGCCGTCCTGCTGATCTCCTCGTCGATCGGGACCCAGACGAGCGCGGAGAAGAAGGCCTCGAGCGCGCGGAGCTCCGACTGCCTCGCCCCCGCGAGGAGCTCGAACCTCGTGATCTCGCTCGCCGCGAGGGTGTCCCCATCAGCGGCCAGCTCCGTCAGGAGGCGCGTGGCCGGGGCGAGGCCTCGGAGGTGGTCCACCGCGACGGTGGTGTCGACGACCTTCACCGGAGCCCGACCCGCCGGAGCCGCTCGTTCAGGTCGCCGCGGATGGCATCCACGTACTCCGCTCCGGTGTACCGCCGGCCCTTCCAGCTCCCGGCGCTCCGACGGAGCGCCTCGAGTCGGGCCTCCGCCGAGGGCGCTCCGAAGGTGCTGTGGATCGCGCGCCGGATCAGCTCGGAACGGGATGCGCCCGTGGCTGCCGCGGCGCGGTCGAGGACCTCCAGCTCCTCCTTCCCGAGGTAGATCTGGGTCCGATGCATGACATCACTATACATCGCATGACGCCGCCAACCCCGCCCGTCCGGTGATCGCTCCGCTCCTGCCTCCGATCGTGCGCGGGCTCACCGGCGTGCCGAGCTGCTACACGTGGGGGCCCGAACGGGTCGGGAGGATCGATGGCCGAGCGAGCGCGTACGCCGTGGTGGGTTCGTCCGGGGTTGGAGGTGCACGAGGGTCGCCTCACGATCGCCGGACGCGATGCGGAGGCCGTGGCCCGGGAGCACGGGACGCCTCTGTACGTCCACGACGCCGAGCGGGTCGCCGAGCAGGCGCGGGCGCTCGAGGGGGCCCTGCGCGCCGTGGGCTTGTCCCCGCGCGTGCGTCTGGCGCTCAAGGCCCAGCGCGATCCCGACCTGCTTGCCGCCGTGCGCCGGCTCGTGCCCTTCCTCGGGATCGACGCCTGCTCGCCGGGCGAGGTCGCCTGGGCCCTGGAGCACGGGTGGGCGCCCGAGGAGATCAGCATGACCGGCACGAACCTGTCCGATCGAGATCTCGATCGGATCCTGCCCACCGGGGTGCGCGTGAACGTCGACCTGCTCTCGCAGCTCGAGCGCGTCGGGCGCCGCGCTCCTGGGGCGCACGTGGGGCTTCGGGTGAACCCGCGGATCGGTGCTTCGAAGGCCGGCGGCGGCGAGTCGTTCTACGCCGGCCGGCGACCCACGAAGTTCGGGGTCTTCGCCGAGCAGCTCCCCGACGCGCTCGCGATCGCGAGGCGGCACCGCCTCGTGATCGACACGGTGCACCTGCACGTCGGCGACGGGTACCTCACCGAGGGACTCAACGACCTCGGGGAGGCTCTGCGGCGCGTGGCCGGGATCGTGCGCCGCCTCCAGGAGGCCGGCTGCCCGATCGTCGAGGTGAACACCGGTGGAGGGCTCGGGGTCCCGGAGGGCCCCGACGAGGCACCGCTCGATCTCGACCGATGGGCCGCCATGTTGGCCGAGCACCTCGGGCCGCTCGGCGTGGCGGTCGGCACGGAGCCCGGCGACTTCCTCGTGAAGGAGGCGGCGATCCACCTCGCCGAGGTCGTCACGGTCGAGCGTCGCGACGGCGTGCTGTTCGTCGGGCTCGACACCGGGTGGAACGTCATGGGCGAGCACTTCATCTACGGCGCGCCGCTCGAGCTCGTGCTGTGTCGCGACGTCGTAGGCCCGCCGGTCGAGCCGGTGACGATCGCCGGCAACATCAACGAGGGCAACGACCTGTTCGCCGAGGACCTGCCGTTCCCTGCGGTCCAGGAGGGTGACGTCGTCGCCGCGATCAACGTCGGGTCGTACAACGCGTCGATGACGAGCGCGCACTGCCTGCGCGGGCCCGCGCGGAGCGTCACCTTCGCCGATCGAGGTGGGGATCTGTGATCGGGAGCCCTCACCCGGCGCGCACGGCCGCGTAGCCCGGCTCGATCACATCTCGGATCAAGGCCAGCCGTTCGTCGAACGGGATGAACGCCGACTTCATCGCGTTGACCGTGACCCACTCCAGACGGTCCCAGTCCCAGTCGAACGCCTCGACGAGCTGCGCCATCTCTCGGGTCATCGAGGTCGCCGACATCAGACGGTTGTCGGTGTTCACCGTCACGCGGAACCGCAGGTCGGAGAGCAGGCCGATCGGATGCTCGGCGATCGAGCGAGCGGCGCCGGAGTGGACGTTCGAGGTAGGGACAGAGCTCCAGGGGGATGCGCCGATCCCGCACGAGGGCGGCGAGCCGGCCGAGCTCGGGGGCGCCATCCGGGCGGATGCGGATGTCGTCGACGATCCGCACGCCGTGGCCCAGGCGTTCCGCGCCGCACAGCTGCAGCGCCTCCCAGATCGAGGGGAGCCCGAAGGCCTCGCCCGCGTGGATGGTGAGGTGGAAGTTCTCCCGTCGGATGTGCTCGAAGGCATCGAGGTGACGGGTCGGAGGGTGCCCCGCCTCGGCTCCGGCGATGTCGAACCCCACGACGCCGCGGTTGCGCCAGCGCACCGCGAGCTCGGCGATCTCCAGGCTCCTCGCCGCCGTCCGCATCGCGGTCAGGATCGTGCGCACCGTGATCCCCCGTCCGGCGCTGCCGTCCTGGAAGCCACCGACGACGGCCTCGACGACCTGGTCGAGCGAGAGCAGGCCCTGAAGGTGGAGCTCGGGGGCGAACCGAACCTCCGCGTAGACGACCCCGTCGGCCGCGAGGTCCTCCGCGCACTCGCGCGCCACGCGGGCGAGACCCTCGGCCGTCTGCATCACCGCGACCGTGTGGGCGAACGTCTGCAGGTACAGCACGAGGTCCTTGCGATCGGCGCCGCGGGTCATCCAGGCGCCCAGCTCCACGGGGTCGGTCGTCGGCAGGTCCCGGTAGCCGACCTCGTCGGCGAGCTCGATCACCGTGGTCGGCCGAAGGCCACCGTCGAGGTGATCGTGCAGCAGGACCTTCGGCGCTCGCGCGATCGCCGCGGGCTCCGGTCGCCCCATCAGTAGCGCAGGATCGCGGCGGCGTCGGTCCCGCCGGGCACGGCCTCGGGTGGGACCGCGTAGACCGTGCCTGAGGTGAGGAGCGTTCGCACGGCCGCGAGGTCGAGCAGGTCCTCGTCGCCGGGCTCCCAGCGATCGTGGACCTCGATGCTGCCGGTCGCCGCGTCCACCCGGCCCCAACGCTGGCGGTCGGTCGCGACGAACAGCGTGTCGACCCGGCCCTGCACGGCGGCGGCGACCACCGCCGCGAGGTCGTCGGTCGCGTGCGTCCCACGGCCGGCGAGCTCGTGGAACCGCTCGGCGGCGGCCCGCCGGGCCGCGGCGAACTCCGGCTCGACGATCGCCCACGTGCGCTCGTGCAGCTCCTCGGGGCGCAGCGGGTCGGGGTTGCCCGGGACGAAGGCCTCGAGGATCCGCGGGTGTCGTGAGACGTCGCGATAGATCGCGGTGATCTCCTCGACGCCGGCTAGCACGAGCGGTGCTCGACGGTCGCCGACCGCGCGGAGCACGGCGTCGTCGATCGCCCGGCAGAAGCGCTCGTCCAGCGTCCGCTCGACCTCCTGGCCGATCCCGTGGCCGTGGAACAGGGGCGCCCCGCGGCCCGCAACGTGGAGCAGGTGCTGCTTCTCCAGGTCGTCGTAGCGCAGGAACTCCTGGCGGCTCGTCGGGGCCGACCCGAGATCGACCTGGCGGAACCACCCCCGGGCGCCGGCGAAGAGCCGAACCTTGCCCCGGGACAGCGCGAGCGCGTGGTACAGGCCGTCGGCGCTGAACGGCGGCAGCAGCGGCTTCACCTGGAAGCGCTCGCCGACCGCGACGAGCTCGGGCAGGTCCAGGTCGACGAAGAACGCGTGGTGCTCGCCTGGAGCCAGGAAGAGCGCCAGGCCCTCGGCGCCGCCTCGCCAGGCGAGCGGGTCGTCGACCAGCCGCCGTCCGGGCCCGAGCACCTCGGCGATCGTGCGGTGATCGTGGCCGGCCGCCTCGAGCTGCTCCTCGGCCCGGGCGAGCAGGTTCTTCAGGCGGATCGGGTCCTGGTCGCGTTCGGGGGCCGTGCGGTGGGTCGGCATGAACAGCGACACGCAGGGCCCGTCGCGATGGTCGAGCAGCCTTCGGACGTCCTCGAGGCGGACGAGGTCGGGCATCAGGGCCTCCTGTGTCTCGATCGTGTCTCGAACCGGCACCTGCTCCGTTGACGGTACAGGGGATCGTCCGGGGCGTGCTCGGCGTCGTGCGGCGCTACCCTCGGATGCATGGACGGGGCCGCACGGACCGGAGGACTCGACCGGCTGCTGGCCCACGGGCGGGTCGGCCTGCTCGACGGCGGCCTGGCGACCCAGCTCGAGCGGATGGGGGCCGACCTCGACGACCCGCTGTGGTCGGCACGACTGCTGCTCGACGACCCGTCGATGATCGCGGCCGCCCACCGCGCCTACCTCGAGGCCGGGGCCGAGGTGCTGATCACGGCCAGCTACCAGGCGAGCTTCGAGGGGCTCGCGGGCCGAGGCGCGTCGCGGGCCGAGGCCGAGGAGGTGCTGCGCACGAGCGTGGCGCTCGCGCGCGAGGTCCGTGACGCCTGGGTCCGCGAGCACGGGCCTGCGGCGGCGCCGCTCGTCGCGGCCTCGGTCGGACCCTTCGGGGCGATGCTCGCCGACGGTTCCGAGTACACCGGGCGCTACGGCGTCGGGCGTGGCAGGCTCGTCACGTTCCACGCCCGGCGCCTGGAGGTGCTGGCCGACCCCGCCACGGGCGCGGACCTGCTGGCGGTCGAGACGATCCCCTCCGCGCTCGAGGCCGAGGTGCTCGTCGACCTGCTCGCCGGCCTCGACGGCCCGCCGGCCTGGCTTAGCCTCACGTGCCGCGACGAGGCCCACCTCGCCGACGGCACGCCCTTCGCCGACGTGGTCGCGCTCGCCGCGGACAGCGGCGCGGTCGTGGCCATCGGCGTGAACTGCACCGCCCCTCGGCTCGTCGAGCCCCTCGTCGCGAGCGCGGCGAGCGCGGGAAGGCCGGTCGTCGCCTACCCGAACCGCGGGGACCGCTGGGACCCCGAGCGCCGGACCTGGGTCGGGGGCGGCGAGCCCGATCTCGCGGCGCTCGTGCCCGCCTGGGTCGCGGCCGGGGCGCGTCTCGTCGGCGGCTGTTGCGGCACCGGCCCCGACGACGTTCGCGCCATCGGGCGGGTTTTGGCCCCCTGAGGCTCGCCGATCTTGTCACTCGTTCTCCGCCGCAGGGGTTGCGCGCCGCCTCGGGGGTCGAGTAGGGTACGAGGTGTCGAGCCGTGGGGCCCTCGGGTCCCGCGGCTCGACGCTTCGCGCGCGCCTCAGCCGAGGGCCCCCAGCGTCTCGTCGAGCGCGGCGAGGAACAGCTCCGCGTGCTCGAGGTCGAACACGAGCGGAGGTCGGATCTTCAGCGTGTCGGCCGCCGGGCCGGTGATGCCGACGAGGACCCCGCGCTCGCGCAGGCCGTTGGCGACGGCGTCGGCGAGCTCGGGCGCGGGATCGCGGGTCGCGCGATCGCGCACGAGCTCCACCCCGAGCATGAGGCCGCGTCCACGGACGTCGCCGATCGCCTCGTGGCGCCCGGCGAGCTCTTCCAGGCCGGCGCGCATGCGGGCCCCGACGGTGCGGGCCCGCTCCTGAAGGCCCTCCTCCTCGAGCACGTCGAGAACGGCGAGGGACGCCGCGCAGGCGACCGGGTTACCCCCGAACGTGCTGAAGTACCGCCCGAGGTCGGCCATGCGCTCGACGATCTCGCGGCGCGTGATGACCGCGGCCACCGGGAAGCCGTTGCCCATCGGCTTGCCGAGGGTGACGACGTCGGGCTCGATCCCGGACGCCTGGAAGCTCCAGAACACGTCCCCGAAGCGGCCGTAGCCGGCCTGGACCTCGTCGGCGAGGTAGAGGGCTCCGGCCTCGTGGGTGCGCCGCAGGACCTCCTGGAGATAGATCGGGGGCGGGTCGAGGATCCCGTCGCTCGTGAAGCCGGCGTCGATGTAGGTGGCCGCCGGGCGCAGCCCACGCTCGGCCAGCTGGGCGACCGCCTCGTCGACGGCCTCGGCGTACCGCTCGGCCCAGCCGGGCTCCTCGCGCCGGTGCCGTCCTCGGAAGCCGTCGGGCGCCGGGATGCGGGCGACGTGCTCGGGCTCGCCGGCCTCGCCCCATTCCTCCGGGGACAGGTCGGCCATCGCGCTCGTGACCCCGTGGTAGGCGAACGCGGTGATGATCGCCCCCTGTCCGCCGCTCGCCGCACGCATCAATCGCCAGGCCAGGTCGTTGGCCTCGCTCCCGGAGTTCACGAACGACACGGTGTCCAGGCCCGGTGGCATCATCGCGACGAGGCGCTCCGCGAGCTCGATGACCTCGTCGAACAGGTAGCGCACGTTCGTGTTGAGCCGGCGGACCTGTCGCGCGATCGCGTCCGCCACGCGCGGATGCCCGTGCCCGACCACCGGGACGTTGTTGTAGCAGTCGAGGTAGCGCCGCCCCTCCACGTCGATGAGCCACGCGCCCTCGCCGCGGGCGAGGTGGAGCGGGCGCCGGTACGTGAGCGGCAGGAGCCCCGGCCCCAGGACGCGGTCGCGGCGCTCGAGCAGCTCGGCGGTCGGTCGGTGACGCCGCCCGCCGCCGGACAGGGCGCGACCGAGCTCGTCGGGCCCGAGCCGATCGACGAGCTCGACGAGCGGCCAGGCGCCCTCCCAGGCCCGGATGTAGTCGGCGTTCTCCGGGAAGCGCTCCACGCGCCAGGCGGCCATCGTGACGTTGATCGCGGCCCTGGCGCCGAGCAGGACCGGGAGGAGCTCGAGCTCCTCGTCCTCCAGCGGGGTGATCTCGCGGTAACCGGCCACCACCTCCGCGCCGGCCTCGACCGCGTCGTCGCGATCCATCGTTGCCTCGAGCCCTGAGACGAGGTCGGCGACGAGCGCCGTGTGGGTCATGTCTCCGAAGTCCAGGACCCCCGCCACGAGCCCGCGATCGTCGAACACCGAGTTGTCGAGGGTCAGGTCGCCGTGGATCGGCTGGGCGCGCAGCCGGTCGAAGACCGGAGCGGCGCGTTCGGCGAAGCGGTCGAACGCTCGGGCGGCCAGGGATCGCCGATCGGGGTCGGCGATGCACGCCAACCGCTCGCGCATCGCGAGCGCGTGGCGCACGTCCCACAGGAGCACCCGGCCCGCGGCGGGGTGGAAGAAGCCGCGCAGCGCCCGTCCGAGTCGGGCGAGCGTTCGCCCGAACGCCCGCAGCGCTTCCTCGGAGAGCTCCTCGGCGCGCACGCGTCGACCGGGCAGGAACGTGATGACGCGCACGAGGTGCTGCGGGTCGTCGCCGATCCGGATGATCTCCTCGCCCGTCGTCGCCGGCACGAGCCGAGGGACCGGCAGCCCGGGGTCCACGCGCGCGATGTGACGCATCGCGGCGTTCTCCATGTCCAAGACGGCGGGGTCCTCGTCGGCGTTGGAGATCTTGAGGACGAAGGTGCCCGCCGGGCCCGCGATGCGGAAGTTCTGATCCCGCTCGCTGCCGAGGGGCTCGGCCGTGCCGTCGATCCCGAAGCGCTCTCGGGACACCCGCTCGGCTTCCTCAGGGGTCAGCCGCGGCGGCTGCCCCTCGAGGACGTCGCGCGTCGCCGTCCGCTCCATGCCGGAAACCCTATCGGGCGGCGGGCACCCTCGACGGCTCAGCGCTCGAGGGCGAGCCAGGCCTGGAAGATGCTGCGGTAGATCGGGTCACCGCCGAGGGTCGCGGTCGGCTCGGTCGGGCGCGTGCGCACCCCGCCGACCGAGCCGAGGAACGGCGCCTGCTCGATCGCGCCGTCGAGCTCCCGGAGGAGCTCCCCGGCCCCCGCGACGCCCCGATCGCGGAGCCGCTCGAGCCGCGCGCGCACGTCGAGGACGATGTGCTTCACGACCCGGTTCTCGTGGACGTCCTCCGTCATGACCCGCCGAGCGTCGAACGTGTGCAGCAGGCGACCGCGGGGGTCGATGTTCCCGGGCCGCCGCCAGCTGCGGATCAGCTCCCGGGGTTCCGGATGACGCGCGAGCTCCCCCGAGGTCCACTGCTCGATGCGGATCAGCTCCTTCTTGTGGGCGCCCTGCAGGCGCAGCAGCGCCCGCGCGATCCCCGGGCGGGTGCCGTCGCCGCGGACGGCGACGCGCAGGGCCTCGAGCTCCGCTTCCTCAGAAGTACGAGGCGTAGCCATGGGTGCCGTACTCCGCGCGCATCTCCTCGGCCTTCGCTCGCGACAGGGGGTAGCCCTCGCCGAGCGCACCGAGGAAGGCTTCGAGCGCGCGGTCCAGCCGCTGGTCGGCACCCCGGACACGCGGCAGCACCTTCTGCACGAACTGCTCGTCGAGGGCGACCCGCCAGTCGGTTCCGGTCTCCCGGGCGGCGACGATGTAGTGGTGCATCTCGTCGAGCACGCGGAAGCCGAACGGGGCGAGCGGCCGCAACGCATCCCAGACCCGCAGGACGTCCTCGGCGTAGTCCTCGCCCTCGAGGAAGCGGACCACGTCGTCACGGGCGAGCGGGAGCTCGATCAGCTGTGCGCGGTCGTAGACCTTGTCCGCGAACCCGTGCGTGGTCTCGTCCACGTTGACCGTACCGACGAACTTGAGGTTCGGCGCGAGCTCGACGCTGTGGCCGGGTGCGAGGTCGAGGCGAGCGACCCCTTCCCGCGAGCGAACCTCCATCGCCGACAGGAAACGCGAGAAGTAGTGCTCCACGCGGGCGAGGTTCATCTCGTCGAGGATCACGTGGAACTCGCGCGCGATCCTGCCGGCCATGTTCGACGAGTCCCACTCCCGCGCGGCCTCCTGCACGAACTCGCTGAACGGCGTGTGGTGGTAGAAGCCGTCGAGGGGCGAGAGGTACCCGAGCAGATCCTCGTTCGAGGACCAGCTGGGATCGACCGCCACCATCTTGACTCGGGCCCCCGCGGCCTCCGCGTAGGCCTGGGCGAGCCAGGTCTTGCCGGTTCCGCTGGGTCCGCAGAGGATGACGAAACCGCGCGTGGACATCGCGAGGTGGTAGCGACGGATGACGTCGTCGCCGATGAGGAAGGTCGGGTGCGCCGTGCGGAACCGCCGGAGGAGGTCCGCGAACGCGCCCTCGTGAGCGTGGGTGGTCGATGGCTGCCTGAGCGCCGTTTCCTGCACGGGGTACCTCCTGCGTTGGTGCGGCCGGGGGGACGAGGAGACTCCCACCCTCCAGGGAACCTCGGCGCGTACGGTCCCCGACTGTAGCAGGATGGCCCGACCGCATGGGAGGGCCCCGGGGCGCCCGCGAGCGGTGACCGGGCCGGATGGGTTGCTGCGCAGGCCTTCGCTGCAGACGGGATGAGAAAGGGCGGATCCGCGGTTGCGCTGGGGGCGAAGGGCGAACGGCAGACCGGGCGGGAGGGGACGATGGAGCGGTTCGACGTGTTCGTGGTGGGCGGGGGCGCAGCGGGCTCGGAGGTGGCGTTCAGGCTCTCGGAGCACGGGGGCCTGCGCGTTGCCCTGGCCGAGCGCGAGGGGCTCGGGGGGGAGTGCAACCTGTGGGGGTGCGTGCCGACGAAGGCGCTGCTTCGCAGCGCGGCGATCGCCGCGGCCGCTCGCGACGCGGAGCGGTTCGGCGTGCGGACCGGCCCGGTGACGATCGACCTGCGCGCGATCCAGCGACGCGCCCGGGAGGTGATCGAGGCGCAGTCGGGCGAGGGGGCCGCGCCGTTCGAGCGGATCGGCGTGCGGGTGTTCCTTCAAGAAGCCCGCCTCGTGGCCCCCGGACGGATCGAGCTCGCCGACGGAACCGTCGTCGCGGCAGACGCGGTGGTGCTCGCCACCGGGACCCGTCCGGTCCTTCCCCCGATCCCGGGCCTGGCCGACGGTCCGGTCTGGACGAACCGGGAGGCGATCTGGGAGCCGGACGCTCCCCCGACGAGCCTGGCGATCCTCGGCGCCGGTGCGATCGGTCTCGAGTTCGCTCAGTTCTACGCTCGGATGGGCACGCGCGTGACGGTGCTCGAGGCCCTGCCTCGGGTCGCGCCGGCCGAGGACGAGGCGGTCTCGGCGGTGGTGCGGGAGGCGCTCGAGGCCGAGGGGGTGCGCGCGGTCGTCGGAGCGAGGGTCGCGGCCGCCCGCTGGAACGAGGGCGCGTGGCGTCTCGAGCTCGACGGGGCGCCGCCCGTCGTGGCCGAGCGCCTGCTCGCCGCGACGGGGCGCCGCCCGACCTTCGAGGGCCACGACCTCGCGGCGGTGGGGCTCGAGCTCGACGAGCGGGGTCGTCCGATCGTCACCGAGACGCTTCGCACGACGGCCGAGCGGGTCTGGGTCGCGGGTGACGCGACCGGGGAGCTGCTGTTCACCCACGTGGCGAACCACGAAGCCCAGGTCGTCGTCGACGACCTGCTCGGGCGGCCGCGTCCGAGGGACCTGCGGGTCGTTCCGCGCGTCACCTTCACCGACCCTGAGATCGCGAGCGTCGGGCTCACCGAGCAACAGGCCCGCGAGCAGGGGCGCGACCTGCTGGTCGCGGAGCTCGCGATGGCGGACAACGAGCGCGCGCAGATCGACGGGCGCACCCGAGGGCTCGTCAAGCTGGTGGCCGACCGAGCCACCGGGGAGCTCCTCGGGGGCCACGTCGTCGCGGCGGAGGCGGGAGCGATGATCCACGAGGTCGTTGCGGCGATGGCAGGAGGGACCCCGCCCCGGGTGCTCGCCGACGCGATCCACGCGTACCCCACCCTCTCGGAGTCCCTCAAGGGCGCGTTCGGCGCGCTGGCGGCCGAGCTCGCCTAGGACCAGGGCGTCAGCGCGCGCGGGCGCTGTCGAGGGCGGCGATCAGCCGGCCGACCGGTCCCACGAGGCCGTGGCGCTCGGCCAGGCGCCGCAGCGCGTCGTCGTCCCGCTCGCCGGCCCACACCGTCAGGCGGGCCTGCGCGTGGATCGGCACGAGCTGCCGCATCGCGTCGAGGTAGCCCGAGGCCTCCCGCAGCCGGGTCCGCAGCGCGGGGCGGTCGCGCAGGAACCCATTCTCGGGCGCGTCGCGTGCCGCGTCGGCCAGCAGCGCGTCGAGGTCGGGGTAGGCCGCCACGAGCGCCCGAGCGGTCTTCTCTCCGACGCCGCGCACCCCCGGCAGGCCGTCGCTCGGATCCCCCCGCAGGATGGCGAACTCGACGTAGCGATCCGCCGGAACGCCGTAGCGGTCGAGGACCGTGGCTTCGTCGAACTCGAGGAGCTCGCGTACCCCGCGCACCGTGAAGAGCAGCCGCACCACCGGGTCGCGGACGAGCTGGATCAGGTCGCGGTCCCCGCTGACGATCTCGATCCGGTCGTCGGGGTCGGCCTCGAGGCAGAACGCGCCGATCGCGTCCTCGGCCTCCCACCCGTCGGACTGCGCCTGGAGCATCCCGGTGGGGCCAAGGACCTCGCGCAACAACTCGAACTGGGGCGGGAGGTCCTCGGGGTCCGCGGGGCGGTTGGCCTTGTAGCCGGGGAACAGCTCGGCTCGCCGGACCGGTCGCCACTCGTGGTCGTAGACGTGGACGACCTCGTCGGGTCGCCGGGACGCGACGAGGCGCACCACCATGTCGAGGTAGCCGTGCACCGCGGCGACGTTGCGGCCGTCGGGCGCCCGCAGCTCACGGATGGCGAAGTAGGCGCGGTAGGTCAGGCTGGATACGTCGAGGAGGAGTCGGTGGACCATGCGCGTCCAAACGCTACTCGACGTATCCGGTCGGAGAAGCGTCCACCTGCTATGGATCGCGTGTGACGAAGCGTCGTTGCCCCCGATGTGGTGGACCTCTCACCGGGTTCGCAGGTGGGGCGATGTTCGTGCCTTCGCCGACCGAGGAACTCTGCTCCCATTGTCTGACCGCGCCACAGCGAAGCTTGGCTCGCTCGAGTAGGGTCCGCGGACGTGGTGTACGAACGATCAGTTAGCGTCCCGGGACGTGGTGGAAATTCCGCCGGGTCCTTGAAGTGAGAAGGCCATCACCCATCCTCACCGATGTCCGCCTGACCTCGAGGAGGAGGGAGATGGCCACAAAGAGGATGGACTTCAGCTCGTTCGTCGGCAAGCTCCTGGCCGAAGACGACGCCGACGTGCTACGGGATGGGATCCGGGTCTTGGCCCAGGCCCTCATGGACGCGGAGGCCTCGGCGGAGATCGGCGCCGGGCTGTACGAGCGAACGGAGGATCGCACCGCCTACCGCAACGGCTACCGGACCAGGATCTGGGACACGAGTGAGCTTGCCCCGGTTCCGTGGACACGTTGATCCTCCCCGGCTTTCGTGGAGTCCGATAACTGGATTCCTCATGCCACGACCGTCAATTGCCGTGCCTCGAACTCTAGCGGGGTGAGCATCTCGAGCGCGCTGTGACACCGTTGGCGGTTGTGGAAGATCTCGAGGTACTCGAAGATCGCGTTCGCGAGCTCGACCCGCGTGCGCCATCTCTGCCGATCGAGGAGCTCGACCTGCATCCGCGACCAGAACGCCTCGATCATCGCGTTGTCGTAGCAGTCCCCGATCGATCCCATCGACGGAACGAGTCCCGATGCCTTCGCGCGGTGGGTGAACGCCCAGGAGGTGAACTGCGTCCCCTGATCCGAGTGGATCAGGGTCCCGGAGGGCTTGCGAGGATCGATCGCCATGCCGAGCGCCCCCGTGACCAGGGCAGCCGTCGGCGAGGCATCGATCGACCATCCGACCACACGACGGGAGAACGCGTCCAGGACCACCGCGCAGTGGACCTTGCCTTCCCGGGTCGGATGCTCGGTGATGTCGGTGACCCACAGCTCGTCGGGGCCGTTTCGAGCGAAGGAGCGGTCGACGAGGTCGGCCGCGATGGCGTCGGGCCTGTCGATCCGCGGGCGCTTGCGGCGGCCCACGACGCCCCGCAAGCCCGCTCGTCGCATCACCAGCTCGACCTGGTGGCGGCCGACGGCGATCCCGCGGCCGAGCGTGAGCTCGGCGTGCACCCGGATGCTGCCGTAGGTCTGCCGCGACGCGAGGTGGATCTCGGTGACGAGGTCGGTGAGCCAAGCGTGGCGGAGCTGCCGCTCCGACGGCGGACGGCTGCGCCAGGCGTAGAAGCCCGACTCGGAGACCTCAAGCATCCGGAACGCGGTCTGGATCGGGAGGCCCTCTGCGGCCATCTCCTTGATGGCCGGGAACCGCTCCTTTGGGGGCTTCGCCTCCTTCAGAAGCTCAGCCGCTCGGCGGGCGATCTTGAGTTCGGTCTCCAGCTGCACGATCCGCCGGCGAGCTCTCGTGGTGGCCCCCGAGCTGGAGGTAGAAGCGGCGTGTGACCGCTTCCACATCGAGGGCTCTGTCGATCCGTTCCTGGGCTGCGCGATCGTCTCCAGCCCATGCGAGGGAGGAGAGCACCTCGGCGTCGTGCCGCGTGGGGCCGGACACGTCCACCTCGAGCTTGGCGACCCGGACCGCGCCCAGGACGCCGCGGATCCACGACGGCCGCACGACGATGAACCGCTCCCACCGTTGGCCCTTTCCCCGGATCCCGAGCACGCCGAGGGGCTGGTCGTGGAAGTTCTGCAGGAGGCACCTGCCGAGCGTCCTCAACGACCGGGGCCGCGACGGGAGCTCCGCGATGAAGACGGCCGAGCCCCTCGAGCTGCCCGGGGAGCTCTTCAGAACCCGGTTCGTGGCGAGCGACCCCGGGCCAAGCTCTTGGGCGTCGATGCTGCGCGGAGAACCCCGAAACCCGAGTTCCTGAAGGAGCTCGACGGCTCCGTCCAGGCCGGTCACGGCCCTCAGCCGCGAGGGGGTCAGCACGATGCGCGGAGCATAATCCACGCCCCCGACGCCGCGTGCCACCGCACCTTGTGGCACCGAGAGGGCGGACGGTGGACCTGGCTGGACGATGTGTGAACCGCCTTCCGCTGCTCCAGGCGCTCCGGGAGCAGCTCGCACCTGGTCCTGGAGGTTATCCCGCTCGCGGGGTCACACGGAGCGCATGAGCGAGTTCGCGGTCGCCCGGAGGCTACTCCGATGCTCGATCGAGGATTTCTCTGCTCGATACCCTGACTCTGACGCGGAAGCCTAACGGGTCGAGCAGGAACACGGGTCGTACAGAATCTCTCCCTTCGCGGGGGATGGACAAGGCGCAGCTTGACAGCGAGCAAAGATAACGACCTTCTTGAGTCCCTTGAGCGGAGTGCCGGGTTGCGGCTTCTGGTCGACCACGGTGTCGTCGAGAGGCGGGCCCGCAGGAACCACGAAGTAGGTAACGCCAAGCTCGCCGAGGAGCTTGGACGCGTCGGAGCGGCTAAGTCCGGTGAGTTCGGGAACTCGGTCGGGCGCAAGAGACTGAGAGGACGGGGGTGAAGCGCTCGATCCTGGAGGGGAGCTTGAAGCTGTACATCCGATGAGAGCAACGGCAAGGGACGCAGCCAGCACAACAGTTCCACGCGCTCCCCAGCACCTCAACGCTCGCCGGACTAGCACGAACCCTTGAGGGCGTACCAGCGATAGTAGTTGTTGATCGGGCACGTGTCGTACGCCGTCTGGGTCGACTTGGTTGAAGGCTTCGTCCAGCTGATCCATACCGCGCCGCCAGTTTGATCCACCCGGAGCATGGTGTCCTTCCAGTCGATCCGATTGTTGCCAGACGAGCCTGTGATGTCGGGATGCGGAGAACTCTGCTGCGAGTAGATCTCGGTCATCTCCTCCGCGTAACAGCGCGGATTACCGGCTGCACCCCGGCAGTCGGCATTGTTGTCATCCGTCAGGAGCTGCCACTGGTTTGACCACCAAACTTCGGCGCACTGTCGATCGTCGCCCGAGATCGTGCAGTTACGCGTTCGAACGTCGAGGCGGTTGCCGTTGGTCAGGCCGTACCGTCCGTACCATGCCCAGATGTTGTCGGCGCTGCCGCGGGTAACGTACGTGTAGACGCGCGGGTGGTCCGCACTTTCCCAGCTGTGTTCGCCGTAACCGACTTCCAGCCAGTCATCGTTGGCTGTGTTCTGTGTGATAGTGCGGTTGACGACGAACTCCTCCTCGTCGCTCGTGTGAGCGAGGTGATCCACTTGCGCGTCTCGAATCTCGATTGTGACGTCGGCTCCGGCAGCGATATCATTGTTCGTTCGATAGCCGTTCCAGTGGTAGCCCGCGTGCGGAGGGCTCGCTCCGATCATGTACGTCACGTAGGTTCTGTCTGCGACGCAAGTCGCCGGCTCGTCCCTGGCCTCCGCGGGCACGCTCTCGTCAGGTGCAAGCCCACCCCAGTCTGGGTCGTACTTGCACACGGGCAGTCCAGTCTCATCTGGAGTTGGGCCTGTGTCGATGCCCAGCTCTGTCGCTTGGGCATAGTCGTACGTTCCCGGAGGGATAGCGGTGGTCTCGTGTGACGCCGATGAGTTGGCCGGGTCCGCTTGCGTGAGAGGCGCGGCCATGACCTGAAAAATGCCCAGCGCAAGTCCGACGGCGCCGGCCCTCAAGACCTTTGCCCGATGACGTCGAGACATCGCCTCTCCTCCGATAGCGACCCGAGCAAATTGTACAGGCTCTGGCGCGTCACCCCGTAGCGTTCGGCCACCTCGGTCACGTTCGCTCCTCCGTCGAGGCACTTCCTTCACCGCGTCGTAGCGCTGTTCCCCGACGGCCGAGTCCCATCAAGTGGTTGAAATCGAGCACCGCCATCCTCGCCCTTCACGCGATCTGAGCGAGTAGCTCCTTCGGGTCCTCACCCCCTTCCAGGGCATCGATCTTCCCCATGGAGCCGATCGAGAAGTAGCGGCGATCGGCGACCTGCCACTCGTCGTCCTGCTCGGCAAGCAGCGTCCCGACCATGCGCACCAGCGAGTCACGGCTGGGGAAGATGCCGACGACCCTGGTGCGTCGCTTGATCTCCTTGTGCAGACGCTCGAGCGGGTTCGTCGAGTGGAGCCGGCGGCGGTGCCCCCGGGGGAAGTGCAGGTGCGCGAGCACGTCCTCGGCCGCATCCTCCAGGAGCTCGGCCGCTTGGGGGAACCTCGCCTCGAGCATCCGGGCCACCTCGTGGAGCTGGCTCATCGCACCCGCGTGATCGGGCTGGGAGAAGATCGTGCGCACGATCGCCGCGACGGTGTCTTGGGCCCGCTTGGGCCCCGTGGAGGGCAGGTTGCGCATGAAGTGGCCCGGCACCGTTGCCAGGTGGCCTCGTGCAGGACCTTCGCGATCGCCTGGCGCAGACCCTCGTGCGCATCGGAGATCACCGGGCGCACGCCCCTTAGCCCTCGCTTGACCAGCTGCCGCAGGAAGGAGGTCCAGAACTGGTGGTCCTCCGAGGCGCCGGTGGCGGCGCCGAGCACGGTGCGTTCCCCGCTCGTCGTGACCCCGATCGCCACGACGGTCGCCACCGAGATCACCCGGCCGGCCTCACGGATCTTGTGGAAGGTGGCATCCAGCCACACGTACGGACACGGTGACTCGATCGGGCGTCCCAGGAAGCTCCTGACCTGCTCGCCCAGCACCCAGCACCTTGCAGATCCTGGAGACCTCCGAGCGGGAGATCCCGTCGATGCCGAGCGCCCGGACCAGGTCGTCGACCTTGCGGGTGGAGATGCCCTTCACGTAGGCCTCGACCACCACCGCGTGCAGCGCCTTCTCGGCGCGACGGCGGGGCTCGAGCAGCGGGGGGAAGTAGGCGCCGGCCGAGACCTTGGGGATCCGAAGCTCGATCGTGCCTACGCGCGTGTCCCAGCGCCTCGTGCGGTACCCGTTGGCGGTAGGCAACTCGCTCGGAGCTCCGCTCGTAGGGAGCTGCCCGATCTGGGCGGAGACCTCGGTCTCCATCACCGCCTGGGCGAGCACCCTGATGCCTTCGCGTAGCGCGTCGACGTCGTCTTGCTCGAGCAGCATGCCGACGAACGACGTGATGTCCATGCTGGACGTGGCCATCGTCCCCATCTGGCTCGACGCTTATCAGCTGCCGATGAGGATGGCGGTGGCCCTCTACGTCACGGGGATTTCCACCCCGAAAGTCCACCCCGAATTCCCACCACTTCTCGGGACGCTAACCAAGGAGATCCGTCGCCGCACCGACGTCGTCGGCATCTTCCCGAACCGCGACGCCGTGATCCGCCTCGTCGGGATGGCGCTCGCCGAGCAGGACGACGAGTGGCAGGTCGTCCGCCGCTACATGAGCCCCGAGTCACTCGTCAAGGCGAGGCTGGAGGTCATCGAGGGCGAGGCTGAGGAGGTGAGGGGCGAGCTCGTCGCAGCAAGCTACGAGATCAAGGATGACGCTGTGGACTTACACCACGTTGACGGACTCGGCCCGCACGACCAGAGCCTGACTGGTGGGGCGGCCGGGCCATCGTTCGACTACTCAGGCGTTTTCGGATCGAGCATCGGTTCTGGCCTTCGTGAGCCGAGCATTGTCTGGCCTCCCGTGAGCTGGGTACATCTGCGCAGCTCGACATGTCGAGGAGGAGTCGATGCACGATCGCCGGTCACCCCCGGCCCGGGCGTGGGCGGCGCGCCGGATCCGCCGGCGGAGCCGCGTCCTGGGCACCCCCCCAGCGTAGCGGGGTCCGGCCGGGGCGGTCGCTACCGTCCCGGCCTCGAGGGCGGACCCGAACGGCTTGCGCTCGAGCCCTTCGGCCCCGACCGGTCCTCGTGCGGCCCGCCGGGGCCCCACCCCTTGCCGGGGTGTTCCGCTCCGTGCTGCGGATGCTCGGCCCCGCGAACCTCGTGGCGCTCCTGGTTGGCGCGCAACCGCTCCAAGGCCGTCAGCAGCCCCGGCGCCCTCGGGTTCGCCGTGCAGTTCGCGAGCACGTGCTCGATCGCGTTGGCGAGGCCGCGGACGCGATCGTCCTCGGATCGTTCGGAGGCGGCACCGACGCCCGCCACCTCCTCGCAGGCCGCCCGGCGGTCGGCGTCCGGGTCTTCGTCGGAGCTCGGCTCGCGCGGCCCCTCCTGCTCGTCCTCGTCCTGCTCGATCGGCTGGGGCGCCTCGTCGTCGGCCGTCGGCTCCTCGCACTCCTCGCCCACGGGCTCCTCGCCCACGGGCTCCTCGCCCACGGGCTCCTCGCCCACGGGCTCCTCGCCGACCACCGGTTCGTCGGTCGGTGCGCAGGTGGGGGGCGGTGCCGGCGGCTCCGTCTCGGTCAGCGCGCCGACCGCGCCCAGGGCGGCCGACGCGGTCAGGACCACGACCGCGATGGCGATGGCCCCCGACAGACGACCGCGCGAGATCCCCACGTGAGGAGGCATCGGCACCCGAAGGTCGGATCCTTGAGCGTGGGACCGGGATCCTCCGTCGCCCTCAAGCCTCCTCGGCCGGATCAGGCGGGTCGAGCTTGCGCTGCTCGATGAAGGCACGCAGCTCCTCGTCGATCGCGGGGTCGATCCCGGGGTCCTCGTAGCTGGCGAGCAGCTCCTTCCAGCGGGCGTTGGCCGCCTGCTCCGCGCTGGGGCGGCCCATCGCCTCCCAGCTCGCGAAGTCGGCGGTCCCGAACAGGGGAGACATCGTGAGCCACTCCTTGAAGTGCGCGCGGGTGTGCGGCGAGGCGAGCCAGAGCCCACCGGGCCCCGTCTCGGCGATCGCGTCGAACGCGAGCTCCTCCTCGGAGAACGAGATCCCCGCACGCTGGCGAACGAACCCGTCGAGCAGCTCGACGTCCAGGGCGAACTTCTCGAGCGATGCGGTGAGTCCTCCTTCGAGCCATCCCGCCGCGTGCAGCACCACGTCGGTCCCGGCGAGGAACGTCGCCCACAGCATCATGGCCGTCTCGGCGGCGGCCTGGGCGTCGACCGCGTTGGCCGACGCGAGCCCGCCGCCACCGCGGTACGGCAGTCGGTAGCGGCGGGCGAGCTGTGCGCCGGCGAGCACGGCGAGTACCCCCTCCGGCGTGCCGAAGGCGGGTGACCCGGTCCGCATGTCGGTGACGGTGAAGAACGACCCGTACAGGCACGGGACGCCGGGCCGTACGAGCTGGGCGAGCGCCACCCCCGACAGGCACTCCGCGACCTGTTGGGCGAGGCCGCCGGCGAGCGACACCGGGGCGGTCGCGCCGGCCAGCAGGAACGGCGTGACGACGATCGCCTGGGCGGCCTCGGCCCACACGAGCAGGGCGTCGGTCATCCGAGCGTCCCAGACGAGCGGGCTGTTCGGGTTCACGATGCCCATGAGGACGGGGTCGGGACCGAGCGAACCGCCGAACACGATCTCGGCGATCCGGATCCCGTCGCGCGCGCGCGGCCCGCTCGTGCCGTAGGTCGTGTAGGGCTCGTCGGACCAGCGGACCGTCGAGTACTCCATCTCGAGGTGCCGCCAAGCGATCGGCAGGTCGGTCGCCTCCACCGCGCCGGTCTGCACGCAGTTGAGGACCGGCGCCGCGTGGGTCAGCTTCACGAGGAGGTCGTGGTCGGCGAGCGTGCCGCCGCGACGCCCGGCGTCCAGGTCGCTCGCGAACGGCGGCCCCCCGACGTTCATCAGGACGGTGTCGCCGCCGGGCCCACCGACCGTGACCGACCGGTCGGGGTTGCGCGCGCGCAGCGTGAACGAGGATGGAGCGCTCTGGATCCGCTCCATCACGAAGCCTCGGTCCCAGCGCACCCGCACGCCGTCGACACGGCATCCCGCCTCGGCGAGCAGCGCCCGTGCCCGCTCGTGCAGCACGTCGGTTCCGATCTCCTCGAGGATGCGCATCGCCTGCTCGTGCACGAGCTCCTCCTGCTCGGGCGAGAGCACTCGCAGCGGGCGGTCACGGTCGAACACCGTCGGCCTCCTCGAGCAGCGGGGCGATGAGGGCTTCGAGCGGACGGATCCCGAGGTCGTGGACCTCGAGCGGCCGGCCGATCCACGCCGCGATCTCGCGGGCCTTGACCTCTCGGAGCTCGTCGGGATGCTGGCGGACGTACAGGATCCGCTCGAGGTGTTGGAAGTAGGTGTCCTTGAGCCAGGGGAACCGGTCGAGCCCGAGTCCCTTGATCACCGCTCGCTCCCAGTTGTCGACGAGCCAGTCGGTGAGGAAGTAGATCCCGATCTCGTCGCGGAACCGCTCGAACAGCTCGCCTGCGTACCACTGGAAGCAGTGCGCGCCGGCAGGTCGAACCGCCGGGTAGCGAGCGAGGACCTCGTCGAGCCGCCCGCCCGTTCCGCAGTCCCCGTAGACGACGATCACCCGCTCGTAGTCGGGGAGCAGCCGCCGGATCTTCTCCTCGACGGCCGGCGCGATGTCCAGCGGGGTCATGTGCAGGTCGCTGGAGATCCCGTGCACGTCCGCCGACCAGCCGCGTGCCTCCACGAGGGCGGCGACGTCTCGGGCCACCGCGCCGCAGGCGATCAGGGCCGTTCGGGCGCCCGTGCGCGTCACGAGGCCACCTCCGCCGCGGGCGCCTGGGCGAGGGGGAGCCGTGGGAACGCGAGGTTCCGCAGGAACCGCTCGTTGAAGTCGGTGCGACCCGAGAGCTCCACGTATCCGATCCTCGCGGGGAGCTGGGATGCGACCTCCCGCTCCCGGAACGACAGCAGGGCCATCTTCGCACCCTCGCTCGCCGCGTTGCCGACCGCCGAGATGCGCTGGACCGGCACCGGGGGAACCAGCCCGATGATCCGGGCGCTCTCGGGGTGGATGTACGTGCCGAACGAGCCCGCGAGCAGGATGCGGTCGAGCTCGTGGGGTCCGAGCCCCAGCACGTCGAGCACGACCTCGATCCCCGTCGCGATCGCGCCCTTCGCCGACTGGAGCTCCCGGATGTCGAGCTGGGTCAGGACCACGCCGGGGGCGAGCTCGAACGCCCGAACCCCCCGGGCCTCGACGAGGTGATCGGCGAGCGGATGCCGTGTCGCGAGCGCCTCCTCGCGGCTCAGCAGGCCCCCGCGCTCGTCGAGGAGACCGACGAGGCGAAGCTGCGCCACGGCGTCGATCAGCCCCGAACCGCAGATCCCGGTCGGCCGGACGTCGCCGATCACCTGGAGGGTCACGCGGCCACCGGTGAGATCGACGCCCTCGATGGCCCCTTCGGTGGCCCGCATCCCGTGCAGGATCTGACCTCCCTCGAACGCGGGGCCCGCCGGCGCGGCCGTCGCGGCGGCGCGCTCGACGTTGCCGCACACGATCTCGCCGTTCGTGCCGACGTCGACGAGGAGCGTGCGCTCGGGACCCCGCGCCAGGCCGGTGGCCAGGACGTCGGCGACGATGTCGGCCCCGACGTAGGCCCCGAGCGAGGGCAGGAGGACGACGCGCCCCGCCGGGTGGATCCGCACGCCGAGGTCGCGGGCGGCGAGGTCCTGAGGCTCGAGGAACGACGCGACGAACGGCGCGACCGCGATCGAACGCGGGTGAGCTCCAACGAGCAGGTGGAGCATGGCGGCGTTGCCGACGACGATCGCCTCGTAGACCTCGTCGGGCCGCACGTCGGCCTCGGCGAGCACCCGGGCGATCACGAGGTCGATCGTCTCGAGCGCCTCGGAGCGCAGCCGGTCCAGGCCGTCGGCCTCGGCCATCGCGTAGCCCATCCGTGCGATCACGTCGGCGCCGTGGACCGCCTGGTGGTTGATCTCGGTGGCCACGGCCGCGACGACACCGGTGGCCAGATCCACGAGCGTCGCGACGACCGTCGTGGTGCCCAGGTCGATCGCCACACCGAAGGTCCGCGCCCGCTCGCCCTCCGGCACCACGCGAACGAGCCGGTCCCCGACGACGACGGTCGTCACGGCCCCGGCGCGCTCGCCGATCGCCACCTCGAGCTCGGCGAGCACGGTCGGCTCGACCGTGACCTCGAGTCCGGGGCCGGCGGCCAGCGCGTCGCGTACGCGGGCGAGGTGGCTGCGCGGGTCGTCCAGGGACGGGGGCGCGAGGTCGAGCCGGTGGGCCCGCACGTTGGGCTCGAGAAGCACGACGCGGCCGACCCCCATCGTGGCGGCGCGCGGCGTGCGCTGGAGCCGCGGCACCTCGACGACCAGGTCGGACGCGACGACGCACCGGCAGGCCAGACGCCAGCCGGCGGCCAGCCCGTCGGCGAGGTGGCGGTGGTCGGCCGGGGTGGGCTCGGACGCCCCTTCGAGGACCCGAACGCGGCAGGTCCCGCACGTCCCTCGGCCTCCGCACGTGGACTCGATCGGCAGGCCGGCCCAGTGCGCGGCGTCGAAGACCGAGGTTCCCGCGGGCACGGTCGCGACCGTTCCGGAGGGCAGGTAGGTGACCCGGTGCCTGCGCACGATCCGATCACCCGCCCCGGGCGGCCGCCTCCGCACGGTGGTCGGCGATCCAGCGGGCGCCCGCGGGGTCGCGGCCGAGCAGCACGTCGGTCGCCAGGACGGCCTTCCGCACCTCCCGGTGCAGCGGGTTCGCGATCGCTGCGTTCATCCCAGCGGCGATCGCGATCGCGAGGAAGGCGGCGTCGATCTCGGGGCGTGCCGGCATCCCGAACGAAACGTTCGACGCGCCGCAGGAGACGTTCACGCCCAGCTCCTCCCGGACGAGGCGGACGGTGGCGAGAAGGGACGTGGCCGCGTCGGACGCGGCGCCGACCGGCATCGTGAGCGGGTCGATGATGACGTCCGCGCGGTCGATGCCGTGGTCGGCCGCCGCCTCCACGATCCGGCGGGCGGCGGCGAGGCGTCGCTCGGGGTCCATGGAGATCCCCTGCTCATCGTTGGCCATCCCGATCACCGCCGCGCCGAAGCGAGCGACGAGCGGCAGGAGGCGTTCGAGCGAGCGCTCCTCGGCCGTGACCGAGTTGATCAACACCTTGCCCTCGGCCAGCGGCACCGCGGCTTCGAGGGCCTCGGGCGTCGACGAATCGATGCACAGCGGCACGTCGACGACCTCGCGCACGGCCCGGACGACCGCGGCCAGCATCGCCGGCTCGTCGAACCCGGGGATGCCGGCGTTGAGGTCGAGGACCCGTGCCCCGGCCTCGACCTGGCGGCGCGCGTCGTCTCGGACCGTCGTCATGTCGCCCGCGATCAGCTCCTCGGTCAGCCGGCGGCGTCCGGTCGGGTTGATCCGCTCGCCGATGAGCACGAAGGGCTCGTCGTCGGCGATCACGACCTCGCCGCCGGGGCCCTCGAGGCGGGTGCGGGGAAGGCTCACTGGGGGGCTCCGACGAGCTTCCGGGCGATCTCGACGGCCTCGGGGGCGTTGTTCGCGTAGCCGTCGGCGCCGATCCGCTCGGCCCACTCCGGGGTGACCGGAGCGCCGCCGACCATCACCTTCACGGCATCGCGCAGCCCCGCGTCCTCCAGGCGGCGGATCACGGTCTCCTGGTACGGCACGGTCGTCGTGAGCAGGGCCGACAGGCCGACGATCTGGGGGGCCTGCTCGCGAACCACCTCCACGATGCGGTCGGCGCTCACGTCCTTTCCGAGGTCAAGGACGTCGAACCCGCTCGTGCGCAGCATCGCGGCCACCATGTTCTTGCCGAGGTCGTGCAGGTCCCCCTTCACGGTCGCGAGGACCACCAGGGCGTTGGCTTCGGCGTCGGGGTCGCGGGTGGCGAGCAGCGCCGGTTCGACGAGCTCGTTGCAGCGTTTGAACACCTCGGCGCTGGCAACCACCTCGGGCAGGAACGCCTCGCCGCGCTTCCAGCGCTCGCCGAGCTCGAACATCGCGGCGGCCATCCCCTCCTCGAGGATCGTCGTGGGAGCGACCCCAGCCGCGAGCAGCCGCTCGGTCGCCGCCAGCGCCTCGCCGGGGTCGGCGGCGATCAGGGCCTGCTGCAAGATCTCGAGGTCGTGGGCCACCCGGGGACGCCTCCTAGAGATGACTGCCGGTCAGGTCTGGGCGCGCGACGCGATGGCCCGATGATACGGAGGCACCTCCCGCCGGGGAACGGGTGACGACGGGCGTGCTGTGACCTCAGGTCACATGAGGCGGCGCATCGTGTGGCTGGCCGCGATCCGCTCGAGGGTCGTGCGGGGACGGCCGCCGGCGCCCCTGCGCACCGCGGGCTCGCTCACCGCCGCGGACGGGACGAGCTCGGGTCCGAGGCTCGGCACGGGCCTGAGGGCGCGCGGCGCCGCCGGGGCCTCGAGCACGTCGGCGAAGGCGCGCCCCGGCGTCTCGACGTGCAGGAGCGTCCCGGAACGCACGCGCAGCCAGAAATCGCGTCCGATCCACACGAGCACGGCGATCGCGATCGGGTGCCCGAAGGGGAACCGCAACTGCTGCATGAACTCCGGCAGGCGCGCGGACTCGGTGACGAGGTGGGTGACGATGAAGAACGTCGACAGCAGCACGAGGCCGCGGCGAGGCGCCTTCGGCAGGAGCCAGGCGAGCGGGAACGCCCACACGAGGTACCAGGTGAACAGCACCGGGGAGGGCAGGATCACCACGAGCAGCGCCCAGCCCCACGCCGCAGCGAGCGCCGCGGGGGTGCGCGCCTCGGGTCGTCGCCAGATCTCGCGGGCGATCAGGCCGACGCAGGCGGCGGACATGCCGTACAGGCCGACCCGAGCGATGAGCGCGCCGACCTCAGCGCCGGCCGGCCCGTTCAGGAGGCGTCCCAGCGCGGAGGCCAGGTGCAGGACGAGCTGGCCCGGGGCCATCCACGAATCGTTGCCGGCGACGTCGAGCAGGCCGAGCGTCGGGTTCGTGCCCTGCAGGAACGGCCACGCGAGCAAGAGCCACAGCCCGGCGACGGCGCCGCCCAAGATCGCGAGCTCGCGGCGCCGCCGCCCCGGCGGCGCGGCCGCGACGGCCGCGACGACGAGCAGGACGAGGGGCACCGCGGCCGTCGCCTTGACGGCCATCCCGAGCGCGAGGGCGATCGCGGCCGCGAGCCGTCGCCCGGCGAACAGCGACGCAACGGCCAGGGCCACGAACAGGGCCACGAGGCTGTCGTTGTGGCCGCCGCCGACCACGTGGAACACCACGATGGGGTTGAGCCCGACGATGGCGGCGGCGAACACCGCCCGCTCGGGGCGGATGCGCCGCGCCGTGCGCGCGACGAGCCAGGCGGTCGCGAGGCTCGCGGCGGCCGCCAGGACCTGGAAGCCGGTGATGAGGCTGGGGATGCTCTTGACCGTGCTCGTGAGCAGGGCCGAGACCCACGTGAACAGCGGCCCGTAGACCGAGGGCGTCGCGCGCCAGCCCGGCCACGTGAGGTCGAACAGGGAGTTCAGCGGGTAGTCGTTCGGGACGAACACGTAGGGGTTGTCCCCATACGTGCTGAAGATCCGCCCGTAGTAGGCGTAGCTGTACACGTCGCGCGAGAACAGCAGCGGGAGCATCAGGACCGCGGCGTGGTAGGCGGCGGCGAGGGCCAGGACCGTGCGCAGGGGTAGGCGCCCCCGCCAGGCCTCGCGAAGGACGAGGACGAACCCCGCTGCAGCGGCCGCGGTCGCCAGGAGCCCGACGAGGAGGAGCCACGCGACGCTCAGCCGGTCGAGGCCCAGCAGGTTCGACACCCACCGCAGGGGGCCACTCGGCTCGTAGCCCACGGGCAGGACCGCGAGGAACGGAGAGCCCGGGGTCGCGGCCACGACCGCGACGAACAGCATCGCGCCCCCCGACGCCCACAGGATCCGTCGGGTGCTCGGGTCGAGGTCCGCAGCTCGGGATGCCTGGGTGCGCATGCCGAGGGGAGCGTACCGGCTGGGCGTCTTGCGGGGGAACGGGAACCGGCGGGTGCACGGACGACCGTCACGGGATTTCCACACACACGGCGCCGGGTCCCGCTGATAGCGTCCCCCGGCGTGGAGGCCCTCGCCCTTCGTGGCGCCGAGGTGACGATCGGCGGCCGCCGGATCCTCGGGCCGGTGGACCTCGTCGTCGGGCGCGGGGAGCACTGGGTCGTGCTCGGGCCGAACGGCGGCGGCAAGACCACGCTGCTCGAGCTCGCCGGCGCGCGGCGTCAGCCGTCCCGAGGCGAGGTGTGGGTACTCGGCGAACGCCTCGGTCGGGTCGACGTCCGTCGCCTCCGCCGCCGGATCGGTCACGTCTCGCACGTGCTCGCCGACCGGATCCGTCCCTCGATCCTGGTGGAGGAGCTCGTCGTGACGGGGGCGACCGGGGCGCTGGAGCCCTGGCTCCAGGAGCCGACGCCGGCGGATCGGCGCCGCGCCCGGGCGCTGCTCGAGCTCGTCGGCTGCGCCGAGCTGGCCCGCCGGCCGTTCAGCGACTGCTCGTCGGGCGAGCGGCAGCGGGTCCTGATCGCGCGGGCGCTCGTCGCCGACCCCGAGCTCCTCCTGCTCGACGAGCCGGCCGCCGGGCTCGACCTGCCCGCCCGTGAGCTGCTCATCCGCGCGGTCGAGTCCGCCGCGAGCCACCGCAGCGCGACCGTGCTCGCCGTGCACCACGTCGAGGAGATCCCCCGCGTGGTCACGCACGCCGCCCTCGTGCGCGACGGGCGCGTCCTCGACGCCGGCCCGGTGGCAGGGGTTCTGGTCTCCGAGACGCTGTCGGCGTGCTTCGGGATCCCGATCGAGGTGGGGCGAAGCAACGGGCGATGGTGGGCGCGTGCCGCCGCGGAGCCCTCAGGGGTCCGGGCGGCGGCTCCGGGGCGCCGCGAGCGAGCGCCCGAGGGCGGCGACCGCGAGCCCGAGGGCGAGCGCGAGGGCCGTGACGACCCCGACGATCACGAGGAGCACGGTCGTGGGGCTGGGGTCGTCGGGCGTTCCCGCCCATCGGACGACCGCGTACACCGTGAGGGCGGTCCAGATGAGGACGACGACGAGCGCTCCGACGAGCGTCGCGCCGAGCGCGATGATCCCGGCGATCGTGAGCGACAGACCCGCGTGCTCCCGCATCGCCGGCCAGCCTAGCGTGTCGCGGGCGTGGGGCATCTGCGACCATCCGGCGCGGTGGAGCGGATCGGGGGTCGCGGGGTGGTGGCGGTCCTCGTGGCCACCCTGGCGTGGAGCGCCGCGCCCGTCCTCGTCAAGTCGAGCGAGCTCACGGGCCTTCGCTTCGCCATGTTCCGCCTGTGGGCCGGCGTCGGGATCTACGCGCTGATCCTGGCGGTCACCGGGCGCCGGCTCACGTGGTCGACCCTCCGGCGCTCGGGCCCCGGCGGGATCGTGTTCGGCCTCGACGTGTCGCTCGCGTTCCTCGCGTTCACGCTGACGAGCGTCGCCGACGCCACGATCATCGGCGCGCTGTCGCCGGTCGTCATCGCGCTGGCGTCGACCCGGCTCCTCGGGGAACGGATCGGGCGGGTCGAGGTGGCCCTCGCGGTCGCGTCGTTCGGCGGGGTCGTCCTCGTGGCGCTGGGCCAGTCCGCGTCGGCGTCTTGGAGCCTCGCCGGAGACCTGGCCGCGCTCGCGGGGATCGGCACCTGGACGGTCTACTGGTTCTGGTCGCGACGGGCCCGGCGCTCGGTTCCGGCGATCGAGTACATGACCTCGGTGATGCTCGCCGCTGCGGTCGTGGTGACCCCGATCGCGCTGCTCGCAGGCGGTGGCCCGCTCGTGCCCGACCGAGGTTCGCTGCTCGCCGTCGCGCTCGTCGCGCTCGTCCCCGGGGTGGTCGGCCACACCCTCGTCGCGTGGTCGCACGAGCACGTCGCGTCGTGGCTCGCCGCCCTCGTGACCCAGTGCCACCCGGTCTTCGCCACCGTCTGGGCCTGGTGGTTCCTGGGAGAGCGCCTCGAGCCGCTGGCCGCGGTCGGGATCGCCGTTGTGCTCGCGGCCACCGGGGGGGTGATCGTGCGCTCGGCGCGCACCGGGGTCGCGGCCGACCTCGAGGAGCTCGCGGAGCCCCCCGCCTGAGACGCTGCTGCTAGCGTCGCGGTCGTGCACGCCGCGGCCTCCTCGACCTCGGCCCGACCGGGGCGCTTCGCAGGGCGCCTCGTCGCGCTCGCCGATGCCGCTCCCGCCTGGGCGGTCCTCGCCGCCGCGGGGCTCGGGCTCGTCGCGATGGCGCTCGTCGCGGCGATCCCGGGATCGCCCTACCAGCCGATCCAGCTGCGCGAGCCGGCCGGCGTGCTTCCGACCCTCGCGGTCGGGCTCGGACTCGATCGGGTTGGGGGCAACGCCTCGCTCGCGATCGGCGTGCTCGTGGCCGGGTCGGCCGTCGCCGGCTTCCTCTGGCTGCTGCGCGCGTCGGCCGCCGGGCGGGTCGGCGTCGGCGCGGTGGCGCTGTTCGTCGCCGCGGCGCACCTGCTGCTGTTGCTTGGGGTGCCGCTCGTGTTCTCCCGCGACGCCTACTCCTACGCCTACTACGGGCGCATCGAAGCGCGCTACGGCGCGAACCCCTACCTCCAAACCCCCCTGGACCACGCCGACGACCCGCTGTGGCGCGTGGTGGGCCCGAAGTGGGTGGACACGCCGGCCGTCTACGGGCCGGCGTGGACCGCGGCGTCGGCGTGGCTGGCCGAGCGGTTCCCCTCACCGGCCGACCACGTCGCCGTCTACCCGACGATCGCGATCGTCGCGAGCCTTGCCACGTGTGCCGCGATCGCCGCCGCCGCGCGGCGCCTGCGCCCGGACGCCGTCGGCGTTGCGCTCGCGGCGTTCGGAGCGAACCCCGTCGTGCTGTTCCACACGGTGGCCGGCGGACACAACGACGTGGTCGTCGCGCTCGGGATCGCGCTCGGTCTGTGGTTCGTGGCGTCGGGGCGCGTCGTGCTTGCCCTCCTCGTCCTCACGCTGGGGGCCCTCGTCAAGGCCACCGGCGCGTTGCCGCTCCTGCTGCTCGTGGGGTGGTCGGTGGGGGACCGTCCGCCGAGCGAGCGTCGCCGCGCCCTGCTCGTCGAGCTCGGCCTCGTCGCGGGGGTCGCGCTCGTCTTCGCCGCGCCGTACCTGTCGTGGCGCGACCCGACGCTGGGGATGCTCGAGCTCGCGACCCACGAGGGCTGGCTGGCCCCGGCCGCCGTCCTCGGCCGCGTGCTCAACGTCGTGAGCCTCGGCACGCTCGGGTGGGTCGTGCGCCTCGGGTTCGGCGTGGTCCTCGTCGTCGCCGTGGGCTGGACCGCGGCGGAGGTCTACCGGCGTCGCGCCGCGGGTCTCGGGTGCTCAGCCGCCGAGCTCGGCGCCGCCTGGGGGTGGCTCCTCGTCTCGCTCGCGCTCCTCGGCCCCGTGCTCCTGCCCTGGTACGTCGCGTGGGCCCTGCCGCTCGCCTGGCTGATGCCCGAGCGGCCGCGGCGGGCGCTGTTGGCCGCGAGCTGTCTGCTCGCCGTCACGCTGTGGTCCGCCGAACCCCTGCGCTTTCCCGGCGGGTTCGACCTGAACCTCGTCGTGGGGGAGTGGATCGTCACGCCCGCGCTGCTCGTGCTGGCCCTGCGAGCCCTCGTCGACCTTCGGCGACGGCTCGCGCTCGGCCTGCCCCTCGGACCCGGCCGGACGGCCGAGCGCGCGGCCCCGGAGCCTGCGCAGCGCGTACCCGCTCCCGGCGGCGAGGGCCGAGGCGACGAGGGCGCCGGGCCGTGAGCCGAGGAGGAGGCCGAGGCGGTCGACGCCGACGGCGGCGAGCACCAAGGCGGCCAGGCCGATCGCCGGGGCGAGCGCGAGGGCCCTCAGCCGATCGAGTCCGAGGAGGCGCGACCAGCCGAGACCGATCCCGCCGAGCAGCGCGGCCACGACGAGCGCCGCTGCGGCGATCGCCGCCGGCGAGGAGGGCCGGACCTCGTCGGGAAGCGCCGACGGCGGCGCGCTGGTTCGGGGCGCGGTGCTCGCCAGCAGCGCTGACCACCGCACGAGGCGCGGGTCGGCGAACCGGTCGTCGGTGCGCACGAAGTCGGCGACGACGAACACGATGCCGTCGCGGCCTCGCGGCAGTTCCTCGACCGACATCGCCGAGGCGAGGTCGAACAGGTCGGTGCCGCGCACCGTGGGCCGCCGCTCGATCGCCCCGCCCGGCTCGCCGACGTAGACGCGCACGTCGCGGACGCGGTCGACCGGCACGGTCCCGCGCGCGGTGTTGAGGGCGTGGGATGCCTCGAACAGGTTGTCCCCCGGTCCGTCCACGACGTAGACGAGGGGTGTCCCGGGATCGGCGTGCGCTGCGATCCGCGCCGCCAGGGCGGTCGCCTCGAGCTCCTCGGGTCCGAGGAACCCGCGCTCGGTCCACCACGAGACCACCGAGGGGGCCGCCATCCCGAGGACGAGCGCGGCGGCGAGCAGCCGCCGAGGGCGAGCGGGCGCGAGGAGGCGCGCGACCCCCAGGCCCGCGAGCAAGGGGATGCAGAACGCGAAGGTGAGGAGCCGGTCGGGGGGGAACCAGCCGGTGAGCGCTCCGATCCCCAGGCCCGCCGCGGTGATCGCCGCCCAGCCGATGAGCAGCCGGGCCAGTGGGTCGGGGCGCATCGGCCCATCGAGTCCGGACCCACGCCCGCGCTCGCGCGACCCGTCGGCCTGCGAGCCACGGCTCCCCCGGCCGAGCGCACCGAGGGCGGCCAGCGGGAGCGCGCCCCAGGCCCCGTAGCGCCAGACGTTGTCCCCCAGCCGCCGCAGGTAGGTGACGCGCAGCGCGTCCCAGCGTCCCGCGCGCCGCAGGAAGGCGTCCTTCGAGGTGTCCCCCGCGATCGGCGGACCGCCGGCGAGCAGCGCGACCAGGCCGATCGCGAGCACGGCCGCGGCGCCGGCGGTCGCGGCGACGAGCGCTCGCGCGCGGCGCCGATCCGCCGGCGCCGCGGCACGCCCGTGCGACCAGACGGCCGCGGTGAGCAGGATCACCGCGGCGAGCGCGAAGAACTGCGGGTGCGCCAGGGCACCGGCGCCCAGGATCGCGGCGGCGACGA
This sequence comes from Actinomycetota bacterium, assembly GCA_026003015.1. GTDB lineage: Bacteria > Actinomycetota > UBA4738 > UBA4738 > HRBIN12 > BPGL01. Next base: position 94,389 of record BPGL01000003.1, on the reverse strand, counting down.
CGACGCGGGCGCGGCCCGAGGTGAGCAGCGCCGCCGCCGCGAGGAAGCACGCGGTGAGCGCGAGGTTCGCGAGGTACCCGCCGCCCAGGTGGACCGCCCACAGGCCGCACAGGGCCCCCCCGACCCACCACCCGCGCCTCGGCGCGTGCGGGGCTAGGAGCGCCGCCCCGGCCAGCCCGACGATCGGCCCGAGCGCGTACTGCAGCCCCCCGATCGTCGTGAGCGGACCGGTTCCGAGCAACCCCCCGAGGGTCGCGAGCGCGGCCGGGACGCCGGGGCGCGACCCGACCGCCGACAGGCCCTCGGCGCCGGCCACCCGCATCCACCACAGGTACACGGGCACGTCGGGACCCACGGGCACGGGGAAGCCCGTCGTCAGGAACGGCGCGAGGTACAGGGCGACCAGGGCCGCGGCCAGGCCGGCGAGCGCCGCACGATCGGTCGGGCGTTCAGCCAACGTCGGCCTCGAAGGAGCCGCGCATCCGCACCGCCGTCCCGTCCTCGGCGACGAGGCGGCGGCAACGCATGGTGCCCGCGATCGCGCGGTCGTCCGCCCGGCCGACGCGGATGGCACAGCGCCCCTCCTCGTCGACGAGCGCGACGAGCCGGTCGCCGAGGTCCAGCAGGAGCTGCACCCGCAGCGTCGCCGAGGTTCGCTGGGATCCCGCAGCCACCAGCCCCTCGATCGTGAGGACCTCGAAGCGCTCGCTGCGCCATCCGAGGACGGCCGGTCCGCTCGGGGGCGTGTAGCGCGCGGGCGGAAGGAGCGCGACGAACGTGACCCGCCCGCGCACGTCGCCGCCCAACGACAGGATCGCCCGGCCGCGGTCGGGCTCGACCGTTCGGACGGCCGGCGCCACCGTCGGCGCGGGCGAACCCTCGAGCCCCCGCCGGAGCTCCTCGCACGAAGCGGCGGACGTCCCGACCCCGAGCGCCACCACGATCGCCACGGCCCGTCGCATCCCCCGTGCGCGCGTCGAGGACCGCCCTCGACGGCACGCGCCGACGCTACCACCCGTCGACGCCGGCGCCGCTCGTGGCAACGCTGCGTCGACGTGGCCGTTGGTAGCATCCGGCGATGCTCGATCCCGACCTGGTGCGCGAGGTGCTCGTGGCCGCGCGCCGGCGCGGCGGATCGTTCGCCGAGCTGTTCGTCGAGGAGCGGACGAGCACCGCGATCCGTCTCGACGACGGGCGCGTCGAGGAACTGACGACCGGCATCGACCGCGGCGCCGGCGTGCGCGTCGTGATCGGAGCGTCCTACGGCTACGCCTACTCGAACCGGCTCGACCGTGCGTCGCTCGTGGAGGCGGCCGAGGCCGCCTCGGCGGCGGTGCGGGGCGAGGCGCCGGGCAGGGTCGTTGACCTCACCCGGCGACAGGGACCCGGGACAAACCGGGTCGAGCGGCCCGCCGACGCGGTTGCGTCCGCGACGAAGGTGGGCTGGCTGCGCGAGGTCGACGACGCCGCCCGATCGACGAGTCCCGAGGTCACCCAGGTCGTCGGCGTCTACGGCGATTCCGTGCAGCGGCGTCTGATCGCGGCCAGCGACGGCCGCTGGGTCGAAGAGGAGCGTCCTCGGATCCGGCTCGTCGCCCAGGTCGTCGCCCGTCGCGGCGACGTCGTGCAGACCGGACACTACGGTCCGGCGGCCTGCGCCGGCCTCGAGTTCCTCGATCGGCACCCGCCGCGTCGCATCGCCGAGACGGCGGCCGAGCGCGCGGTGACGATGCTCGACGCGGTGCCGGCGCCCGCAGGCGAGATGACCGTCGTGCTCGGGCCGGGCGCCGGCGGGGTCTTGTTCCACGAGGCCGTAGGCCATCCCCTCGAGGCCGACGCCATCGACAAGGAGGCCTCGGTGTACGTGGGGCGCCTCGGGCAGCGGTGCGCGAGCGAGCTCGTGACCGGGGTGGACGACGCCACCGTGCCCAACGGCTGGGGGTCGTTCGACTTCGACGACGAGGGCGAGCCCGCCCAGCGGACCGTCCTGTTCGCCGACGGCGAGCTCCAGGGGTTCCTCTACGACCGGATCCGGGCCGAGAAGGCCGGCGTCGCCTCGACGGGGAACGGTCGGCGCGAGAGCTACGCCTCGCCGCCGATCCCGCGGATGACGAACACGAACATCCTGAACGGCTCGGCACGCCCCGACGACGTGATCGGCTCGACCGAGCGGGGCGTCTACGTCGTGAACCTCGGCGGCGGCCAGGTCAATCCGGCGAGCGGCGACTTCGTGTTCGGCGTTTCCCTCGGGTTCTTGATCGAGGGCGGCAAGATCACCTCCCCCGTGCGCGGCGCGAACCTCATCGGGCGCGCGATCGACGTGATGCAGGCGATCGACGCGGTCGCCGACGACTTCGACACCTGGGAGGGGGTCTGCGGCAAGGACGGCCAGGCCGCCCCCGTCGGCAGCGGCTCGCCGACGCTGCGGATCGCCCGGATCACCGTGGGGGGGACCGGTGGCTGAGCGCGATCGCCCCTCCCTCGACGTGCTCGCCCGCGCTGCGCTCGATGAAGCGCGAGGGGACGAGGCGGTCGAGGCCTACGCCGAGGAGGGTCGGCGCACCGAGGTGAGCGCCCTCCGCGGGGAGGTCGAGGGGATCACGGTCGCCGAGTCGCGCGGGGTCGGTGTCCGCGTGATCCGCGACGCGCGGCTCGGCTACGCGTGGGTGGCCGACCCGAGCCTCGAGGAGGTGCGTGCGGCGGTCCGGCGGGCGCGGGAGAACGCGGAGCTCGCCGAGCCCGACCCGGCCAACGGCCTGCCCGAGCCCGAGCCCGCGGAGCCGCTGCCGCAGCTGCACCGGCCGGCGAGCGCCCGGGCGGGGACCGACGAGACGGTCGCCCGAGCCCTGGATCTCGAGGCGTACGCCACCTCCCGCGATCCGCGGGTGACGCGCGTCGACCTCGTCCAGGTCGGCGACGCGGTCTCGGCGATGCACGTCGCCTCGACCAGCGGGGTCGACGTCGGGTACGAGCGCACCGACGCGTGGTGCGTCGTCGTCGCGCTGGCGAGCGACGGCGAGGAGACGCAGACGGGCTTCTCGTTCGCGATCGGCCGGGGCTGGGACGAGGTCGATCCGCACCCGGTCGCCGACGAGGCGGTCGAGCGCGGCGTCCGCGTGCTCGGCGCCACCAAGCCGGCGACCGCTCGGGTGCCTGTCGTCCTCGACCGCTACGCGGCCACCGCGTTCCTCGGGGTCCTCGCGTCGGTCCTGTCCGCCGAGGAGGTCCTCAAGGGGCGCTCGCCGTTCGCCGGCCGTCTGGGGGATCGCCTCGGATCGGAGCTCGTGACGATCGTCGACGACGGGCGGATCCTGGCGGGTCCGGGGGCCTGCCCGGTCGACGACGAGGGCGTGCCCACCGCCCGCACCGAGCTCGTGGCGGCCGGCGTGCTCGCCGGGTTCCTCCACGACACCTACACGGCGCGTCGGACCGGCGGTGATCAGCGCTCGACGGGCAACGCGCGGCGCGGGTTCCGAAGCCCCCCGTCGGTCGGCGCCACGAACCTCTACCTCGACGCCGGGCCCCTGTCCCTGGACGAGCTGCTCGCTCGCGCGGAGGGCGGCGTGCTCATCCAGGAGGTCTCCGGCGTCCACTCGGGGGTGAACCCGGTGAGCGGGGAGTTCAGCGTCGGCGCGACGGGGCTGCGGATCACGGGGGGCGCGCTCGGCGAGCCCCTGCGCGAGATGACGATCGCCTCGACGATCCCCGAGATGCTCCTCGGCGTGACGGGGGTCGGGAGCGACCTGCGGTTCCTGTCGAACGTCGGGACGCCCTCGGTGCTCATCGGCGAGATGACGCTCGCCGGCCGGTAGCGCGCGGGTCGTTCGCGCCCCGACGGGTGATCAGATCGTGGCGGAGCGCGCTCCCGTCGCGATCACGCCGAGCGCGAGGGCGGCGACGGCGAGCCGGTAGCCCAAGAAGACCGCGAACCCGTAGCGGCGCAGGTAGGCGAGCAGACCCCAGATGACGAGGAACCCGCTCACCGCGGAGGCCACGAACCCCCACAGGAACTGCCCGCCGTAGCCCTGCAGGCCGGTGTCGACGAGATCGAGGGCCTTGAAGACCCCGGCGCCCGCGATGATCGGGAGCGACAGGAGGAAGGAGAAGCGGGCGGATGCCTCGCGCTCCATCCCGATCGCGCGCGCCGCGGTCATCGTGATGCCTGAGCGCGAGATGCCCGGCTGGAGGGCGAGCGCCTGCGCGATCCCGAGGAACAGGCCGGTCGCCGGCGTGATCGACTCGAACCCTCGGTCGCTCGACGCCCGACGGTCGATCCACCAGAGCACGACCCCGAACGCCGCGAGCATGAGGGCGATGAGCCAGGGCTCCCCCAGGCGTTCCTGGATGAGCCCTTCGGCGGTGGCGCCGACGATCACCCCGGGGACCGTCCCGACGACGAGGGCCCACGCGACCCGCTCGTCGGTCGTTTCGAGCCGCCGCCGTCGCAGGGTTCCGATCCAGGCGACGACGTAGCGCGCGACGTCGTGACGGAAGTACGCGAGGGCGCCCAGGAGGGTTCCCAGGTGCAGCGCCACGTCGAAGGACTTGCTGAAGTCCGGATCGCCGCCGAGCAGGGGCCAGCCGAGGAGCCACGGGACGAGGATCAGGTGGCCGGAGCTCGAGATCGGCGCGTACTCGCTCGCCCCCTGGACGAGTCCCAGGACGATCGCTTGCCAGATCGACACGTGGCCGTTCCTTCCTGCCGCCGCGCTCTCGGGTCGTGGGTCGGAGCCGGCCCATGCTAGCCGCCCTCCGTCCCCACGACGGCGACCGACAGGGCTCCGCCCCCGCCGACGCGGGCGAGGCGCAGCGCGGCCGCGGGATCGACGAGCACCACGAGCGTGTCCTCCGTCTCGCCGGACAGGGTTCCGCCCCGGGGCGGCGGGACCCGCAGGACCTCCGCCGCCTCGGCGAGGGTCTCCGCGTAGGGGCGTCCGTCCGTCGGTGCCGCCAGCAGGTCCACGCGGTCTCCCGGCGCGAGGCCCTCGGGCACGAGGAGCACGGGCACGGCGATTGCGCGCAGGCCAGGGGGGACGAGCGCCGCGAGCGGCCCACGTCCGTGCGCGAGGCGACTTCGGGTCAGAGGTTCGCCCGCGACGAGGTCGGTGAGCACGACCCGGCCATCGGCCTCGGCGGGATCGGCGAGCGCGCCCGGGGGCGCGAACGCCGACGGCACCTCGGCGATCCGCAGGTCGTCCTCGACGAGGACGGCGCCCCGTTCGACGAAGCGGGCCGCGACGACCATCGGGCGCAGCGGCCCGGTCGCCGCCCGAAGGGTCTCGGCCTCGGCGAGCGCCCCACGGACGATCGCGGCCGCCGCGGCCGCGCAGGCGAGCGCGCCCGCGAGGAACAGCAGGGTGGTGCGGGGCAGCCGTCGGCGGAGCACGCCGCGACGCTACCCACGGGGGAGCCGCCGGACCGTGACGGACGTCACATCCTGGGGATCCGGAACCCCGCGGGGCTCCGGCGATCCGCCCCCGGCGACCGGCGACGTCGTCAGACCCCGGAGGAGGCCGCGCCGGGGCCGCGCTGCGGGCCGGGCCTCGGGGGCTCGAGGGGGAGCCGGCGGACGCGGAACTCCTCGAGGCGCTCACGGCCCACGATCAGCGCGACGGCCTCACGGATCCGATCCCCGAGCGCCTCGGCGTCCTCGTCGGTCACGAACGCCAGCTCGACCCGGACGAGCTCGCGGGCCACGTCCCGGCCCCTCAGAAGGTCGCGCCCTCGAGCGCGGTGGCGCAGGCGCAGTCCCGGCGTTCGGGGACGGCGGGGATCGCGGCGAACAGCAGCTCCCGCAGCCGAGCGTTGTTCCGCTCGAACACGCGGATCACCTCCTCGTTCGTCACCGGCGGCACGTCGCCCGCCCCGACGTCGTAGTCGGTGATGAGCGCGATCGTCGCGTAGCAGATCTCCAGCTCGCGCGCGAGCACGCACTCGGGGTACTGCGTCATGTTGATCACCTCCCACCCGGCGCTCGCGAACCAGGCGGACTCCGCCCGGGTGGAGAACCGCGGCCCCTCGATCACGACGACGGTGCCGCGCTCGTGGATCGGCACGCCGAGCGCGCGGCCCTGCTCGATCAGGACGCCGCGCAGCGCCTCGCAGTAGGGGTCGGCGAACGAGATGTGGGTGACCGGCGCCTCGTCGTAGAACGTGTGCGGCCGCGAGCGCGTCCGGTCCACGACCTGGTCGCAGATCACGAAGTCCCCGGGGGCGACGCCCGGCTGCAGCGACCCACAGGCGCACGGGCCGAAGATCCGCTCGACGCCGAGCTCCCGCATCGCCCACAGGTTCGCCCGGTACGGGATCCGGTGGGGCGGGAGCCGATGGTCGGCGCCGTGGCGGGGGATGAACGCCACGCGCCGCCCGCCGACCTCGCCGATCACCGGGGGCGCGCTCGGCGCTCCGTAGGGCGTCGAGATCTCGACCGTCTCGGTGTCCTCGAGGAAGCCGTAGAAGCCGGAGCCGCCGAACACGCCGATCTCGGCGCGCGTCACGAGGCCTCCTTCGAGGACGTGTCACCGGCCGTCGGCGTCGACCCTGCGTCCGACGTCGCGCCCGTGCCGGCCGGCGCTCCGCCCTCCGACGCGGCGGCCCCGCCCTTCGACCCCGTCGAGCCGTCGTCGGACCCCGCGGCCTTGCGCTTCCCGTGGTCGGTCGCGTAGAAGCCCGAGCCCTTGAACGTGATCGCCGGGGGGGCGAAGACCTTGCGGAGCTCCCCGCCGCAGTCCGGGCAGGTGGTCAGCGGCGGATCGCTCATCGCCTGGTGTACCTCGAAGCGGTGTGCGCAGCTGCGACACGCGTACTCGTACGTTGGCATGGCTCGAGGCAGCATAGCTTCGGGCGCGGGGGTGGTGCGGCAGGCCTCCCCCGGCCGTCGGACTGGCCGAAGCGCGCCGCACCCCCTATCCTCGCCTTCCCGCGGAGGGCCGGGAAGGAGGTGCGAGGTGATCGTTCGCAAGGCCGTGATCCCCGCGGCCGGGCTGGGGACGCGCTTCCTGCCGGCCACGAAGGCGCAGCCCAAGGCGATGATCCCGATCGTCGACGTGCCGGCGATCCAGCTCGTCGTGGAGGAGGCCGCGCGGGTTGGGCTGCACGACGTCTTGGTCGTCGCCGGACGCGGCCAGGTGGCGATCGAGGACCACTTCGATCGATCGCCCGAGCTCGAGGGCTTCCTCGAGGCGAAGGGCAAGACCGAGCAGTTGGAGGCGATCCGCGCGATCTCGCGACTGGCGCAGGTCCACGTTGTGCGCCAGCAAGAGCCGCTCGGCCTCGGGCACGCCGTCTCGCTCGCTCGAGCGCACGTGGGCGACGAACCCTTCGCGGTCCTGCTCGCCGACGACCTGATCCATCCGTCGGCTCCGTTGCTCGCCGAGATGCTTCGCGTTCACGGGAAGTACGGTCGCAGCGTGATCGCCGGCATGGAGGTCCCCAAGCCCGACATCGCGTCCTACGGGTGCATCGAGCCCGAACGGGTGGAGGACCACCTCGATCGCGTGGTCTCGGTGATCGAGAAACCCGATCCGGAGCGCGCCCCCTCCAACGTCGCGGTGATCGGGCGCTACGTGTTCACCCCCGAGATCTTCGACGTCTTGGACCGGATCACCCCGGGGTCGGGCGGGGAGCTCCAGCTCACCGACGCGATCAACCTGCTCGCGCAGGAACAGGCGGTCTACGCGTACCGGTTCGACGAGGGGCGCTTCGACGTCGGCAACCCCCTCGACTACCTCAAGGCCACCGTCGAGCTCGCCGTCGAGCGGGAGGACGTCGGTCCGGCGTTCCGCGACTGGCTCTGGGACTTCGCGCAGCGTCGCAAGCTCGTGTGACCGGCGGCGCAGCCCGCGGCCGGGCGCCGCTCGCCGCGCGGCTAGACTGCCGGTGATGTCGGGCTCCGAGGACCGCCGGCTGCACGACCACGACTCCGGCGAGGGGCTGCTCGCCGTCGATGAGGCGCTCGAGCGCGTCCTGTCGCAGATCCAGCCCCTCACCCCCCTGGAGCTGCCGATCAGCGAGGCGTACGGGTGCGTGGCGGCCGAGGAGATCCGCTCGCCGACGGACCTGCCCTCGTTCCCGTCCTCGGCGATGGACGGCTTCGCCGTGCGCGCCGCCGACGTCGTGGGCGCGTCGCCGGAGCGCCCGGTGGAGCTCAAGGTCGTGGGTCGGGCGATGATCGGCCGCCGGCCGGAGGTCACCGTCGGCAGCGGCGAGGCGGTGCGGATCGCCACCGGCGCGCCCGTCCCGGCGGGGGGCGACGCCGTCGTGCCGGTCGAGAACGCCGACGACGGCGGGGACCTCGTGCGCATCTTCGAGGCCGTCGTCGCGGGGCGTCACGTCCGGCCGCAGGGAGAGGACGTGCGCCGCGGCGACCCGATCGTGCGCAAGGGGATGCGGCTGGGCGCGCCGGAGCTCGGCCTGCTCGCGTCGGCCGGCGTGCCGCACCCCCTCGTGCACCCGCGTCCCCGCGTCGTGATCCTGTCCACGGGCGACGAGCTCGTGCCGCCGACGACCGAGCCTCGCTTCGGGCAGATCCGCGACGCCAACGCCTACACGCTCTTCGGTGCGGTCCGCGAGGCGGGCGGCGTCCCGATCCTCGCGGGGATCGTGCGCGACGACGTCGACGAGCTTCGCGAGACCGTGCTGTCGTTCGACCTGCAGGCCGACGCGTTCGTGTCCTCCGGCGGGGTCTCGGTCGGCGAGCGCGACGTCGTGAAGGCGGCGTTCTTCCAGCGAGGCGACGTCTCGTTCTACCGGGTCGCGATGCAGCCCGGGATGCCGCAGGGGTTCGGGCACGTGGGCGACAAGCCGTTCTTCGGGCTCCCGGGCAACCCCGTGAGCGTGTTCGTGAGCTTCGAGGTGTTCGTCCGTCCGGCCCTGCTGAAGATGATGGGGCGGTCCCAGCTGCGACGGCCCGAGGTCACGGCCACGCTCGCCGAAGAGGTCCGAGGCCCCGTCGGCAAGCTCCAGTACGTGCGCGTCCGGGTGGCTCGCGGCGAGGACGGCTGGGTCGCGACCCCGACCGGCGGGCGCGGGTCGAACCTCATCGCGACGCTCGCGCGCGCCAACGGCCTGGCGATGATCCCGCCGGGCGTGGGGGTCGCGCCGGCGGGGTCGAGCGTGCGGGTCATGCTGTTCCGCTCCTCGGAGGACTAGCGTGGGTCCGACCGACCCCGTGGCCCCCGACGGCATCGCTCGGATCGTCGAGGTCGGACCGAAGGAGGAGACCCAGCGCGAGGCGATCGCCGAGGCATGGCTCGTCACCACGCCCGAGGCGGTCGCGGCCCTCGCGTCGGGCACAGTCAAGGGCTCGCCGATCGAGAGCGCGAAGATCGCGGGTCTCGCGGGCCTCAAGCGCACGCCCGACCTGCTCCCGCACTGCCACCCGGTGCGGATCACCGGGGCCGACGTCGCGGTCGAGCCCGACCGCGCGGCGGGGCGGGTGCGCGTGACGGCGACCGTGCGCGCGGTCGACCGCACGGGCGTCGAGATGGAGGCGCTGACCGCCGCGTGCGTGGCGGCGCTGTCGCTGTACGACACGACGAAGGTCCTCGATCGAGCGGCCCGGATCGAGGGCGTTCGCCTGCTCGCGAAATCGGGCGGGCGCAGCGGCACCTACCGCGCCGAGGGCTGAGCAGCGCCCCGAAGCGCCCGTCCGACGGAATCACACGGATGTGCTTTCCCGGCCCCACATGTAGTGGTACGGTCCGGTGCCAGCCCACCATGGTGGAGAGCACTTCCCCGATGAACAACCGGAGGCCGGGCGCGTGGAGTGGTTGCCACTCGTCGCGTTAGGCATCATGTGGCTCGCGTTCCTGCTGCCGCGGGGCGGGCGGTGGCGGTCGACGACCGGGTCGGTGGACGCGTTCGAGCGGGGGTTGGAGCTGTTGGCGTACTCGGAGGTGCACGGGACGGGCGGTCGCTGGATCGTCACCCCGCGCAAGGGCGTGCGGTTCGTCGGCGCCGCCGAGCGGCGTCGGGCGCGCGCCCGGGAGCGTCGACGCCGCGTCTTCGTGGGGCTGCTCGAGGCGATCGGCATCACCGGGCTGATCGGGGCCGTCCCGCCGCTGCGGGCCATGTGGTTCGCGACGGCCGCGCTCGTCGTGGTGCTCCTCGGGTACGGGTGGCTGTTGCGCTCGATCAAGGCCAGGGAACGGGCTGGGCCGCCCGCGCGCCCGTTCCCGGCGACGTCCGCTCGTGCAGCGCCCGAGCCCGCCGCCGCACCGTGGCCGCCCCCGGTGGTCGACGAGACGGACCTCGTCCACGTCGTGGTGCGGCCCGCCGCCTCGGTCGGCGCCTGAACAGAGCCGCCTGCGGTGGGCGTGGTGGGCGACCGGCGGTGAGCGAGGAGATCCCCGACCCGCAGGCGCTCGCGCTCGAGCTGCAGGAGCGCCTGGATCGGACGAACGAGGCCCGGGAGCGGGCGCTGCCGGCCGCTCGACGGTCGATCCGCGCGAGCGCGAACGCGATCCGCGCGATCCACCGAGGCGAGCTCGAGGCGGCCGAGGAGCTGATCGCGACCTCGCGCGCGGCGCTCGCCGAGGCCACCGGAGCCCTCGAGGCGCACCCCGGCCTGCGGTTCGCCGGCCCGGTGCTCGACGCGGAGAAGGAGCACGCCGAGGCCTGCATCGTGCTGGCGCTCGTGAGAGGCGCCGAGCTGCCGCGCCCCGGGGCGCTCGGCGTGGGCGACGCGCCGTACCTGAACGGCCTGGCCGAGGCGATCGGGGAGGGGCGTCGCCACGTGCTGGATCTGCTGCGCGCCGGACGGGTCGATCCGGCCGAGCGGGTGCTCGCCCGCCTGGAGGAGCTGTTCGGGGTCCTCGTCACGATGGACTACCCGGACGCGATCACCATGAACCTGCGCCGCGCGACCGACGTCGCTCGCTCCTTGATCGAGAAGACCCGGGGCGAGCTGTCGATCGCCGTCGTCCAGCGGGACCTCCGCGACGCCCTCGACCGCCACGCGCGGGCCCTTCGCGGCGAGTAACGGCCGGCGCCGGCGCGCGCTGCTACCCTGGCCGGGCAACGGGGGTGTAGCTCAGTCCGGTAGAGCACTGCCTTCGCACGGCAGGGGTCGGCGGTTCAAATCCGCTCACCTCCACCATACGCCCTCTCGGTGCCACAAGGTGCGGTGGCCCGCGGCGTCGGGGGCGTGGATTATGCTCCGCGCATCGTGTTGACCCCCTCGCGACTGAGGGCCGTGACCGGCCTGGACGGGGCTGTCGAGCTCCTTCAGGAACTCGGGTTTCGGGGTTCTCCGCGCAGCATCGACGCCCAAGAGCTTGGCCTGGGGTCGCTCGCCGCGAACCGGGTTCTGAAGAGCTCCCCGGGCAGCTCGAGGGGCTCGGCCGTCTTCATCGCGGAGCTCCCGTCGCGGCCCCGGTCGTTGAGGACGCTCGGCAGGTGCCTCCTGCAGAACTTCCACGACCAGCCCCTCGGCGTGCTCGGGATCCGGGGAAAGGGCCAACGGTGGGAGCGGTTCATCGTCGTGCGGCCGTCGTGGATCCGCGGCGTCCTGGGCGCGGTCCGGGTCGCCAAGCTCGAGGTGGACGTCTCCAGCCCAACACGGCACGACGCCGAGGTGCTCTCTTCCCTCGCCTGGGCTGGTGACGACCCTGCGGCACAGGAGCGGATCGATCGGGCCCTCGATGTCGAGGCAGTGACCCGACGCTTCTACCTGGAGCTCGCAGGTCGCCACGAAGGCCTCTTGGAGGCCGTCCGTCGGGCCGCCGACTCGGACCCGGCCGTCCTGGTGGGGGTGAAGGAGGCGGGCGGGCCCGAGCGGGTGGCACTGCGCATCCTCACTCAGATGCTGTTCTGCTGGTTCCTACAGCGGATGGGGCTCTTGGCCGGTGACCGTGAGTACTTCCGGAACCGGTTCATCCGCAAGCGCGGTCCCTACTACCAGACCGAGCTGGAGCCGCTGTTCTACGAGGCGCTCGCCAAGCCGTTGGGCGAGCGCCCGCCGCACGCCCCCGGCCCTGAGATCCCGTTCCTGAACGGGGGCCTGTTCGAGCGCCACTACGGCGACGTCTCGCTCCCCCTCCCGGACGAGCTCTTCGACCTGGATGAGGGGCTCATCGGATTCCTCAGTGGGTGGACCTTCACGGTCGCCGAGGACGTGCCCGACGAGGTCGAGGTCGCGGTCGACCCCGAGATGCTGGGGAAGGTCTTCGAGAACCTGATCGGCGACGAGGAGGCCCGCAAGCAGGGGACCGTCTATACGCCCAGGGCCGTCGTCCACTTCATGTGTCGCGAGGCGCTCGTGCCCTGGCTGCAGGATCGCCTTGACCTCTCGGAGGACTGGGCTCGGCGGCTGGTGGTGGACGACGAGGCTCTCAAGGCCTACAGCGATGAGTTCGGGGTCGAGAAGGCCGTCGATCTTGCCGAGCGCCTCGACCACGGGATCGCGCAGATCAGGGTGCTCGACCCCGCGGTCGGCTCAGGGGCGTTCCTGCTCGGGATGCTGTCCGAGATCGTGCGCCTGCGCCGCCTCGCACGCGTCGCCGTCCGGGGGGTCGACCCGGTTCCCGAGGAGATCACCCAGTGGAAGCGCAAGGCGATCGAGGACTCCCTGTTCGGTGTCGACATCAACGCCACCGCCATCGAGCTCTGTCGGCTGCGCCTGTGGCTGTCCCTCGTCGTGGACCTCCCACCCGGAGCGGCGCCCCATCCGCTGCCGAACCTGGAGCACCGCACCATCGTCGCCAACTCCCTCACCGACTTCGTGAACGGGCTGGAGTTCCAGAACACCAGGGAGGGCAAGGCGGGCCTCGGCCTCGACGTGGCCGGACTCCCCATCGCGAAGGTGCAGGGCTTCCGGCACGCGTACTTCGCTGCGACCGATCCCGCCCAGAAGGCGCTGATCCGCGATCAGCTCGCCGAGCACGAGAACGAACTGATCGAGGGGATGCTCCTCCGTGCCGGCAAGCACGGCGATCGCAGCGCCGAGGCACTCGCACAGCTCGAGGAGCTGCGTAAGCGGTTCCGCTCCTTCGACCGTGAGTTCCCGATCTTCTCCCCGGGCTTCCACGCCCCCGACGTCTGGGTCGAGGGAGGGTGGGACATCACGATCATGAACCCGCCGTACCTCGGCAAGAAGGAGGTCGCGCAACACCTGGACCGGATGCGGATCGCCGACTACGAGCGCCACTTCGGCGAGACGAACGACCTCATGATCCTGTTCGCGCGTCGGGCGCGCCAGCTCACGAAGCCGGGCGGGGTCGTGAGCATGATCTTCAACGACTCGATCTTCACGAGCACGGACGCTGAGGAGCTCCGGCGTGAGATGTTCGGCAGCAGTCAGGTGCTGGTCTGCGCCCGGACGAAGTGCTTCGAGGGCAAGGCGGTGAACGGCGGCGTGATCGTCCTGCAGCTCAAGACCCCGGACCCGCCCGCTGCGCTCCGTTGGGTGGAGGGATACAAGCGGCCGACGACCGACTTCACATCCGCCTCGGATCCGCTGCCGTTCCAAGCCGAGCCGGGCGCGGTCGCGATGGCCGGGCAGATGGAGGTGTTCTCCCCGCCGGGCGAGCTCTACCGGGTGCTGCCGCACCGGCCGCTGTTCCGTCCCTCGAAGGAGGCGATCGAGCTGCTGGATCGGTTCACCGCAGTCGAGCGCTGGGACAGCATCGGCACCGCGGAGGGATGGCGGCGGATCTCGAACACCCGGGCGCTCGAGCGCGAGATCGCCGACCTGGAGCGGACCGGTTGGTACGAGCGCCTGCGTCCCGGCCGGTGGGTGCTGCTTGGGTACGTGATCGAGGGCGGCCAGGGGCTGGCAACGGCCGACGACAAGCACTTCCTGGGTGCGATCGCGGGCACCGATGCGGCCGCCGAGCACCTGGCCAACCAGGAGCTGCTGGAGCGGCTCCTCGAGCGCGAGCCGCGGCTGCTGCGCGAATACGAGCGACTGCGGACGAGTGGGGCGTCCAGGGAGGCGGCGCTCCTCGCGCTCTGGGACGACCTGGACAACGACGCCGTGCTCTCGCGCCTGTGGCCGAAGGGGGCGACCTTCCGCATCGCCGACCCGGCCGACGTGCGGACGGAACCCCTGAGCGAGCGGGAACGGCGCGAGGGGATCGCCTCGGGCCCGTTCTGGGTACCGTTCGAGAAGGGCGACCGCTCTCAGGAGGTCACGAACGAGGACGGGACGGGCTCCTACCTCGGGGCGCGGTGGACGCGGGAGAACCCCGCTGGTGATCGACTGGTCGAGGGGCTCGGTGCGGCTGCTGCGGGCTCGCGCCCGTGGCGCGAGGAGCCGGAGGAAGCCGCGCCTGCAGAACGAGCGCCTCTGGTTCACCGAGGGCGTGACCTGGAACCGTGTTGCGAGTTACCTGCGGGTCCGCGCTGTGCCGCGGACAGCCATCTTCGGCAGCGAAGCTCCGACCATCGTGCCGAGGGTCGACTGGATGACGCCTGAGAGCCTGATGGCCCTGTTGAACTCCGAGGGTGTCGACTTCTTGCTCCGAACCTTCCTGGGCTCGCGGATGCACATCGAGATCGGCGATGTGCGTCGGATCCCCGTGCCCGTGCTCTCGGACGACCAGAACCGTCGCTTGACGGAGCTCGCGCAACACGCCATCGAGGAGAAGCGGCGAGCGGATGCGGGGAAGGCGAACCACCTCGTCGAGGTCGAGGCCGAGATCGACGCGTTCGTCCGTGACCTCTACGGTGTGCCTCGCGACGCCGATCTGTGGGTGGTGCGATGATCGATCCGTTCGCGCTCGACTACTCGGACAACGACAAGGTCACGGTCGCTGATCGACTCGCCGCCGAGATTCGGGACGACCCCCGGAAGCTCGACGTGGCGACCGGGTTCCTCACGCCGTCGGTCTGGGGCATCGTCGGAGGCCCGCTCTCGGAGCTGGGGTCGTTCCGCCTGCTGCTCGGCAAGGACTTCGAGCTCGCCAAGCAGGGCCGTGAGCGGGAGGAGGAGGATATCCGGGAGCTCGTCCGGCAGGCGCTCGTCGACGACACCCAGCCGCCGCGCCTGCCGCTCGAGGAGGACGCCGCCAACATGCAGGGCCTGATCGACTTCCTCGCGCGCGATACCAGCGACGTGCGGGTGTGGACCGAGGGGTTCCTCCACGCGAAGGCGTATCTCCTCGCGAAGTCGGTCGGCGTAGGTTCGGCCAACTTCACGGCCGGAGGCCTGCAGCTGAACCGCGAGCTCGTCGCCTGGCGTCAGGACCTCGGTGTCGTGCGGCAGGTGCAGGAGTGGTTCGACCGCCTGTGGGACGCGCCCGAGTCCGCCCCCTACAAGGAGGAGCTGATCGGGATCCTCGAAGCGGACGCGCTTCGGCTCGCACCCGTGGACCCCGTACGACGTGCTGATCCGCACGCTCGCCGAGCGGTACGGGATCGAGCGGCCCGCCTCGCTGGCGCAGGCCAACGTTCCAGCTCCGCTGGTTCCAGGAGGAGGCGGTCTACCGGCTGATCCGGCTCCTGAACGGCCCGGCGCGGGGCGCCCTGCTCGCCGACGCGGTGGGCCTCGGCAAGACCTTCATGGCGCTCGGGGTGATCCACCACTACCTGTACCAAGCGGCGGAGGAGCGGCGGGGCACGGGGCGGCCGGTGCTCCTCATCGTCCCCGCGTCGCTCCAGCCGATGTGGGAGCGGTGAGCTCGAGGAGAAGAACCTGAGCTGGGCCTGCCACATCCTGACGGTCCAGCGGCTCCGGGAGGGCGTCGGACCTCACCAGGTACCTGGGTGCGGACATCGTGGTGATCGACGAGGCCCATCGGCTCCGGAGCGGCGGGGTTTGGTTCGAGCAGGTGATGCGGATCCTCACCGAGGGAGCGGCCGACAAGCGGGTCCTGCTGCTCACGGCGACGCCGGTCCACACGTCGCTGCGGGACCTCACGAACCTGCTGCGGGTCATGACGAAGAACCGCCGCAGCGTGTGGGCGCCGGCCATCGCCGACTTCGAGCGGTACCTGAAGCGGGTCGAGCGGCGCGAGGCCGATCCCTTCCCCCTGCTCGACCGCGCCGTGGTTCGGCGCAGCCGCTCGGACCTCATCCGCGCGTACGAGGAGCAGGTCAAGGCGGGCCTCGTCGTGGATCGTCCGTCCCTCCCGCGCCGCAAGCTCTCGCACGTGACCTACGCGTACGCCCGGGACGGCGGGTCCGCTCTCTTCGATCGGTTCGTGGCCACCGTCGAGGGTCTGCGGCTCGCGCCTTACGACCTCGCGCGGTTCCGGAGGGAGGCGCTGGAGGAGGGGTCGCCCGCGCCGCCGTCGAGCCTGGTCGGCCTGTACGTGGCGGGGCTGCTGAAGCGGTGGGAGTCCTCGCTCCGGGCGGTCCGGATCAGCCTCCACCGCCTGGAGACCCTCCTGCGGCGGTTCCTGGGAGCGATCTCGGAGACGCCCGCCGCAGGGTGCTCGACCTGGCAGGAGGACCCGCGGGTCCGGAAGCTCCTCGAGCAGTGAGGCCGACGGCCGACGAGGACGCGGAGGGGGGCGAGGAGCCTCGACGCGGTCTGGGCGAACGAGCTCGTGCGCGCGAACTGCCCGCTGCTGTCCGGATCCGGACGACCTACGATCTGGATCTGGTGAAGGGGTCGGTCGCCGAAGACCTGAAGGGAGTCGCCTCCCTCCTCACCGCGCTCCCGCCGGAGGACTCGGATGGGAAGATCGCTGCCCTCATCGACCTGCTGACGGGTCCTTCCCTCCGTGGGAAGCGGACATTGATCTTCACCCAGTACGCCGACACGGCCGAGTACGTGGCTGAGCGATTGCGCACGGTGCCGGGGTTCGATGGAACGGTCGCGATGATTCACGGGGGTGTCCCATCGGCCGAGCGCGCGCGGATCACGGCCTGGTTCGACCCCGCTCGTGGAAGCCACGTGGTGGAGCGGATGCACGGCGAGCTCGAACCGATGATCCTCGTCTCGACCGACGTCCTGGCGGAGGGGCATAACCTCCAGCTCGCCAACGCCGTGGTCAACTTCGAGCTCCACTGGAACCCGCAGGTGGTGGTCCAGAGGTCCGGACGTATCGACCGCCTGGACTCTCCCCACAAGGAAGTTCGGCTCGTCTCGTTCCTCCCAGACGAGGGCCTGGATGTGCATCTCGATCTCGTCCGAACGCTCGACGAGCGGTTCGGGCTCATCCATTTCATGGGACTCGGCGATGAACCCGTGACGCCACTCCCGGGCGACCTGCAAACCGTGACCTTCGAGCAGCTCCGCAAGCTCTATGCGGATGACGAGAACGTCCTCGACGAGGTGGAGCGGCTGTTCGCGATTGGGTCGACCGACTTCATGCGCGCGCCCCTCGAGCAGTTCCTGATCGAGGCAGGAGAGGAGCGTCTCCGGGAGATCCCGGTGGGAGTCCAGTCGGTTCGCCACGCTCCGCAGGGATGGAAGCACGGACCTGGGGTCTTCGTCGCGTTCAGGTTCGAGGGCCAGGCCATCTGGCGGTTCTACCCAGGGGGACCCGGGGACTGGGGGCCGCCGGTCACCGACGAGCTCGCCCTGTTCCACGCGATCGCCTGTCGGAGGAACGAACCGCGCGTGGAGCTGACCGCGCGGCCCGACGGACCCGGCGGGGTCATCGACTGGGACCTCCTGCGTCAGGCCGCGAGGGACGTGGCCGAGGAGATCACGCGGTACCGCGCAACCGCGGACATCGCACGGGGCGCGTCGGAGCGTTCGAGGAAGCTCCGTCAGGACATCCGGCAGCTCGCGCTCGCTGCCGACTTTGACAGCGAGGCGCTGACCCAGGTGCTGGACCGTTTGGAGCAGGTGCGTGTGGAGGATTTCGATGCCGCTCCCGGCTGGCGCCCGTTCGAGGAGCGCCTCCGGGTCGCGAAGCGAGAGGCGGATGCGGGTGCTCGCGTGGCTCAGCTCGAAGATCTCGTTGCCCGGGCGCTGGAGCTGTTCGGGCCGCCGGAGGAGGACGACGCGACGACGGCGATCGACGTCGACCCCTCGGCGCTCGAGCTCG
Source organism: Actinomycetota bacterium (assembly GCA_026003015.1). Classification (GTDB taxonomy): domain Bacteria; phylum Actinomycetota; class UBA4738; order UBA4738; family HRBIN12; genus BPGL01. The sequence goes on along the minus strand of BPGL01000003.1, from coordinate 76,447 downwards.
TGTCATGGGAGTGGCTGATCGAGCGCGAGGACGGGGACGGGCAGTCCCGTCCGGAGCAGGTCGCGCTCACGCCAGAGGTCTGATGGCAGTCACGCGCAGTCGTCTCGGATCAGGCTAGGCTGTCGGCGCCTGGGCACTGCAGGCGCAAGAGCTGATCCAAGATCGCGCGGAGATCGTTCGGATCGGCCTGACCCGAGCGCGCAGCAGCCATCGCGATCTCGGAAGCCGAGTCGCACTCCCAGAACGGGCGGTCTTCACCGGCAAGCACGTGCGCCAGGAGTCGAGCGGCCGCGGCGGGATGCCGGCTCGAGTGTCCCCCCTCGCGGAATCGCGGATAGAAGATCGACTCTGGCGCGCCAGCACGCGGCCCGGCGCAGGCAAGCTCCACCGCTTCCTCGAAGTCCTCCTCCATCTCAAGCGCCCATGGAACGAGTTCCTTCGCCTCACGCTCGCGCAGGGCGCGGGGCGATCCTTCGTTGCGCTGCCTCCAGTACTTGGCGATCCAACGCCGCCACGCTTCGCGCCGGTCGGCGGCCTCCATGGCCCTCAAGCGGAAGGTCATGTGGTGCGTCCATCCCGCGATCGACTCCTCAGATGCCTTCCGGACGAACGAGTTCAGCCAACCCTGAGCGAGTGGATCCTCCCCGGTGAGGAACGCGACGAGCGCCAGGTGCTCCGTGAAGCGACCCGCAAGCTCCCCGAGTTCTTCGATATGCCCGAACACCGACACGTACGCGGGGAGGAGATCCTCCACGAGGCCGGGGTTCGGTCTTCCCCAGGTCAGGAACCCGTGCCACATCTGCTGCGCCCGCGCAGCGTCCCGGTCCCAATGCATCTGCGGGAGTACGACTCCGATCGTCCAGTCCCGGTCTCGTCCGTAGAGGAAGTGGAGCTGCGACGCGAGCACGCGGGCTGCGAGGGCATCCCGGCGCGTGGGGCCCTCCACGGCCTTCTGGAACACTTGGCGCAGATGTCTCGGTAGCTGTCGCGATGCCCCGCGCAGCTCGAGGCTGCGTAGGAAGTAGATCATGAGCTGTCCGGCGGGTTCGTTGATAGCCTCGGTGAGCCAATCGCGGGCGGGTGAGACTCCTCCGTCCCCGTCCAGCGCGTTCCGGAGATCGAGCGCGACGGTGTCGGACAGGTGCATCAACTCAACCGGTATCCGTGGTGGCCGCCCCCGCACCGCTTGCTCGAGCAAGCGTGCGATGGGTGAGGCATGGACAGCCTTGGCGGGATGATCTCGCAGAAGCTCCAGGACCTCACGCCACCCCGCGAGCTCGAGCGGACCATCGTTCCACCCATCGATCACCGCGCGCCACAGGTCGGCCTCCCACTCCGACCGGCGAGCGAGCTCTTTGGCCAAGCGCAATCCCCAACGTGGATGCTCCCGGCAGGCCGCGGCGACGGCCTCTAGGAGGGGTCGTCTGGGGCTGGAGAACCAGTCGGTCTCTTCTCCGGTGGAGCGGTGGCTGAGCAGGCGGGAGAGAACCGCGGCGTCTTGGAGATCCAGAGCGAGTACGTCCCGCACCGATGGGGTGGCGGGTTCGAGCCAGTTGCCCTCATCCATCCACATCAAGAAGTCAGGATGCTCCCGCGGCTGCCAGTCTGGGTGGTGATCGAGGATCGAGTCCCGTGCCCGCTTCACGTTCTCGTCGTCGCGGGTGTGCGTGGCGAGCCAGTCCAGGAGTTCGAACCGCACCCGGTCGGGAAGCTCCGGGCGGCTTGCGTAAGACTCGCCGTCTGGCCCCTGGTCGATGGCTTGCAAGAGCCAGGCCCGGGCACCGGGCCCGGCCGCAGGATAGGCCTCGGCCAGTAGCTGGTAGACCTCGTGGTGCAGGGGTGTCCGGAACAGCCAGCCGAGCCGCAGCAGCCATCCGATCTTCTCGTCGGGTGTGAGCCAGTGGGCGCAGCGCATCGCATGCACGGCCAGCCGTTGCAGAAGGGATGCCCGCGCTCGCTCCCACAGGCTCAGGTATGTCTGCACCAGTGGCCGGTCATGAGCGATTGCCCACTCCAAGGATTCGCGCGCCGCGTCCACGAGAACGTCCAGCCAATCGCTTGGTGAGTAAGCGTTCTGTTCGTGCGGCTCGATGGTGGGTCGGCGCAAGCTGAACAGCTCCGAGCCGCCACCTAGTCCCTTGAGCTGTCCAGCGCGCTGCAGGTGCTTCGTCGCAATCGCCAGGAGATCGTGGGCGAAGGAGTCGATCCGCGGCTTGAAGACCGCTTCGAACGACTGGCTCAGCCAGTACGGGTCCCCGCGCGCCGTCACTTCGATGTGGGCCCGATCCCCGCCCTGCTGCGTGAAGACGCCGGATAGGACCTTGAACGTCGGCCTCGGCTCCGTCAGGAAGTCGAACAGGAGCAAGGCCACGTCATCGTCCTGACCTGGCCGCGCGGCGTGGAGCAAGTAGTCGAGGAGGTCGTGTGTCCGCTCTGGCGCGTGCGCAAGCAGATGCGGAACCCACGACTTGAGCACGTGAGGCTCCGGATGCCCCCGCCACAGATGATCGGCGACGGCTACCCACAAGGAGGGCGACATGCGTCCGCCGCGGCGGCCGACCGCTACGAGGGCCTCCCGGGCATGGTCGACCGTGAAGCGCTCCGCAAACCAGGAGGCGAGTTCTCGGGTGACCTCGTCATCCTGGGTATCACGCAGGAACAGCGCCTCGAACTCCGGCACGTTCGCCAGCCACCCGAGCCAACGAGGGTCGCGCGCCTCTCCGCAGAAGAGGTGGGTAGTGTCGGGATCGCGGATCCTCGCTAGGAGATAGTCGCGAGACTCCGGATCCATTCCCACCGGCCCGCGACGGACGAGCTCCTGCACCTCCTGCGCATGATCGGAGATCCGCATGCTGTTCTCGCGACCCCATGCCTCCAAGCACCGCGAGATGGCGATCTCCCGTCTGACGCGCGTGGGGTACGTGATCGGGATGATGCCCAGCGTTTCCCAGCGCGTGGTGTCCTTGGTTGAGGCAAGCGCATAGCGCTGGGCCCCGGGCGGTAGGCCCCGCGCCAGGTAGTTCAGGACCGTGTCGCTGTGGCTGAATCCGATGAAGAGCACATAGTTCCGTTGGAAGAGCTCCACGAGGAAGCGGCGCGCGAACCCCTTGGTCAGGTACGCGACGCCGAAGTCGGTGTCGGTCAGCACGAGACCCTTCGGATCGGAGTCGATGGCGCCGTGCAGGTACACGATGCCGCGGAATTTCTCGCCTGGCGGCAAAGCCGGAGCCACGAACTCCTGAACCCCGGACCATCTCTCGCGCGCAGCGGAGCTCAGGTGTCTGTCGAAGTTCGTCGTTACGATCCTGACCGACTCGGGGTTCGTGAAGAGCCGGACGATCGCTCTGTGCAGCCGGTTCGGTCTCGAATCCGGTCGGGCAACCCTCCTTTCCACCTCTCGATGCACGCAGAACTCGCCACGCTCGAGGCGACCCAGGAAGCCATCGAACGACTCGTGCCGCCCTCTGTTGGTGCCTGACGTCCCTTCAATCTCGCGGACGAGTCCGCGGAAGTCGGGGAGACCGGAAGGGCCCGGTTTGGAAATCCCGGCACCCGCGAAGACCACCAGCCTCCCTTGGCGATGCGCTTGAAGGAGCTCATCGGGCACGTCGATCTGACTCAGGTACATCCTGATCTCGCTTCCGGCCGCGACCAGCTGTGCACGACGATACGGCAGGTCGGTGACACCCACCCCCACCTCCAACTTGGCCGCACGATGGTGGTTGAATCGGCTTCGTCGGTGGGCGAGCATCGGCACGGACCCAACCACGAGGAGGGCGTGCCATGGGCTCGGGCAAGATCAGCTACGCGGGGGTGGCGGCGGCGGTGGGCGGCGTGGTCGGCATCATCGGCGCCATGGCGGGCTGGTGGGAGACCGGCGACACCGTCTTCCGGGCCACCGCCGATGTGAGCGGCACGCTCGCGTTCGTCATGGCGCTCGGCGCGTTCGTGTTCGGAGGTGCGTACGTGCTCATGGCCGACGCGCAGATCCGCCGGGCGTTCGGCGCCCTCATGACCCTGTGCGCGGTCGTGCTGGTGCTCGCCGCGATCTGGGGCCTGACGCGCGCGGGAAGCGTCGCAGCCGGGGCGTCGGTCGCCACCGGGATGTACCTGAGCCTCCTCGGGGCCATCCTGGCGATCGGGGGCGGTTTCCTGTGGATGCGCGACGCACAGGAGAGCGACGCTCGCAGGTCGACGGCCGCCTGAGGTTCTCGGCCGGCGCCCTCACGTCGCGACGGTCGCGCGGGGCCGCAGCAGGAGCGCGGCCGCGTACGCGGCCGCGACGAGGACGAGCAGCGCTCGGTAGCCGGTCACGAGTGAGGCGTACTCCAGCACGCCCCCCACCATCGCGCCGAGCAGGTTCGCGGCGAAGGCCATCGTGGAGCTCGCCACCTCGCGGAACCGCTGCGCGAAGATGAGGTTCGCGAGGAACACGGGCGTGAACGCAAGGGCGATCCCCGCCGCGTAGCGCGCGGCCACCGGGAGCTCGAGCAACGACGCCGTCGGCACCGCCCACGCGACGGCGATCGCGATCCCGAGGGCCGCGTACAGCGCGGTCGGCCGCGGCAAGCGGGCGCGACGCGCGACCTCGACCGCGCCGAGGACGGCGAGCAGGATCCCGGCGAACACGAGGGCGTTCACGAGCCAGGTCGTGCCGAACAGCAGGGCGAAGCGCACGACGTTCGTGGTCTCGAGCAGCAGGAACGCGACCCCCATGCAGAACAGGTCGGCCGAGGGGCGCAGCGATCGCAGCGGGCCGCCGAGCGCGCGCACCGCCGCCGCCGAGACGAGCAGGACGAGGGCGAGGCTCACGGCGTACATCGTCGGGATCGATCGCGAACCGAGGTAGGGGAACGGGCGGTCGTCGGTGGCCAGCAGCACGCCCGGGCCCGCCGCGTCGGCGATCCGCTCGGCGCCCCCAGGCGCGGCGCAGCGCACGTCGTCGGGCTCGAGGCCGATCGTGAGCACGGCCTGGCTGCGCGAGGTCCCGTCCGCGGTCTCGATCGGGTAGCGGTCGATGCAGGGCGCGTGACCGAACGCCTCCCGCATCGTCGCGGCGAACCGCTCGAACACGTCGTCGCGGTAGTAGTTGTACATGGAGAACGCTCCGCCCTCCCGCAGGTGGGCGCGGACCTCGCGCAGCGCCTCCACCGTGAACAGGTAGCTCTCCAACCGCAGCGACCCCTGTCCGCCGAGCAGGGTGAGGGAGTCCGGCAGGGCGAACAGGATGAGGTCGTAGCGACGGTCGGTCCGCTGCAGGAACGCGCGGCCGTCGTCGACGATCGCGCGCACCCGCGGGTCGTCGTAGGGAGCGTCGGGGTGGCGCTCGCGGCCGATGCGCAGGATCAGCGGGTCGATCTCGACCGCGTCGACGCGCGTCGCTCCCTCCGACAGGGCGACCGCGACGTCGTTGCCGTTCCCGGCGCCGACGATCAGCACCTCGCCCGGCGGGCGGGCGAGGCGGGCGTAGGGATCGAGGTAGAAGCGATCGTCGGCCCGCAGCGCCGTCACCGGCACGATCGTCTGGTGCGGTCGGCCGTTCACCCGGATCGCCACGCGCCCGTCTCCGGCCTCGCGCGTCGAGACGCGGTAGTAGGGGGACCACCGGTCCCCGGACCCGAGGGAGCCGGCGGCCACGATCGCGACGGCGCCGGCGAGCGCGAGGAGGCCGCGGCGGTCGAGCGGCCGCAGCGCCCAGGCGAGCCCGATCGCGATGGCCGCGAACCATACGACCGGGCCGGTCCCCGCGAACGAGGCGAGGGAGAACAGCCCGATCCCGACCAGGCTCCCGGCGATGTCGAGCCGGTAGGCCTCGAGCGGCTGCAGGCGAGCGAACGCACGGGCCACGGCCTCGGCCACGAGCGCCATCACGACGGCCGTGCCGACGAACAGGACGGCGAGCTCCACGCCCATCGGCAGCGGCGGCAGGCCCGCGAAGCCGACGAGCTCGCGCTCGGCGTCCCAGCTCACCCGGACGGGGAAGAGCGCGACGAACCCGACGAGCGCCGCGAGCGCCCAGGGTGCGTGGGCCGAGCGATCACGCGCGCGACCGGCCCGCAGGAAGCCGATCCCGATCCCCAGGAAGCTCGCGAGCAGCACGAAGTTCGTGAAGTACGCGAGGTAGACGACGTGCGCCGCGAGCCAACGGATCAGCGCGAGCTCCGTGAACAGCATCACCGCGCTGCCAACGAACAGCCTGCGCCCGGCGTCGGCGCGGTCGGCTGCGTCGACCCGCGCTCGCGTCGCGACCTCCACGTGCACCTCCCGCGGCCGCTCGCTCGTTCGGCCAGGGCTCCGACCCTACCCCGGGTCGACCCGAGGTCGCATCGCGGCTCCCGCGTCCGCGGACGCGGCGACTATCCTCATCGCGATGGCGGAGCGGACCGTGCTCGTCCCCGAGCGTGTGATCGACACGCGCCGGGGCGAGGTGCTGCGCGACCGGGCGGTCGTGGTCGAGGGCGATCGGATCGCCGGCCTGATCGGCGCCGCCGACGTCCCCGAGGGCCCTCGTCGGATCGACCTCGCCGGCCTAACCCTCCTGCCGGGGCTCAGCGACGCCCACGCGCACCTCGTAGGGCTCGAGGACGACGGTCAGGGCTACGCCGGGCTCGTGACGCGCTCCGGCGCGCAGGAGGCGCTCGCCGGGGTCCGCAACGCGCGGACGACGCTCGCCGCCGGCTTCACCACCGTGCGCGACATCGGCACGTTCCGCGCGTTCGTCGACGTGGCGCTGCGCGACGCGATCGAGGCCGGGTGGGTCGAGGGCCCGCGGATGCTCTGCGCCGGCGCCTACGTCACCTGCCCCGGGGGCGGGGGCGACATCACCGGCCTCGCTCCCGACGTGGACGCGGTCGTCCCTCGGGAGCTGCGCTTCGGTGTGGCCAGCGGCGTCGATCAGGTGCGCGCGACGGTCCGACAGATCCTGCGCTACGGCGCCGACTTCATCAAGGTGATCGCGACCGGCGCGGTCCTCACGAGCGGGACGAACCCGGGACTGCCCGAGTTCACGGAGGCGGAGCTGCGAGCCGCGGTCGAGGAGTGCGAGCTCGCCGGAACGTTCGTGGCGGCCCACGCGCACGGGGCCGAGGGGATCAAGCGCGCGGTCCGCGCCGGCGTGCGGTCGATCGAGCACGGGTCGTTGATGGACGATGAGGCGATCGAGCTGATGGCCGAGCGCGGCACCTACCTGGTGGCGGACATGTTCGACGGAGACTGGATCTTGGAGCAGGGCCCGCGCCTCGGCTACGCCGACGAGGTGATCCGCAAGACGGTCCTCACGAACGACGCGCAGCGCGAGGGGTTCCGTCGGTGCGTGAAGGCGGGTGTGCGGATCGCGTTCGGCACCGATGCAGGCGTCTACCCGCACGGGATGAACGCGCGCAACCTCGCCTACCACGTCCGTTACGGGCAGACGCCGATGGAGGCGATCCGCGCGGCGACGTTCGTGAACGCCGAGCTGTTCGGTTGGTCCGACCGGATCGGCGCCGTCGAGACCGGCCTCCTCGCCGACCTGATCGCCGTGCCCGGCGATCCGAGTGAGGACGTGACCCTGCTGGAGGACGTGCCCTTCGTGATGAAGGGCGGCGTCGTCGTCAAAGACGAGCGACCCAAGGAGGACCGACCGTGACGCTCAGCCCCGAGGAGATCGTCGAGCTCTCGAAGCGCTACACGCTGTACGACTGGCAGGCACAGTCGGCCGCGAGCCCGCTCCCGGTCGAGCGCGCGGAGGGGGTGTACTTCTGGACCGCCGACGGCCGACGGTTCCTCGACTTCAACTCCCAGCTGATGGGCGTGAACATCGGCCACGGCGACAAGCGGGTCGTGGACGCGATCGCCCGCCAGGCGGAGAAGCTCCCCTACATCTCGCCGTTCATGGCGTTCGAGACGCGGGCCCTGCTGGGCCGCAAGCTCGCCGAGCTGTGGCCCGGGGCGCTCGAGAAGACGTTCTTCACCCTCGGCGGAGCGGAGGCCAACGAGAACGCGATCCGGATCGCGAAGGCCGTCACGGGACGCGAGAAGGTCCTCGTGCGCTACCGCTCCTACCACGGCGCGACCTACGCGACGGTCAACCTCACCGGCGACCCACGCCGCTGGGCCAACGAGCGGCCGCCGATGCCGGGGATCGTGCGGGTGCTCGATCCCTACCACGGGCCCGACCGTCCGCAGGAGACCGCCGAGCAGGCGCTCGACCGGCTCGAGGAGCAGGTGATGCTCGAGGGGCCGGAGACGATCGCCGCCTTCATCCTCGAGCCGGTCACCGGGACGAACGGGATCCTGATCCCGCCAGAGGGCTACCTGCAGGGCGTGCGGGAGCTGTGCACCCGCTACGGGATCGTCATGATCGCCGACGAGGTGATGTGCGGCTTCGGGCGGACCGGCCGGTGGTTCGCGGTGCAGCACTGGGACGTCGTGCCCGACCTGATGTCGACGGCGAAGGGCCTCACGTCCTCGTACCTCCCCCTGGGCGCCGTAGCGATCGCTCCGGAGATCGCCGCGTACTTCGACGACCACGTCTTCTACGGCGGGCTGACCTACAACTCCCATCCGCTGTCGTGCGCGGCGGCGCTCGCCGCGATCCAGGTCCTGGAGGAGGACGACCTCGTCGGCAACGCGGCGCGGCTGGAGCCCGTGATGCGCCGTCACCATGAGGAGCTCGCGCGGCGGCACCCCAGCGTCGGGCTGCACCGCAACATCGGGCTGTTCGGGTGCCTCGAGCTCGTGCGCGACCCGGTCACGCGGGAGCCGCTGTCCCCCTACAACGTGACGAACGACGTGATGCAGCAGATCAACCGCGCGCTGCTGGATCGCGGGCTGTTCACGATGGTTCGCTGGAACGTGATCCACACGAACCCGCCGCTGTCGATCACCGAGGAGCAGCTCGAGGAGGGCTTCGCGATCCTCGACGAGGTCCTGGCGATCGCCGACCGAGCGATCGACGCGTAGCTCCCGGCTCAGGCCGATCGATCCGCCTGGGCCGGCGTCGCTGCGAGCACGATCCCTGGCAGGCCCAGGGTCGCGGCCACGAGGTCGATGGTCCGCTGGACGGGACGGTTCGCGCCCGCCAGGACCAGGCGCCCGTGACCCTCGAGCGCAGAGGCGAGGCGCAGCAGCGCGGACACGCCGGCGCTGTCGGCGAAGCTCGTCGCCGTCAGGTCCACCGTGACGTCGCCGTGCGACCGTGCCAGCGGTAGCGCGCGATCGAGGAACGCCTCGGCGGTCGCCAGGTCGAGCTCGCCGACCGGCGCGACCACGCGCGCGTCGGCGTCGACCCGGACCTCGAAGGGAGCATCGGCGAGCACGGGGGGAACGGTACCCGCAGAACGCTCCGGCGTCGGTCCGGTGGCGTACCGTCGCTCGGCCTGGGAGCCGGTAGGCTTCGCCGGTCGTGGGCACCTACGGGTCGGGCGTGAGGACCGTGCGCAACGGAGCGCGCGTCGACCGGCCGAGCGTCGGGCGCGGGGACACCGAGACAGGCAACCAGCTGCTCGACGCGCTGCCGCCCGCCGAGCGTGAGCGGATCGTCGCGCACGCGAGGCCACGCTGGACGAGTGCGGGCGAGGTCCTCTTCGACGCCGGTCGGCGCGCCGACGCCGTGTGGTTTCCGGTGAGCGCGGTCGTGTCGATACTTACGGTGCTCGAGGACGGCAGCGGGGTCGAGATCGCCACGATCGGCCGTGAGGGAGTCGTCGGCGTCTTCGTCTTCCTCGGCGATGATCGGAGTCCCAACGGTCGCGCCGTCGTGCAGATGGCCGGCGAGGTGCTGGAGGTTGATGCCGACGCGTTCCGATCGGAACTCGGCGAGAGCGGCAAGCTCGGAGGGGTGTTGCAGGACTACACACGCGCGCTGCTGCTGCAGGTGTCGCAGAGCGTCGCGTGCAGCGCTGCGCACCCCGTCCGAGCCCGTCTTGCGCGGTGGTTGCTGCAGACGACGGACCGGGTCCGCTCCGACGACATCCGGCTCACGCAGCAGTTCCTTTCGGAGATCCTGCATACGCGCCGCGCCTCGATCACCGAGGCGGTGGGCGCGCTCGAGGCGGCTGGAGCGGTGCGTCGGCGCCGGGGGGCGATCACCGTGAGCGATCGCGAGGCGCTCGAGTACGCCGCGTGCGAGTGCTACGCGATCGTGCGCCGAGAGTACGCGCGGCTGGTGCCCGGTGAGTGACTCGGATGCGACGCGACCCCCCGCGACACGCGGAGGGTCGCGCCCACCCGCCGGCGGGTGGCGAACGAGCGGGGGGTCAGTTGTTCAGCGCCGGCAGGAGGTAGGCGGCCGTGAAGTACAGCACGGCGATCACGATCAAGAAGATGAACCCGTACTTCACCGCGGCGAAACCGGTCATGCTCCCGCGGTCCTGAGGCTCGTCCACGTGGTCGTGCTCGTGGGTCATCGCCTCTGCTCCTCGTCCGGGTCCTCGTCCCCGTCCTCGTCGTCGCCGTCGGCGATCCGATCGATTGCCTCCTTGACGCGGTCGACGGTCCGGTCGGCCGCGCCCTTGACGGCGGCGCCGGCCTGGTCGAGCTTGCCTTCACGACGCAGATCGTCGTCGTCGGCGAGCACGCCGGCCGCCTCCTTGGCGCGCCCCTTCAGGTCATCGGTCTTCTCACCCATCGGCTCCTCCCTTCCGCGCAGCGGTTCGTGGCTCCGTTCGGCCACGCTGCCGGGGTACCCAGGTCCGCCGGTGCCCAAACCCCCCGGTCGGTCGAGCTCGAGCTCGAACCACGCCGTCGTCGGAGGGCCGGTCCGAAGGCCCCAACGCTCGGCCACCTGGGCGACGAGCAGGAGCCCGAGGCCGCCGTCCCCGGGACGACGCCGCCCGAGCGCACGCCATCGGAACGCCCCGGCGTCGACGACCTCGGCGCGCAGGCGCTCCCCGAGGTCGATCCGCAGGACGATCGCGTGCGGGGATCGGGCGTGGCGGACGCTGTTGGTGAGCAGCTCGCTCACGAGCAGGCGCACCCGGTCGCAGGTCGCGCAGCCGACGATCGGCTCGAGCGCGCCGACCAGGCTGCGGGCGAGCCACGGCGCGCCCGCGTCGGGTCGCAGGCGGGCCCACAGCTGCAGTCGGGGGAGCGGCTCGGCCATCCTGGTTCGGGGATACCCAGCCGGCGGCCGCCTCACGCCTGCGCCGACGTCCTGTCGCTTGAGGGCGACGCCGTGAACCCGCAGGTGAGGCTGCGCGTGCCGGCCGATGCCGAGCACCTCCGGACGGTCCGAAGCGTCGTCGCGGCTCTGGCGGCATCGGCCGGCTGCACGGTCGACGCGCTCGCCGACCTGCGCCTGGCGGTCGACGAAGCGGCGACGCGGCTGCTTCTGGACGTCCCGGCGGCCCGCGTCTTGGCGGTCGAAGCGGCCGTGGTCGACGACGGCCTGGAGGTCGTGGTGGCCGCCTCGACGGAGCAGGCCACCGCGTGGCCGCCGCCCGAGCTCGAGCGGTCGCTGTCGTGGGCGGTGATCGCCGCGCTCGTGCGCGAGCCGCGGACGCTCACGACCCACGACGGGCCGGCGATCGCGTTCCGGGTGGTCTCCGATGCCTGAGCTCGGCGTGGCCGACGCGCCGGTGCGACCGACCGCCGACCCGGAGGCCGACGCGCTGTTCGCGCGGCTGCCCGACGAGGGCGCGCGGGCCGCGATCGTCGCGCGCTTCGCGCCGCTCGCGCGCCACCTCGCGCGCCGGTTCCGCGGCCGGGCCGAGCTGGAAGACCTCGAGCAGGTCGCGCTCCTCGCGCTCCTCAAGGCGATCGACCGCTACGACGGCGCCCGCGGCCCGTTCGTGCCGTTCGCCTCGGCCACGATCGTAGGGGAGCTCAAGCGCCACCTGCGGGACACCGGCTGGGCGCTTCGCGTCCCCCGTCGGCTCCAGGAGATCGGGATCCTCGTCGGGCGCGCGATCGACCAGCTGGTCCAAGAGCTGGGTCGCTCACCGACCGTGCCGGAAGTCGCGGCGCGCACCGGACTGGAGGAGGACGAGGTGCTTGAGGCGCTGGAGGTGGGCGGCGCCTACCGGGCGCGCTCCCTGGACGCGCCGACCGCAGAGGACGCTCCCGCGCTCGACCCGCCGGCCGACGACGACGGTCTCGAGCTGGTCGAGGTGTGGGCCGACGTGGCCGATCGGATCCGAGCCCTCCCCGACCGCGAGCGCCGGATCCTGTACCTGCGGTTCTTCCGCAACCTCAGCCAGTCGCAGATCGCCGAGCGCGTGGGGCTCTCGCAGATGCACGTCTCCCGCCTTCTGGCGCGCACGCTCGCGCGCCTGCGCGAGGACCTCGGCGACTAATCGCGGGCGCGTCGCCGGGCCGGGATCGCGAGCCACAGGGCGACGGTGAGGGCACCGACCACCGCCGCCGTCGTGACCGCGATCGGCCCCGGGTGGACGAGGTCGGCGACGAGGAAAACCGCCGAGACGAGCGAGACCGCGACGCAGGCGATCCCGCCGATCGAGAGGCGGTTGGAGATCCGCAGCATCGCCTCCTCGTCGCCAGCGCGGAACCGGAGGCGATGGAAGGACGTCGGCGCGAGGAGCAGGACGAGGGCGAAGGCCGCGCCGAGGAAGGCGACCGAGAAGGCGCCCTCCTGGGCAGGGCTGAGTCGATCGAAGCGGCCGGTGAACGGCAGTGTGAGCAGGAACGCGAACAGGACCTGGACGCCGGGCAGCGCGACGCGGATCTCGTTGAGGAGCTCAATCAGCTCCTCGTGCGCGTCGCGCTGCCCTGTATGTTCCTCGGCTCCGGCCGATCCCCCGGTCACTTGAAGATGCTATACCCGCCGGGGCCGACGGCCAGGCCGATCACGATCAGCACGATCCCGGCGAGTACCCCGCCGCGGATCAGGGTCACGATGCCGGCGATCACGAGCGCGGCGGCGATCAGCCACAGCAGGGTAGCGGCACCGTTCGACAGAGCCAGAACGTCCATCGGGTCCTCACTCCCTCAAGGTTGGGTCGTCGGACAAGGTTGGGTCGTCGGATCGAACATACCCCGTGAGCCTCCCACACCAAACCACGCGCTGGGGCCGGGTAGGCTCGACGGCGGGATGCGCGTCGCGGCCTGCCAGCTCCGAGCCACCGAGGACGTCGGGGACAACCTCGCGCGCGCCGAGGCCCTCCTGCGCGAGGCGGCGGCGGCCGGGGCCGAGCTCGCCGCGCTCCCCGAGTACGTCGCGTACCTGGGGACCGCGGCGGGGCTGGCGGCGACCGCGGAGCCCCTCGACGACGGGGCGATCGCGCGGCGGTTCGGCGAGCTCGCGCACGAGCTCGGGATGTGGATCCTCGCCGGCACGCTCGTGGAGTCGGTCGGCACCTGCCGCTACGACACGGCGCCCCTGTTCGATCCGAGCGGCACGCTCGTCGCCCGATACCGCAAGATCCACCTGTTCGACGTCGACCTTCCCGGGCAGCCGCCGTTCCGAGAGTCGGCCGTGGTGCGCGCCGGCCACGAGCTCGTGACCCACGACACCGGCTCGGCGAGGCTCGGGCTCGCGATCTGCTACGACCTGCGCTTCCCGGAGCTGTTCCGCGGGCTCGTTGCGCGCGGCGCCGAGGTCCTGCTCCTGCCGGCCCAGTTCCAGCAGCTGACGGGCCGGGCGCACTGGCACGTCCTCGTGCGCGCCCGGGCGATCGAGAACCAGTGCTTCGTCGTGGCGCCGGCCCAGTGGGGGCCGTACGGTCCGTCGGAGGAGGGGCGTCAGTCGTTCGGGCACTCCCTCGTCGTCGGACCCTGGGGCGAGGTGCTCGCCGAAGGGCCGCCGGAGGGCGACGCGGTACTCGTCGCCGACCTCGATCTTTCAGAGCTCCGACGGATCCGGCGCACGCTGCCAGCCTTGCAGCACCGCCGGCTCGGACCGGCCTGCTGACTACGGTCTCGGCAGGTCCTCCGGGCGATCGACGTCGCGCGGGGCGGCCCGGTCGACCGACACGGTCCGGACCCATGTCGGGTGGGCCTCGATCAGCGCGCGCGCCCCGACGTCGCCGCGCAGCTCGTGCACGGCCTCGAAGACCGACCGTGCGAGGAGGGCGGGGCCGGGCCCGTCGCGGTAGACGAGCCGGACGATCGGCGCCGGCCGACCGCGGAAGCGCTCGACGAGCCGGCGGACCTCGTCGGGGCGCACCCCCGGCTGGTCGGCGAGCAGGACGACGGCTCCGGCCACGTCGGGGCCGAGGGCGTCGAGCCCGGCGGCGAGCGAGGAGGCCTGGCCGTCGCGGAACCGCTCGTTGCGCACGGCGCGCGCGTCGGGCGGAAGCACGGCCTCGACCCGCTCGGCGTCGTGCCCGGTGACGACGACGACCGGCGCGAGCCCCGCTTCGAGGAGGGTCTGCACGGCGTGCAGCACGAGGGGCCGGCCGTCGAGGGGGACGAGCTGCTTGGTGGCGCCGAACCGCGACGCCTCCCCGGCCGCGAGGACGACCCCCGCGATCAGGGCCGACGACGGCTCCCGACGAGCCGTCGGACCGCGCCGACGATCGTCGCCCACAGCGCGCGCAGACCGAGCCCCAGCCCCCCGACGGGCCGCGGCCCGACGGTCGCGCTCGGCGATGGCTCGGTCGATCCCGACCCGGGGGTGGCCTCGGCGCCGACCGGCGCGGCCGAGGCCATCGACGCCTCCAGACAGGCGGCGAACTGCCCGGTCAGCTGACGCGAGACCTCCGGCAGAAGGCCGCGCGAGAGCTGAGCGACGGCGCCGGACAGGGTGATGTCCGCCTCCATCTTGACCTGTGTGCCGCCCTCGGCGTCGGGTTCGAGCCACGACGTCACCACCGCGTTCGCCGCCCCCTTGCCCTTCTGCTCGGTCCCGCGGGCGACGAGCTTCACGCGGTGGCGCTCGTCGTCGCGATCGTCGATCGTCACCTGGCCCGCGAACGCCATCACGACGGGGCCGAACTTCACGGTGACCTTCCCCTTCCAGGTCCGATCGTCGACCTGCTCGGTGATCTCGGCACCGGGCAGGCACGGGGCGATCCGTTCCACGTCCAGGAGCCAGGCCCAGGTCTCGGCCGGCGCGGTGGGGACGCGGAACTCGTTTCGGATCTGCACCGACGGCAGCCTACCGTGAACGTCGTGCCGGCGCGCCCGCCTCCGCCCCGGGTCGCGGTCGGTCGTGGATCGGCCCGGGTCGCAGCTTCAGGAAGCCACCCCCGCGTCCGCGGCGGAAGGCCAGGATCTCCGCCACGATCGCCTGGGCGATCTCCTCGGGGCCCTCGGCCCCCAGGTCGAGGCCGGCGGGCCCGTGGATCCGGTGGAGGTCGCGTTCGCTCGGGCGTACCCCCTCCGACTCGAGTTCGTGCAGGATCCGCCGGGTTCGGGCCGAGGGCCCGAGCATCCCGATGTAGGCGACGGGCGTTGCGAGGAGCGCCCGCAGGTAGCCCTTGTCCCGAAGGAAGTTGTGGGTCATCACCACCGCGCAGGTGCGCTCGTCGATCCGCGCCGCGCTCGCGATCGCTCCGGGTTCGACCACGGGGGCGAAGCCGGCCGCCTCGGGGAAGCGCTCGTGGGTGAGCAGCTCGGGGCGATCGTCGACGACGACCGCCCGCCATCCGACCCCGGCCGCCGCCCGAACGACCGGGATCGCGTCGTGACCGGCGCCGCACACGAGCAGTCGCAAGGGGGGTTCGAGGATCTCGACGAAGGCGCGGACGACGTCCGCCAGGTGCCGGACCTCCGAACGGCCCGCCGCGAAGAGCTCCCGGGCGGCGGCGACGGCGGCCGCGTCCACGTCGTCCCGGCCGAGCGACCCCTCGACGTCGCCGTCGGGATGAACGAGCAGCCGGGCGCCCGGCGGGATGTCGCCCGTGTTCGAGTCGACGACGGTGACGAGGCAGATCGGGCGCTCCGCCTCGAGGGCCAGTCGCAGGGCCTCCGCGACCTCGGCGGCGCGGTCGGCCGGCTCGATGAAGACCTCGATCGCTCCGTTGCAGCCGAGCCCCAGGCCCCACACGGCGTCGTCGTCGGCCGTGAGGTCCCACGAGGCGAGGCGCGCCGTGCCCTCTCGCATCACGAGTCGCGCGGCGTCCGCGACGTCGCCCTCCAAGCAGCCGCCCGATAGGTTGCCGATCGGCGCGCCTTCCTCGGGCACGAGCAGGCGGGCGCCCGGGCGTCGGTAGGTGGATCCGCGGACCGCCACGATCGTCGCGAGGGCCAGGCGCTCCCCCCGCGCCGACAGCGACTCGATCGCCGCCAGCACGTCGCCGAGCTCGCTCATCACGACGCATCGTAGGGCGCGAGGAGCCGATTCGCGCGCTCCGGCGTTCCGTACTACGCTCCTGCGCCGTCCCGGGTGGCCCGGCTCGGGGACGCATGCCGGGCCGAAAGGAGGTCGTCCGTGACACGGATCTCCCTCACCGTGAACGGGCAGCGGCGCGAGGCCGACGTCGAGCCGCGGACCCTGCTCGTGTACTTCCTGCGTGAGCACCTCGGGCTCACGGGCACGAACGTCGGTTGCGACACGTCGACGTGTGGCGCGTGCACGGTGCACCTGGACGGCGAGTCGGTGAAGTCGTGCACCCTGCTCGCCGTGCAGGCCGACGGTCGCGAGGTGACGACCATCGAGGCGCTCGCTCGCGACGGCGAGCTGCACCCCCTCCAGGAGGCGTTCCGCCGCAACCACGCCCTGCAGTGCGGGTACTGCACGCCCGGCATGGTGATGGCCGCGGCGAGCCTGCTGCGGGAGCGACCCAACCCGACGGAGGAGGAGGTGCGCGAGGGGCTCGAGGGCAACCTCTGCCGCTGTACCGGCTACCAGAACATCGTCAAGGCGGTCCTCGACGCCGCGGCGAGCGGCGCTCGGGTCTAGGAGGCGAGCCAGATGGCGGCGACGGAGACGTTCGTTGGACGGTCGGTCCTGCGCAAGGAGGACCCCGAGCTGCTCACCGGTCGCGGTCGGTACACCGACGACCTGAGCGTGCCGGGCATGCTGTGGATGGCCGTCGTCCGCAGCCCGTTCGCGCACGCCAGGATCCGCGGGGTCGACGTGACGAGGGCTCTCGCGGTCCCCGGGGTGGTGGCCGCCTTCGCCGGGTCGGACTTCCGCTGGGCCGGCCCGCTGCTCATGGCGTGGCCGGTGACGGAGGACCTGAAGAACCCTCCGCACTACCCGCTCGCGACCGACGTCGCCCGCTACCAGGGCGACGGGGTGGCGGTCGTCGTGGCCGAGTCGCGCGGGGCGGCGATGGACGGCGCCGAGGCGGTGCAGGTCGACTACGACCCGCTGCCGGCGGTGACCGACGTCGAGGCCGCCCTCGCCGAGGGAGCGCCCCTCGTCCACGAGGACCTGGGGACGAACGAGAGCTTCACGTGGAGCCTCACCAACGGCGACGTCGACGCGGTGTTCGCCTCGGCGCCGATCCGGATCGAGGAGCGGTACCGCATCCAGCGGCAGGTGCCGAACGCGATCGAGCCACGCGCGATCCTCGTCGAGCCGAACATCGCCACCGGTCAGTTCACGATGTGGGACTCGACCCAGGTCCCCCACGTCGTGCGCACGGCGATGGCGCTCGCGACGGGCATCTCGGAGTCCAAGCTCCGGATCATCGCGCCGCGCGTCGGCGGGGGCTTCGGGTCGAAGCTGCAGGTCTACCCGGAGGAAGCGCTCGCGCTCGAACTCGCACGCCGGCTCGGGCGACCGATCAAGTGGACCGAGACCCGCTCGGAGAACTTCCTCGCGACCCACCACGGGCGCGACCAGGTCCAGCGCATGGAGCTCGCCGCCGACGAGCGGGGCAAGATCGTGGGCTTCCGCGCGCACATCCTCGCGAACATGGGGGCCTACCTCCGCATCATCTCCCCGGGGACCCCGGTGCTCGGTGCGTTCCTGTATTGCGGGGCCTACACCGGGGAGGCCTACCAGGTCACGCTCACGGGGGTGTTCACGAACACCACGCCGGTCGACGCCTACCGCGGCGCCGGGCGCCCGGAGGCGACGAACGCGATCGAGCGCGCGATCGACGCGCTCGCTCGGCGCGTGGGGAAGGACCCGGTGGAGATCCGTCGGATCAACTTCATGCCTCCTTTCACCGAGGCCACCCCCTCGATCGGCGGGCTCACGATCGACTCGGGCGACTACCACGCCACGCTGGACAAGGCGATCGAGCTGTTCGACCTCGAGCAGCTCCGCAAGGAGCAGCGGGCCAGGCGCGAGCGGGGCGACGTGCGTCAGATCGGGATCGGGCTGTCGACCTACCTGGAGAACTGCGGGTGGGGCCCGTCGCGGGTGATCGGCAACGTGCTCCGCTACGCCGGCGGAGGCTGGGAGGCAGCCACGGTGCGCTGTCATCCCACCGGCAAGGTCGTGCTCGTCGTCGGCACGACGCCGCACGGCCAGGGGAGCGAGACCGCCTACGCGCAGGTGGTCGCCGATGAGCTGGGGATCGCGGTCGACGACGTCGACGTGCTGTTCGGCGACACGGACGTCGCACCGAGCGGATGGGACACCTACGGCAGTCGCGGCGCGGCCGTCGGAACCCCCGCCGTGCACCGGGCGGCCCGCCGCGTCCGCGAGAAGGCTCGCGCGATCGCGGCCCACGAGCTGGAGGTCGCCGAGGACGACCTCGAGTGGTCCGACGGCGCGTTCCGGGTGCGCGGAGCTCCGGATCAGGCCAGGACGATCCCGCAGATCGCGTTCTCGGCCTGGACCGGTCACAACCTGCCCGACGGGGTGGAGCCGGGCCTGGAGGCCTCGTCGTTCTTCGATCCCGAGAACCTCGTGTTCCCCTACGGGGCGCACATCTGCGCGGTCGAGGTCGATACCGAGACCGGTGCCACCCGGGTCCTGCGATACGTCGCGGTCGACGACGTGGGCACGGTGATCAACCCGATGCTCGTCGAGGGCCAGGTGATCGGCGGGGTCGTGCAGGGGATCGCCGAGGCGTTGTACGAGGAGGCGTTGTACGACGAGTCGGGCAACCTCGTGACCTCCTCGATGCAGGCCTACGGCCTGCCGGGCCCTCCGGAGGCGCCGACGATCATCACGGGCAGCCACGTCACGCCTTCCACGACGAACGAGCTCGGGATCAAGGGGGTCGGGGAGACCGGGACGATCGCTTCGCCGCCCGCGGTGCTGAACGCGATCGTCGACGCCCTGTCCCCGCTCGGCGTCACCGAGATCGAGCGCCCGGCGACACCGGAGAAGGTCTGGAGAGCCATCCAGCGTGCGAAGGGAGAACGAGCATGATCCCGGCGCCGTTCGACTACGTGCGTGCCGACTCGGTCGACGACGCGATCGCCCGCCTGCGCGAGGACCCCGAGGGCAAGCTCCTGGCCGGGGGGCACTCCCTGCTCCCCGCGATGAAGCTCCGCCTCGCGCGCCCGTCGACCCTGATCGATATCGGGCGGCTCCGCGACCTGGCCTACATCCGCGAGGACGGGGACCGGGTGGCGATCGGTGCGCTCACGCGCCACCACGACGTCGCCACGTCGGAGCTCCTGCGACAGGCCTGCCCGATCGTCGCCCACGCCGCGAGCGTGGTCGGCGATCCCCAGGTGCGTCACGTCGGGACGATCGGCGGATCCTGCGCCCACGGCGATCCCGCGGGCGACCTGCCAAGCGTGCTGCTCGCGCTCGAGGCGGAGTTCGTCGCGCGCGGGCCCTCGGGGGAGCGCACGATCCCGGCGAGCGGCTTCTTCACCTCGCTGTTCGAGACCGCGCTCGCCCCCGACGAGGTGCTCACCGAGATCCGGGTCCCGCGCACGAGCGGGGGGTGGGCCTACCTGAAGTTCAACCGCCGTGCGATCGACTGGGCGATCGTCGGGGTGGCCGCGGTGCGCGCGAACGGGGGCGTGCGCGTCGGTCTCACGAACATGGGGCTCACGCCTTTGCGCGCGACGGGGGTCGAAGAGGCTATCGCGAGCGGCGCCGACCCGGCGGCCGCCGCGGCCCGCGCCGACGAGGGAACGGCCCCGCCGGCCGACGCCTTCGCGAGCGACGAGTACCGTCGGGAGCTCGCGAAGGTCCTCGTGCGTCGCGCCCTCGAACAGGTCCTCGCCTGAGCGGAGGCGGCGCGGGCGTCTTTGACGGGGCGCGCGGCCCTCGTGTTGGATGGGCCGCGTGAGCCCCCTCGCGCAGTCGGCGCGCGGCGACCTCGGTGAGTGGCTCCTCGACGAGGGGCCGGGGATCGCCGCGATCCTGCTCGTCGCGATCCTCGCCCACGTCGTCTCGGGGCTCGTGGTCCGCCGGTTCCGGCGCCGACTGTCGAACCAGCCGAGCCTCACGGGCGAGCGCAACCTCCAGCGGGCGACGACGCTCGCGAGCGCGCTGTCGACGGGGTTCCGGGTCGCGATCTGGGTGATCGCGGTCCTCCTCGTCCTCGGGCGGCTCAACGTCGACCTGGCCCCGCTGCTGGCCTCGGCGGGCGTGGCGGGGGTCGCGCTGGGCTTCGGCGCGCAAAGCATCGTGAAGGACGCCTTGAGCGGGTTCTTCATCCTGCTCGAGAACCAGTTCGCGGTCGACGACGTCGTCGAGATCCAAACGACCGCGAACCCGGTCGCGGGCAAGGTCGAGGACCTCACGCTGCGCATCACGGTGCTGCGGGCGTTCGACGGCACGGTCCACGTGATCCCCAACGGCAACATCCAGGTGGTCTCCAACCGCTCTCGCGAGTGGGGTCGGGCGATCGTCGACGTGCGGATCGCCTACGACGAGGACGTCGAGCGCGTTCGCCAGATCCTCGAGCGGCTGTGCGACGAGATCGAGGAGGCGGGGCTGCTCGACGGGTGGCTCACGAAGCGACCGAGCGTGCTCGGGGTCGAGACGCTCGGCGACTACGCGATCGTGGTCCGCGTCGTCGCCGAGACGCTCGCCGCGAAGCGTTGGGACGCCGAGCGCCGGCTGCGCGAGCTGATCTCGACCCGCCTGGCCCGCGAAGGGGTCCGCGTGCCGCTCCCGCCGTCCTTGGCCCAGCGCGCCGGGGAGGCAGGGCTGTAGCGCCGAGCCCTCCCGCTACGATGACCCCGGTGAGCGGCCTTCCCTTCGCCTCGGTCGACGACCTCCAGGGGCGCCTGGAGGCGCACCGCTACCTCGCGGACCGAGGTCTGGCCACCGCGATCTTCCTGGCGCTGTCGCTCGACAAGCCGCTGCTGCTCGAGGGGGAGGCCGGCGTCGGCAAGACCGAGGTGGCCAAGGTGCTCGCGGAGCTCCTCGGCCGCCGGCTGATCCGCCTGCAGTGCTACGAGGGGATCGACGCGGCTCAGGCGCTGTACGAGTGGGACTACGCGCGCCAGCTGATCGCCGTTCGGGCGATGGAGGCGGCGGAGGCCGAGCGGCACGTCGAGGACCTGTTCGGTCCGGCCTTCCTCGTCGAGCGCCCACTCCTCGCCGCGATCCGCTCCGGCGATCAGGCGGTGCTCCTCGTGGACGAGCTCGACCGCGCCGACGACGAGTTCGAGGCGTTCCTGTTGGAGATCCTCTCGGAGTTCGCGGTGACGATCCCCGAGGTGGGCCGCGTCGCCGCGGCGCGCCCGCCGGCGGTCGTCGTGACGTCGAACCGCACGCGCGAGCTGCACGACGCGCTGAAGCGCCGCTGCCTGTACCACTGGATCGACCACCCCGACCTGGACCGCGAGGTGGCGATCGTGCGGGCCCGGGCGCCGCAGGTTCCCGAGCGGCTCGCGCGCGAGGTCGCCGCGGCGGTCGAGCGCCTCCGCCGTCTGGATCTGGCCAAGGCCCCGGGCGTGGCCGAGACGATCGACTGGGCGAGCGCGCTCGCCTTCCTCGGCGCCGCTCGCCTGACCCCGGCCCTGGCGGCCGACACCCTCGGCGCCGTGATCAAGGATCACGAGGACCGGGAGCTCGTCGTCGAGCGGCTCGCCGAGGTCGTGGGCGATGGCTGAGGCCGGTGGCGCCGAAGCGCTCGAGGCGCTCGTCGCCTTCGGTCGCCGCCTGCGGGCCCGCGGGCTCGTCGTCGGCACCGACCGGATCCTCACGTTCTGCCGCGCGGTCGCCGTCCTCGGGATCGGCGACCGGGAGGACCTCTACTGGGCGGGGCGCCTCGCGATCGTCTCGCGACCCGAGGACCTCGCCGTCTACGACGAGGTCTTCGACGCTTGGCACCGGGGCGCGAGCGGGATGGGGCTCGCCGCGCCCGATCCCGACCGGGTCCGCCGGGAGCTCGCCGGCGGGCCGGGTGGTGCCGCCGTGGGGGCGCCGACCGGCGAGGAGTCCCGGCCGCCGGGGGAGCGCGCTGGCGACCCGGCCGTCGCACGCGTGGTCGCGAGCGCGATCGAGGTGCTGCGCGAACGCTCGTTCGCGGACCTGACCGACGAGGAGCGCGCGCGCGTCGACCGGCTGATCCGTCGCCTGCGCGTCCGTGTGCCGCTCGAGCGTTCGCGCAGGACGCGCCCGTCCGCGCGCGGACCGAGGTGGGATCTGCGCGCGACGCTCCGGCGTTCCCTGCGCACCCGTGGCGAGCCGCTCGAGCGCGTGTGGCGCATCCGCCGCGCTCGCGCGCGTCCGCTCGTGCTCCTGCTCGACGTGAGCGGCTCCATGGGGCCCTACGCCCGCGCGCTCGTCCAGTTCGGCTTCGCCGCGATGGCGACGGGCCGTCGGGTCGAGGTGTTCTGCTTCGGGACGCGGCTCACCCGGGTGACGCCGCTGCTCCGTCGCCGCGATCCGGACCGCGCGCTGGCCGAGATCGGCCGGGCCGTGGCCGACTGGGAGGGCGGCACGCGGATCGGGGCGTCCCTGAAGGAGCTGCTGGAGGGGTGGAGCCAGCGGGCGGCCCTGCGCGGCGCGGTCGTCGTGCTGTGCTCCGACGGTCTGGAGCGCGGCGACCCGGCGCTGCTGCGCGCGCAGATGGCGCGCCTGCGCCGGCTCGCCCACCGGGTGGTGTGGGCGAACCCGCTCAAGGGCTCGCCGCGCTACGAGCCGCTCGCACGCGGGATGGCGGCGGCCCTCCCGAGCGTCGACGTGTTCCTGTCCGGCCACGACCTCGCGAGCCTCGAGGAGCTGGCCGAGGCGGTGGGGCGGTGAGCGCGCGGGACCCCGGCTCGCCGCTCGGCGTTCCAGCCGAGCCCTCCGACGGCGACGCCGCACCGGGGCACGCGGACTCCCCGTCGAACCGCGGCTTCTGGATCGTCGCCGGTGCGATGGCGCTCACCGCCGTCGTCCTCGTCGTCGCGATCGTCGCGAACCGGGGGCTTCGCGACGCGGTCGGGCACGCGCAGGCCTCCCTCCGGCGAGCCCAGGAGGCGGCGGAGGCGATCCGCGCTCGCGACGGCGCGCTCGCGGCGGCCGACGGGCGCGCGATCGCCTCCGCCGCACCGGACCTCGTCGTCCTCGCGCCGGACGAGCCCTCGGTCGACCCGGGGCAGGTGAGCGTCTACGTGGGGCCGCGGGGCTGGGCGGCCGCGGCGGCCGCACGGCCGCAGGCGTGCTTCTGGCTGCGGATCACGCCGAGCGGCACGGTGCGCTACGGCGCAGGGGAGGGCTGTACGGGGCTCGACGCGTCGTCGGCCGACGACGCGCGCTGGTAGGCGAGGTCGAGCAGCTCGATCGGGTGGCGGACCTCGGGGTCGGCCCCGAGCGACCGCAGCCCTGCGGCGAGCTGCGTCGAGCACCCCGGGTTCGCGCTCGCCACGATCGACGCGCCGGTGGCGGCGACGGCCTCGGCCTTCTCGCGCATCAGGGGCGTCGGCGAGGGCGGGCTGCGTCACGTTGTAGACCCCCGCGGCGCCGCAGCAGCGATCCCCGCCCGGGATCTCGACGAGACGGAGCCCCGGGATGCGGCCGAGCACGGCTCGGGGCTCGTCGCGGATCCCGAGGACCCGCAGGGCGTGGCAGGGATCGTGGTAGGCGACCGTCGCGTCGAGCCGGCCGGGGTCGGACGTGAGGCCTTCCTCGGCGAGGAACGCCATGAGCTCGCGCACCGGCAGGGGCGGCCCGCCGTCGAGCTCGGGGTAAGCGCGCAGGTGCGCGGCGCACCCGGCCGCGTTCACGACGATCGTCGACTGGCCGGCGAACGCGTGGCGCGTCCGGCGCGCGAGCCGCCGGGCGATCTGGAGGCGGCCGTTGTGAGCGGGGAGGGCGCCGCAGCAGGCCTGTCCACGGGGCACGACGACGCGCCAACCGTTGCGCGAGAGCACGCGGACGGTCGCGCGGTTCACGGGGTGGAACCATCGATCCTGGGCGCAGCCGGCGAGCAGGGCGACCGTGCCCCGGGGCGCCGCGCCGGGCGCCGGCTCGGTCACGGTCGCGAGCCGCGCGAGCGGGTAGGTCCGTCCGGGCAAGAGCCGGCGGACCCGGGCGGGCAACGCCAGGCGGACGACGGGCTGGACGAGGGCCGCGGCCCGCAGCAGCGAGGGGTGGGGAAGGAGCCAGTGGAAGCCGAGCCAGCGGATGAGCCGGGCCGTGGGGCTCCGGCGGGGCTCGAGCTGGGCGCGCGCCCCCTCCATCAGGCGTCCGAACGGTACGTGCGACGGGCACACGTCCTCGCAGGCGCGGCACACGAGGCAGTGGTCCATGAAGCGTGCGAACGCCGAGTCCACCTCGGCGAGCCCGTCGTCGACCGCCCTCATCGCCGCGATCCGTCCGCGCGGCGACGCCGTCTCGTCGCCGGTGAGGCGGTAGGTCGGACAGTGCGGCAGGCACAGGCCGCACGCGACGCACGCCGCGAGATCGGCCGGGGCCGGCGCGTCACGCTCGGGGGTCCCAGCCGGGCGCCGTGCCCCGTCGGGTGCCGACGAACGCCGCTCCCGCGGGCAGCTCCGCGCCGAGGACCCGGTCGGGCTCGCTCACGCTTCCGATCCTACGTCCGCGATCGGAGGTGGCCCGTCGAGGTGCGGACGGGCGGGGGCCCCACCGCCGCACGGGTCCCGTCGTGGGCTCGTCAGTACGTGGTCATCTCTGCGACGACCGTGTCCTGCCTCGTCGGGTTGCCGACCGACGTCAGGTGGATCGGGCAGCGGTACGTGACGCCCTCGGCCGTGGTGGGCGCGATGATGTTCAAGGTGAGGACGACGCGATCGCCCGACGACGATGGGCCGAGGTCGAACGTCGCCGTGCCATCCTTGAAGGCCTCGGTGATCTTCTCGTAGCCGTGCACCGGCCGGCGGACCTTGCCGACGACGACCACGTTCACGACGAAGCGACGGTTGCCCGCGCACCCGTCGACGATCACGGTGTCGCGCTGCGTGCCGTCGTTCTCCAAACGGAGCCAGAAGCGCACGCCCTCGCCGTCCTGCATCCGCACCGCCCAGCGTTGGCGGTCGCCGGTCCGGTTGTAGACGTCGTTGCCCCGCCAGGGGTGGGGCGGCGGGTTGATCGTGCAGCCGGTGCTCAGACCGCACAGGGTGATCCACAGATCGGGGCGGTAGGTCTCGGCGGCCCGCGGGTTCACCGTTGGCTCGGTCCCGGCCGCGGGCACCTGGACCGCGAGCGCGATCGTGACGATCGAGGCGAGGAGCCATGGGCGCCGCACGTCTGCAGCTATCGGCACCGGCGGCACGCGATTTGAGCTGGCCCGCCTCCTCAGACCCCCCAGCCGCGGCCGGGCGCGAGGATCCCGGCCGGGTCGAACGCCGCCTTGAGCCGCCGCTGCACCGCGGCGGCGGGCGGGTCGGCGTCCCCGAGGCCGCCGGGTCCGCGGATCACGGGGGCGATCCCGCCGAGCTCGCGGACCCGGGCCCGCACCCGGGCGAGGTCGTCCGCGTCGTCGACCGGGATCCACGCGATCCCGACGCCGACGAGGGCGCGCCATCCGGTCCGACCGACGAGCAGGTCGGCGAGCCGCGAGGGGACGACCGCCGCCTCGACGAGGTGGGGGACCGGGGGCGAGGGGTCGAACGGCACCGGCTCGGCCGGCGTCTCGTCTCCCACCACCTCGACGGGCGCGACGGCGCGCGCGCGGGCGGTCTGCTCCTCGATCTCCTCAGGCCACCCCTCGAGGCGGATCTCGGCGGCTCCGGGCTCGGCCACGACCGCCGCCGGGGTCACGGTCGCGGCGAGCAGACGCGGACCGAGCTCGAGTCCGTCCCCCTCGACGCGGAGCGTGCGCACGGCGGAGGGCAGGGGGCGCACCTTGACCGCCACCTGCGTCAGGACCCCGAGGGTCCCGAGCGACCCGACCATCGCCCCGCGCGATCCCGTAGCCGGTGGACTGCTTGACGGTCGGCGCCCCCCGCCCGCACGATCCGCCCGTCCCCGGTGACGAGCTCGACCTGCAGCACCGTGTCGCGCACCGGGCCGACGCGCAGTCGCCGCGGTGACGAGACGCCGGCGGCGATCACCCCCGCCCACCGTCGCCGCGTCCGGCGCGTCGACCGGCCACTCCTGCCCGCCGGCGGCCAGGGTCGCGCGCAGCTCTCCGACGCGCGTTCCGGCCGCCACGGAGGCGACCATCTCCGCCGGGTCGTACGCCACGACGCCGTCGAGCTGGGTGGTCCACACCTCGGTCGCGACCTCGACGGGGTTGCCGCGGTCGAGGTGCTGTCGACCGCCGACGACCAGGACGGGCCGAGCGGCCGCGCTCGCCGTACGGAGGATGTCCGCGACGTCGCCGGCGGTGTGGGGGGTGGCAGATCTCGACCATCTCAGATCCACGCGCCTTCGGGGAGCTCCGAGGCCACGCGCGCCGCGTCGCGCCCGCGGGCCGCGACGAACTCCCCGCAGCGGGCCCCGTCGGGGAGCACCTTCCGCGGGGTTCATCCGGCCCTCGGGGTCGAAGGCCGCGCGCACGCACGCCTGGGCCGTCAGGTCCTCGGGGGAGAACACGAGCGGCATGAAATCTCGCTTCTCCAGACCGATCGCGTGTTCGCCGGAGATCGTGCCGCCGGCGTCGACGCACAGGCGCACGACCTCGTCGGCGGCCGCCAGCACCCGCTCGAGCGTGCCCGGCACCGACAGGTCGAAGGAGAACAGCGGATGCAGGTTGCCGTCGCCGGCGTGGAACACGTTCGTGACGGTGAGCCCGTAGCGCTTCGCGATCGCGTACACGCCCAGGAGCACCTCGGCCAGGCGCGTGCGCGGCACCACGCAGTCGTGCAGGTGGTAGTGCGGCGCGATCTGGGCCACGGCCCCGAACGCCGAGCGCCGGCCCTTCCACAGGAGCTCTCGTTCCCGGTCGTCGGCGGCGACCCGAACCCCGCGAACCCCGTGGGCGCGCGCGGCCTCCTCCACCTCGCGCGTCTGTGCCGCAACCGTCGAGGGGAGCCCCTCGACCTCGACGAGCAGGACCGCGGCGGCGTCGGTCGGATACCCGGCGTGGGCGAAGCGCTCGACGGCGATGACGATCCCGCGATCCATCATCTCCACCGCCGCCGGCACGACGCCGCGCGCGATCACCTCGGACACGCAGGCGGCGGCGTCCTCCACGCTCGTGAAGTCGAGCAGCATCGTGCGGACCTCGGGGGGAACGGGCTGGATGCGAACGCAGGCCGCCGTCACGATGCCGAGGGTCCCTTCGGAGCCGACGACGAGCCCGCGCAGGTCGTAGCCGGGTGCCTCTGGGCCCTCCGCCCCGAGGCGCTCGACGCTCCCGTCGGCGAGCACGACGTCGAGCGCGAGCACGTGCGCCGCCGTTGCCCCGTAGGCGAGGCAGTGGGGCCCGCCGGCGTTCGTGTTCACGTTGCCGCCGATCGAGGACGTCTGCTGCGACGAGGGGTCGGGGGCGAACGTGAAGCCGAGCGGCGCGAGCGCGCGGGACAGCTCGAGGTTGGCCAGGCCCGGCTCGACCCACGCGAGCCGATCGTCGGTTCGGACCTCGAGGATCCGGGTCATGCGCGAGGTCACGACCACGAGCGGATCGTCGATCGGCGTGGCGCCGCCGGCCAGGCCCGTGCCGGCCCCGCGCGGCACGACGGCCAGACCATGACGAGCAGCGGCACGCACGCACGCGACGACGTCCTCGGTCGAGCCCGGGAAGACCACGAGCCCGGCCGAGCCCTCGACCATCGACGCGTCCCGCGCGTACACGCGCAGCGCGAGCGGGTCGGCCAGGACGCGGTCGGGGCCGAGCGCCGCCTCGAGCTCGCGACGCGCCGACGCGAGGTCGCCCATCCCCGGCTAGCCTACGCGCGCTCGCCCGTCGAGCGTCGGTGCGCTAACGCGCGTCGGGCGACCCGCCCTTCAGGCCACGCGGCCGGGAGAGCCGTCCTCGGCGGTGAACGGCAGGCCCGCGGCCTGCCAGGCCTCCATCCCGCCCTCGACGTTGTAGGCCTCGAAGCCGCGTGCCTGGAGCATGATCGACGCGAGCTCGCTGCGGTTCCCGGACCGGCAGATCACCGCGACGGGTTTCGCGGGGTCGAGCTCGGTCCCGGCGCCGGCGAGCAGGTCGTTGAGCGGGATGTGGATCGCGCCCTCCACGTGGCCGGCGCGCCACTCGTACGGCTCGCGGCAGTCGACGAGCTGGAGGTCGCCGAGGCGTTCGTACACGGCGCGGACGTCGGTCAGGTGGTCGCGGGTATCGGTCATCGCTCCTGCTGAGGGGCCTCGCGGTCGCTGTGGGGACTCGTGGTCGTCCGGCTCCGAGCCTAGCAGGGGCTCAGGGATCGGCTCCGACCTCGGGCCGGCCCTCAGGGAGCCGCGCCCTCGGCGGCGGCCAACGCGGCCAGGAACGTCGCGTAGGCGCCCTCGTCGATGAGCGACGAATCGGACCTCCTCGACGTCGGTGACGGCCGTTCGCACCGCCTCGATCGCGGTCGGGGCCGCCTCCTCGAGGGGATAGCCGTACACGCCGGTCGAGATCGCGGGGAACGCGATCGTTCGAACCCCCAGCTCGTCCCGCGACCCGCAGACACGACCGGTGGCAGGCGCGCAGCAGCTCCCGGTCCCGAGGCCGTCCCCGCCACACGGGGCCGGCCGTGTAGATGATCCAGCGGGCCGGCAGGTCCCCCCCCGACGCCGGCCACCGCGTCGCCGGTGGGCAGCGGAGGGTCCCCCGCGCTCGGCGATGAGGCGCTCGCGGTCGGCGAGGGCCGCGGGGCCGGCCGCACGGGTGATCGCGCCGTCCACGCCGCCGCCGGGGCGCAGCTGGGTGTTCGCCGCGTTCACGATCGCGTCGACGGGCTCGCGCGTGATGTCGCCCTTGACGCAGACGATCCGCGGGGGCGCCCCCGGCCTCCACGCGACTATCGTAGGCCCCGTGCTCGTCTGCCTGGCGGCGAACCCGTCGATCGACAAGCTCTTCGAGGTCGAGCGCCTCGTCGCGGGCCAGATCCACCGGCCGCTCGGGTTCGTGCAGACGGCCGGTGGCAAGGGGCTGAACGTGGCCCGGGCGGCCCGGGCCCTGGGGGCCGACGTTCGGGTCGCGGCCATCCTGCGTGGCCACGCCGGTCGCTGGATCCGTGAGCAGCTCGAGGCCGAGGGCGTGGCCGGGGCGTTCGTGTGGTGTCACGGTGAGAACCGGTCGTCGTTGTCGGTGGCGGATCGAGCCACCGGGAGCCTCACGGAGTTCTACGAGCACGGGTCGATCGTTCCGGCGACCACGTGGGTCGAGTTGACCGAGGCCGTGGCCTCCATGCTGCCCGACGCCTCCTGGCTCACGATCAGCGGCTCGCTGCCGCGCGGCGTGCCGGACGCGGGGTACCGCGATCTGCTCCGCGAGGCGCGCGCCGCCGGCGTCCGCACGGCGCTCGACGCGGAGGGAGAGCGTCTGCGTCTGGCGATCGAGGCGATGCCCGACGTCGTCAAGGTGAACCGCGTCGAGGCTTCCGAGCTGCTGGGCGTCCCGACGGCGCGCCCCGCCGAGGCCGTCGCCGCCGCGGTGAAGCTCCGCGAGCTCGCCGGCGGGGACGGTCACGCGGGGATCGTGACCCGCGGCGCCGAAGGCGTCGCCGTCGCCGCCCCGGACGGCACGATCTACGAGGGGAGGCTGTACGTGCGCCACCGCTACCCGCGTCGGCAGCGGCGACGCGTTCCTCGCCGGCCTCGTGACGGCGCTCGACCGGGGCGGATCGTGGCCTGGAGCGCTGCGTCCTCGCGCTCGGGGCCGCGACGGCGAACGCCGAGCTGCCCGGCGCCGGTCGGCTCGACCCGGCCCACGCCACCGAGCTCGCACGGCGCGCCGAAGTCGAGGTGCGCTGACGGGCGTGCGCCGCTGCTAGCGTGGGCGCTCGTGGTCCTCATCCGCCCCCGGCTCCGTTCCGCCGTCGCCGTCCAGGGGCTGTTCGTCGTGTTCGGGTTCGCCGTGGCGGCGTTCTTCCCGTTCCTCGCGCTGTACCTCGAGGGCTACCACGGGTTGTCCGAGAGCCAGATCGGCCTGGTGATCGCCGCGATGGCCCTTGCCCGCGTCGTGGCCAACCCCCTGTGGGGCCACGTCGCCGACACGGTCATCGGTCGGCGAAACCGCGCTGCAGATCGGAGCGCTGGGCACGGCGGCGGGGGCCGTTGCGATGAACCTCGTGGACGGCCCGACGGCCCTCGTGCTCGCGTCGGTCGTCCAGGCGGGCTTCATGGTCGCCAACGGCCCGAACCTCGACGCGATCGCGCTCGTGCACCTGGGCGACGGACGGATGTCCCGAGTACGGGCGCCTGCGCAGCTGGGAGAGCCTCACGTACGCCGCCGGGTGTCTCGGCTTCGGCGCGTTCCTCCAGGCCTCGGGCGTCGGGTGGGGCGATGCCGATCTACGCGCTCGCGTCGCTCGCCGTGCTGGCGTGGTCCTTCACCGTGCCGCGGGACCGGGGCCTCGCGGGTCGAGCACGCCGGGACGGCTCGGCACGCTCGGGGCCGTCTTCCGCGCCGCCCCGCGGTTCTGGGGCTTCCTCGCGGCCGTCCTCCTCGTGTGGACCGGCTTCAACGCCGCCTGGAACTTCATCGCGCTGCGGATCGGCGACCAGGGCGGTGGAGCCTTGCTCGTGGGGATCGGAACGGCCCTCGGCGGCGTCGTCGAGGTGCCGGTGATGCGGTCGTCCTCGCGGCTGCAGCGGCGCTTCGGGCTGCGCCGCGTCTACGCCCTGGGGTGCTCCGTGTACGCGGTGGGCTTCCTGTTGTGGGGATCGGTCCGCGACCCGACCGTGCTGTCCCTGCTCACGGTCCTGGAGGGGGTCGGCTTCAGCCTCCTGTTCACGACCGGCGTCGTGATCGTCGGCCGTCTCCTGCCCTCGTCGCTGTATTCGACCGGCAACGCCGTCGCCCAGATGGTGGGGTTCGGGCTCGGCCCGATCCTCGGGGCGGGGATCGGGGGGTACGCCTACGAGTACCTCGGGTCGGGGGTGCTGTTCGTCGCGGCCTCGGTCCTCACGGCCGCTGCGGCGATCGTCGCCTGGTTCGTGCTCGCCGTCCCGGCCCTCGATCGGCCCGGCGAGGTCGTCGAGGCCGAGGAGCCGCGTCCGATCGACGTCCCGTTGCCCGGGCCCGACCCGACGACGTGAGGGGGCTGACCTGCGCGTTTGCGGACGAGCGCGCGCGCCGGGACGATGCGGGCACGCCGCCGGCGCCCGCTCGGAGGACGTGGGGGATACGGGGATGGTAAGCGCCTACATCCTGATCCAAACGGAGGTCGGCAAGGCGGGTCAGGTCACGGAGCGGATCCGCGCGATCCCCGGCGTCGTCACGGTCGACCCGGTGACCGGTCCCTACGACGTCGTCGCGCGCGCGGAGGCCGACGACCTCGACGCCCTGGCCAGGGCGATCGTGATGCCGATGCAGGAGCTGGACGGCATCACGCGTACGCTGACGTGCCCGATCCTGCAGCTGTGAGACCGCCGGCGAGCTGACGCGGGACCGCCCGGCGTCGCGCCGTCTTCCGAGAGGGCAACGGGACCGTGTAGGCTCCGCGCCATGGTGGCGCCTCGCGGTCGCGTCCGGACCGTGGCGGCGGGCGTTTCGCTCGGCATCCTCCTCGCGGGTGCGGGGCCCGCGCCCCTCGTCGCCGCGCATCCCGAGGCGGTCGCCGGGGCGCCGTTGGCGGTCGGGGCGCCCGGCGCCTTCGCCCCGGGTCGGGTGCTCGTCACCTTCGCGCCGGGTGCGACGCGCGCGGCGCGGGCCGATGCCGTCGCGCGCATGGGCGCTCGTCTCGGGCCCCGCCTGCTCGGCCCGGTCGCGATCGCGCGGATCTCGCCCGGCGTCGATCCCCTGGTGGCCGCCCGCCGTCTGGAGCGCGACCCGGCCGTGCTGGATGCCGAGCCGGACTGGATCCGGTATCTGCACGCGAGCTGCCCCGGCGACCCGGGATGCCCCGACGACCCGGCGTTCGACGAGCAGTGGGGGCTGAACAACGTCGGCCAGCGACACCTCGTGAACGACCCTCCGCCCACGCGCGCCCGAGGCGCCGTCGACGCCGACGCCGACGTGCCGGAAGCTTGGGGGATCCACACCGGGGACCCGGCGACGACGATCGCGGTCGTCGACTCCGGCGTGTGGCAGACGCACCCCGACCTCGACGACCGGCTGTGGACGAACCCGGGCGAGATCCCGGGCAACGGCCTCGACGACGACGCCAACGGTTTCGTCGACGACGTCCACGGCTGGGACTTCATCGGCGACGACCCGGTCCCCAACGACGCCCTCGGGCACGGCACCCACGTCGCGGGGATCGCGGCCGCCGAGCGGGACAACGCGACCGGGATCGCCGGTGTGTGCCCCGGCTGCACGATCATGGCGCTTCGCGTGGCGGACGCGCGTGGGGCCCTGTCGACCTCGGCTGCCCTCCGAGCGATCCGCTATGCGGCCGACGAGGGCGCCGCCGTGATCAACCTCAGCTACGGCGGCCCGCAGTGGTCGCGGGCGGAACGGCGCGCGATCGCCTACGCAGGGCGCCGCGGCGCGCTGGTCGTGGTGTCCGCCGGCAACGAGCACCGCGACAACGACACGCTGGGATTCGACGCGCCCCTCGGATTCACCGGGCCGAGCTACCCCGCGAGCTACGACCTGCCCGCCATCCTGTCGGTCGGCGCCAGCACGCACGACGATCGCCTCGGCGCTTTCACCGGGTGCCTGCTCCGCGGTGAGCCGAACTGCGCCTTCTCGAACTGGGGGCGCACCTCGGTGGACCTCGTCGCACCCGGTGTGGACGTCTACAGCACGGCTCCGCCGTCGGGCTACCGGGTGGAGAACGGCACCTCGATGTCCGCACCGTTCGTCGCCGGCGTCGCGGGGCTCGTCCGCTCGTCGAACCCCGCCCTCGGCCCGGTCGAGGTGAAGAACGTCTTGATGAACGCCGTGGACCGCCCGAGCGCCCTGCCGCGGGGCCTGACGGTGACGGACGGGCGGATCAACGCGCAGCGAGCGCTCGGCGCACCCTCCACGGCGCCCGCGACCCCGCTCACCGACGGCGTGATGGGCGGGGCACGGTCGATCTTGCGCGTCCGTCGGGATCGGGTCGCGGTTCCCCGCGACGTGAACGACATCTACCGACGCCGGCTCCGCAAGGGTCGGAGCTACGAGGTACGCCTGCGCGTGCCGAAAGGCCGGGACTTCGACCTGTTCGTGTGGAAGCCTGGCGCCCGCGACACGTGGCCGACCGACTACGGATGCCGGGGGACGATCAGCTGCCTGCTCGTCGGGGCCGGCATCCGAGGGGTGGGTCGTCATGAGGTGGTGCGGTTCCGAGCCCCGCGAACGGGTACCTTCTACCTGCACGTGAGCGCCTTCGTGGGCTCGGGGCGCTACACGCTGACCATCGATCGGATCGGGTGATGCTGCGACCGAGGTGTCCCGCCCGAGCGGCCCGCCGAGCCGCCGCGCTCGTCACGGCCCTCGCGAGCGGGGTCGCCCTGGTGGGCGTCGGGCCGGCCGCCGCCACGCCGCCGGCGCCTTCGAGCGCCGCGACGCTGGCTCTCGAGCGCGCCGTCGCGCTGTTCGACGCGCGGGAGCACGCTCCCGTCTCGATCGACGCTCGGTTGGCCACGATGTACCTGCGCGACCTCGCGCTGCGCGTCCCCGCGCTCGCCGGGCCCGAGCGCGAGCGGGCCGTCGCCCTCCTCGATCGCCCGAGCGACGCCGAGCCCGCTCGGTTCGAGGACTTCGATCCCGAGTACGGAACGCGACCGGTGACGATCGACTGCGACGCGACGAGGCCGGTGTGCGTGCACTGGGTGCACGGCGGTCGCCACGCCGCGACCGACGCGTTCGCGGCCAGGGTGCTCGACGTGCTCCGCGACGTCTGGGACGCGGAGGTCGTCGACGCCGGTTACCGACCGCCCAAACCCGACCGGGAGACGTCGCCCGGCGACGCGGTGCTGCCGGGAACGGACGACGGCGGGGGGCCCCAGACCGACGTGTACCTGGCGGAGCTGGGAGACCTCGGACTCTTCGGCTACTGCGCCTCGAACGATCGCAAGCTCGCAACCCCGCTTACGACGTTCGACCTGTCCGCCTACTGCGTCCTGGACAACGACTACCTCGGCTACGGCTACGCGAACCCGCTGCTGCCGCTGCGCGTGACGGCGGCCCACGAGTTCTTCCACGCGGTGCAGTTCGCCTACGACGCGGCCGAGGACGCCTACCTCATGGAGGGAACGGCGACGTGGGTCGAGGACGAGGTGTTCGACGCCGTGAACGACAACCGGGCGTTCCTGCGCTCGAGCCCGCTGTCCGATCCGACGATCCCCCTGGATCTCGGAACCGGTCAGCGCGTGTACGGGACGTGGATCTGGTTCCGGTTCCTGGCGGAACGCCTCGGCGACCCCGACGTGGTCCGTCGGATCTGGGAGCTCGCCGACGCCGGCCCCGGCGGGCCGGATCGGTACTCGACGCGCGCGACCCGTCGGGTGCTCGAGGACTCGGGGCTCGACCTTTCCGACGCGCTCGCGACGTTCGCCGCATGGAACGTGCGCCCGGGCCGCTTCTACGAGGAGGGGAGCGCGTGGCCGCCCGCGCGGATCCAGCACCGGCTGCGGCTGACCCCCCGCACCACGTGGTGGCGGGTCGACGCGCGGCTTCGGCATCTCACGAGTCGCGCGGTCTCGCTCGCTCGCGGCGCCGCCCTCTCGCCCGACGCGCGGCTGCGGATCCGGATCGAGGGCCCGCCCGCGTCGACCTCGCCCGCAGCGCGCCTCGTCGTGATCGACCGCGACGGCGTTCGGGTCCTCGCGATCCCGCTGGATGCCGGCGGCGACGGATCGCGCACGGTTCGGTTCGGAACCGGTGTGCGCCGCGTCGTCGCGATCGCGGTCAACGCGAGCACGCGCTTCAGGGACTGTGACCGGATCGGGCGCTACTCCTGCGGCGGTCGGCCGATCGACGACGACGCCCGGTTCCGGATCACGGCCCGCGTGGTCGACTGACGCTCGGCCGGCCGCGGGCGCGTAGCCTGGAGGCGATGCCGCGCCCCGTCCCCGCCCCGCCGGCGCAGCTCGACCGACGCACGCTGCGCGAGGAGGTTCTCGCGGTCCTGTCGCTCTCGCTGCTCGCGAGCGCTGTGTACGCGGTCCTGAGCCTCGTCGAGGGGCCGCTGCGAGGCGCGGTCGTCGCCGCGGCCGACCAGGACCCGCGCCTGGCTCGCCAGCTCGTCGGGATCGTCTTCGGCCTGGCGCCCGTCTACCTCGTGTGGCACCTCCTGCGGCGCTCGGGCGAGGGGCCGGCCACGATCGGCGTGGGGACCGAGCGCGCGGCCGCGCAGGTCCGGGACGCAGCGATCCTCGCCGCGGCGATCGGCCTGGCCGGCGCGGGGGTGTACGCGGCCTCCGTGAGCCTCGGCCTGAACCGGATCGTCGTTCCGGTCCCGCCCCTGGGTCACTGGTGGACCGTCCCGATGCTCGTCCTCCACGCCGTGCGCGCGTCGGCGGTCGAGGAGGTGATCGTGCTGGGCTACCTCGTCACGCGCCTCGAGCAGCTCGGGTGGTCGTCGCGCGGCGCGATCGCCGCGAGCGCGCTCCTGCGGGCGACCTACCACCTCTACCAGGGGTGGGGCGGGTTCGTCGGGAACCTCGCGATGGGCCTGCTGTTCGGGTCGCTGTTCGTCCGCCGTCGCCGGCTCGGCCCGTTCCTCGTCGCGCACGTCCTGCTCGACGTCGGAGCGGGCCTCGTGTACGTGCTCGCGCGCGACCGGCTGCCGGCGCTCTTCGGGTGAGGCGGTGTTCGGCGCTACGATGTCGCCGCGACCTGCGATCCTCGGAGACCGCGTGACGAACCCCGTGATCGACTACCTGCTCGGCCGGGGCGCTCCCTTCCTCGTGC
The DNA here is from genome assembly GCA_026003015.1 of Actinomycetota bacterium. Lineage (GTDB taxonomy): Bacteria > Actinomycetota > UBA4738 > UBA4738 > HRBIN12 > BPGL01. Next base: position 40,415 of record BPGL01000003.1, on the reverse strand, counting down.
TGCCGTCGCCCCACGCTCGCAGCCCCGAGGAGGCGGCCGCGGGCGCCGACGTCGGCACCGACGAGCTCGTGCGCACGCTCGTGCTCCGCTTCGAGCACGGGCACGCGCTCGGGGTCGTTCCCTGGCCCCGGGCCTTCGATCTCGAGCTCGCTCGTGAGGCCCTCGACGACCCCGACGCCGCCCCCGCGAGCCCCGAGGAGATCGCGGCGCTCGCTCCCGGATGCTCGCCCGACGCGATCCCCCCGCTGGGCATGTGGCTGCGTCTGCCGATGCTCGTCGACGTGGCGGTCGCGCGTCTGGCGCAGGTGGCGTTCCCCGCAGGCCGCCCCTCGGTCCTCGTGTGCATGCAGCGGACCGACCTGTTCCGTGGCGATCCCTACGGGGTCGCGATCCTCACGCGGGCTTCCCTCCGGGAGGCCGAGGCCGTCGGGCTCCGCCCCGCGCCGCGACCGGATCGGCCGGCCCGGACCGCCGAGGACCTCCTGCCGATCCACCTGGTCGAGCGCCCTGGAGCCTCGGGCGAGCCCGGCGCGGCCTGAGCCTCAGATCCAGGCCCGGAACCACACGATCGCCCTCCAGCGGTCCTCGGAGATCGTCCGCGCGACGAGCACGGGCCAGAACCAGACCGTGAGCGCTGCGGCGATCGCGAGGTAGGCGACGACGAACGGCCGGTACGGGCGGGCGCGCGACACGGCGGGGCCGCCGGTCTCCGGGTTCGTCGCGACGAGGCCCTCCGCGTCGCGCACCACGATCCTCGCGTCGGCGAGGCGTCGCAGGGCCAGGACCACCGCGAGCACGAGGTACGGGGTCATCGGCAACAGGTAGAAGGAGAACTGCGGCCGCGGCACGAGGAACCAGGGCAGCCACTGCCCCAGGAACGCGAGCACGAGGAACCCGGCAGCGCGGTCGCGCGCGCGCCACCAAAGCACCGCGCAGGCGACGAGCGCGGGGACGCTCGCCCAGGCGATCGCCGGGTTCCCGATCGCGAGGATCTGCGACACCGTCCCGTCGTCGAGCTCGGAGTAGAACAGCACCGGCCGCCCGAGGACCGGCCAGCGCCAGGGCCGTGAGTAGTACGGGTGCGTCGGGGTCCTCGTGCCGTCGACCTCCTCGAACTCCCGGATCGTCTCGGCCTGGTAGCGCCACATGTCGAGGTGCTCGCGCGCGAGCGCCGCCGCGGCGGCGACCGGCTCGCGGACGGGATCGTGGCCCATGTGGTGCAGCCACGGCCACCACGTGAGCAGGTAGACGAGGAGCGGGACGAGCCCGAGCCCCACGACGATCGGAAGGCCCTCGCGCGCGAGGGCCCGTGCGAGGGCGCGCCCTCGACCCAGGCCCGGCCCGTGCCGCCCCGTCGCCCACGCGAGGACGAGCACGCCCGCGGCCCCAAGCGCGAACGCGCCCGACCACTTCACGGCCGTCGCGGCGCCGAACGCGACGCCGGCCACCAGGAGCCAGGGGCGCAGCAGGGGAGCGACCGACCGCTCGGCGTCCGGGGTCCGACGCGCCCGCTCGAGCCGACGTCGGTCGAGCAGGAGCGCCAGGAACCCGGCCGTCACCCACAGCTCGAGGTGTACGTCGAGCAACGCGATCCGCGACAGGACGAGGTTCATCCCGTCGATCGCGAGCAACCCGCCGGCCACGGCCGTCCAGACCGCGCTTCGGAACAGCAGCCACGCCGTCGCGGCCGTGAGCGCGACCACGAGCGTGCCGGCGATCGCGGAGGAGATCCTCCAGCCGAACGGCCGCATCCCGAAGGCCTTCACGCCGAGCCCGATCTGCCACTTGCCGAGGTCGGGATGGACGTAGGAGCCGACGTCCCACCGCTGCTCGCGGAACAGCCGTTCGGTCGCGTCGAGTCGACACGTGCGATCGTCGAAGCCGACGAGGATGCAGCCGGCCTTCGCGTAGTAGATCTCGTCGAACACGAACCCGGGCGGGTGCGCAAGCGTCACCGTCCGCAGCGCCGCCGCGAGCGCCGCCGCGGCGACGATCGCGAGCCCGGGTCCGCGCAGCAGGCCGGCGAGCCGGCTGGCGGACCGGCGGTCCCGGTCCTCGGCTCGATCCCCCATCCTTCGTTCGGCCCCATCCTTCCGTCGGGTGTGCAAGCCGGGCGCATCCTGCCACCATCGGGGTGTGAGCGGCACGCTGTGGATCGTCGGCACGCCGATCGGCAACCTCGCCGACCTCGCCCCGCGAGCCCGCGAGGTGTTGGCCGCCGTCGACGTGATCGCGGCCGAGGACACCCGACGCACCGGGCGGCTCCTGCGGTCGATCGGCGTGCGCCGCGAGCTCGTGTCGCTGTTCGAGGGGAACGAGCGCTCGCGGATCGAGCCGATCCTCGAGCGGCTCCTCGACGGGGACGACGTGGCGCTGGTCTCCGACGCCGGGATGCCGCTCGTCTCCGATCCCGGGGCGCGGCTCGTGCGGGCGTGCGTCGAGCGCGGCCTGGACGTGCGGGTGGTCCCCGGCCCCTCCGCGGCGCTGGCCGCGCTCGTGGTGTCGGGGTTCGCGACCGACCGCTTCACGTTCGAGGGTTTCCTTCCAAGGAAACCCAGCGCCCGGATGCGGCGGCTGGAGGCGCTGCGCCACGACCCGCGGACGGCCGTCGTGTTCGAGGCCCCGGGGCGGGTGCACACGCTGCTTCGCGACGTGCTCGTCGTCCTCGGGGATCGGCGCGTGGCGCTGGCCCGGGAGCTGACGAAGCGCCACGAGGAGATCCGGCGCGGCCGCGCGTCCGAGGTCTTGGGCGGCCTGGAGGAGGACGTGCGCGGGGAGGTCGTCCTCGTCATCGAGGGCGCGCGGGAGGCTGCGCCGGTGGACCTGGGTGCCTGCGTGGAGGAGGTTCGCGAGCTCGTCCGCGCGGGCGTGCGCCGCCGCGACGCGGCGCGTGCCGTCGGCGAGCGACGCGGCGTGTCGGCCAACGACCTGTACGAGGCGGTCCTCGCGGCCGACGACGGGTCGACGGGCTGATCGACGTCGCCGGGTAGCATGGGCCCCGGCATGGGCCGCGAGGTCTTCTACATCACGACACCGATCTACTACCCGAACGACGTGCCGCACATCGGGCACGCCTACAACGCGAGTGGCCGTCGACGTCGTCGCCCGGTACCGGCGCCTGCGCGGCGAGGAGGTGTTCCACCTCACCGGCACCGACGAGCACGGGCTCAAGGTCCAGCAGCGCGGCCGAGGCGGCCGGCGATGCACCCGCAGCGGATGGGTCGACCGAGATGGAGCCCCGGTGGCGAGGAGGTGTGGGCCCGACTCGACATCGCCTATGACGACTACATCCGCACGACCGAGCCGCGGCACGAGGCCGGGCCGTCGCCAGAGCTGCTCGCAGGCCGTCTACGGCAACGGCCGCGACGACATCTACCTCGGGACGTACGAGGGGCTGTACTGCGTGTCCGTGCGAGGCCTACTACACCGAGGCCGAGCTCCGCGACGGGCTGTGCCCGATCCACGAGCGCCGCGGTGGAAGCGCCTCGAGGAGCCGAGAACTACTTCTTCCGGCTGTCCGGCCTACCGGGATCGACTCCTGGACCACTACGCCGAGAACCCCTCCGATCCGTCGAGCCCGAGAGCCGGCGCAACGAGGTCCTCGCCGTCGATCCGCGAGGGGCCTGCGCGACTTCTCGATCAGCCGCACGACGCTTCGACTGGGGCATCCCGCTGCCCTGGGATCCCAAGCACGTCAGCTACGTGTGGTTCGACGCGCTCACCAACTACATCACCGCGGGGTACGCCGACGACCCCGCGCGGTTCAGCCGGACCTGGCCGGCCGACGTGCACGTGATCGGCAAGGACATCCTGCGTTTCCACGCGATCTACTGGCCCGCGATGCTGATGGCCGCGGGGCTCGAGCTGCCCCGGACGGTCTGGGCCCACGGGTTCCTGACCGTGGGCGGCAAGAAGATGTCGAAGACGAACGCGACCGGGATCCACCCGTTCGAGCTGATCGACCGCTTCGGAACCGACTCCTACCGCTACTACTTCATGCGCGAGGTGCGCTTCGGGGAGGACGGGAGCTTCTCGTGGGAGTCGATGCTCGAGCGCCACAACGCCGACCTCGCCAACGGGCTGGGGAACCTGGCGAGCCGCGTGCTCGCGATGCTCGAGACGTCCTTCGGCGGCGTCGTGCCCGAGCCGAGGAGCGCGGGCGTCGAGGAGGACCTGCCCGACGTCGTCGCCTCCGCGGTGGCCGCGGTCGACGAGCACATGCTCGCCCTGCGGATCCAGCAGGGGCTCGCCGCCATCTGGACCATCGTGGACCGCGCGAACGGCTACCTCGTCGAACGCCAGCCGTGGAAGCTCGCGAAGGACCCCGCTCGTCGCGACGAGCTGGCGGGCGTCCTCTACGCGAGCGTGGAGCTCCTGCGGATCCTCGCGATCCTCATCCGTCCCGTGATGCCCGGCGCCGCCGAGCGCCTGTGGGAACAGCTCGGCATCGTGGAGCCCCTGGACGGCCGACGCGTTCCGCGCGACGTGGCCTGGGGCGGGCTCCGCCCCGGGACCCGGACCGTTCGCGGCGGTCCGCTGTTCCCGCGGATCGAGCCGGACTGAGGGCGGGGCCTCCCGTCTCCAGTGCGGGGTGAGGGTCGCGCCGGTCATGTTTCACGTGAAGCTCGCCCGCTGCACCCGATGTGGAGGGTGGGTAGAGTCCCGACGGGATGGACGGGCCGAACCCTGAACCGCGGGTGGACGCGGGCGCGGTCGATACCCACTGCCACCTGTTCCTCGTCGACCGTGACCCTGCAGCCGTGGTCGAGGCCGCTCGCGCGGCGGGCGTCGCCCGGATCGTGTGCGTCGGGATCGACCCCGAGACGAGCGCGCGGGCGCGCGAGCTCGCCGATTCGCTGCCGGGGGTGTTCGCGACGGCCGGGATGCACCCCCACGACGCCGCGACGTTCGACGGGCGGGCCTCGGCCCGGATCGAGGAGCTGCTCCACGACCCACGGGTCGTGGCCGTGGGGGAGTGCGGCCTGGACTACTACCGGATGCGCTCGCATCGGGCGGACCAGCTTCGCGTGCTCGAGGCGCACGCGGCCCTGTCGCGGGAGGTCGGCAAGCCGCTCGTCGTGCACGTGCGCGACGCCTGGGACGACGTGCTCGCCACGCTCGAGCGCGCCGGCGCCGAGCGCGTGGTGATCCACTGCTTCAGCGGGGACGCGGCGCTCGCCCGGGAGTGCGCGACGCGTGGCTACTACCTCTCGTTCGCCGGGAACGTGACCTACCCGAAGAACGGGCCCCTGCGCGAGGCAGCGCGCTCGGTGCCGTCGGATCGGCTGCTCGTCGAGACCGACGCGCCCTTCCTCGCGCCGCAGGCCGTCCGCGGGCGGGAGAACGAGCCGGCCCATCTCCCGCTCACCCTCGCCGCGCTCGCCCGCGCGCTCGGCACCGACGCCGACGACCTCGCCCGCACGACCGCGTCGAACGCGTTCCGCGCTTTCCCGGGCCTCGGATGAGGTCGGGTCGACCGAACGTCCGTTCGGAACTCAAGTTTGCAGTGAGGGTTGAGGGTTCGGTAGAGTCGCGGCCCGTGCCAACGGAGGTTCCGGTCCGGCCGCGCCGCTTCCCCCTGGAACGCTCCTCGAGCAGCAGGAGGCGACGTGGGGGAGATCCGCCCAACGCGGGTGCGCCGGTTGCGGATCCGACGCGCGGTGCAGGCGACGAGCCTCGCGGTGGGGATCGCGGTCGTCGGCGCCACGCTCACGCTCGCCGTTCGCAAGGACGTGACGCTCGTGCTCGCCGGGCAGGCGCAGCCGATCTCGACGACGTCCTCGAGCGTCGCCGAGCTGTTGGAGTCCACCGGCGTTCCGTTGTCGGTCGGGCTGCAGGTGGAGCCGCCGCCGGCCACGGCGCTGGTGGACGGCATGACGGTCGTGGTGAGCCCTCCGCCGGGTCTGCCGGCCGAAGCGTTCAGCGCGACCGTGACCCCCGAGGGTGTGGGGGTGTGGGTGGTGGAGCGAGCGGGGAGGGAGCCGAACGGGAAGGCGGCTCCGCTCCTCGACGTGGTTCCGACCTCCGCGGTCGGCGTCGGGGACAGCCCGGTCGCCGCGGTTCGGGCCGTCGTGTTCGGGAAGGTGCACGACGTGCTCACGAACGCGGGCACGATCGGGTCGCTCCTCTCGGCCATGGGGATCCGCCCCGACGCGGATGACCGCGTCGCTCCGCCACCCCACACCCCCCTCCACGACGGCGCCGTGGTGCGCGTCGACGAGGTCCGCGTGCTCGTGCGCCGGGTCCCCTCGCCGATCGCGTTCGGCGTGCGCACGACCTACACGACCGAGCTGGCCCCCGGATCGGTCCGCGTCGTGCGCCCCGGCCGTGCGGGCCTGCGGATCGACCGGTTCCGCGTGACGCTCGTGAACGGCCTGGAGGTCTCACGCGTGCCCCTGGGCACGCGGCTCGTTCGCCCGCCGGTTCCGGAGCTCCGCCTTGCCGCTCCCGAGCCGATGTCGGCAGGGACCCTGCGGGAGCCCGGAACCGGCGCCACGGCCCAGCGCGGGGAGGCCACGTGGTACGACCCCCCGTGGTCCGGCGCCACCGCGGCGCACCCGTTCCTGCCGTTCGGCACGCGGGTCGTCGTCACCGATCTGGCGAGCGGGCGCTCGGTTACGGTGGTCGTGAATGACCGTGGACCCTTCGCGCCGGGACGCATCATCGACCTCTCGCCGGAGGCCTTCGCCGCCCTCGCTCCCCTCGGCCGCGGCGTCCTGCGCGTCGCGATCGACTGGTGAGGACGTAGGCCTCGGCGCAGCGGCGATCCGCGCGCTCGCGCGCCGGCACGGGGTGCGCCCCCGGCGGTCGCTCGGGCAGCATTTCCTGATCGATCCCAACCTGGCCCGCGCCATCGTCGCCGACGCGGAGGTGGGACCCGGGGACCGCGTCGTGGAGATCGGGGCCGGGCTCGGCTCCCTCACGGTCGCGTTGGCTCGGGCGGGTGCGCGCGTGCTCGCGATCGAGGTGGACCCGCGCCTCGTCGCCGCGCTGCGTACGACCGTCGGCGACCTCCCCGGGGTGCGCGTCCTCGCCACCGACGCGACGCGGCTCCAGACCTGGACGGGGTCGCTCGTCGACGGACCGTGGACCCTGTGCGCGAACCTGCCCTACGGCGTCGCCACGCCGATCGTGCTCGGCGTGTTGGAGCGGGTGGCGCCGATCAGGCGCCTCGTCGTGATGGTCCAGCGCGAGGTCGCCGAACGGTTGGTGGCTGGCCCCGGCGAGCCCGCGTACGGCGCGCCGAGCCTGCGGGTGGCCTACCACGCGCGCGCCGCGCTCCTGCGGCGCGTGCCGGCGACGGTCTTCTGGCCGCGTCCGGCGGTCGAGTCGGCGGTGGTGCGGCTCGACCGACGGGACCGTCCGCCCGTGGCCGTCGAGGCCGAGCCGCTGTGGCGGGTCGTCGAGGCCGGCTTCGCGCAGCGCCGAAAGACGCTCAGGAGCGCCCTGCGCCGTCTGGGTGCCGACCCCGACCGGGTCCTGGCCGAGGCGGGCGTCGCCGCCGACACGCGGGCCGAGCAGCTCGACCTGGAGGCGTTCGCACGGCTGGCCGCGGCGCTCGAGTCCGCGGCGGCTTCCGGACGATGAGGCGGCCGATCGTTCGCCGGGCCCACGCGAAGCTGAACGTCGTCCTGCGCGTCCTCGGTCGCCGATCCGACGGCGATCACGAGATCGAGACGCTCCTGTTGCCGCTCGAGCTGCACGACCTCGTCCTGGTGTCGCCCGCCGACCGGATCGAGGTCGAGGTGACGGGACCCCGTGCCGACGAGCTCGCCGCCGCCGGGGGCGAGGGGCTCGTCTCGGCCGCGGCCCGGCTGCTCGTCGACGAGCTCGGACGACCGGGGCTCGGCGCGACGATCCGGCTCGACAAGCGGATCCCGGTCGCGGCCGGTCTCGGTGGGGGGAGCGCGGACGCCGCGGCGACGCTGCGGGCCTTGAACGACCTGTGGGAGGCGGGCCTGGACGACGCGGCCTTGGCGCGTCTCGGCGCTGGCCTCGGTGCCGACGTCCCTGGTCTGCTCGCCGGAGGGGCGGTCCTCGCCGCCGGGCGCGGCGAGGTCGTCCGCCCGATCGCCGCCCGTCCGACGGCGTGGGTCGTGCTCCCCGCGGGGTTCGGCGTCCGCGCCGGGGACGCGTACCGCTGGTGGGACGAGGACGGCGCCTCGACCGGACCCGGCGTCGAGGCAGCGCTTGCGGCCCTGCGCACGGGCGATCGCGACCGGCTCGGGCGCGCCCTGGCCAACGACCTTCAGGCGTCGGTCGCGCGGCGGCACCCGGCGGTGCTCGAGGCGCTCCGGCGGCTCCTCGAGGCCGGGTGCCTCGGCGCCGTGATGACCGGCAGCGGGCCCACCGCCGTTGGCCTCGCCCGTGACCGGGTCCACGCCGAGCGGATCGCGACCGCGATCGGCGACGGCGCCCTCGCGACCTGGGGGCCGCCCCCCCGGTGACCCCCGTACGATGTCGGGCGGATCCGGGGTCGTCTAACGGCAAGACACGGGCCTTTGGAGCCTGGGATGGAGGTTCGACTCCTCCCCCCGGAACCGGTTGCCAGGCGCTCGCGCGTCGGCGACGATGAGGTTCCCTCGGACCCGGGTGGCGCGCGTGGCGGAGCGGAGGACGAAGGAGCGGACCCTCGCGGTGGTGGTCCTCGCGGCCGGGAAGGGTGAGCGTCTGCGCTCGTCGACCCCCAAGGTCCTGCATCCGATCTGCGGTCGGCCTGCCCTGTGGCACGCCCTGCGAGCGGTCCGGGGCGCTCGGCCCGATCGGCTCGTCGTCGTGGTGGGCCATGGCGCCGATCGGGTACGCGAGGCGATCGGCTCGTGGGGGGTCGTCCCGCCGCCTCGGTTCGTGGTCCAGGCCGAGCTCCTGGGCACCGGGCACGCGGTGCTCGCGGCCGAGCGAGCGGTCGGCCGGGTCGACGACGTCCTCGTCGTCGGCGGCGACTACGACCCGGTGACCGATGCGGACGTGCGCGCGCTGCTGCGGCTGCACCGGCGAAGCGGCGCGGCGGCGACGATCGCGACCGCCGACCTCGACCGTCCCGGCGCCTACGGCCGGGTCGTGCGAGAGGGCGAGCGGCTCGTGCGGATCGTCGAGCACGCGGACGCGACGGCGGCCGAGCGACGGATCCGCGAGGTGGCCCTGCTCGTCGCGGTCTTCCGTCGGGAGGACCTGTACCGCGCGCTCCCGCTCGTCGGGCGCGACAACCGCCAGCGGGAGCACTACCTCACCGACGTGGTCCCGATCCTGCTCGACAAGGGGGAGCGCGTCTCGGCGCTCCCGGTGGACACGGGCGGGGCGATGGGGTTGAACGCGCGAGGAGGGCTCGCCGCGCTCACCCGCGTCGTGCGCCGTCGGATCGTCGATCGGCACCTGAAGGCGGGCGTGACGATCGTCGACCCCGACGCGACCTACATCGACGTCGACGTTCGGATCGGACGCGACAGCGTGATCGGCCCGATGACCTTCCTCGAGGGATCGACCCGGATCGGCCCGGGCTGCCGGATCGGCCCGGGCGCCCGCGTCCGCGACGCCGTCGTCGGGGAGGGCTCGGCGATCGAGTTCGCCGTGGTCGAGGGCGCGCGGATCGGACGACGCGTCCAGGTCGGGCCGTTCGCCCGCGTGCGTCCGGGCACGCGGTTGGCCGACGACGTCGTGGTCGGGAGCTTCGTCGAGGTGAAGAACAGCTCGATCGGGGCCGGGTCCAAGGTTCCGCACCTCTCCTACGTCGGCGACGCCACGGTCGGGCGGCGGACGAACATCGGGGCCGCGAACGTGACGGCCAACTGGGACGGCTACGAGAAGCACCGGACCGTGATCGGCGACGACGTGCGCACGGGCTCGGATACCATCATGGTCGCGCCGGTGCGGATCGGGTCCGGCGCGGTGACGGGGGCGGGCTCGGTGATCACGAAGGACGTGCCGGCGGGGGCGCTGGCGATCGAGCGGGCGGAGCAGCGGGTCGTGCGCGGCTACCGGGCGCGCAAGGACGCCGCCCGCTCGAAGGACCGTCGCTGAGGGGGGGCCGTGGAGATCATCACGAAGAAGCGGATGATGGTGTACTCGGGCACCATCCATCCGACGCTCGCCCACGAGATCGCCGACAACCTCGGGATCCCGATCAGCCAGGGCGAGCTCCGGAGGTTCGCGAGCGGCGAGATCTACTTCCGCGCCGACGAGAGCGTCCGCGGCGCCGACGTGTTCGTGGTCCAGACCCACTACGAGCCCGTCAACGAGGCGATCATGGAGCAGCTCGTGATGATCGACGCGATGAAGCGCGCGTCGGCCAAGCGCATCACGGCGGTGATCCCCTACTACGGCTACTCCCGACAGGACAAGAAGGCGCTGTCGCGCGAGCCGATCAGCGCGAAGCTCGTCGCCGATCTCCTGTCGACCGCCGGCGCCGACCGGGTCGTGTCGGTCGACCTGCACAGCGGGCAGATCCAGGGCTTCTTCGACGCCCCCTTCGACCACCTGACGGCGCTGCCCCTGCTGTGCGGATACATGAAGGAGCAGATGGGGCTCTCCGGCGACGAGCTCGTCGTCGTCGCCCCCGATGCGGGACGGATCAAGACCGCCGAGAAGCTCCGCGAGTACCTGCACGCGGATCTCGCCTTCCTCTACAAGCGCCGATCCCGCCGGCAGGCGCACAAGATCGACGAGATGGCCGTCGTCGGCGAGGTGGAGGGCCGGCCCTGCGTGCTCGTCGACGACATGATCGACACCGCGGGAACGGTGTCCAAGGGGGCCCACACGCTCGCTCAGCAGGGGGCTGGCCCGATCTACGCCGCCGCGACACACGCGATCTTCAGCGGGAAGGCGGCCCAGCTCCTCGAGGAGGCCCCGATCGAGCAGGTCCTCGTCACGAACACCGTTCCGATCCCGGAGGACCGCCAGTTCTCGAAGCTGCGCGTCCTGTCGATCGCTCCCTTGATCGCGAGCGCGCTGCGGGCGGTGTTCGAGGACTCCAGCGTGAGCGAGATCTTCGGGGGGGACAACCAGGTCTAGGCGTCGCCCCCCGCGGCCTTGCTACCATCTGCGGGTTCCCGACCCGACCGGGGGTTCATCGTCGATGGAAGCCAAGCTGGTCGCCGAGCGCCGTGAGGCCACGGGCAAGGGCGCGGCGCGGAGGCTGCGCGCGCGCGGGCGCGTGCCCGGGATCCTCTACGGGCACGGGGTCGAGCCGATCCCCATCTCGGTCGGGAGCCTCGACCTGCTTCACCTGTTCCACGCCTCGCACGGCGCGACGATGCTCGTCGACCTCGTCGTCGACGGGGAGTCGCACCTGGCGATCCCTCGCGAGGTCCAACGCGATCACATCCACGCGCGGTTCGTGCACGTCGACTTCCTGGCGGTGCGTCGCGACGAGCGGGTGCGCCTGTCCGTGGAGGTCCACGAGACGGGTGAGTCGCCGGGCGTGAAGGCCGGTGGAGTGATCGAGCACCATCTGCGCGAGGTCGAGGTCGAGTGCCTGCCGACCGACGTCCCCGAGGAGATCCTCGCCGACCTGTCGTCGCTGCAGATCGGCGACATGCTGCGGGTCGGGGACCTCGTGCCGCCGAAGGGGGTGGCGATCCTCACCGACCCCGAGGCGCCCGTCATCTCGATCATCACCCCGGCGGCGCTGCGCACGGAGGTCGACCTGACCATGCCGGGGGCCGAGGCGCCGGCGGCCGAGGCGCCCGCGCCGAGCGCGGCCGAGGTGGCGCCCGCCGAGGAGGCTCCCTCGGAGGGCGGCGGCGGCGCCTGAGGCCGGGCCATGGCCTGGCTCGTCGCGGGCCTGGGCAACCCCGGCGACCGGTACGCGCGAACCCGGCACAACCTCGGCCGGCTCGTGGTCGACGAGCTCGCCCGCGCGGCGGAGGCTCGTCTTCGCAAGGTCCGCTTCCTTCCCGCCGAAGCGGTCGAGATCCGCGTCGACGGCCAGCGCGTGTGGCTCGTGCGATCGACGCTGTACATGAACGAGTCCGGCCCGTCCTACGCCTCGGTCGCGCGCAAGCACGGGATCGCGCCCGATCACGTGATCGCGGTGCACGACGAGATCGATCTGCCTGCGGGGGAGCTGCGCGTGCGGTTCGACGGCGGAACGGCAGGGCACAACGGCCTGCGGTCGCTCCAGGCCGCCCTTCGCACGCCCGGGTTCCTCCGCGTGCGTCTGGGCGTCGGCCGGCCGCCGGGCCGCCAGGACCCCGCTCGCTACGTGCTCGAGCCGATCCCCGCGCAGCTCGCCGCCGACGTCGCCCTGCTCGTCGACCGGGGGGCCGAGGCCGTGCGCTCGCTCGTGCTGAACGGGCTCGAGACGACGCAGGCGCGCTTCAACCGCCGCGGCCCCCGCTGAGCCGCCGCGCGCCCGTCGCGCATCGGCCGATCGGCCTGGGTCGGGCTCGAGGCGACCCCCGGCCCTTCGACCTCCCCATCGGTCGCTCGGGGTTCGCGACCCTCGCCCGATGCGCCGACCCCCCCGTCGCGCCGATGGTGGAGGGGACCGAGAGGAGGTGATCGGATGCGAGCCAAGCTCCGCGTCGTGAACTGGCGATACCTGCTCTACACGGGCGCCACGTTCGCGACCCTGCTGTTCGCAGCCGGCGCCCGGTGGAAGCCGAAGTAGCCGGGCGAGAACCCGCGGTAAGGAGGATGGTGATGCGAAAGATCCTCTACGCGCTCGCGAGCCTGGCCGCCTTCGCCATGGCGGTCGGCGCGGGTTGGAAGCCCAACTGACGGCGCCCCCGAGCGCAAGCCACACGGCTCGCCCCCGGCCACGGCCGGGGGCGTCGTCGTGTTCGCAGCCCCCTCCAACGGCGTAGGTCCTCCGGCCCCCGGCGGCCCCCCCGGGGCGTCGGTCGGACATCGGCCGGCGGACCTGCGCATCAGCGACCCCCGACGGATGCGTACGCATCGGGCGATGTCGCATCGTGCTCGCGACGACGCACGCGAAGAAGGAGGTGATCGGTATGCGAGCCAGGTTCCGGGCCGTGAACTGGCGTTCCCTGCTCTACACGGGAGCGGCGTTCGCGACCCTGCTGTTCGCAGCCGGCGCCCGGTGGAAGCCGAAGTGACCCGGGCCAGCCGCGAAGGGAGGTCGATGGTGCGCACGGTGCTGCGGGCGCTCGCGAGCCTCACCGGCCTGGCCATCGCCGTCGGCGCGGGCTGGAAACCGTTCTGAGGCGAGCGTCGGTGCGGCCCCCCGGCGGAGCCCCCCGCCCGGGGGCCTCATCGTCTCACGACCCGTTCGCAAGGCGGCCTACAGTCGGCCTTTGGCGACCCGATACCGATGTCATGAAGCTCATCTGCGGGACCCTGGTGCTCGCGCTCGTGATCGGGTCCTTGGCCGGCGGACGCCTCTCGAACCTCGGCGGACTGCGGCTGCGTTGGGGCCCGCTCGCGCTCGTCGGCTTCGCGATGCAGCTCGTCAACCCCCCGGGACGCTGGCCGCTGGTCATGCTCCTGGGATCCTTCGTGCTCCTCACGGCCTTCGCGATCGCGAACCTGCGGCTGCCCGGCTTCGCGCTGATCCTCGCGGGCGTGGTGATGAACTTCGCCGTGATCGCGGCCAACGGCGGCATGCCGGTCTCTCGGGAGGCGCTCATCGCCTCCGGCCAGGCCGACACCCTCGCCGGCCTGCTCGACGACGCGGACCGCTACGTGAAGCACCATCTGGCGAGCCCCGACGATCGGCTGCTGTTCCTGGCCGACGTGATCCCGCTGCCTGCGCCGATCGCGCAGGTGATCAGCGTCGGCGACGTCTTCACCTACGGCGGCGTCGGGGTGGTGCTCGTCGCGGGGATGCGCCGCGGCAAAGGTGTGCGCGCCGACGCGGAGACGGAGCCCGAGCCGGATGCCCGCGAGCTCGAGGAGGGGCTCGATGTCCGAGGCTGAGCCCACGGTCGCGAGCCCGGTCCCGGGCGAAGGGATCGGCTCGTCCACGACGCGGCCCACGGTCCACGATCGCCGTTGGCACCTGCGGCTCTACGAGGCGGTCGTGGCCGTGCCGGTCGCGGTATGGATCGTCACGTCGGTCCTTGCGCACGGGAGCTGGTTCGCGGACTGGCAGATCCTGCTGTGGGTCGTCGCGGTCGCGATCACCGAGCTCCTGCCGGTCCCGACGAACGTGCCGATGGGCTTCAGCCTGAGCTTCCCGCTCGAGCTGTCGGCGGCGGTGCTGTTCCCCACGCCGGTGGCCGCGACGATCGCCTTCGTCGGCTCCTGCGACGCTCGGGAGTTCCGACGGCAGATGCCCCCGCTCAAGGCCTTGTTCATCCGCGCCCAGATCGCGCTCGCCGTCGCCGCCGAGAGCTGGCTGTTCCACGAGCTCGCGACGATCGACCCCGACCGGCCGGACCTGCTCGCGATCGCCGGCGGGATCGTGCCGGCGGCGATCCTCGGCTACGCGATCAACACGTTCCTCGTCGCCTACTACTACCGCCTGCAGTCCGGGCAGCCCGTCGTGTCCGTGATCAAGGAGATGCACGCGGGCGTGTTCGGGGAGTTCGTCCTGAGCTACATGGGCCTGGCGCTGTTCTCGGTGCTCGTGGTGCGCTCCTTCTTCGTGATCGGCGGGCTCGCGATCTTCGTGTTCATCGCGCCGCTCGCCTTCGCCCGCCAGATGTTCCAGCGGACGCACTCCCTGCAGCTCGCGACGATCGAGCTCGAGCGACGTCAGCGGGAGAACGAGTACCAGGCCCTGCACGACGCCCTCACCGGCCTGCCGAACCGCGTGCTGTTCCTGCGGCGCCTGGAGGAGGCGATCGGGGAAGCGCGCACCAGCGCCGGTCGGCTCGCCGTCATGCTGATGGACCTCGACCACTTCAAGGAGATCAACGACACCCTCGGCCATCATTTCGGCGATCTCCTCCTGCGCGAGCTCGGACCGCGACTGTCGACGGCGCTGCGCGACCGAGACGTGCTCGCGCGCCTGGGCGGCGACGAGTTCGGTCTCCTGCTCCCCGATCTTCCGAGCGAGGAGGTCGCGGTGCGCGTCGCCGGGCGCCTCCTGCAAGAGCTCGAGGAGCCCGTGACGATCGAGGGCCTCGCGCTCGACGTGTCGGGCTCGATCGGGATCGCGTTGTTCCCGATGCACGCCGACGATGCCGAGACGTTGATGCGACGCGCGGACGTCGCGATGTACGCGGCGAAGGAGACCGGCGGCGGCTTCGAGGTGTACGGCGAGGAGCTCGACCGCTACAACCCGCAGCGGCTCACGCTGATCGGTCAGGTCCGCCCGGCCCTGGAGCAGCGGGAGTTCGTCCTGTACTACCAGCCGAAGGTGCGCCTCGTGGACGGTCGGGTCGCCGGCGCCGAGGCGCTGATCCGCTGGCAGCACCCCACGCTCGGGTTGCTGCCCCCCGACGAGTTCGTCCCGCTCGTGGAAAAGACGGTGCTGCTGCGGCCGTTGACCGCGTTCGTCGCCGACGCGGTCGCCGCGCAGTGGCGGGCCTGGGCCGACCTCGGGATCCGCCTTCCGCTGTCGATGAACCTCTCTCCACGGTCGCTGCTCGACCAGGAGCTCCCCGAGGTGATCGAGGGGGCCCTCTACCGTTGGGAGATGCCGCCGGCGTTCCTGCGCCTGGAGCTCACCGAGAGCTTCGTGACCGACTCGGGGCGGTCGACGAACGTGCTCGACCGGCTATCGGACATCGGGGTGGGTCTGTCGATCGACGACTTCGGGACCGGCTATTCGTCGATGACGTACCTGAAGCGGCTCCCCATCGAGGAGATCAAGGTCGATCGCTCCTTCGTGACGCAGATGCACGTCGACGCGAACGACTTCATGATCGTGCGCGCGACGGTCGACCTCGGTCGCAACCTCGGCCTGCGGGTCGTCGCCGAGGGCGTCGAGGACCTCGAGACGTTCGATCGTCTGGCGGAGTTCGGCTGCGACGAGGCCCAGGGCTACTTCATCGCTCGGCCGATGCCGGTGGAGGAGTTCGACCGGTGGCTGTCGGTGCGCAACCTCGACCGGACCCACGGTGCACCGGGCCCGGCCCCGAGCGCCGAGGGCGGTGATCGAGGCGAGGGGCTCGGGAGGCTCCGGGTCGTCTGACCCGCGCGCCCGCGCCGGCCCGGGGCCGCTCCTCCCGCTCGATCCACGCCTCCGTACACTGACGCCGAGGCCCCCTCGCGTCCGCGATCGGGCCGTTTCGGTGTGCCCCTGACCCGCTCGCCGGTGGACGGAATGACCCTCGATGCGATCGTGACGGCCCTGGCCGGCTCCGAGCCGGTCGAACGCATCCTGCTCGCGCGCGAGCGACCGATCCGCGTCCGCGCCGAGGCGGGGGAGGCGGCGCTGGTGGCTGCCCTCGCCACCGCGTTGGACGTCCCCGTGCTCGTCGTGACCCCCGGTCCGCGAGAGGCCGAGGCCCGAGCGGCGGCCCTCGCGGCTCTGCTCGGGGAGGCGGAGACGGCGCTGCTCCCGGCGTGGGAGGCGGTGCCCTACGAGGGGATCGCGCCCGCGCCCGAGATCGCGGCGCGTCGCGCCGCGGCGATCGGGCGGTTGCGCCGGGCCCGCGGCCGGTTCGTCGCCGTCGCGCCGGTCCTCGGGGCGATGCAACGGATCGTGCCGACGCTCGGGACGATCGAGCCGATCGAGCTCGCCCCGGGCACCGCCCTGCCGCCCGACGAGCTCGCCGGTCGGCTCGAGGCGCTCGGCTACGAGCGGGTCGACGTCGTGAGCCAGCGCGGCGCGTTCGCGGTGCGCGGCGGCGTCGTCGACGTGTTCCCGGCCGGCGGGGCCCGACCCGTTCGCCTCGACTACTGGGGCGACGAGATCGAGTCGATCCGGGCCTTCTCCCCGGCGAGCCAGCTGTCGACCGAGCGGCTCGAGCGCGTGGTCGTGGGACCGGCTCGCGAGCTCGTGCTCGATGCCGAGCTGAGGGCCCGGGCGGGCGAGCGGGCCGCCGCGCTCGACGGGCGCTACCGGGAAGGGCTCGAACGGATCGCCGGCGGGCTCGTGCCCGAGGACGTCGAGACCCTCGCCCCCCTGCTGTTCGACGAGCTGCCGACCCCCGCGGAGCTCCTCGTTCCCGGCTCGTGGGTGGTCCTCGACCCCGCCGAGCGGACCCTGGACCGGGCGGAGCAGGTGGCCCGAGAGGCCCGGGCCCTCGCCGAGGCGGTGGGCTGGCCCGGACCGCCCCTGGTCGAGGACCTGCCGGTGGCGCTGGGCGACCGCGTCCAGGTCCACCTGGGCCCGCTCGGCGGTGGGGTCGAGTCGGGGCTCACGGGCTGGGGGAGCGCCGAGGGCGATCCCGTGGAGCTCGCCGGGCGGCTGCGGGAGCTGCTGGCCCAGGGCGTCCGCGTCGCCGTCGTCGGGCGGGGCCGCGGCTCGCTCGAGCGGGCGCGTGAGGTCTTGAACGACGTCGTGGACCTGCCCGGGATCGGAACGATCGAGGCCGACCTCGCGTCGGGGTTCGTGGCACGGGCGGCCGGGGTGGCCGTGGCCACGGAGGAGGACCTGTTCGGGACCCGGCGCCACACCCGAGAGGCGCCGCGGTTCACCCACCGGCGATCCGACGCGATCGCCGACGAGCTCGAGCCGGGGGACCTCGCCGTGCATCGCGTCCATGGCATCGGGCGCTACGCGGGGATCGTCCACCGAGAGATCGGCGGCGCGGCGCGCGACTACCTCGTCCTGGAGTACGCCCAGGGCGATCGCCTGTTCGTGCCGAGCGACCAGGTCGGGATGGTGGCCCGCTACGTCGGCGGCGATCCGCCGGCGATCCATCGGCTCGGGGGGTCCGACTGGGCGCGCGCGACCGCTCGGGTCCGCCGGGCGGTTCGCGACATGGCCGGCGAGCTCGTGCGCCTGTACACGGTCCGGATGTCCATCCCCGGGCGCGCCTTCGGCCCCGACACGCCCTGGCAGCGGGAGCTCGAGGACGCGTTCCCGCACGTCGAGACCCCCGACCAGCTCCGGGTGATCGACGAGGTGAAGCGCGACATGGAGCGGCCGGTGCCGATGGACCGGCTCATCCTGCGGCGACGTGGGGTTCGGCAAGACCGAGATCGCGATGCGGGCGGCGTTCAAGGCGGCCGCCGGCCGGCAAGCTCAGGTGGCGGATGCTCGTCGCCGACGACGCATGCTGGCGCGAGCAGCACCTGCGGCACGTTCCGCGAGCGCTTCGGCGCCCGTTCCCGGTGAGCGTGCGACATGGTCAGCCGGTTCCGTCACCGCCGACGGAGCACGCGGGCGGTGCTGGCGCCGACCTCCGGCGCGGGGCGGCGTCGACGTGCGTGATCGGCACGCACCGCCTGCTCGGGCTGCGACGTGTCGACCGCGAACCTCGGGCTGGTGATCGTCGACGAGGAGCAGCGCTTCGGGGTGGCGCAGAAGGAGGCGGCTGACGGCGGCTGCGGCTGCGCAGGTCGACGTCCTGGCGATGAGCGGCGACGCCGATCCCGCGGACGCTCGAGATGGCTCGCTGTCGGGGATCCGGCAGCGACATCCAGCGTGATCGAGACGCCGCCGCC
Source organism: Actinomycetota bacterium (assembly GCA_026003015.1). Taxonomy (GTDB): domain Bacteria; phylum Actinomycetota; class UBA4738; order UBA4738; family HRBIN12; genus BPGL01. The sequence goes on along the minus strand of BPGL01000003.1, from coordinate 21,953 downwards.
CGGACCGGCAGCCGGTCGCCGACGCTACGTGGGCGACGTACGACGAGGCGCTGGCGGCTCGAGGCGCCGTGCGCCGCGAGGCGGCTGCGCGAGGGGCCAGGAGCTTCTGGGTGCACGACCGGGTGGCGACGATCGACCGACGGCGACGCGAGGCGGTGCGGGCGCGCGATGCCCGGAGCGCGAGGATCGCCGTGACCGCGCACGGGCAGATGGGCGAGGCGGAGCTCGAGCGAGGAGATGCTCGCGCTTCATCGGGAGCGCGAGGCGGATCGTGCTGGTGTGCGACCAGCGATCATCGAGGCCGGGACTCGACGTCCCGCAGGCCAACACGCTGGTGGTGGAGCGCGCGGACCGGCTGGGGCTGGCCCAGCTCTACCAGCTCCGGGGACGGGTGGGTCGAGCGGGCGAGCGCGCGTTCGCCTACCTGTTCTTCCCGCCGGCGCGGCGCATGACCGAGGAGGCCCATCTGCGGCTGGAGACGATCGCCCGCCACCAGGCGCTCGGCAGCGGGTTCCGGATCGCGCTGCGGGACCTGGAGATCCGCGGCGCCGGGAACCTGCTCGGGGCCGAGCAGTCCGGCCACATCGCCGCCGTGGGGTTCGACGCCTACGCGCGGATCCTCGGCGAGACGGTCGCGGAGCTCCGCGGCGAGCCGGTCGAGCCCGAGCGCGAGGTCCGCATCGAGCTGCCGGTGCGGGCCTTCATCCCACCAGGTTGGGTCGCCCAGGAGGCGCTCCGGCTCGAGCTGTACCGCAGGATCTCGGTCGCGCCCGATCACGACGGGCTGCGCGCGATCCGTGCCGAGGCCGCCGATCGGTACGGAGCCCTGCCCCCCGAGGTGGAGGCCCTCTTCGCCGTCGCCTCGTTGCGCGTGACCGCGAGGCGTCTGGGCGTCGAAGAGATCTCGATGTTCCGCGACCAGGTTCGCCTCACGCCGGTCGACCTCGACGAGCAGCGGCTCGCGACGCTCGAGGAACGGGCGCCGGGCGCGAGCTTCCACCGCGCGCGCCAGACGCTGAACTTCGCGTCGGTCCGACGGTCCGGGGCCGAGCTCGTCGCGTGGGTCGAGGCCGCGCTCCGCGCCGCCGTGGGGGAACCGGCCGAGACGGGCCTGGCGGCCGAACCGGTCGGCCTTCGCGCCCCGAGCCCGTAGACTGACCGGGTGCGCCGTCCCAGCCTGCTCCTCCTCGGCCTCGTCCTCGCGCTGGCCGCCTGCTCGGGTCCGTCGCCCGCGGCTCGGGTGGACGGCATCACGATCACCGACGAGGAGCTCGCTCACGTCACCGACCTGTTCCGCTTCGCGGCCGCGGTGACCCAGCAGCCCTGCGGGCAGCTCGACCCCGCGAGCGGGGAGCCCGCCGAGGCGGCCTGCACCCGCTACGCCCTGGGCAACCTCATCGAGTTCGCGGTGGTGCGCGACTGGGCGGCCGAGCACGGCGTGGCGGTGGCCGATCCCGACGTCGACGACGTCGTCCAGGGGCTCGAGGACCGACTCGGGGCCCAGGCGTTGGACCGGCAGCTCGCGGCCCACGAGCTCACCCGCGCGGACGTCCGCGAGCTCGCGCGCGACCTGCTGCTCGTGCGCGCGGTGGCCCTGGCGGTCGCCGAGGACGAGCTCGGCGAGAAGGGGATCCGGGACCGCTACGAGGACCGGATCGCCGACCACACGATCGTGCGCGTGGACCACATCCTCGTGCGCACCAGGAGCGAGGCGCGAGACGTCTACGAGAAGGTGACGGCCCCGGGAGCCACGCGCGCGACCTTCCTCGCGCTGGCGCGCAGCGTCTCGATCGACCCGACCGCTGCCGAGAACTCCGGATCGCTCGGCTCGACGGTGGCCTCGACCTACGTCCCGGCCTTCGCCGAGGCGGCGCTCGACCTCGAGCCCGGGGAGATCTCCCCGCCCGTTCGCACCGAGTTCGGCTGGCACGTGATCCGTCTCGAGGCCAAGCAGGTGCAGCCGCTCGCGCGCGTCCGTGAGTCGATCCTGCAGCAGGCCGCGCAGGAGGTCTTCCCCGCTTGGCTCCGCGATCGCCTCGCCGAGGGCCTGGAGGTCAACCCGCGCTACGGCCGTTTCGACCTCGAGGCGCTTACCGTGGTGCGGATCTCGAGCACGGATCCGAGCGCGACGGCGACGCCGAGCGGCGCGATCGCCTCGCCGTGACCGGGGACGTCCTCGAGCGCCTCGGCTCCGAGCCGGTCCCCTCGTCCCAGGGTGGACGCCGGCTGCTCGACCTCGTGCGGGTGCAGGCGCGGCTCCGCGGTCCCGGCGGCTGCCCGTGGGACGCCGAGCAGGACCACCGGAGCCTCGCCCGGCACCTGCTCGAGGAGGCTCACGAGCTGCTCGAGGCGATCGACGCCGGCGATCCCGAGCGGATCCGCGACGAGCTCGGCGACGTGTTGCTCCAGGTGACGTTCCACGCACAGATCGCGGCCGACGAGGGCCGGTTCGACATCGACGACGTCGCCGAGGGACTCGTGCGCAAGCTGATCCGCCGTCACCCCCACGTCTTCGGCGGCGAGCGGGTCGCGGGGGCTCAGGAGGTGCTCGTGAACTGGGAGCGCCTGAAGGCCGAGGAGACGGGCGGGCGCACCGGGCTCGAGGAGGGCATCCCGGCCTCGCTGCCCGCGCTGGCCCGCGCCGCCAAGGTGCAGCGACGAGCGAGCGGCTGGGGCGTGGGATGGCGCCAGGAGGCCGCCGCGCTCGCCGCCCTGCGCGAGGAGGTCGACGAGCTCGCCTCGGTGGAGCCCGCGGACCGCGACGCCGCCGAGCGTGAGGTCGGCGACGTGCTGTTCGCGGCGGTCGCGGTCGCGGGCTGGCTCGGGGTCGACGCCGAGGCGGCGCTGCGCCGCGCGACCGCCGCGTTCGCGGCGCGCGCCGAACGGTTCCTGGCCCTTGCGGCCGAGCGGGGGATCGATCCCTCCTCGGCCACCCAGGAGGAGCTCCTGCGCCTGTTCGACGAGGCCCGCGAGGGCGGACCCGACACCGAGGCCTAGGCCTCACCGGTCGCGGGCGCGAGGTCGGCTACGATCGCGGGACCGATGTCGACGATCGAACGCGTCCACGCCCGCGAGATCCTCGATTCGCGCGGCAACCCCACGGTCGAGGTGGAGGTGTGGCTCGACGACGGGGCCGTCGGCCGCGCGGCGGTGCCGAGCGGTGCCTCGACGGGCGAGCACGAGGCGCGGGAGCTGCGCGACGGGGACCCTTCGCGCTTCGGCGGTCGGGGCGTGCTCGCGGCGGTGGCGAACGTCAACGGGCCGATCGCCGAGACGCTGCGCGGTCTGGACGCCTACGACCAGCGGGCCGTGGACCGGGCCCTCGACGCGGTCGACGGCACGGCCGACCGTTCGCGCCTGGGGGCCAACGCGGTCCTCGGGGCCTCGCTCGCGGTCGCCCGCGCGGCCGCGGACTCCTGCGGCCTGCCGCTGTTCCGCTACCTCGGCGGCCCGACCGCCCACGTGCTGCCCACACCGATGCTGAACGTCGTGAACGGGGGCGCCCACGCCGACAACGAGCTCGATCTGCAGGAGTTCATGCTCGTGCCCGTCGGGGCCGCGTCGTTCGCCGAAGCGCTGCGCTGGGCGACCGAGTGCTTCCACGCCCTGCGAGAGCTCCTGCACCGCGAGGGGATGTCGACCGCGGTCGGGGACGAGGGGGGGTTCGCGCCCGAGGTCGCTACCGCGGAGGCCGCCCTCGCGCTGCTCGTGCGCGCGATCGATGCGGCGGGGCTCGAGCCCGGCGGCGAGGTGGCGCTGGCGATCGACGCCGCGGCCTCCGAGCTCGTCCGCGACGGCCGGTACCACCTCGAGGGCGCGGCGCGCACGGCCGACGACCTCGTGGCCCTGTGGGTCGAGCTCGTCGAGCGCTTCCCGATCGTCTCGATCGAGGACGGCCTGGCCGAGGACGACTGGGAGGGCTGGCGGACCCTCACGCGGGCGCTCGGCGACCGGGTGCAGCTCGTCGGCGACGACCTGTTCGTCACGAACACCGAGCGTCTGGAGCGCGGCCTGCGCGACCAGGTGGCCACGGCCGTTCTCGTGAAGGTGAACCAGATCGGCACGCTCACCGACGCGTTGGACTGCGTGGACCTCGCGCGGCGCTCTGCCTACGGGGCCGTGGTGAGCCATCGCAGCGGCGAGACGGAGGACGCGACGATCGCCGATCTGGCCGTCGCGACCAACTGCGGCCAGATCAAGGCCGGCGCACCGTGTCGTGGCGAGCGGACGGCGAAGTACAACCAGCTCCTGCGGATCGAGGAGACGCTCGGGGAGGACGCCCGGTACGTGGGCGCCGCCTTCTTCGGGCGTCGCCGAGGAGGCGCCGCATGAGCCGGGCTGGCGCCGCAGCGCCGGCCCGGCCGATCGCCCCGACGCGACGGGGCACCCGGCCGTCGACCCGCGCTGCGATCCTGCTGTTCGTCGTGTTCGTGATCGCGATGTTCGCGATCGCGCCGGTCCGCGCCTGGCTCGACGAGCGGGGTCGGCTGCGCGAGCTCGAGCGCCGCGCGGCCCGCCTGGAGGCCGAGAACGCCGAGCTCGAGGCCCGGGTGGACGACCTGCGAGACCCGCGGACGCTCGAGCGCCTCGCCCGCGCGTGCCTCGGCATGGTGGCGCCCGGCGAGGTTGCCATCGTGCCGGTCCCGCCCGACGGTGCGTCGCGCCCGCCGGCCTGCTGAGGCTCAGCGACCGAGTGCGGCGGCGCGCAGGGGGATGGCCTCCTCCGAAGCCGGATCGAAGAACCGAAGCTCGGCCGGGTCGAGCGCGAGCCGGATCGTCGTTCCCGGGCGGAACCGGCTGCCGGCCGGGAGCCGCGCGCACACGAGCGCGCCGCCGCCGGCGAGCAGCTCGGCGCCGCCCTCCGTCCGCGCGGGTTCGACGTCGAGTCGGGCGAACACGAGCACCTCGGAACCGAGCTCCTCGACCACCTCGACCGGCGCCACGAGCGCGTGGTCGTCGCTCGCGTCTGCCGGCCGCAGGTGCTCGGGTCGGATCCCGACGACCACCTCGGTCTGGTCGGGGAGCTCCGCTCGGGACCCGAGCGGGAGACGATGGGTGCCCAGCTCGAGGAAGCGCCCCCGGACGCGGCCGCGCAGCAGGTTCATCGGGGGTGAGCCGATGAACCCGGCGACGAACAGGTTCCGCGGTCGAGCGTAGAGCTCCTGCGGCGCGTCCACCTGCTGGAGCGTCCCGTCGCGCAGCACGGCGACCCGATGGCCGAGCGTCATCGCCTCGGTCTGGTCGTGGGTCACGTACACCGTAGTGGTTCCGAGCCTCCCGTGGAGGCGGGCGAGCTCGGCCCGCATCTGCACCCGCAGCTTCGCATCGAGGTTCGACAGGGGCTCATCCATCAGGAACGCCTGGGGGCGGCGCACGATCGCCCGGCCCATGGCCACGCGCTGCCGTTGTCCGCCCGACAGCTCCGCCGGCCTGCGGTCCAAGAGCGGTTCGAGGCCGAGGATCCGGGCGACCGACGTCACCCGCTCGGCGATCTCCGCGCGATCGGTTCGTCGGATCCGCAGGCCGAAGCCCAGGTTGTCCCGAACCGTCATGTGCGGATACAGGGCGTAGCTCTGGAAGACCATCGCGACGTCGCGCTCCTTCGGCGCGAGGTTCGTCACGTCGCGCTCGCCGATCAGCACGCGCCCCTGCGTGACCTCCTCGAGCCCCGCGAGGATCCGCAGGATCGTCGACTTGCCGCACCCCGAGGGCCCGACGAGCACCATGAACTCGCCGTCGGCGATCTCGAGCGAGACGTCGCGCACCGCTTCGACCTCATCGCCGAAGCGCTTCGACACGTGCTCGAGAACGATGCGGGCCACGGCTCAGCTCCTTCGATCGGCAGTGTTCCGTTGCGGGCGGGGCCGGTCAAGGCGGGGATCACTCACGCCGGGTCACCTTCGAGGCGCGGACGAACACCCCCGGCGTGCGGCCGCGAGCCACCGCCAGGCGATGGGCGAGGAGCTGTGCCGGCACGACCGCGGCGGCCGGAGCCAGCAGGGGGTCGAGCGGACCGATGGGGGCGGTCGTCGTGTCGATGACGTGGACCTCGACGCCGAGATCGACGAGCTCGGCGGCCAGGCCGAGCTCGAGGTCGCGCAGGGGCGGGTCGCACACGGCGATCATCGCAGCGAGGCGCTCGTCGGCGAGCTCGAGCGGTCCGTGGCGGAACTGCGCGCTGTGCAGCGCTTCGGCGGCCACGGCGGCGGCCTCCTTGATCGTCAGGGCCCCCATCTCTGCGGCCGCCCGGGCCCCACCGCGGCCCAGCAGGACGAGCGTCTCGCGAAGGGCGAGCGCATCGGCCGCGGCCGACGGCTCCAGGAGCGCCTCGACGGCGGCGGCGAGTCCCTCGACCTCGGCGGCCTCCAGCGGGCCGGGCCCGGCGAGGGCGCGGGCCACCCCGGCGAGCGCGACGGTCGCCGCGGCGAAGGTGCCGGTCGAGGGCCCCTCCTCCGCGCCGACCCGCGTGTCCAACGCGACGTCGACGAGCCCGCTGAGGGGGGTATCGCTGCCGTTCGTCACCGCGACGGTGCGCGGCGGCCGCCGCCGGGTCGCGAGCTCCTCGGCGCAGCGCAGCGTCTCCACCGTCTCACCGGACTGGCTGACGAACACGACGACGTCGTCTGCGGTCACGATCGAGAGGCCGTCGTGGAGCAGCTCGGCCGCCAGGGGGTTCCAGGCGAGGACCCCGGCGCGGCCGAGGGCCCGCAGGGCGGGACGGGCCACGAAGTGCGAGCTCCCCATGCCGACGAAGCACACCGAGCGCGGCCGCGCGCGCACGAGCTCGGGGATCGTCCTTGCGGCCTGATCGGCCGCCCCGAGAGCCTGGCGGATGGCCGCGGGCTGGCCGACGATCTCGGCGTGGAACCGATCGGGCTTGGTCTCGCTCACGGCAGGGGGAGCTCGTCGGCGTGCGCCTGTACCTTCGCGACGGCCTCGACCGCCTGCTCGACGCCTCGGTCGCCGTCGCGGAACACGTTCTCCATGAAGTACACGGAAGCGCGGAGCCCCGCCTCCTCGGCGACGGGGAACGACATCCGAGAGGGATCGAGACGATCGGCGTACTCCACGGCAACGGGTAGGCGCGAGCGTTTCGGATCGAACAACTCGTAGCGGTTCATCGGCGGGTACTGGACGGCCGCGGGGATGCCCTCGGCCGCCAGCGCGCGCGCGACGACGTGGTTCGTACGCCCTGCGAAGGCGTCCGGATCGATCGCGACGATGTAGTTGTAGAAGCTCCACCGGGTGATCCGCTCGTCCGGAGGCATCACGCGGACCCCCGGTACCTGGGCGACGAGTTCCTGGAAGCGCCGTCCGTTGCGTGCACGCGCCTCCTGCTGCTCGGGGAAGCGTTCGATCGCGACGGTGAGGAGGGCCGCGTGCAGCTCTCCGAGGCGGTAGTTGGCTCCGAAGGTGAACCCCGTCCCCTCGGGGTCCTTGGCGCGTCCGCAGTCGATGATCGAGTGAGCGGTCGCGGCCAGCCCCTCGTCGTCCGTCAGCAGGGAGCCCCCCTCGCCGGCGGTGAGGATCTTCGAGCTCTGGTGGCTGAAGGAACCGAACGCCCCGAAGCACCCGGCCCCGCGGTCGCGCCAGCGCTGGCCGTGGGCGTGGGCGCAGTCCTCGATCACGGCCAGACCATGTCGCTGCGCGATGGCCATGATCCGATCCATGTCGGCCATCTGATGCCCGAGATGGACGGGGATGATGGCGCGCGTCCGGGGTCCGATCGCCGCCTCGATCTGTTCGGGGTCGATGCACCACGTCGTGGGCTCGACGTCGACGATCACCGGGAGGGCGCCCGCAGCGATCGGGGCGTAGGCGGTTGCCTGGAACGTGAGGGCTGGGATGATCACCTCATCACCCCAGCCGATGCCGAGGGCCTTCAAAGCGACCTCCATCGTGACGGTGCCGTTGGCCATCAGCACCCCGTAGCGCGCTCCCTGGTAGCGCGCGAAGGCCTCCTCGAACGCCGCGGCGTTCGGTCCGGGCTCCGGGTAGCCGCCCCAGCGGCCGCTTCGAACGACACGCTCGACGGCGGCCACGTACCCGTCGTCGTCGACCTCCGGCCACGGCGGGTAGGGGTCCGTGCGCACCGGCGGACCGCCGTTGATCGCGAGCTCAGGCATCGCTCGGGCACCTCCGTCCGTCGACCGACGGCCGGCCGCCTTGACCGGCTCGTCGGTCGAGGCTAGCATCCCGGCGATCTATCAGGAAAGTTCCTTTCCGGTTCAGCGATCGCGGGATCCGACGAGCGAGGGCGGCACGAACGACGAGCGGTTCGCGGCGGGGCCTCCGAGCCTCCTGCGTGCGCTCAACGAGCGCGCGATCCTCGAGCACGTCCGTCGCCACGGGCCGCTCACGCGGGCGGAGATCGCTGCGGCGTCGGGCCTGTCGAAGCCCACCGTGGCCCAAGCCGTGCATCAGCTCCGTCGCGTGAACCTGATCCGTGAAGCGGGGCGGCGCACCGGAAGCCAGGGGCCGGCTGCGGTGCTGTACGAACTCAACCCGGCCGCCGGCTGGGTCGTGGGTGTCGACGTCGGACGTCGGCGCGTGCGCGCCGCGGTCGCCGACCTCGCCGGCACGATCATCGAGCGGGTCGAGCAGCCGGCGCGGGCCCGAAGCGCCCGGTCGCTCGTGGAGCAGATCGGCGAGGTCGCTCGACGCGCCGCCCGGGGCGCCGGGCTCGGCTGGCGTCGGGTCTCGGCCGTGGCCGTGGGCACGCCCGGGGTGCCGATGGGCTCCGGCGAGCGGGTCCGGCTCGCGCACAACCTCCCGGGTTGGAACCGAGCGCCGATCCTGGCCGAGATCCGCGCTCGGCTTCGGTCCGACGTCACGTTCGAGAACGACGTCAACCTCGCCGCGATCGGCGAGGCCTGGCGGGGCGCCGGTCGGAACGTCGCCGACTTCGTCTACCTCCACCTGGGCACGGGGGTCGGGCTGGGCGTCGTCCTCGGTGGATCCCTGCATCGCGGGGCGAGCGGCGCGGCCGGAGAGATCGCGTACCTGCCGATCCCCTCGGGCGAGGTGGATCAGCTGCGTCGGCGCCGCGGTCCTCTCGAAGAGGCCATCGGCGCGCGGAGCATCGTCGAGGCCGCCCGCCGTCGGGGTCTCGGGCGGGTGCGCGACGTCGAAGACGTGTTCCGCGCGGCCCGCGAGGGCGACGAGCGGGCCGCCGCCGTGGTGGAGGAGGTGGCGTGGGTCGCGGCCCGAGCGATCGCCGCGGTCGTGGCGGTGCTCGACCCGGGCCTCGTCGTCGTGGGCGGGGGCGTCGGCCGGAACGCCGACCTGCTCTTGGAGCCGATCCGCTCGGGACTGCGGGCGCTCACCCCGGTGGCGACCGAGCTCGTGCCCGCCGCGCTGGGCGACGAGGCGGAGCTCACCGGGGCGGTCGGGATGGCGCTCCGCCGGGCGCAGGAGCGCCTGTTCGATCGGGGCGCACCGCGGCTGGGTCGCTCGGTGGAGGGGGGATGAGAACCGTGCGGTTCGCGTTGCTGGGCTGCGGCTTCATCCAAGGGTTCCACGCACGGGCGGTGCTCGAGTGCGGCCACGAGCTCGTGGCGGTCGCGAACCACCGCGCGGCCACGGCTCGGGCCTTCGCGGAGCGGTTCGGCATCCAGCGGGTCACCGAGGACTGGACCGGCCTCGTCGGCGATCCCGAGGTGGACGCCGTCGTAGTGGGTACGCCCAACGCCCTGCACGAACCGCAGGCGGTGGCGTTCCTCGAGGCCGGGACCCCGGTCCTGGTCGAGAAGCCGATGGCGACCTCCGTCGCGGCCTGCGACCGGATGATCGAGGCGTCGGAGCGGGGCGGCGCCGCGCTGATGGTGGCCCACTGCTGGCGCTTCCACGACCAGGTGCGGGCGATGCGCGATCGGATCGCCGCCGGCGAGTTCGGCGCGGTCGTCAAGACCCGTGGGTACGGCGTCCATGCGGGGTGGGGCCCCGGCGGGTGGTTCACCGATCGCGAGCTGGCGGGCGGTGGTGCGCTGCCCGACATGGGGATCCACGCGATCGACACGGCGCGCTTCCTCCTCGGGGATCCGGAGCCCGTGCGGGTGTGCGCGGCCGTGGGGACCCGCTACGGAACCTACGACGTCGACGACGATGCGATCCTGCTGATCGCGTGGTCGCAGGGCACGAACTCGATCGTCGAGGCGGGATGGTGGCACCCGCACAAAGAGGGGCTCGAGGCCGACACCGAGATCTACGGGACGCGTGGCTACGCACGGATCTTCCCTCGCGAGGAACCCAGCGAGGACTACGAGCACTGCACGCAGCCGATGTACACGGCGCAGCTGCGCGAGTTCGTCGCGGCGATCCGGGAGGACCGGACCCCGCACTCCGACGGGCGCTCGGGTCGGATCGCGATCCAGGTCATCGAGGACGCCTACCGGTCGGCGGGATCATGACGGCTTTCGAGGACGCCCGCTTCCCGCTGACGGTCGCCGAAGGCGCCGCGACCGAGCGTCTCGGGGAACTCGCCGCCGGCGCCGTCGTCTGCACGATGCCCGAGCCCTGGGCGCTCGTGGCCGACGTCGTGCCGGCTCCGCTGTGGATGATCCAGGCCGGCTCGGTCGAGCTGGCGCACCTGCGGGACCTAGCCGCGGGGGTCCCACCGGGTGGGCGGGCGGTCGTCGGACTCGGCGGCGGATCGGCCTTGGACACCGCGAAGTTCGTCGCCGAGGCCACGGGGCTCGACCTCGTCCAGATCCCCACGATCCTCAGCGCCGACGCCGCCTTCACGGCGCCCTACGGATACCGCGACGGCTCGCGCGTGCGCTACGGGGGCGACCTCCGCCCCGTCGAGGTCATCGTCGACCCGGCGCTCGTCCGACGCGCACCGCCCCGGTTGAACCGGGCCGGCGTGGGGGACCTGCTGAGCTGTCACACGGGGATGTTCGACTGGCGGTTGGCCGTTCACGAAGGTCGCGGCGAGATCCCCTGGAACCCGGAAGCGGCTGCGCTCGGTCGGCGGGTCCTCGACGAACTCGCCGCGATGGCGCCGGAGATCCGGCGGGTCTCCGACGCCGCCATCCGATGGCTCGCCGAGATCCACCGCGACGTCGGGGCCGGCTGCATCGCCTACGGTGCGCGCTTCGAAGAGGGCAGCGAGCACTTCCTCGCGTACTGCCTCGAGTGGCTGACCCGGCGCTCGTGGGTGCACGGCGAGCTGATCTCGTGGTGCGTGGTCGTGATGAGCCTGCTGCAGGGCAACGAGCCCGAACGTGCGGCGGACCTCGTGCGGGCCACGGGGGTCGACGCGGACCCCGAGCATCTGCGGATCGACGAGGACCTCGCCGTGCGCGCCCTCCTGGAGCTCCCCGGCTACTGCGCGCGTGAGGCGCTGTGGCCGAGCGTCGTGGAGCACCTGCAGCTGGACGACGCCGAGGCGCGCCGAGTGGTGCGTCGGGCGCGTGAACTCATCGTGTGACGGCTCACGGCGTCCGGGGGCGTCCGTGCTCGGCGAGCCATCCTTCGAGCCCGCCGAAGCGCACGACGCGGAACTCCTCGGCGTAGGCGAGCCCGTGACGTCGGCCGGCCTCGGCGGCCGCGTGGCGCACGAGCTCGGCGATCACGCCGGCGTGATCGGTCCCCTCCTCGAGCGCCGGCAGGTCGTAGCCACCGGTCCGCGCTTGGAGCCGGAGCTGGTGCACGAGGTTGCGCATCGGTGTTTCGTGCGCGAGGACGGCGTCGATCTTGCGCTCGAGCGTTGGGGCGATGTCGATCGCGTCGGTGACCTCCATGACCCGCCTGCCGAACCACCACCGCTCGAAGACCCCGTGCGGGCTCAGGCCGTCCTGTGCGTGCTCGGGGTGGTGCTTGTCGAACTGAGCCGCCCAGGCGGCCTCGGCGACCGCCGCGGCGACCTTGAGGTGGTCTTGGTTGTCCTCGCCGAACATCGCGAAGGGATCGAAGCTCACCACGGCGTAGGGTCGGTGCTCGCGCAGCGCGCGGATCACGCGCTCGCGCAACGCGACCTCGCTCGCGTCGCCGAGCGTGTCCGTCGGCAGGCCCCAGCTCCGGTGCTCGGCAACGCCGAGGATCTCCATCGCGCGGGCGAACTCACGCTCGTTGGCCGCGACCGTGGCCTCTTCGGACAGGCCGACCGAGTCCCACCGGTCGTCCGTCGCGCGGATCACGACGAGGCGCCATCCGGCTTGAGCCCACCGGGCGATCGTGCCCCCTGCGAACAGGGCGGCGTCGTCCGCGTGCGCCGTGACGACCAGGAGCGTCCGGCCCTCGCCCTCCTCGACCACGCTCACGTGCGGCACCCTAGCAGGGGGGGAGTTCTGTAAGCGGTATTGACATATGGTCCCCCCTCGCCTAGCGTCCCGCGGCGACGGACCCGGGGGGTCGCCCGTACCGAGGGGAGGGGGTCATGGACCTGAGGAGAGGGCGTCGGCGGATCGCCGCGCCGATCGCGCTGTTCGTTGGGTTGGTGCTCGTGGCCGTCGCCTGCGGCGGCGGGGGTGACGGCGGTGGCGGCGGCGGTGGTGAGCGAGCCGCGTGTCCCGAGCCCGATCCGAACAAGGACACCCTGAGCTTGTTCCTCATCCCGAGCCCCTCGGCGGAGGCGATCAAGTCGTTCATCCCCGAGTTCGAGCAGGAGACGGGGATCAAGGTGTCGGTCGAGGAGGTCGAGTACGGGTCGGCCCATCAGAAGCAGCTCCTGAGCTACCAGCAGCAGGAGGGCAAGTACGATGTGGCGCAGTTCGACAACACCTTCCTCGCGCCGTTCGGCTACAACAAGGTGATGATGCCCCTGGACGGGTGCCTGGCTGAGTCGGAGGAGTACGACATCAACGACTTCTCCAAGGGACAGCAGGACTACGGCAAGTACGAAGGGGTCACCTACGGGCTCACGCTCTCGACCGAGCCGATGCTGCAGTGGTACCGGACCGACATCTACGAGAAGCTCGGACTCGAGCCCGCGACGACGTGGGAGGAGTACTACGACAACGCGAAGGCGGTCGAGGACTCCGGGCTCGGCGACGGCCAGATCGTCGGGTTCGGCCCCAACGTGAGCTGGTGGTGGATGACGCTCGTGTGGAGCTTCGGCGGCCAGCTCTACGACGAGAACCTCGAGCCCCAGGTGACCTCGCCGGAGGCCGTCGAGGCGACCGAGTACCTGAAGAGCCTCCTGGAGGTCGCGCCTGCGGGCGCGATCAGTGCGACCGGCGACGACGTCACGAACAAGTTCCTGTCCCAAGACGTCGGGGCGATGATCCAGTACAGCGGCTACTACGGGATCGCCTCGGACCCGGCGAACACGGACTTCGTGGGGAAGTTCGCCCTGACGCGGATGCCCTCGGGCGGGACCGACATCACGCACCTGGCCGGCTGGAACATCGGTATCCCGGCCGACTCGCAGAACCAGGGGAACGCCTGGCGCTTCCTCGAGTTCGTCTTGGGCAAGAGCAACGCGAAGGAGTTCTTGAAGCGCGGAGCGGCCGCGATCGGGCGGATCTCGATCACGACCGATCCCGAGCTGCTGAAGGAGCAGCCCTACCTCGAGCTCCTGACGATCCCCGACACGAGCCGGATCGAGCGTTACCCGCAGCTCGTGGTCTGGCCCGAGATGGACAAGGCGATCGTCGACAACATCCAGAACATCCTGTCGGGCCAGATCGGCGTCGAGGAAGGCCTCGAGCAGCTCAACGAGCAGCTGGCCGGCATCCTCGCGAACGAACCCCGCTGAGGCGGGCCCTCCACGGCGATGAGGCGAGGCGACCCCCAGGCGGATGGCCTGGGGTCGCCCGCCCCGCGTCGCTCGCTGCGCGAGCGCGCGGCCCTGCTGTACGTCGCGCCGGCGTGGATCGCGATGCTCGCGGTCTTCGCGATCCCCCTGCTGTTCGCCGCCTACCTGTCGCTGCGCAGCGAGACGCTCACGTCCTTCCTGCCCGGCCGCTTCGTGGGTCTGCAGAACTACCGCGGCGAGCTCACCAGCCCGATCTTCCTCGATGCGCTGCGTACGACCCTCATCCTCATGGCGATGGCCCTCGCGATCCAGCTGCCCGCGGGCCTCGGGCTCGCCCTCGTGCTGCACCGGGAGCTCCGCGGGACGCGTTTGTTCCGCTCGGCGCTGCTGATCCCGATGCTCCTCACGCCGGTGGCGGTGGGGTTGATGTGGCGGTTCATGTTCGACGCCGACCTCGGGATCATCGGGTGGGGGCTCGAGCAGATCGGCCTGCACCGGATCGACTGGCTCGGGGACCCGTGGCCGGCCCGGTGGGCCATCGTGATCGTGGACTCCTGGCAGGCGATCCCGTTCGTGATGCTTCTCTGTCTGGCCGGGCTCGCGGGCCTCCCCGATGCACCGTTCGAGGCCGCGATCGTCGACGGCGCCTCGCGCTGGCAGGTCTTCCGGTACGTGACGCTCCCGATGCTGGCCCCGGTCCTGCTCGTCGTCACGATGATCCGGGTGATCGACTCGTTCAAGCTGTTCGACATCCTGTTCATCCTCACGCGCGGTGGACCCGGAACGGCGACCCAGACCCTCGGGATGCTCAACTACAACGTGGGGTTCAACTTCCTGGCGACCTCGAGGGCCGCGGCGCTGGGGATCGTCCTGACGGTGCTGGCGATGCCCGTCTACGTGCTGTGGGTGCGGGTCACGGGGCGGTCGCGATGAGGACGAGTCGCGGATCGCGCTCGGGAGCCTGGTTCGCCTACGCGGTGTTGTGCGTGGCGACCCTCGTCGCGCTGTTCCCGGTCTTCTGGACGCTGTCGACGTCGATCAAGGACCGTCGCGACACGTTCGTGAACCCACCCAAGATCGTGAACTTCGACCCGACGACGAAGAACTACCGTCTGCTGTTCGGCAACCCCGCGTTCGTGCGGGTGACGCTGAACACGTTCCTCGTGACCGCCGGCGCCACCGCTCTCAGCGTCTCCGTGGGGTCGCTCGCGGCCTACGCGCTCGTCCGCCACCGCAGGTTCCCGGGGCGGCGCTCCCTCGAGGCCACGATGGTGATCGCGAGGGCGGTTCCCGGCGTCGTCCTGATCGTGCCCCTGTTCGAGATCGTGACGCGCCTGCGTGTCTACGACGACCTGTGGGCGCTGATCGTCATCTACGCCGCGGTCAACCTGCCCTTCGCCGTGTGGCTCATGACCTCCTTCTTCCAGCAGGTCCCGTTCGAGCTCGAGGAAAGCGCGTTGGTCGACGGGGCGGGGCGGTTGCAGGTGCTGCGGATGATCGTCCTCCCGCTCGCCGCACCCGGGCTCGCGGCGACGGCGATCTTCGTCGCCCTCCTGTGCTGGAACGAGTTCTTGATCCCCGCGCTGCTCGCCGGGGAGCGCTCGAAGACCCTCCCGGTGTTCATCAGCGGGTTCATCAGCGCGCGCAACCTCGACTGGGGGCCGATGGCCGCCGCCTCCTCGCTGGCCATCGTGCCGATCGCGCTCATCACCGTGGTCCTGCAGCGCCGGCTCGTCGCCGGTCTGAGTGCGGGAGCGGTGAAGGAATGAAGCAGCTCGATCGCCATCTGCTCGTGCGCGACGCTCACGAGCAGGCGGTGCTCACCGCCCTCGTCGAGCACGGGCCGCTCACCCGAGCCGAGCTGGTCGAGCTGACCGGCCTGTCGCGCCCGACGGTCTCCGGTGTCGTGTCGCGGTTCCTGCGCGCCGGACTCCTGCACCCGAACGGGACCCGGAGGGGGATCGGTCGATCCGCGACGCTGCTCGAGATCAACCCCACCGCAGGGGTCGTGGCCGGGGTCGACCTCGGAGGAACGAAGATCCGGGTCGCGATCGCGGGGCTGTTCGGGACGATCGTGCGGGAGGTCGTCGATCGGACGGATCGCCGCGGAGGTCGCCACGTGGTAGCGCAGATCGGCTCCCTCGTGCGGGCGCTGGTGCGCGAGGCGGACCTGTCGCTTCCAAGCGTGCGGCGTCTGACGCTCGGAACCCCCGGTATCGAGCGCCCCGACGGAACGATCGCGCTGGCGGCGAACATCCCCGGGTTCGATCGGGTGCCGGTGGGCCGCGAGCTCGAGTCGAGGCTCAAGGTGCCGGTGACGGTCGAGAACGACGTGAACCTCGCCGCCCTCGGTGAGCAGTGGCAGGGGGTCGCGCGAGGCTACGAGGACTTCGCCTACCTCGCGATCGGCACCGGTGTGGGCGTGGGGCTGGTGATGGGCGGCGAGCTGCAGCGTGGCTGGCGGGGCGCCGCGGGCGAGGTGGGCTACCTGCCGATCGGGACCGATCGGATCACCCCGCGGGTGCGCCGCGTGGGAGCCTTCGAGCTCGCCGTCGCCGGCCCGGCGATCCGGCGCGCGATGATCGACGCGCTCCCCAGGTATCCGCAGAGCCTCCTGTCGCCGCGCAGCAGCGTCGCCGACATCTTCGCCCTCGCCGGTCAGGACGATCCACTGGCGACGCATCTCCTCGAGCGCGAGGTCGAGCTCCTCACGAAGGGCATCGTCAGCATCGTGGCGATCGCGGACCCGGCGCTGATCGTGCTCGGCGGCGGCGTGGGGTCCAACGTGACGCTGCTCGAGCCCTTGCGACGGGCGGTCCGGCGGGCGACGACCTCTCCCGTGCGGCTCGAGGTGAGCACGCTCGGGCTTCGGGCACCCCTGCTTGGGGCCATCGAGATCGGCGCGGCGCAGGCACGGCGCGAGCTCCTGGCCTCCCGAACGGCCGGGGGCTGAGCCCCGCCCGGCCGCTCGCGTCCGGCCCGCGGGCCGTTGACGCGGGGCGCACGGTCCCGCACACTGGTCCTCCCGCGTCGGGATGGGCTCGACGCACGCACGAGGAAGGGGTTCGTCATCGCCGAGATCGAGGTCGGTGCCGTCGTCGAGGGAACGGTGGCTCGCATCGAGAACTACGGGGCTTTCCTGCAGCTCGAAGACGGCAGGATGGGCCTGGTCCACATCTCCGAGATCGATCGGAACTACGTCCGCGACGTCCGTGAGCACCTTCGCGAGGGCGACCGCGTCGAGGCCAAGGTCGTCGCGATCAAGGACGACGGCAAGATCGACCTGTCGATCAAGCAGCTCCAGGCCCCTCCGCCGCCGCGACAGCGGCGCGGCAGCGACCCGGCGTTCGAGCAGATGCTGAAGAAGTTCATGCGGCAGAGCGAGGAGCGCCTGGTCGACTACCGGCGTTCCGTCGAGCACAAGCGCAAGTAGCGGGGTGCAACGGCAGCGCGAGCTGCGAGCATCCGACCTCGACGCGGTCCGCGGCCAGCTCGGCCGTGAGCCGACGACCCCGTTCACCGTCGTCGCTCGTTGCGCGGTCGGCCATCCGCTCGTGATCCGCAACGACCCCGTCGACGAGGCGGGCCATCCCTTCCCCACGGCGTTCTGGCTCACCTGCCCCGAGGCCGTGCGCCGGATCGCCGCCCTCGAGTCCGAGGGGTCGATCGGGGAGCTGAACGAGCGGTACGAACGCGACCCCCGCGTTCCGCGCGGCGCTCGACGCCGCCCACGCCGCGTACGCGCAGGAGCGCGGCCGCGAGCTCGAGGCGGCGGTCGCCTGGGGCGGGGTGGGCGGCGCCCGGGCCGGCGTCAAGTGCCTGCACGCGCACTACGCCTACCGGCTCGCCGGCGGAGAGGACCCCGTCGGGGCCTGGGTCGCCGAGCGCGTGGAGCCCGTGCACCCCGAGGAGCGTGGCGGGCGGGTCGCCGCGATCGACCAGGGCACGAACTCCTGTCGCCTGCTCGTGGTCGAGCCGCCGCAGGCCCCGGGGGAACCCCTGCGCGAGCTCGCCCGCGATCTCGAGATCACGCGGTTGGGCGCGGGGGTCGACGCCACCGGGCGCCTCGACCCGGCGGCCCTCGAGCGGACGGTGCGGGTGCTCGCCGGCTACGCGCGACGCGCCCGCGCTCTGCGCGCCGAGCGGATCCGCGTCGCCGCGACGAGCGCGGCCCGCGACGCTCGGGATCGGGCGCGCCTCGCCGCGGCCGTGCGCCGGCACACGGGCGCGGCGCTCGAGGTGATCAGCGGGGAGGAGGAGGCCGCGCTCACGTTCCTCGGCGGGACGAGCGAGCTCGATCCGGCCGACGGGCCCTTCCTCGTCGTCGACATCGGCGGGGGGTCCACCGAGCTCGTCGTGGGCGCCCGGCCGGGCCGTGCGGCGCGGTCGGTCTCGACGGCGATGGGGAGCGTGCGGATGACCGAGCGGTACCTGAGGCACGATCCGCCGCGTCCCGAGGAACTCGCCGACCTACGCGCCGAGGTCGGCGCGATCGTGCGTGAGGCCGCGGAGGCCCTGCCGGTCGCGTCGGCGCGAACGGTCGTCGCCGTGGCCGGAACCGCCACGACGGTGCAGGCGATCGCGCTGGGGCTTGCGCGCTACGACCCCGAACGGATCCATCGATCCTGGCTCGAGCGCGGGGACGTGGAGCGCGTGCTCGAGCGGCTCGCGGCGATGACGAACGCGGAGCGCGCGGCGCTGCCGCAGATGACGCCGGGTCGCGGCGAGGTGATCGTGGCCGGCGCGGCGATCCTCGTCGAGATCCTGCGTGGCCTCGGCGTGGAGCGGGCCCTCGTGAGCGAGACGGACATCCTCGACGGGCTGGTCCTCGACCTGCTCGGGTACCCTGGGCCGCCGTGACGAACAAGCGGGCGCGTGAGCGGCAGCTCGCCAAGCTGGCGGCCAGGAGGTACGAGGAGCGTCGGCGCGCGCGCCGTCGTCGCAACGCCGTGCTCGGAGCGCTCGGAGCGGCGCTCGCCGTCGGCCTGGTGGTCCTCGGGCTGCGGATCCTCGGCGGCGACGGCGGGGCCGCGACCCCGACCCCGAGCGCCTCCCCGACCCCCACGCCGACGGGAGCGCCTCGGGTGAGCGGCGAGGTGCGCCCGGCGGTCGAACCGCCGAGCACGGTGGCGTGCGGCGCCCGGGCGCCCTCCGAGGCCGGCGCCGCGAAGCCCCAGTACGACCGAGCGCCCGGCACCGACCTCCTCGACCCGACGAAGCGCTACCGCGCCGTGATCGAGACGTCGTGCGGGACGATCCAGGTCGCCCTCGACGCCCGCCGAGCTCCGCAGGCCGTCGCGAGCTTCGTGTTCCTCGCGCGCGAGGGGTTCTTCGACGGACTGACGTTCCACCGGGTCGTGCCCGGGTTCGTGATCCAGGGGGGCGATCCCCTCGGCGACGGCACGGGCGGCCCCGGGTACGCGTTCCCCGACGAGCTCGACGGACGCATGCGCTACGAGCCCGGCACGTTGGCGATGGCCAACTCGGGCCCCGACACGAACGGCAGCCAGTGGTTCATCGTGAGCGGTCCCGAGGGCCGCAACCTCGACGAGATCCCCAACTACACGATCTTCGGCTCGGTCCGGCGCGGCATGGACGTCGTCCGCCGGATCGACGCGGTCCCGACCGACGCGCAGGACCGCCCCGAGCAGGCGGTCTACATCGTTCGGGTCCGGATCGAGGAGGTCTGAGGTGCGCCGGGCACCCGCCCTGGCGCTGCTCCTCGCCCTCGCGGCCGGGTGCTCGGGCGGCGCGGGGGACCACGGGGCCCACGACCGGCTGGCCCGGATCGTGCTCTCGCCGCTGCAGGCTCCCGCGGGGACGCGCTTCGTCGAGGGGGTCAGCGGCTTCCAGGACCTCGAGGCGTTCGCGCGCGACGCGGCGGAGCTCGCGGCGCTGCGCCGCGATGGGTTCGTGCTCGGCCACCTGGCGCTGTTCTTGCCGGCGCATCGGCGGGGCCCGCTGCGGGCCGAGGATCCGATCGTCCAGGGCATCGCGGGCGCCTTCGCCACGCCCTTTGGAGCTCGGCGGGCCCTGGCGCGGTTCGTCGTCGACCTGCGGGAGCGTCAGCTCCCCGGCGCCGTCGCGGTCCCTCCCCCCGCGGGGCTCGGGCCCGACGCGGTCGGGCTGCGGGGCAGGTCGCGCACCGGGGCGGCGGCCTTCGTCCTCGTCTGGAGGCAGGACGCCCCTCGTGCCTCGCCGTCAGCGGTCAGGGCTCGGCGGCCGACGGCCCGGTCGAGGCCCTCGCGGCCTGGGTCGCGGCCCGCGCCCCGCGCCTCGGCGCCCCTGCGGTAGCGTTCGATCGTGCGGACGGCGAGCCGCCCGCACGCGCCCGGGTGTCGGAACCGGTAGACGACGGCGCCTTAAAAGCGCTTGCCCCTCGCGGGGCGTGTGGGTTCGAATCCCACCCCGGGCACGTCCTCGCTAGTCGAGGAGCCCGGCTCGGGCCCGACGCCCTAGGTCCTCGATCAGGTCGGCGGCCTTCCGCTTGCCGTCGCGGCTGCGGATGGTCTCGCCTTCGGCCGCGAGGCGCTCGCGCAGGGGCCGGTCCTCGAGCAGGCGATCGACGGCGTCGCGCAGCTCCTGGTCCTCGAACCCGTACGTGTCCAGCCGCACGCCGAGCCCGAGCTCCGCGACCCGCTGGGCGTTGTCGTACTGGTCCCAGAACAGCGGCAGCACGACCATCGGCTTGCCGAAGTGCCAGGCCTCGGTCGTCGTGTTGTTCCCGCCGTGGGTGATCACGAGGTCGCAGTGGGGGATGATCGAGGTCTGCGGCAGCCGGGCCTCACCCCACATCCGGTCGGGCAGTTCGAACTCGTCGGCCCGCGGGCCCTTCGACACGACGTAGCGGTGCGGCGTGTCGGCCAGGACCGACACGAGCCGCTTCATCAGCTCGACGTCGGCCGAGCCGAGCGAGCCGAGCGACAGGTAGATGAGGGCCCCCTCGCCGTCGGCGAGCTCCTCGGGAACGGACCAGGCCTCCTCGGTCTCACGGACGCTCGAGTCGAGCCGGTGCCAGGTCGGGCCGAGCGGCCGCGAACGCGGGTAGTCGGCCATCTCGGGGTACAGGTAGAGGTTCAGGTAGCGCGACTCGTGGATGAACTCGAGGTCGGGCAGGGGCGGCGCGCCGTTGTCGACGACGAACGCGTTGTAGCGCTCCCAGGTCGGTCGGTGGACGCGCTCGTACTCGGCCCGGAACTCGTCCCATCCGCTGCGATCGTTCGACGGGTAGCCGCTGAAGACGGGCGGCAGGTCGGGGTCCTTGAGCTCGAGCGGGTTGCAGCTCACGATCCGCACCCAGGGCGCGCCGTGGGTGAGCAGCGCGGGGAAGCAGTTCACGTTGTCCTCGACGATCACGTCGGGCCGCACCCGGTCGAGGATCTCGCGAAGCTGCGGCTCGCAGTAGGTCGCGCCGTCGATCAGCGAGCTCCAGACCGGCTCGATGAACGTCGCGAGCTGCTCGATCGTGGGTTTGCGGAACTCCGGCGCGGTCTGGGTGATGAAGTCGGTCCAGAACTGCCCGGCGTCCTGCTCTTCGGCGGGCGGCGGCGCGAGGTCGACGAGGTCTTCCTCGAACCCGAGCGGCGCCAGGCGGCCCTTCCACGAGGCCTCGGCCGCGAACACGACGCGATGCCCGCGCCGCTCGAGGATCTTGCCGATGCCCACGCAGTTGTTCGTCGGCCCGTAGGCGCTCTCGGGCATGAACACGATCGTCAGGCGCTCCTCGCCCATCGCCCCTCCCGTCCGTCCAGGGTGGAAAAACGCTTGCGCACTCGACCGCCTTCCTTATACCATCCCCGCACGGGCCGGGGGAACGCCCGTGTGGGACGTCGCTGGGGAGGGGATGCTGATGCGGAAGGCATGGGCGCGTCGACGGTGGCCGGCCCTGCTGGGCGTCGCGGCGCTGGCGCTCGCCGCCTGCGGCGGCGGGGCGACCGACGAGGCCTCGCCGACGGGCGGAGCCACGGGGAGCCCCGAGCTCGGCGGGAAGCTCGTGATCTCGAACTGGGATCAGTACATGCCCGAGGACCTGATCCCGAGCTTCGAGGAGAAGACCGGCGTCGACGTCGAGCTCGCGACCCACACGACGAACGAGGACATCATGGGCAAGCTCCAGGCCGCGAACGGCACGGGGTTCGACCTCGTGTTCGTGTCGGGGCCGTTCGTGCAGGCGCTCGTCCAGCAGGGATGGGCCGCGGAGCTCGACCACTCGAAGATCCCGAACGCGGCGAACCTGGCGCCGGAGGCCACGCAG
>BPGL01000002.1 GCA_026003015.1 Actinomycetota bacterium | reverse complement strand
AACGCGCCGTTCAGCCCGTCGCGGTTCGGCAGGCCGAAGGAGATGTTCGAGGCGCCGCACGTCGTGTTGACCCCGAGCTCCTCGCGGAGGCGCCGGACGAGGGCGAACACCTGCCGGCCGGCCGACCCCATCGCGCCGATCGGCATCACCAGCGGGTCGACGACGACGTCGGACCGCGGGATCCCGTGGTCCGCGGCGCGCTCGACGATCTTGCGGGCAACCTCGAACCGAACGTCGGGGTCCTCGCTGATCCCGGTCTCGTCGTTCGTGATCGCGACGACCGCGGCTCCGTACCTGGCCACGAGCGGGAGCACGGCCTCCAGGCGCTCCTCTTCCCCGGTGACCGAGTTCACGAGCGGCTTTCCCTGGTAGACGGCGAGCCCGGCCTCCAACGCGGCGACGATCGAGGAGTCGATCGACAACGGCACGTCGGTGAGCGACTGCACGAGCTTGATCGTCTCGGCGAGGATCGCCGGCTCGTCGGCGAGGGGGGATCCCCGCGTTCACGTCGAGCATGTGGGCGCCCGCCTCGACCTGGGCGTGGACGTCGGCGATCACCGTGGAGAAGTCGCCGGCCGCCATCTCCTCGGCGAGCTTCTTGCGCCCGGTCGGGTTGATGCGCTCCCCGATGATCACGAACGGCCGCTCGAAGCCGATCACGACCTCCCGGGTCGCCGAGCTGAGGACGGTGTCGGTCACGCCTCCTCCGTGCCGCCGGCGCGCGCGAGGGCGAGCAGTCGGGCCTCGTCGAACTCGGCCTCCAGCCGGGCGACCTCGGCCTCGGCCTCGGCCCGCAGGTCCTCCCCGCACGGGCGCGTCCGACGGCGCCATTCCGCGAGGTACTCGTCGGTCCCGATCAGTCCGGCCCGGCTGGCCGCGAGGTCGATCGCTTCCTGGAACCGATCCGTGAGCTGCATGCTCACCTTCTCCCGACCGGCGCGGACCACGACCTGTGCCGGGATGTCGCGCCAGCAGATCACCGTGAGCTCCGCCATCAGCTCACGCTCGCCGCACGGCGGGCGAGCACCAGCGCCTGGGCGGTCTCGGCCGCCACCGCCGCGTCGCGGCAGTAGGCGTCGGCCCCGATCGCGCGCCCGAACTCCTCGTTCAGCGGCGCGCCGCCGACGAGCACGATGTAGCGGTCCCGCAGCCCCCGCTCGCGCAGCTCGTCGATCACGACCTTCATGTAGGGCATCGTGGTGGTCAGGAGCGCCGACATCCCGAGGATGTCGGGCTGGTGCTCCTCGAGCGCCGCGAGGTAGTTCTCGACCGGGTTGTTGATCCCCAGGTCGATGACCTCGAAACCGGCCCCTTCGAGCATCATCGCAACGAGGTTCTTGCCGATGTCGTGGATGTCGCCCTTGACGGTTCCGATCACGACCTTGCCGATCCGTTCCGCTCCGGTCTCGGCGAGCAACGGGCGCAGGACCTCCATCCCGGCCTTCATCGCGTTGGCGGCGAGCAGCACCTCGGGCACGAACAGGACCCCGTCGCGGAAGTCGATCCCGACGATCCGCATCCCCTCCACAAGAGCCTCGTTCAGCACCCGGTCGGCGGACCAGCCGCGCTCCAACAGGATCCGGGTTCCCTCCACGATCTCGTCCGCGAGCCCGTCGTAGAGGTCGTCGTGCATCTGCTTGACGAGATCCTCGTCGGACAGGTCGGCCAGCACGATCTCCTGCTCGTCGCCCATCGTCATCACGCCCTCAGTCGCTCTCCCTTGGGATCCCACAACGGCTCGTTCGCCACGTGCGCTGGGTAGCGGACGCCGAAGTACTCCACCTCGACGGGCGTGCCCTCGACCGCCAGCGCGGCCGGCAGGTACCCGTAGACGATCCCCCGCCCGATCGCGTAGCCGTAGCCGGCGCTCGTCACGTACCCGACGACGCGACCGTCGTGGTGGATCGGCTCCTTGCCCATCACGACCGCGCGCGGATCGTCGAACGTCATGCAGGCCAGGCGCCGCTCGCATCCCGACTCCCGGATCCGCTCGAGCGCCTCACGGCCCTGGAACGGCTTGTCCCAGCGCACGGCGAACCCCAGGCCGGCGGACAGCGGATCCCGCTCCGTGTCGATGTCTTGGCCCCACAGCCGGTAGCCCTTCTCCAGGCGCAGGGAGTCGAACGCCCCGGCCCCGACGGCCGCGAGCCCCACCGGGCGGCCGGCCTCCCACAGGAGCTCCCAGGCACGCGCGCCCATCGCGATCGGCCCGGAGAGCTCCCAGCCGAGCTCCCCGGCGTAGGAGATCCGCTGGGCCCAGACCGGGTACACCTCCCCGACGTTGATCGTCGTCCCGGTCATGTACGGCAGCGCCTCGTTCGACACGTCGACGTCGGTGACCTCGGCGAGCACGTCGCGGGCGCGCGGTCCCCACAGCCCGAGGGCGAACAGCGTGCCGGTGCGATCGTCGATCCGCACGCGCTCGTCATCGCGGAGCTGGCGACGCAGCCATGCGAGATCGTGGCGCCCCGTGCCCCCGCCGGTCACGATCCGGAAGGTCTCCTCGCCCAGCCGCGTGACGGTGACGTCGAGGCGGATGCCGGCGCGCGCCGTGAGCGCAGCCGTGTAGATGACCGTGCCGATCGGCCGGTCGATCCGGTTCGCGAAGACCCGCTCGCAGAACGCCAGGGCGTCGGGCCCCTCGACGTCGAAGATCGCGAACGCCGTGAGGTCGACGATCCCGACGCGTTCGCGGACGGCGAGGTGCTCGGCCCCCACGATCGGCGACCAGTTGCGGGCCGCCCAGCCGGTGCGGCGTGCCCACTCGTGGCGAACCCCCTCGACGAGCGAGAGGTTCGCCCCGTACCACTGCGGCCGCTCCCAGCCCGCCGCGGTGAAGAACTCGGCCCCGAGGGCACGCTCCTGCTCGTAGAACGGAGAACGCCGTAGACCCCGCGGCCGCGACGGCTGCTGCAGCGGGTGGATGATGTCGTACACCTCCCGGTACTGCTGCATCCCACGCTCACGGACGTAGGGCGGCGAGGTCTGGAACGGGTAGAAGCGGTTCGCGTCGGCCTCCGCGAGGTCGTAGCTCGGCTCGCCCTCGACGATCCACTCGACCACCTGGCGAGCCATGCCCGCCGCGTGGGTGACCCACACCGCCTCACACACCCAGAAGCCGCGGACCTCCGCGCTTTCGCCGACGATCGAGCCGGCGTCGGGGGTGAAGGAGAACATCCCGTTGAGCGAGCGCGCGGGATCGGTCGGTCGCATCCTGCCGGCGAGCGCCGGGAACAACCGCGCCGCCTCGGCCTCCGCGAGGACGAAGTCCTGGGGCGTGAACGGCATCAGCGAGGGCTGGAGCTCACCGCCGGGCGGTCGGATCGCCTCCTGCGGCGTGACGATCGGCTCGTGGCGGTAGTTCCCCACCGCGTAGTGATCCTCGCGCTGGCGCAGGTACATCGAGAAGTCCTGATGGCGCACCACGGGGTGCTGCATCCAGGTGTCGCCCTCGAGTCCCGCGAGCTCGGGCAGGGGGTCGGTCCACACGAGCTGGTGTTGCACCGCCACGAGCGGGATCGGCACCCCGGCGAGGGCACCGACCCGCGGCCCCCAGATCCCGGCGCAGCACAGGACGCGCTCGCACTCGACCCGACCGTGATCGGTCTCGACCGCCCGCACGCGCCCGGAGCGGATCTCGAACCCGGTCACGGTCACGCCTCCCGCGAACACCACGCCCGCGGCTTCGGCGCGTCGCGCGAGGGCCTCGACGACCCGCACGCCCTTGGCGGCGCCGTCGCTCGGAACCCACAGGGCACCCAGGACGGCCGCGGGGTCCAGCAGCGGGGAGCGCTCAGCCGCCTCCGACGGCGACAGCAGCTCGGCGTCCTCGATCCCCCATGAGCGCGCCAGGCCCAGCCGACGCTTCAGCTCCTCCAGGCGCTCGGGGGTGGTCGCGAGCTCGAGCCCGCCCCGGCCGTACCACACGGGCTCCCCGTCGAGCTCCAGGCTCCGGTACAGCGCCACCGAGTCCTGGGCGATCCGACACATCGTGCGCGAGGGGTTCGTCTGGAACACGATGCCGGGCGCGTGGGAGGTGGAGCCGCCGGTCGTGAACAACGGGCCCTGCTCGAGGACGAGCACGTCGGGCTGGCCCAGCTCCGCGAGCGCGGCGGCGGCGCTCACCCCGACGATCCCGGCGCCGACGATGACGGTCTGAGCCCGGTCCTTCACGGCGGTCATCCTGCCACGTCGGGTTGCCGTGGGAAGTCCTTCGTTGCCGTTTCCGCAACGGTCGCGAACGCGAGGATGAGTCCGGACCGGGGCTTCGGGTCGAAGTACGTCGACTTCGGGGGGACGATCTCCCCGCGGTCGGCGACCTCGAGGAGCTGGTCGACCGAGGGCGGGGCGAGCGCGAAGGCCGCGCCGCGCTCGGCCCCCACGCGCTCGGCGAGGGCGGCCGGGGGGCCGAGGCCGGGGACGAACTCGACCCGCAGCGCCGGCTCGGCCGCAACCAGGGGGTCGAGCACGTCGCGGTGCAGCCGCGTCACGTCGAGCCCCTCGACACCGGGACGCGCCGCGTCGAGCAGCGTCGCGTGCCACCAGCGACCGTCGACGTAGACGGCGAGGGTGCCGCGCGCGGGCTCGGGGGCCACCGCGGGGACGGTGCGAGCCCAGGGGGCCAGCCGCTCGGTGAGCGAGGCGGGGTCGAGGGGACCGAGCAGCAACCGGTGGAAGGGCAGGATCCGCAGCCGGTCGGCGGGGAACAGGATCGACAGCACCCCGGCCCCCGGCGGGCGTCCCGCGGCCTCCCAGCACGCGATCGAGGCCGCGACGCGGTGGTGGCCGTCGGCGACGTAGAGCGTCTCGTCGGCCAGCGCGTCGCCGACGGCGTCGATCGCCGCAGGGTCGTCGAGCACCCACACGGCCTGACGCACCTGCCCGCCGAGGGCGACCATCGGAGGGTCGGCGGTCGCCCTCGCCACCCACGCGGCGACCTCGGCGCTCGGCCGGTGGATCAGCGCCACCGGGTCCGAGCGCACCGGGATCGCCTCCAGGTGCGCGCGCAGCGCCGCCACGCGCTCGGGCTGCACGTCCTCGTGGCCGCGGACGCGCCCGCTCGCGAAGGCCTCGACCGGCACCCAGGCCACGAGGCCGTCCTGGGTGTGGTCGCCGTCGGCCAGGCGGTACACGACGAGGGCCGGTCGGTCGAGCTGCACGTACGCCCCGCGCTCGAGGAGCCGTTCGAGCGCCGCCCGACCGGCGGCGGCCGAGCTCGCCGGCCCGCCGTCGGCGTCGGGATCGTCGGGCCGTCGAGTGACGTGCAGGAAGGAGTCCGGGTTGCGAGCGCGGACCGCAGCGCGCTCGGGCCCTGGCAGCGCGTCGTGCATCGGCGCGACCACGCGCTCGGCCCAGGCCTGGCGCACGACCCACGCCTGGATGGGACGGATCACGCGCGTTGCTCGGCGAACGCGCGCATGAAGGTCACGAGCGCGTCCACCCCCTCGTCGGGCATCGCGTTGTACACGCTCGCCCGGATCCCGCCGACGCTGCGATGTCCCTTGAGGTTGACCAGCCCCTCGGCCTCCGCGGCTCGAAGGAACGCCGCCTCGAGCTCCTCGGTCGGCAGACGGAACACGACGTTCATGTGCGACCGATCGGCCCGATCCACCGGCGACCGGTAGAAGCCATCGCTCGTGTCGATCGCCGCGTAGATCCGCCCGGAGCGCTCCGCAGCTCGGCGCTCCATCGCCTCCACGCCGCCCATGCTGCGGATCCATGCCAGGACCTTGCCCATCACGTAGATCGCGAACATCGGCGGGGTGTTGAGGAGGCTCCGCCGCTCGGCGTGCAGGTCGAACCGCAGGTAGGAGCCGAGCGGGCGCGGCGGCTCGCCGAGCCGCTCGCGCCGAACGACGACGACGGCGAGGCCGGCGGGCCCCAGGTTCTTCTGCGCACCGCCGTAGACGAGGTCGAAACGCTCCCAGGGGATCGGACGAGACAGGTAGTCCGAGGACATGTCGGCCACGAGCGGCACCCCGACGTCGGGGAACGCCGAGACCCGGATCCCTTCGATCGTCTCGTTCGAGGTGACGTGCAGGTAGCGCGTTCCGGGTCGGATCTCCAGCTCGTCGACCCGGGGCATCCGAGTGTAGCCGTGGGGCGCGCCATCCCACGCCGGGTAGGCGTCGGCGAACACCGCCGCGTCTTGCTCGGCCGTTCGTCCCCACGTGCCCGAGCGGACGTAGGCGACCGGCTCGCCCTCGGCGACGAGGTTCATCGGCACGGTGGAGAACAGCAGGGTGGCCCCGCCCTGCAGGAACAACACCTCGAAGTCCTCCGGCACGCCGAACACCTGCCGGAACGAGGCGATCGCCTCCTCGTGCACGTCCTCGTAGGCCGGGCTGCGGTGGCTGAGTTCGATCAGCGACATCCCCGTCCCGCGGAAGTCCACGAGCTCGTCGCGCACCGCTTCGAGCACCGGGAGCGGCAGGGTGCAGGGACCGGCACAGAAGTTGTAGACGCGGCTCATCCGTCGTTCCCCCGCCCCGGCGCCGGCACCACCGCCACGTGCAGAACGTCGGGGATCGTCTCGATCGACGCGACGAGCTCGCGCGGGACCTCGTCGGCCACGTCGATCGTCGCGACCGCGGCTCGCCCGCCCTCGAAGATCCGGTTCTCCATCTGCTCCACGTTGAGCCCGCCGCGGCGCAACAGGTCGAGCACCTGGGCGAGCACGCCCACGCGATCGTAGTGACGGACGTGGAGGGTGCACACGCCCAGGCGTGTCTTCGCGAGGTTCACGCAGTCGCGGACCTCCCCCCGGGTGAACGCGTCGATGATCTCTACGACCCCGTCGGCGATGGCCCGCTGGGCCTGAGCGGTCGAGGCGCCGACGTGGTGGGTCCCGACCACGTTCGGATGCGCCGCGAGGGCCGAGCGCCACGCAGCCCGTCCCGACGCGGGCTCGTCCGGGTAGACGTCGAGCCCCACCCGGATCCCCTTCGCCTCGATCGCCTCGAGCAGGGCGTCCGGGTCGATGAGGTCGCCCCGCGCGGTGTTCAGCAGGATCGCGCCCTCCCGCATCCAGCCGCAGAACCGCGCGTCGACGAGGCGGCGCGTCTGCGGCGTGGACGGCACGTGCAGCGACACGACGTCGGCTCGCCCGACGAGCTCCTCCAGCCCGTCGACGAGGTCGACGCCGAGAGCCGCGATCCGGTCCCGGACCCCCCCGTCGCGCTCCGGCCGGCGCAGCCCGAGCAGCCGCAGGCCGAACGCCGCCGCCCGCTCGGCCACGGCCAGGCCGATCTGGCCGAGCCCGACGATCCCCATCGTCTTGCCGTACAGCCCGTCCGCCCGGCCGTAGCCGGCCTTGTCCCACCGGCCGGCCCGCAGGTCGGCGACGGCGTCGGGGATCCGTCGATCGATGGCGAGCAGCAGCCCCATGGTGAGCTCCGCCACCGCGATCGCGTTGCGGCCGGGCACGTTGGCGACGTAGATACCGACGTCGGCGGCGGCCTGGGTGTCGATCGTGTCGGTCCCGGCCCCGGCCCGCACGATCAGCTGCAGGGCCCGGCCGGCCGCGATCGCCTCCGCGGTGACGCGGGTGCTGCGGACGACCAGGACGTCGACGTCGGCGATCCGCGACGGCAGGCCGGCGGCGTCCAGGCTCGGGTCGAGCTCGCAGGCGTGCCCGAGCCCCTCGAGCCGCTCGAGGGTGGTCGGATCGATCGCGTCGGCGAACAGGATCCGCATCCCGCAGGCCTCAGGCGATGACGATCGTCTTCAGCTCCGTCAGCCGGTCCATCGAGAACCGACCCCCGACCCGACCGACGCCGCTGCGCGACCCCGCCCGCCCGCCGAACGGCAGGTGCGACTCCCAGTAGTTCGTTCCCTCGTTGATGTTCACCCAACCCGTGCGCACGGACTCGGCGAAGCGTAGACCACGTCGCAGATCCGCCGTGAACACCGCCGCGAGGAGCCCGTAGGGCGAGGCGTTCACGAGATCGTTCGCCTCCTGCTCCGACGCGATCGCGCTGATCGGCGCGACCGGGCCGAAGGTCTCCTCGCGCGCGATCTCCATGTCGTGCGTCACCCCGTCCAACACCGTCGGGGCGAAGAAGAGGTCGGATCCGTGTTCGGGAACGCGCGCGCCGCCGGCCAGGAGCGTCGCTCCCGCCTCCACCGCCTGCGCGACGTGGCGCTCGGTCTTGGCCGCGGTCGGCTCGTTGTTCAGCGGCCCCATCGTCGTCCGGTCGTCGAAGGGGTCGCCGACGCGGATCCGCGCGACGGCCTCGACGAGGCGCGCGACGAAGTCATCGCGCACCGCCTCGTGCACGAGGATCCGCTCTCCGGCCGTGCAGCTCTGCCCGGCGTTCAGGAAGCAGGCCGTCATCGTCGCCTCGACGGCGCGGTCCAGGTCGGCGTCCTCCAGCACGACGAGCGGGCCGTTGCCCCCCATCTCGAGCAGGAGCTCCTTGCCCGCGGCCCGCGCCGCGACCGTGTGCCCGGTCGCGATCGAGCCGATGAACCCGACGGCCTGCGTACCCGGGTTCGCGGCGATCTCGTCGCCGACGACCGGGCCCGGGCCGGTCACGAGGTTCACGACCCCCGGCGGAAGGTCGGCGGCCTCCAGGCACTCCGCGAGCCGGACGGCGCAGATCGAGGTCGTGGGGGCCGGAACCCAGACGACCGCGTTGCCGTAGGCGATCGCCGGCGCGAGGAGCTCGGCGGGCATCGTGTACGGCCAGTTCCAGGGACTGATCACCGCGACCACGCCGCGCGGCACCCGCTGCAGGAGCACCCGCTTGGCGGGGTCGACCGACGGGGGAAGGAGCCCCTCGGCGCGCGTCGCGTCCGCGGCCGCCATCTCCATGTAGGCGATCAGCTCCTCGACCTCGTCGAGCGCCTCGGCGCGCCGGGGCTTGCCCTGATCGAGCGAGAGCGCGTCGGCGAGCATGTCCCGACGGCCGTCGATCACCTCCGCGACCCTGCGCAGGACACCCGCCCGATCGAACGCCGACCGGGCCGCCCAGCCGGGCTGAGCCCGCGCTGCGGCCTCGATCGCTCGCCGGGCGTCGGCGCGGTCGCCCTCGGGCACCGTGCCGATCACCTCGCCGGACGACGGGCTCGTCGCCTCGAAGGTCGCGCCGCTCTCGGCGTCGACCCACGAGCCACCGATCCACATCCGTACGTGCTCGCTCATCGCCGTGCCCTTCCTGAGGACGGCCGGACGGGGACGGCCGGGGCGGCCCACCGGGCCGCCCCGACCTCGGGCACCGCGTCGGTCAGGCCTTCGGGAGCCAGGCCTCCCACACGTCGCGGTTCGCGTCGACCCAGGCCTGGGCCGCCTCCTCGAGCGACTGTCCGCCGTCGTCGACGGCCAGCGCGATCTCGTTCTGGTCCTCGTTCGTGTAGCGCATGTTGGACAGGAACGCGAACGCAGCCGGGTCCTTCGTCTCGAGCTGGTCGCTGAAGGCCTTGTACAAGACGTCGGGGGCGTAGTCGCAGTCGTAGCCCTCGCCGTCCTTGGTCGCAGCCGCCTCCGCGCACTGCTCGTCGTACTCGGGCAGCTGGACCTCGGTGAGGTCGTACTTCGCCTGCGCCCAGTGCGGGCTCCAGAAGTACATCAGGATCGGCTCACGCGCCTCGTAGGCCTTGTCGAGCGCGGCGAGCGAGGCCGCCTCCGATCCGCTGTAGGTGACCTCGAGGTCGAGGCCGAGGTTCTCGATGATCTCCTCGTCGTAGATCGTGAACGTGGGATCGGCGCCGAGGAACTTGTTGTCGAAGACGTCCTCGTTGCCCTTCAGGCCCTCCCAGGAGGCGACCTCGGGGTGCTCCTCGACGACGTAGGTCGGTGTGAACCAGCCGATGTTGCCGACCACGCCGAGCTCGCCCCCGTCGATCACGCCCTTGCCGCCCTCGATGTACTGCTTGTAGTCCTTCGCATGACCCGAGGGCCAGACCTCGAGGGTCGCATCGACGTCTCCGGCCGCAAGGGCCGGGAACTGCGCGAACTCGTCCATGTCGACGAGCTCGACCGTGCAGCCCATCTCCTGCTCCATGATCGTCTTGGCGACCCATGCGTTCACGGCGGCCCCCGTCCACGGGTTCACGGCGAGCCGGATGGGCTCGCTGCCGCACTGTGCCACGTCGGTGGCGCCGCCGCCGGCGCCCGTCGGCTCGGCGCCCTCTTCCTGGACGTCGCCGCACGCGGCGAGCCCGAGGACGAGGACCGCGGCGAGCGCGACCCATCGCGCGTGCTTCATGCCTCCCCCTTTCCGTTCGTTCCGTCCGTTCGCTCCGACGACACGCTTCCCCGGATGGCCCGGAGCTTCGGCCACCGGCCCATGCCCGACAGGCCGACCGGACCTCGCAGCGATCGAGGAGCCGAGCCCATCGCCTGCGTGATCCGGTCGAGCACGATCGCGAGCAGCAGGATCGACAGACCGACCACCACGCCCTGGCCGATCCGCTTCTTCGACAAGGCGACCAGGGCCTCGAAGCCCAGGCCGCCGGCACCGATCATGCCCCCGATGATCACGACCGACAGCACCATCATGATCGTCTGGTTCACCCCGAGCAGGATCGACGGCCGCGCGAGGGGAAGCTCTACCTTGCGCAGGCGCTGCGTCGATGTGGCGCCGTAGGCCTCGGCCGCCTCGACGATCGTGGCGGGAACCTGGCGGATCCCCAGGTTCGTCAGGCGGATCCCCACCGGCAGCGCGTAGACGACCGACGCGATCACCGCGGGCACCGGTGTACCGATCGAGAACAGCAGCAGCACCGGCACGAGGTAGACGAAGGCGGGCATGGTCTGCATCGCGTCGAGAAGCGGTTTGATCGCTCGGTCGACGGCGTCGCTGCGCGAGGCCAGGATCCCCACCGGGATCGCGACCACGAGCGACAGCACCACGGCGACGAGCACGATCGACAGCGTGTGCATCGACAGGTTCCAGGTCCCCAGCGCGCCGAGCAGGAAGACGCACACGAACGAGAAGACGGCCAGGCGCGGCCCCTTCACCTTCCATCCGGCCAGCGCCGCGAGCGCGGCGATCACCCACCACGGCTCCCGGGTGAGCAGCGTGCGGAGCGGGTCCAGCAGCCCTGCCGTGAGCGCAGCCCCGATCGCCTCCGCGGCGTCGCCGAGGTTGCGCTGCGACCACTCGACGATCGCATCGACCGGCGCGGCCACCGAGAACGTCAGAGACTCGGGCCACTCCTGCTGACGGATCACCTCACGTCCGACGAGCACGCCGATCGCGCTCGCCGCGACCGCGGCCACGACGAGCGCCCGTCTGGACACCGTGCGCCCGGCGATCCGCGTCGCCCGCCCACGGCGCTCGCGCTCCCTGCAGCTCCAGGCCGTGGTCACGCGGTCCAGGACGATGGCCATGATCACGATCGCGAGCCCCGCGTTGAACGCGGCGCCCACGCGCAGGAGCTTCAGGGCGTCGAGGACCTCGCGCCCGAGCCCCTCGGCCGCGACCACCGCGGCGATCACGACCATGCCGAGCGCCATCATGATCGTCTGGTTCACGCCCAGCATGATCGACGGCGTCGCCATCGGTAGCTGGACCTTGCGCAGCACCTGACGCGACGTCGACCCGAACGACGTCGCGACCTCCAGGGTCGTCGCCGGAACGGAGCGCACCCCCAGGGCCGTCAGACGCACGGCGGGCGGCAGGGCGAACACGACGGTCGCCGCCAGCGCCGGCGGGTACCCGGTGCCGAGGAACAGGACGAACGGGAGGAGGTAGGAGTACGCGGGGATCGTCTGCATCGCGTCGAGGAAGGGGCGCAGGGCTCGGTCCACACCCGCGCGCCGGCCCGCCCAGATCCCCAGCGGCACGCCGATCGCCAGCGAGATGACCACCGAGATCGCGACGAGCGCGAAGGTCTGCAGGCTGCGCTCCCAAACCCCGAGCACCCCGAAGCTCGCCACGCCGGCCGCGGCTAGCAGGCCCATCCGCCACCCCGCCACGAGGCCGGCGAGCGCCCCGGCGGTGGTCACGAGCCCGACCCAGGTCATCCTCGACAGCAGGGTCACGAGGCCGTCCACGGTCGCCTGGATCGCGTCCTTCAGCGGGTTCAGCAGGCCGGTGAACAGCCAGTGCGTGCGCTGGTTGTCGATCACCCACGTGTCGATCCCGTCGAAGACGGATCCGACCCCGAGCACGAAACGGTCTGGGAAGCCCGGAGCGAAGCGAAGGCCGACCACGAGGAGTGCGGCGATCCCGGCGACCCAGACGAAACGGCGCGGCCACGGCGACCGCTCGGGGACCGCAGCGGGCGGGGGAGCCGTCGCGGCGGGGGCGACCCGCTCGGCGACCGCCACCTCAGGCCTCCTCGACGAGCGCCCGCATGACGTCGGTGCGATCCACCACGCCCACGACGCGGTCGTCGTCGACCACCCGGATCGTCCGGTCGGCGTCGGCGACGATCGGGATCAACGCCTGCACGAGCGTGTCGGTCCGCACGGTCGGCCCATCGAGGGGGGCCTCGCCGTTGACCGGCCGCATGATCGCGCGGGCGGTGAGCACGTGGGCGCGGGGCACGTCGCGCGTGAAGTCGGCCACGTAGTCGTCGGCCGGGTGAGCCACGACCTCCTCGGGGGTCCCCACCTGCACGAACCGGCCGTCCTTCATGATGGCGATCCGGTCGCCGAGCTTGAGCGCTTCGGCGAGGTCGTGGGTGATGAAGATCATCGTCTTCTTCAGGTCGCGCTGCAGCGAGAGGACCTCGTCTTGCATGTCGCGGCGGATCAGCGGGTCGAGAGCGCTGAAGGGCTCGTCGAACAGGAGGATCTCGGGGTCGTTCGCGAGGGCGCGCGCGAGGCCCACCCGCTGCTGCATGCCACCCGAGAGCTCCTCCGGATAGGCGTTCCCCCAGCCGGCGAGACCGACCTTCTCGAGGACCCGCTCGGCGATGGCGAGCCGGTCGGCCTTCTCGACGCCCTGGATCTCCAGGCCGAAGGCGACGTTGTCGACGATCCGGCGGTGTGGGAGGAGTCCGAAGTGCTGGAAGACCATGCTGATCTTCCGCCGCCGGATCTCGCGGAGTTGCTCCTCGTCGCAGGCGCGTAGGTCCTCGCCGTCGATCAGCACCGTCCCCGCGGTGGGCTCGTGGATCCGGTTGATCATCCGCACGAGCGTGGACTTGCCCGAGCCCGACAGCCCCATCACCACGAAGACCTCGCCCGGCGCCACGTCGAACGAGACGTCGCGCACCGCCACGACGCAGCCCGTCCGCTCGAGCAGCTCCGCGCGCGGGAGGTCGGCCTCCGCTGATCCGACGACGCGCTCGGGTCGGGGCCCGTAGACCTTCCACAGGTTCCGACACGACACGGTCGGATCTCCCACGCGCACCTCCCCCGGCACCCTGACGGCGACTCGACCCGAGGATGGTCGTGCCGCGACCACCGCTCACGCAAGGTAACGGTTGCACCCTTCGCAACGTAGACGCCCGCACGGCGGCGCGCTCGTGCAGACTCCCACGGGGATGGATCGCTACGACGTCGTGATCGTGGGCGGCGGGTCGGCCGGCAGCGTGCTCGCGAACCGGCTGTCGGCCGATCCCTCCACGAAGGTGCTGGTCCTGGAGGCCGGTCGGCCGGACTACCCCTGGGACGTGTTCATCCACATGCCGGCGGCCCTCACGTTCCCGATCGGCAGCCGCTTCTACGACTGGCGCTACGAGTCCGAGCCCGAGCCCCACATGCACGGACGGCGGATCTACCACGCCCGCGGCAAGGTGCTCGGGGGGTCCAGCAGCATCAACGGGATGATCTTCCAGCGCGGCAACCCGATGGACTACGAGCGCTGGGCGGCCAACCCCGGCATGCAGGACTGGGACTACGCGCACTGCCTGCCGTACTTCAAGCGGATGGAGACGTGCCTGGCGGCCGCGGCCGACGATCCGTTCCGCGGCCATGACGGACCGCTCGTGCTGGAGCGCGGTCCGGCGACGAACCCGCTGTTCCAGGCGTTCTTCGAGGCGGTGCAGCAAGCGGGCTACCCCCTCACCGACGACGTGAACGGTCGCCAACAGGAGGGGTTCGCACCGTTCGATCGGAACATCCACCGCGGACGGCGGCTGTCGGCCGCCCGCGCGTACCTGCACCCGGTGAAGCGTCGGCCGAACCTCGAGGTCCGCACCCGCGCCTTCGTGAACCGCGTCGTGTTTGAGGGAACGCGGGCGGTCGGGGTGGACTACGAGCACGCCTGGGGACGCGGGCGCGGGCGACGCACCGTACGGGCCGGCGAGGTGATCTTGTGCGGCGGCGCGATCAACTCGCCCCAGGTGCTGCAGGTCTCCGGCGTCGGGCCCGCCGACCACCTGCGGTCGCTGGGGATCGAGGTCGTGGCCGACCTGCCCGGCGTCGGCAGCAACCTCCAGGACCACCTCGAGGTGTACGTTCAGTACGCCTGCACCCAGCCGGTGTCGGTCGCCCCGTACCTCGCGTGGCGGCGTCGCCCCTGGGTCGGGTTCCGCTGGCTCGTGTTCCGCGACGGGCCCGGAGCGACGAACCACTTCGAGGCCGGAGGGTTCGTCCGCAGCAACGACGAGGTCGCCTACCCGAACCTGATGTTCCACTTCCTGCCGATCGCCGTGCGCTACGACGGCTCCGCTCCGGCCCAGGGGCACGGCTACCAGGTCCATGTCGGCCCGATGTACTCCGACGCCCGTGGCTCCGTGATGGTCCGCAGCCCCGACCCGCGCACGAAGCCGGCCCTGCGGTTCAACTACCTGTCGACCGAACAGGACCGCCGCGAGTGGGTCGAGGCGATCCGGGTCGCCCGCCACATCCTGAACCAGCCGGCGATGGACCCGTTCAACGGCGGAGAGCTTTCACCGGGGCCCGGCGTCGAGACCGACGAGCAGATCCTCGAGTGGGTGGGGCGGGAGGGCGAGACGGCGCTGCACCCCTCCTGCACGTGCAAGATGGGCACGGACCCGATGAGCGTCGTCGATCCCACCACCATGGCGGTCCACGGTCTCGAGGGCCTGCGCGTGGTCGACGCCTCCGTGTTCCCCTCGATCACGAACGCGAACATCTACGCCCCGGTGATGATGGTCGCCGAGAAGGCGGCGGACCTGATCCTCGGGAACACACCGCTGCCGCCGGAACACCTCGACGTCTACCGTCACCGACCATCGCCCGACACCGGGCCCTGAGCCGCGCGGCTCACCGGCTTCCGAGGCCGAGCAGGACCAGGCCCGAGAGCACGAGCGCCACGCCGAGCCACTGGTTGGGGACGAGACGCTCGCGCAGGAACACGATCGACAGGCCCACCGCGATCGCGGGGAAGATCGCGCTCGCGGCCACGACGATCGAGATGAAGCCGAGCTCGGAGCCGATCGAGTAGGTCGTGACGCCGAGGACGTCGGCCGCGCCGGCCGCCAGGGCCACGGCGATCCCCGCCCCGACCTCCGGTCGGCCGCGGAGCGCCACGAACTCCCGTCGGCGCACCAGGACGAGGGGCACGTAGGCGAGGACCTGCGCGGAGCGGGACGCCCACAGCCCCACGACCCATCCAAGTTCCCTCGCCGCGACCCCGAGCAGGAACGCGGCCACACCGAAGCCGAGCGCCGACACGATCGCCCACCACAGCCCCGGCGCGTGGCCGCGCAGGCCCGCCCGCAGGGCCCGCAGGTTCGTGGAGGTGAGGACGACCCCCGTCACGGTCACCACCGCGCCGACGAGCGCGAGCCCCGAGGGCCGCTCGCCCAGCACGACGACCGCCAGGACGATCGCGGGCAGGGCGTAGGTTCCCCCGATCGGTGAGACCACCGCCACAGGGCCGAGCTGCAACGCTCGGTAGTGGGTGGCGTAGGCCGTCGCGGTCACGATGCCGTTCGCCGCCACGAGCTCGAGCCAGGGCGCGACGGTGCCGACGTCGCCGCTCGTGGCCACGACGAGCGCCGTCATGAACGCGGCCGACAACACCTGGCCGAGGACCACGGCGGGGACGCTGCCGATCCGCCGCCCGGCGATCGCGCCCGAGTAGTCGGCGAGCCCCCAGCCGACGGCCGCGAGCAGCCCGTAGATCACGGGCGCGCTTCGGCGAGGGCGTCGACCGCGATCGCCCCTCGGCGTCCCACGACGAGCGGGTTGGCCTCGAGCGAGGCGAGCCGGTCGCGCAGGTCGTGGGCGCACCGGCCGACGGCCTCGACCGCGCGGGCGACGGCCCTGAGGTCGTGGCGGCGCGGGTCGAGGCCGGCCCGCTCGGCCTGGGCCTCCACGAACGCAAGCGCCTGCGCCCGCGACAGCGGACACGCGACGAACGCCGCCTCGCCGGCCTCGGCGAGCGCGCCGCCCGGGCGGATCGTCACGCAGGCGCCGAAGCGTTCGTCGACGACGGCGCCGACGAGGACCTCGTGCCCGTCGACCTGCTCTTGGACCAGCACCCGCGGAGCGCGGGCGCCCGCGTTCCGAGCCGCGGCGAGGACCTCGGCGGCCGCGGCCGCCGTCTCCTGGGCGCTGCGGATCCCGACCCGCACGCCCCCGATCTTGGCCTTGTGCGGAAGCTCCGGCGCGAGCGCCTTCACCACGACCGGGAACCCCAGCCGCTGCGCGATGCGCGACGCCGCCTCGGGCGTCTCGGCGACCGCCTCCCGCGGTCGGCGCACGCCGTAGCGCTCGAGCAGCTGGGCGGCGCGACGCTCGTCGATCGGGCCGGCGGCGCCCCGGAGCGAACGGCGGGCCGTCGACCGCGCGGGGTGCGGCGGGCGCTCTCGGGCCACGGCAGCCCGCGCGCGCGACACGTCGATGAGCGCGCCGATCGCGCCGGCGGCGGCCCGGTGCCCCTGGAGGAACGGCAGTCGCCAGCGGCGGACGAACGCCCGGGCCTCCGGGCCGTAGGCGAGCGGGCTCATCGAGACGCTCGCCACCACCACCCCCGGTGCGTCGCTGCAGCTCGAGGGCCCGCCGGAGCACGGGCTCGGCCCAGGGGGTCTCGCCGGGCAGCCGCGGCGGGAACGCGTCGAAGGCGAGCACCCCGACCGCCGGATCCTGCGCGATCGCCTCGAGCGCCCCCACGAACATGTCGGTCTCGACGGCGGCCTGGCCCGTGACGTCGAGCGGGTTGTTCTGCGAGGCGAAGGAGGGCAGGGTCCGGCGGAGCTTGGCCTTCGTGCGCGAGGAGAACGCCGGCAGCCGTAGCCCCTGGGCGCCGGCGGCCTCCGCGAACAGCGTGCACGCCCCGCCCGACTGCAGGGCCGCGGCCACGCCGTCGGTGCGGACCCGTCGGCGATACGACACGAGCAGCGCGGCCTCGAACAGGGTCACGGGGTCGTCCACCAGCACCGCTCCCCGGCCACGCAGCCAGGCGTCGCGCAGCCCCGTCGGGCCCGCGAGCGCCCCCGTGTGCGCGACGATCGAGCGGCGCGCCGCGTCGCTGCGCCCCGGCGGCGCGCAGATCAGCACCGGCTTGCCGGCCGCCCGCAACGCGTCGAGGCCAGCGCCGAGCCCCTCGACGTCACGCACCGTCTCGAGGTAGGAGGCGACGACCTCGGTGTGCGGGTCGGTCGCCGCCCACGAGAAGAGGTCCCCCAGGCCCAGCACCGCCTCGTTGCCGACCCCCAGGATGATCCTCAGCCCGACCGCACGGTCGCTCGCCATCTGGTTCATCGTCCATGCGACCGTCCCGGACTGAGAGATCACGCTGATGGGCCCGACGATCGGCTCGGCCGGCGGGGTCGTCCCGTACGGGGCAACATGGTCAACGTAGTTGATGAATCCCTCGACGTTCGGCCCGAGCAGGGGGATCCGGGCCCGACGAGCGGCCTTCGTGAGCTCGGCCTCGAGCGCCCGGCCCTCCTCCCCGGCCTCGGCGAACCCGCTGCTCACGACCATGATCCCGCGGACCCGCCGACGGGCGCAGGCGTCGATCATCCCGACGACGACCCGCGCCGGCACGACGAACACCACGAGGTCGACCCCCCGCGGGAGCTCCTCGATCGACGCGAGGCAGGGCCGGCCCCACACCCGCTCGTACTTCGGGTTGACCGGGTACAGCTCACCGTCGTAGCCGAGATGTCGCAGGGAACGCTCGATCTCTGGCGCCCAGGAGTCGGGGGACTCGGATGCCCCGACGATCGCGATCGATCGCGGAGCCAGCAGCGGCCGAAGGTCCCAGGCCATCACGCATCTCCGCGGAACCGCGCGTCCCGCCACGCGATCGCCGCCTTGAGCCCCTGCTCTTGCGTGATCCTGCGGAACTCCTCGCGCGACGGCAGGTTCGCGGCCTCGATCAAGGCGTCCAGCTCGACGTTGGCCGCCATCGCCTCCCGGAACCCGGCGACCTCCCACGCCCGGTTCA
This sequence comes from Actinomycetota bacterium, assembly GCA_026003015.1. Classification (GTDB taxonomy): domain Bacteria; phylum Actinomycetota; class UBA4738; order UBA4738; family HRBIN12; genus BPGL01. The sequence goes on along the minus strand of BPGL01000002.1, from coordinate 364,145 downwards.
CCGCGCGCTTCGTCATCTGCACGACGAAGGGCTCGTTCTTCGCGATCGCCTCGGCGAGCTCGAGCGTGGCCTCGTCCAGCCGGTCTCGGGGCACGACCCGGTTCACGAGCCCGATCCGCAGGGCCTCGGCGGCGGGGATCCGGTCCTCGCCGGTGAACAGCAGCTCCTTGGCCGTGCGCGCGCCCACGACCCAGGGGAGGAACATCGACACGACCCCCGAGCCGAACCGGATGTCCACGTACCCGAAGTAGGCGTCGTCGGCGGCCACCGCGAGATCGCAGGCCAGCATCAGATCGGTGCCCCCCGCCAGGCAGTAGGAGTGTACGCTCGCGATCACGGGCTTCGGACAGCCCCACAGCGCGAGCATCCGCTCGGTGTCCACGCGCAGGGCCTCGTGCCACCCGGCCGCGTCGAGCGGCTCGCCCGCGGCGTCCTCGTTGAGGTCGTAGCCGGCGCAGAAGGCCCGTCCCGCCCCCCGCAGGACGACCACGCGGACGGCGTCGTCGGCCGCTGCGGCCGCGACGGCCTCGTCGAGCGCCTCGAGCAGCTCGTGGTTCAGCGCGTTGAGGGCCTTCGGACGGTTCAGCGTCAGCCGTCGCACCGGGCCGAGGTCCTCGGTGACGAGCACCGCGTCGTTGTCGGACATCCATGCCTCCCCGTGGTCGCGCCGTGGTCGCGGGCGGCCGGATGCTAGCAACGACGGGCCAGGGCGAGCCCGATCCTCGGGTCGGGCTCGGGCGTATGACCTGGTGAGGGGCCGGTTGCTCGCCGACTACCTTGCGTAGTCCCGACGGGCTATGGTAGGCAAGCGCGTCGGTTTGTTCGACCGTTCAAACCGAAGGGGCCGCAACGCTGAAGGAGGGGCACGCCATGGTCTTCCACCCACGGGACCCGAACCACCGTCGGCTGACGCGCCGGGACTTCCTCCGGCGGTCCCTGGCGACGGGTGTTGCGCTCCCGAGCACGGCCGCGATCCTGGCCGCCTGTGCGAGCGAGCAGGGGGGCGGCGGCGGGACCGCCACCGACACCGGACAGCCCGAGGGGCCGCTGTTCGGAACCCCCGAGAACCCGGTGCGCCTGCAGACCTGGGAGGACGTGCCGCCCATCGCGTCGGACCTCGAGCCCGAGGCCGGGCCCCTGGTGATCTACAACTGGGAGCAGTACATCTGGAAGAAGGTCCTTGACGACTTCTCGAAGAAGTACGACGTCGAGTGGCGCTACGAGACCTTCTACAACATGGAGGAGGCGATCCAGAAGATCCAGACGGGCCAGGTCGAGTTCGACGTCTTCTTCCCGACGATCGACGTCGTGCCCAAGCTCGTTGCGGCCAAGCTCCTCCAGCCGCTGAACCACGACTACATCCCGAACATGAAGAACGTGTGGCCGGCGCTGCAGGACCCGTTCTACGACCAAGGCGCCCAGTACACCGTGCCGTACACGATCTACCACACGGGGATCGCCTGGCGGACCGATCTCGTCCCCTACGAGCCGGAGGACCTGCCCACGGCCTACGACAACTCCTGGCAGATCCTGTGGGACACCGACTTCAAGGGGATCACCGGGGTCTACGACGACTACCGCGAGGCCCTCGCCCTCGGGATGCTCGTCGACCTCGGGGAGGCGACGGACGTCAACACGTCCGACCCGGCGGTCATCGAGGCGGCCAAGCAGCGGCTCCTCGAGCTCAACGACACGATGGACGTCCGCTACACGATCGACGGTGCCTACGCCGGGATCCCCGAGGGGAAGTTCGGGCTGCACCAGTCCTGGTCGGGCGACATCCAGGCGGGTCCCTGGTACGTGGGGAGCAAGGAGGAGTCGGCCCTGCTGCGCTACACCTGGCCGGCCCGCGACGGGTTCGGGGGCACGATCGGGAACGACACGATGGCCATCCCGACGAGCGCGAAGAACCCGGTCCTCGCGCACCTGTTCCTGAACTTCATGCTCGACGAGTTCGAGGGGATCAAGAACTGGACCTGGGTCGGCTACCAGGTGCCGTTCAACGTCGTCGAGCCCGAGACGATCTTCGACGAGGGCTACCCCGGTCTCGAGGGCTGGTTCAGCTGGGAGTACCGGGGCCGGTGGGACAACCTGCGTTCGACGATCGTGACGCAGGAGGACTTCGAGATCGGCAAGCGCGCGATCGGGCTGCCGGTCCAGGTCGACACGCTGTACCAGAACGCGTTCGCCGAGGTGAAGGCCGGCTAAGCTCGGACGAGGTCCATGCCCACACCGACCGGCGACATCGTCGGCCAGAAGCGCTGGTACTGGCCTGCCTTCGCGGCCCCCGGGCTCGCGTGGCTCGTGCTGCTGTTCCTCACGCCCTTCTACGCGATCGTCGCCACGGCGTTCGGGCGGCTCGACCCGATCTTCGCGGGCCCGCTGCCGGCGTGGAACCCGCTGGAGTGGGACCGCGGATGGATGGTGCAGGTCCTGCGCGAGCTCACGGCGCCGACCCCCCTTCGAGGCCAGTTCCTCCGCACGATCGTCTACGTCGTGACGTCCGTGTCGCTGTGCGTCCTGATCGGCTACCCGGTCGCCTACTACATCGCGCGCCACGCGGGGCGCTGGAAGGTCCTCCTGCTCACCCTGATGATCGCCCCGTTTTGGATGAGCTACCTGATGCGGATGCTCGCCTGGGTGAACCTGCTCACGAACGACCCCGGCTCCCCGGGGATCGTGAGCCGGCTGTTCATGCTCCTGCCGGGCGTGGAGGAGCCGATCAACTGGTTCGCCGGCCGAGCCGCGCCGATCACGGTGATCCTCGGGCTCGTCTACGGCTACATCCCGTTCTTCGTGCTCCCGCTGTACGCCGCGCTCGACCGGATCGACCGATCCCAGCTGGAGGCCGCACGTGACATGGGCGCGAGCCCTCGGAGCACGTTCTGGCGCGTGACGCTGCCGCTGTCCAAGCAGGGCATCCTCGCCGGCTCGGTCATCATCACGCTGCCGATGTTCGGCGACTACTACACGCCCACGCTGATGTCGGGCTCGCCGAGCGTCACGATGATCGGCAACGCGATCGAGTCGCGCATCCACCAGGCCGGGCAGGCCCCGAGCGGCGCCTCGCTCACGTTCCTGCTTTCGGTGTTCGTCGGCGTCCTCATGATCTACTACCTCGTGAGCGTCGCTCGAGCGGCCAAGGAGGCGCGGGCGTGAGCGCGATCACCGAGGCCGCACCGCCGATCGCCCGTACCGCGCCGGTGCCGCGCAGCGCCTGGTGGCGCCGATGGTTCACGAACCCTTGGGGGCGGCCCCGCTTCCTCGTCGTGTGGACCTGGCTGTACATCGCCTGGACGATCGTCCCCGTCTTGATCGCGGTGCAGTTCTCGTTCAACGACGGGCGGTCCCGGAGCACGTTCCAGGGCTTCTCCCTCCAGTGGTACCAGGGCATCTTCGTGCCCGGCTCCCGGGAGTACGACCCATCGCTGTGGTTCTCGCTGGAGAACAGCCTGAAGATCGCCGCCGTGACGGTCCCGGTCGCCACGCTGCTCGGCGTCGGGCTCGCGCTCGGCCTCGCGCGATGGCGCGGTCGAGGCTCGGGCGCGGCGAACTTCCTGATGCTGTTCCCCCTCGTCACCCCCGAGATCGTGATGGGCGTGTCGTTGTTCCTGATCTTCGTCAACCTCTACGAGTTCATCCCGCTCGGCCTGCCCGCGATGATCGTCGGGCACATCACGTTCACGCTGTCCTACGTCGTGATCGTGACCCGGGGACGGCTGTTCGCGATCGGCAAGGAGTACGAGGAGGCGGCGATGGACCTGGGCGCGTCCTCGGCCGAGGCCATCCGCAGGGTGCTGCTCCCGCTGTTGCTCCCGGCGGTGTTCGCCGGCGCCTTCATCGCCTTCGCGATCTCCATCGACGACTTCGTGATCAGCGCGTTCCTGTGCATCGAGAACTGCACGACGATCCCGATCAAGATCTACTCGGCGGCCCGCAACGCCGGGAACCCGGGCCTGAACGCGATCGCGACGCTGATGATGGTCGGCTCGCTGCTGGCGATCACCCTCGCGGTGCTCGTCCAGCGCGTGGCGATCCGTCGCCACGAGGGTGAGACGCGCTCGGCGGTGGAGGACTTCGCGCGCCTCGAGATCTGACGCCTCGACGCCCCTCAGCGGGCGGCCGCGGCGGCGGCGAACCCCTCCTCGGAGATCTCCCCCTCGGGAAGCACCCGCAGCGACGCCACGGGGAAGTGCACCTTGACCGGGCTCCCCTGCGCCCAGGTCGCCCCCTGCCCCTCGTTCTGGATCCAGACCTGGATCTTGTCGCCGGGAGCGAGGTTCACGAGCACGTGCAGGACCGACCCCACGTAGACGACCCGCTCGACCATCCCGGGGATCCGGTTGGGCCCGGTCGCGTCGCCCGGCTCGAGCTCCACCCGCTCGGGGCGGATGCAGAGCTTCACGGGGCCGCGCGCGTCCTCCTCACCCTGGCCGGCGACGAGCTCGAAGTCGCCGTGGCGGACGCGGCACCCCCCCGGCGCCGGACCCTCGGCCGTCGCGTTCATCAGGTTCGACACGCCGAGGAAGTCGGCGACGTAGGCGGTCGCGGGCTCCTCGTAGACCTCCTTCGGCGGGCCGACCTGCTCGACGCGGCCGTTCGACATCACCGCGATCCGGTCGGACATCGTCAGGGCCTCTTCCTGGTCGTGGGTCACGTAGATGAAGGTGATCCCAACCTCCTCCTGGATCGTCTTGAGCTCGATCTGCAGGGCCTTGCGCAGCTTCGCGTCGAGCGCTCCGAGCGGCTCGTCGAGCAGCAGCACGGCCGGGTTGAGGATCAACGCTCGGGCCAGCGCGACCCGCTGCTGCTGACCGCCGGACAGCTGGTTCGGACGCCGCTTCTCGAAACCCGTCAGGCGCACGAGCTCGAGGGCTCGCCCGACCCGGCGGGCCTGCTCGGCCTTCGAGAGGTGCTGGTACTTGAGCCCGAAGGCCACGTTCTTCTCAACCGTCAGGTGCGGGAACAAGGCGTAGTTCTGGAAGACGGTGTTGACGTTCCGCTTGTGGGGAGGGGTCCCGGCCATATCGACGCCGTCGAGGAGGATCTGCCCCTCGGTCGGCCGCTCGAAGCCGGCGATCATCCGCAGCGTCGTCGTCTTCCCGCATCCGGAGGGGCCGAGCAGGGAGAAGAACTCGCCCGGAGGCACCCGCAGGTTGATCCCATCGACCGCGGTGAAGTCGCCGAAACGCTTCACGAGATCGACGAGCTGGACCTCTCCACCGGCCATCGGGACCGGAGTCTACCGCGCTCGGCCGCGAGCCGGTCAAGGCGCGCCGGGTTCCCGGATCCGCGGCGGCGCATGGCAAGATGGACGGCCATGGACCCCGCCGCCAACGCGCGAGCGCCCGCACGGCCCGAGCCCGACGCGGCGAGGCGGACCCGGGCGCTGCTGGCCGGCTACTGGGCCTTCGGCCAGTTCTGGGGGGTCTGGGTGATCGTCATCGCCGACCTCAACGCGGAGCGGAACCTGTCGTACGGACAGAACGGAGCGCTGCTCGCCCTCCTGTCGATGACCGCCGTGGTCACGATGGTGACCGCCACGCCGCGCCTGGCGCGCCTGCGGCTCGGCGCGGTGGTCCCGGCCTCCCTCGCGACCCTCGCGGCGGGCTCGGTCGGGATGGCGATGGCCCCGGCGGGCGGCCTGTGGCTCGCCTTCGTCGTCGTCGGAGCGGGCAACGGGCTGATCGACGTCTTCTTGAACGTCGACGCGCAGCGCCTCGAGTCGGCGACCGGTCGACCGGTGCTCCAGTGGCTGCACGCGAGCTACGCGGCCGGCGGGGGTCTCGGGCGCCCTCGCCGGCGCCGTCGTCGCCGCGCTCGGGCTGGGCTTCCAGTCGGGGTTCCTCTTCGCGGCCCTGGCCCTGGTCGCGACCGCCGCCTGGAACGCGCGCCGGGGCAGCCCCGAGCCCGGCGCCGAGGCACAGGAGGCCGCCCGGATCTCGCTGTCGGCGTTCCGCCGCTACCCGGGCCTGTGGGTCGCCGGGATCGTCGTGCTGTTCGCCTTCCTCGTCGAGGGCTCGATGGACACCTGGTCCGGGCTGTACCTCCAGGACGAGCTCGGCGCCAGCGCCGGCGGGGCGGCTCTGGCCTTCGGGGCGTTCTCCGCGTCGCTGTGCCTGGGACGGCTGTTCGCCGGTCGGGTGCTGTTCGGCTTCGGGCCGCGGGCGACGATCCTCGCGGCGGGGGTCGGCGCGGCGCTCGCGGGCACGGCCGCGACCGCGACCTCGAGCGCCCTCGTCGTCGGCATGGCGTTCCTGCTGATGGGCCTTCGCGATCTCGGCCGCGGCGCCCGCCGGCTTCGGGCTCATCGGGACGACCGCCCCCCGAGATCAGGCGAACGCCATCGCGGCCGTGACGACCCTCGGCTACTCGGGCTTCGTCTGGAGCCCGCCGATCTTCGGCTGGCTCGCCGAGTCCTTCGACCTGCGAACCGCCATGGCCGTGATCGTCGCCTCGACCGTCGGCATCGTCGCCGCCGGCCTGCTCGCCACCCCCGCGCGCACCGGGGAGGGCCGCGGGACCGTCAGTCGCCGAGGTTGAGGTAGACGGCCTTCTCCTCGAGGTAGTCCTCGAGGCCCGCGCGACCGAGCTCCCGGCCGACCCCCGACTGCTTGTAGCCACCCCAGGGCATCTCGGTCGGGGCCGGCTGCGTGTCGTTGATCCACACGATCCCAGCGCGCAACGCCTGGGCGGCCCGCATCGCCTTCTTCACGTCCCGCGTCCAGATCGCCGCCGCCAGCCCGTACTCCGTGTCGTTGGACATCGCGAGCACGTCGTCGGGCGTCTCGAACGGGATCACCGACATCACCGGCCCGAAGATCTCCTCGCGCGCGATCGTGGCGGTGTTGTCCACGTCGGCGAAGATCGTCGGCGGCACGAAGTAGCCGCCCGCGAGCCTCGGGTCCTCCGGCGTCTTCCCCTGGCCCGCGAGCCGCGCCTCCCGCTCGCCGATCTCGATGTACCGGCGGACCCGATCCTGCTGTTCCTTGGACACGAGCGGGCCCATCGTCGTGTCCTCCGAGGCCGGATCGCCGAGGCGAACCGACGAAGCACGCTCCACGAACGCTTCGAGGGCCTCGTCGTAGATGCGGCGCTCGACGAACACCCGCGTCCCCGCCGAGCAGATCTCGCCCTGGTTCCAGAAGACGCCGTTGCACGAACCCTCGACGGCGGCCTCGAAGTCCGCGTCGGAGAACACGATGTTCGGCGACTTGCCACCGAGCTCGAGCGTGACGCGCTTCAGGGTGTCGGCGCCGGTCCGCATGATGATCTTGCCGACCTCCTTCGACCCGGTGAAGGCGATCTTGTCCACCCCGGGGTGCGAGCACAGCGGCGCGCCCGCTCCGTCTCGCCGAACCCCGTGACCACGTGGAGGACGCCGGTGGGCAGCCCGGCCTCCTCCAGGATCTTCGGGAGCTCCAGGCAGGTGAGCGGCGTCTGCTCCGGTGGCTTCAGGATGAAGGTGCATCCTGCAGCGATCGCGGGGGCCACCTTCTGCACCGCCATCATCATCGGGTAGTTCCACGGCGTGATGCCGGCCCGCGACGCCCACCGGCTCCTTCCACACCATGAACATCGCCTCGCGGTCCAGGTGCTGGGACTCGCCCGCGATCTTCGTCGCCCCAACCGCCGTAGTACTCGAACATGAAGGCGACCTCGGCGATGTCGTCTCGGGCCTCGCCGATCGGCTTGCCGCTGTCGAGCGACTCGAGCCGCGCCAGGCGCTCGTGCTCCCGCCGCACGATCTCGGCCCGCCCGAAGGAGGATCCGGCCCGCGCTCGCGGGCGGGGGTGCTCGGCCACCACGTGCCCTCGTCGAACGTCCTTCGTGCGGCGGCGACCGCCGCTGCGACGTCGGCCTCCTTCGAGTGGGGCGCCGTCGCGATGACCTCCCCGGTGGCCGGGTTGTAGACGTCGAAGCGCTCGCCGTCCTGCGCATCGACCCACTTGCCGTCGATGTAGTTCTGCAGGGCGTCGGCCATCGTCCCTCCCTCGATCCGTGCCTCGTGTCCGGTCAGCCTATCGGTCCGCCGTCACCCGCCGGGCGCCGCCGGACCGCTCATAGGGATTCGATCGGCCCGTCGTGCCACGCCCGGCTCTTCCTCCATCAGAGCCCGGTACTCGAGGTAGCGCGCGTGCTGGGCCGGATCGCTGGCGTTGCGCTCGTAGCTCTCGCGATCGGCGAAGACCGCGACGAGCCACATCACGTCCGTCCCGTCCTCCCAGAGCACGTAGGAGTGCCGGAACCCCTCTACCTGATCGTAGGCCTGCGCGGCCAACACCGTACGCAGGGCGTCCCCGGTTCTCGGGACGAACCCTGGTGCGCGCGACGGTCCCGTACATGGCCGCTCTCCTTCCCGCGGGCACTACCTCACTCTAACCCTCCGGGCCCGACGGGCGGAAGGCCGGACGCGGACGGCTCGACGACCGGCGGCTCGACCCCCAGGCCCCAGGCGTCGGCGCCGCCGTCCACGACGATCGTCGTGCCGGTGATGTAGGACGCGCCCGGCGAGGCGAGGAAGGCGATCGTCGAGGCGACCTCCTCCGGCAGGCCCGGTCGGCGCAGGGGGACCGAGCGCGCCCACGTCTCGACGAGCTCCTCGCCGCCGTAGTCGAGCAGCCCCTCGGTGCGGATCAGGCCGCAGGCCACGCAGACCGCGCGGATGCCGTAGCGCGACCACTCGAGGGCGATCCCGGCCGCGAGGTTCTCCAGGGCCGCCCGGGCCGTCGAGCTGTGGATCATCGAGGGGACCCCGCGCCGCGGGCTGAACCCGAGGAAGCAGACGAACCCCCGTCGCGCCGGGATCATCCAGCGCAGGGCGACCTGCCGCGTGAGCTCCCAGGGCGCGTCGAGGTTCAGACGCTGGACCGCCCGCAGGCCCTTGAGCGCGATCTGCTCCAAGGGGGCGGCGAACTGGCCGCCGGCGTTGTTCACGAGGACGTCGACCCGGCCGAACCGTTCGTCGACGGCGTCGAGGAAGGCCTCGACCTGGTCGGGCTCGCGCACGTCGCAGGGCATCGCGAGGACCTCGCGGCCCGCGGCCTCGAGGTCGGTCCGCACCGTCTCGAGGGGCTCGGGCCGCCGTCCGCAGATCGCCACGGCGGCGCCGGTGCGGGCGAGCTCGTGCGCGGTCGCGCGTCCGATCCCGGTCCCGCCCCCGGTGACGATCGCGACGGCGCCGGCGTTGGCGTCGGGTGCCAGCGGCGACCGGAAAGCCACGGCCGCAAGTATGCCGCGGGTCCGACGCCCTGACTCGCCGCTTCCCCGCCCGGTCGGTAGTGTGGAGGCGATGGGCCTGCTGATCCTCGTCCTGCTGATCCTCGCCGCGGCGTTCGGCGTCCTCGGCGCCGTGCTGAAGGCAACCGTCTTCCTGGTGCTGACGGTGCTCCTCACCGTCTCGGTGCTCGCGGTGGTGGGGTGGTACGCGCTGCGCTGGCAGGTCCGTCGCGTGACCCGCGACCTCGTCGGACGCCGCGACGAGCGCGACCTCCCGCCGCCCGTCGACGACCGCTACTGAGGCCGCGTCCAGCCGGGCACGAGGGCGGACCCCCACCGCGAGCGCGAGCCTTCCGACGCCCAGGAACAGCAGCGTGAACACCAGGGCGACGCCGATGAAGGTCGCCAAGGCCTGACCCGTCGGACCGCCGGTGATCGCCGCTCGGGCAAGCACGCCGAGCGGCACGGCGACGATCCAGGTCACGACGAGCCGCGCAAGGCGCGGCGGCCGGTAGGTGCGGACCAGGGCGGCGGTCGCGAGCCAGGCGAGCGCGAGCGGCGCCGCGGTGCGGACGAAGACGACGAGCGCCGCGGCGGTCCGGTGCGAGCGCATCCCGACCACGACGAAGAGCGCGAGGGCGAGCAGGTCGGCTGCGAGCGCCGTCCGAGCTGCCCGGGACCGGTCGGTGAGCACGCCCCCGATCGTCTCAGACCTCGCCGCGCCCGGATCGCCGCAGGAGCCGCTCAGTCGTCCAGGAGCGCCGGGGCGAGCTCCCGGAGGGCCGGGAGCGCCGCGTCCCCGTCCCGCCCCGTGATGACCTGCACGCAGACGTGATCGGCCCCTGCCTGCCGGTGCGCCCGGACGCGCTCGGCGATCCGCGTCACGTCGCCCCAGGCGACGGCCGCGTCCACGAGGCGGTCGCTGCCGCCCCCGGCGAGGTCGTCCTCCGGGTACCCGAGCCGACGCCAGTTCCGCGCGTAGTTCGGAAGCTCGATGTAGTCGGCGATCCAGGCACGGGCGATCGCGCGCGCGGCCGACGGATCGCGTTCGAGCACGACGGTCTGCTCGACCGCGAGGACCGGCTCGGGCCCGACGACCTCGCGAGCACGGGCGGTGTGCTCCACGGGGACGAAGTAGGTGTGCGCCCCCAGGGAGCGCTCGGCCGCCAGGCGCAGCATCCCGTCGCCGAGGGCGGCGAGGATCCTGGGCGGGCGCCCGGCCGGGGCCGGGATCTGGTCGGCCTCATCCATCCGGTCCAGGTACGCGCGGACGCGCTCGAGGGGTCGGTCCCAGTCGCGCCCGCGGCGCGCGGTCGTGTACTGGTGGCCGACGCCGATCCCCAGCACGACCCGTTCCCCGAACGCATCGGCGAGGGTCACCCCGGCCCGCGCCAGCACCTCGGGCTCCCGCGACGTCAGGTTCGCCACACCCGAGCTGACCGCGATGCGGTCGGTCGCTCCGAGCAACAGCGCGAGGTGGGACGTGATGTCGCGAGAGCCGCCTCCTTCGGGAACCCACAGCGCCGCGAAGCCGAGGGCCTCGATCGCGCGCGCGGCCTCGGCGACCTCCCTCCACACCATGGCGTCGAAGGCGAACGTCCAGACCCCGACGGGCCCGAGCCGTGCGCGGAGTCGGTCGTGATCGGATGCCATGGCGGCCCGAACCCTACCGGGGAGCGGCCGGTCTCGTCAGGGCTCGCGCGTCGCTCCGGCCAGGGCCGAGCGCGCGCCCGCCCCCTCATCCGCGGCCCCGTGTCCTTCGACGGCCACCGCCGGCAGCCACCGGAGCCACGACGGCAGGTACCAGTTCGATCACCCAGCAGCTTCATGCTCGCCGGCACGAGCACCGAGCGCACGATCGTCGCGTCCATGAACACGGCGACCGCGAGCCCGAACCCCATCTGCTGCAGCGGCACGAGACGCCCGGCGGCGAACGCGGTGAACACGGCAACCATGATGAGCGCGGCGCCCGTGATGATGCTGCCGGTCGTCCGCAGGCCGTAGGCGACCGACGCCGCGTTGTCGCCGGTCCGATCGTAGGCCTCCCGGATCCGCGAGAGCAGGAAGACGTGGTAGTCCATCGACAGTCCGAACAGCACGGAGAACAGCAGCAGCGGGAGCCACGCCTCGATCGCCTCGACCTGCTGGAATCGGAACCCGAGCGCATCGAACAGCTCGATCCCGACGCCGTGCTGGAACACGAGGACGATCGCGCCGTAGGCCGCCGCGACCGACAGGAGGTTCATCGCGACGGCCTTGAGCGGCACCACGATCGACCGGAAGACCGTCATCAGCAGCAGGAACGACAGGCCGAGGACGAACGCGAGGACGACCGGCTGGTAATCGTCGGTCTGGCGGACGAAGTCGGCGAAGATCGCCGGCATCCCCCCGACGAGGACGGTGGCGTCCGTCCCGGCGAACGCCCTCGGAACCGTCTCGGTACGGAGCCGGTCGATCGCCGAGAACGACGCCCGTCCGAACGCGTCGCCAGACGGGATCGCCTGCACGACGAGGGCCCGCGGATCGCCGAGCGAGGACGGGATCACCTGGACCTGCGGCGCGAACGCCCCGTCCTGGGCGATCGCCGCGCGTAGCGTCGCGATCGCGCGGTCGAGCTCGGGCGTACCGAGGTCCCCCTCGACGTAGACCCACACGGGGTCGGCCTGCCCGCCGGCCGCGAAGTCCTGAACGAGCACGAGGAACGCCCGCTTGGACTCGACCTCGTCCGGCAGGCTCGCGGCGGTCTGCGTCGTCCCCTTCTCGATCGTCGAGTACACGACCCCCAGGCCGCCGAGCACCGCGACCGCCGCCAGCAGGCTCACGACGGGAGCACGCATCACGACGCCGGTCCAGCGGTCCCAGAAGCCCCCTGCGGGGTCCGGGCCGCGCCCGGGGCGCCCCGCTCGCCGGAGCCTCGGCAGGTCGATCCGGTCCCGCAGCAGGCCGAGCAGCGCGGGCAGCAGCGTGAGCGACGCGGCCACCGAGGCGAGCACGACGAGGATCGCCCCCGTGGCCATCGAACGGAAGATCGTCGTCGGCATGATGAACATCCCCAGCAGGGCGAGCACCACCGTGAGCCCGCTGAAGAACACCGCGCGGCTCGCCGTCGCGCCCGCGATCTCGATCGCGCTCAGCGGCTCGGCGCCGCCTCGGCGTTCCTCCCGGTAGCGGGCGACGATGAACAGCGAGTAGTCGATCCCGACGGCCAACCCGATCATCGAGGCCATGTTCGTCGTGAAGATCGAGAACTCCAGGCCGAACGCCCGGGCGAGCAGCGCGACCCCTCCGAACGCGACCGGGATCGCCGCGAACGCGATCGAGATCGGGAGCACCGCGGCGAGCAGCGCCCCGAAGACCACGACGAGGACGAGCAGCGCCGCGACCAGGCCGATCGCCTCACCTCGACGCAGGTCCTCCTCGGCGACCTCGGTCGTGTCGGCGTTCAGGGTCGCGGGGCCTGCGAGCAGGAGTTCGAACCCCTCCTCGCGCTCCCGCTCGAGCGTCGCGCGCAGACGCTCCACGGTGTCGAGCTCGGTGTCGACGATCGGGACCGCGATCAGCGTCCCGCGGCCGTCCGCCGAGACCAGGGCGTCGGCCCGCTCGCGCAGCGCAGCGCGCTCCGCCGGATCGGACGCGCGCTCGGCGGCGGCGCGCAGATCGTAGACCGACACGAGGCCCCCCGATCCGCTCGCGGCGGGCGCCGCGACCCCCTCCTCGGCGGGCGCCGCGACCACCGAGGGGCCGAGCCCGGCGATCGCCGCCTGCACCCGGCGGACGTAGGCCTCGAAGGCGGGGTCGTCGACCCGGAGCGCCGAGCTGCGGACGATCGCGAACTCGGTGTCGGGCTGCTCGCCGGTCACCCGTTCCTCGACCAGGCGCATCGCCCGGCGGGACTCGGGCTCGTTCGTGAAGTCGATGTCGGTCGTGAGCGCCCCTGCGAGCCACCGCTGCGAAGCACCCGCCATCGCCGCGACGACCAGCAGCCACACAGCGAGCACGCGCCAGGGGTGCCGGCTGCTCGCGCGGGCGAGCCTGGCCGTGTCGATCCGCATCCGTCGCCTCTTCCCCCGCCATCGCCCGTCGCCGTGGCCCGTCCCCGCGCCCGGGACGTACGCTGTACGCTTACACTGTACGGGCGGCAGCGTAGGTGGGCGCCGCACCGAGCGTCAACCTTGCAAGCGAGACCGAGATGACCGAGGACCCGACCCACACGGCCGCCGGGGGCCCCGGCGCGCGAGCCCCCCTCACCCGCGAGCGGATCGTCGAGGCCGCCGTTCGGCTCATGGACGAGGAGGGGCTGGCCGCGGTCACGATGCGCCGGGTCGGGCGCGCGGTCGGCGTCGAGGCGATGTCGCTGTACCACCACGTCCGGGACAAGGACGACCTGCTGGACGGGGTCGTCGATCACGTGATGCGCGGCTTCCCGTTCCCTGCCGAGCCGGGGCCGAGCAGCGAGGACCTGGCCGCCTACGGGCGCGCGGTCGCCCACGCGTGGCGCCGCACCCTCCGAGCCCACCCCGCCGTCGTGGAGCTGCTCGCCCGCCGCGGCCGGTCCGCGCGGTCGGCGGCCTTGCTGCGACCGGTCGAGGTGGCGCTGTGGACGCTGCGCCGGATGGGGCTGTCGCCACCCGATGCGGCGCGGGCCTTCCACGTGATCGGGAGCTACGTCATGGGCTCGGTGGTGCTCGAGACGGGCAGGATCTCGGCCGCCGAGGGCGGCGGGGGGGCGACCGGCCACGACCTGCCGCCCGACGCCTTCCCGCAGGTCCTCGAGGCGCTGTCCTACCTTGACGCCGACGACCCCGACGAACGGTTCGACTTCGGGCTCGACCTGATGATCGAGGCGATCCGGACCCTGGCCGGCAGGAGCCGGGAACCCGAGCGGGACGTCGGGACGTCCAACGCCACGAGATGAGGACCTGGATCGCAGCGGCGCTCGTCATGGCCCTCGTGGCCGGGGCCTGCGCCGACGCAGCGGCTCCGGGGGATCGGGAGACGGCCTCCGGCGACCGCATCGATCACCCGACCGGGTCGCGCGACGTCGTGCTCCGGTTGGCCTTCGAGGGCGGGTACGTCCCGGCCGACCACGCGTTCACCTCGCCGCCGTCGTTCGTGCTGTACGGCGACGGGACGGTCGTCACCCCGGGCGTGCAGATCATGATCTACCCGGCGCCGTCGCTGCCGGCGATCATCGTGCGCGAGGTCGGGGAGGACGGCGTCCAAGCCCTGCTCCGCCGGGCGCTGGAGGCCGGGCTCGGCGAACGAGACCTCGGCGTCGAGGACGTCGGCCGGCCGAGCGTGACCGATCTCCCGACGGCGGTCTTCACCCTCTCGGCAAAGGGACGGACCACCGTGGCGCGCGTGTACGCGCTCGACGTCGACGACGCCCCCGGGCTCACCGACGCGCAACGCGAGCTGCGGCGTCGCCTCGCGCGCCTCGCCGCCCACCTGACGGATCTGTCCTGGCTGCCACAGGGCTCCGTCGGAGACGAGCGCCTCTACCTCGGCGAGGCCGCTCGCCTGCTCGTCGCCCCCTACCGCCCCGACCCCCAGCTTCCCCAGCGCCCGGTCGACTGGCCGCTCGCGATCGATCTCGGGGGCGCCGGCCGCGAGGTCGGCGGCGCCTCGCGCTGCCTCGTCGTCGAGGGCGAGGACTGGGCGCGGCTCCGCGAGGTCGCGGGATCGACGAACCAGCTCACCCCCTGGGTCCACGACGGCAAGCGGTACTCGATCGAGATCCGACCGCTGCTGCCCGACGAGTCGGGCTGCTAGGGGCCGGCTCGGCGCCCCCGCAGACCTCGGGGGTTGCGCCCGATGGGGGTCCCCCCGACGGCGTCCGTCGGAGGTCGGCGATCGCGACAACCCTTGCGGCGCCGCTCAAGCGGGACTCCGAGGCGTCCGATTCCTCCAACGTACCGCGGATCCGGTACCCGGCCGAACCCCATGACCTCCGACCGCAACCACCTCCTCGAGGAGCACCTGCCGGAGCTCACCGGCACGGCGCTGGTCGAGCACCTGCCGGGCATCGTCTACGTCGACGCGGCGGACGACGTCCAGACGAACCTGTACACGAGCCCGCAGGTCGAGGCGATCCTCGGGGTCCCGCCGGAGCGTTGGCGTTCGGACCGCGAGGGGTGGGCGTCCATGGTCCATCCCGACGACCGCGAGCGCGTCCTCGCGGAGAGCCGACGGGCTCAGGAGACGGGCGAGCCGTTCGTGTCGGAGTACCGGCTCGTGCGCCCCGACGGACGGATCGTGTGGATCCGCGACCACGCCGTGTTGATGCGCGACGACCGCGGTCGGCCTCGCTGTTGGCAGGGCGTGATGTTCGACGTCACCGATCTCAAGGAGACGGAGCAGCGCCTGCACGAAGCCGAGCAGCGCTACCGGGCCCTGGTCGAGGACCTCCCGGCCATCGTGTACGTCGATCTCGCCGACGAGTCGATGGCCACGATCTTCGTCAGCCCGCAGATCGAGCGGATCCTCGGGGTCACGCCGCAGGAGTACATCGACGATCCGGACCTGTGGGCGCGGATGCTCCACCCCGACGACCGCGAGCGGGCCCTTCAGACCTACGTGCGCGGACGCGAGGCCGGCCGGCCCTTCTCCTACGAGTACCGGCTGATCGCCCGCGACGGCCGGGTCGTGTGGTTCCGCGACAGCGCGGTCGTGCTCCCCGGATCGGACGGACGCCCAGGCCTGATCCAGGGCGTGATGCTCGACATCACCGAACGCAAGGAGGCCGAGGAGCAGGCGGCCTTCCTCGCCTACCACGACAGCCTCACCGAGCTGCCGAACAAGGCGATGTTCGACGACCTCCTGGAGCGGGCGCTGGCGCGCGCGCGCCGGCACGACCTCGGCGTGGCCGTCCTGTACGTCGACCTGGACAACTTCAAGCTCGTGAACGACTCCCTCGGGCACGAAGCCGGCGACGCCCTCCTCGTCCAGCTCGCCGATCGCCTCCAGGAGGCGACCCGCGAGACCGACCTCGTCGCCCGGCAGGGGGGTGACGAGTTCCTCCTGCTGCTCGCCGACCTCGAGCGATCCAGCCCGCTGGCCGAGGGCGACGGAGCAACGATCGTGGCGGGATCGGTGGCCGACAGGGTCCAGCGGGCGCTCGAGGCACCGTTCCTCATCGACGGACACGAGCTGTACGTCACCGCCTCGATCGGCATCAGCGTGTTCCCGAACGACGCGCAGGACGCGGCGAGCCTGCTGAAGAACGCCGACACGGCAGCCTATCGCGCGAAGCGGGCGGGTCCCGGCGCCTACGTGCTGCACCGCGCCGACGAGCAGGACGCGCTCACGAAGCTGTCCCTGTCGACGCGCCTGCGCAAGGCCGTCGAGCAGCGCGCCTGGATGCTGCACTACCAGCCGATCGTCGATCTGGCCGACGGACGGATGGTCGGGGTCGAAGCCCTCATCCGGTGGCCGGAGCCCGGCGGCGGGCTCGTTCCACCGGGGGAGTTCATCCCGCTGGCTGAGGAGATGGGGCTGATCGAGGCGATCGGCGACTGGGTGGTCGAGGAGATCTCCCGGCAGGACGCGAGCTGGCGAGACGAGGGGCTCACGCTCGACGTGGGCTTCAACCTGTCGCCCCGACAGCTGTGGCAGGAGGACCTCGCCGAGCGGCTGGTGACGACCCTGCGCGCCGGCGGCATGGACCCCTCGCGGGTGACGGTCGAGATCACGGAGTCGACGGCGATGACCGATCCCGATCGGACCCTCGAGATCCTCCGCGACCTGCACGGTCGCGGCTTCCGCCTGGCGATCGACGACTTCGGAACCGGCTACTCCTCCCTCGCGAGGCTGCGACACATGCCGGTCGACGTGCTCAAGATCGACCGCGCGTTCATCCGCGAGGTCCACACCGATCGACAGAGCGCGAGCATGGTCTCCGCGATCATCGCGCTCGCGCAGAACCTCGGGATGCAGGCCCTCGCCGAAGGGATCGAGACGCTCGAGGAGTGGCGGTTCCTCGCCGATCGAGGATGCCCGCTGGGGCAGGGGTACGTCTTCTCGCGCCCCGTGCCGGCCCACGAGATCCTCGCGCTCGTACGGCGGTCCGGGATGCGGGTGCTCCCCGGCGGCCTCGCCGGCTAGCGTCAGCGCGGACGGCGGGGGCGCAGGCCGCTGCGACGGCCCCGGACGCTCCCGCTGAACACGATCCGCGGCGGGGCGACCTTCATCCCCTCTTGCTCGAACTCCTCGTGGAGATCGAGCCGGGCCGCCATGCGCGACACGTCTCCCTGTTCCCCCGGCGTGACGAACGTGATGCTCGTACCGCTGCGCCCGGCCCGGGCGGTCCGTCCGACCCGGTGCACGTAGCCCTTGTCGTCGGACGGGGGATCGTAGTTCACGACCAGGGAGACGTCGTCGAGGTCGAGCCCTCGGGCGGCGACGTCGGTCGCCACGAGCACACCGACGTGGCCGGCCTCGAAGCGGCGAAGAGCCTTCTCCCGCGCCTCCTGCGTCATGTCGCCGTGCAGCGTCGCCACCCGCACGCCGCGCGCACGGAGCTTGCGAGCGAGCTCGTCCACCGCGCGCTTCGTGTTGACGAACACGAGCGTCAGGCCCGGCTCCGCCTCGGCGAGGCGCGCGAGCGTCGCCACCTTCTCGTGGGCGTCCACCGGGAGGAAGCGGTGCTCGGCCTCCTCGACCGTCGGGCCTTCGCCGACGACCTCGTGGCGCACGGGGTCGCGGGTGTAGGCCTCGGCGATCCGTTTGACCGCGCCGTCGAGCGTCGCGGAGAAGAACATCGTCTGTCGCTCCCGCGGAAGCCGCCGAACGATCCGATCCACCTGCGGCTGGAACCCCATGTCGAGCATCCGATCGGCCTCGTCGAGCACGAGGATCCGAACGCCGTCGAGCCGGACGAGAGCGCGCTCGAGGAGGTCCTGGAGCCGCCCCGGGGTGGCGATCAACACGTGCGCCTCGTCGAGCCCCCGTCCCTGCTCACGCACCCGGGTCCCCCCGTAGACGACCTTCGTGCGCAGCCCCCTGGCCGCCGCGATGTCCTCGGTCTCGCCCGCCACCTGGCGGGCGAGCTCGCGGGTGGGCACGAGCACCAGCGCGGCCGGGAGGGGTCGAGCCTCGGGGTCCAGGCGCTCGACGATCGGCACGGCGAAGCCGAGCGTCTTGCCCGAGCCGGTCCGGGAGCGCGCGAGGGTGTCGCGACCGGCGCGGGCGTCCTCCCAGACCATCACCTGGATCGGGAAGGCCCGCTCGATCCCCCGCTCGGCCAGGGCGCGCACCACCGGCTCGGAGACCCCGAGCTCGCGGAACGTCGTCACTGGCGACGAGGCTACACCTCCTACAGCTCGAAGGCCCCGTCGAACGCCCCGGCGACGTGGGCGACGATCAGGAGCTGGGCGAGCGCGAGGGCTTCGCTGCGCACCGGGGGGCGACCGGGCTGGCGCACGATCCCGAGGCGGTCCCGCTGCAGACGGGCATCGGCCCGCAGCGAGGACCACAGGGCCTCCTCGAGCTCGGCGCCGAGGTCGGGCGGGCAGGCGCCGTCGATCGCCAGGACGCTCATCGGTCCCCGTCGGTCGGTGCGCGTCGACCATCGGACCGGCTCGACGCCGCGTGCGCGGAACGAGCCCAGGACCTCGCGCAACGCCGGATACGGAAGCGTCGGGCGGACCGTCAGGATGGCGGACAGGCGCTCGTCGTCGCTTCCGTCGCGTCGGTGGAAGCGCACCACGACGTCGGCGAGCTCGCGCTGGGGTCGGACGTAGCGCCGGGCGTCCGGTTCCCGGCGGCGCAGCTCCTCGACCACCTGGCGCGGCTGGTAGCCGCGCTCGAACACGTCCCGCTCGAGCTTCCAGCGGCGGCGGAGCTCCTCCTCGGGGTCGAGGAAGACCCCCACGTCGATCACGTCGCGGGTGATCCGCTCGGCCAGGGGGACGAGGCCTTCGACGATCACGATCTCGCCGGGCTCCACCGTCTCGTCTGGTCCGAACGTGCCCGTGTGGTGGTCGTAGGTCGGCTTCGTCACGGCCTGCCCGCGCGCGAGCGCGCGGAGGTGCTCGGCGGCCAAGTCCATCCGGTTCGCCTCCGGAGCCAGGGGCGTCACGCCGATCGCCGCTCGGGTCGCGCGGTCGTAGCGGTGGTAGTCGTCCGTGCAGATCCGAGCGACGCGCTCGACGCCCAGGACGTACTCGATCCCGCGGGACAACGTGGTCTTGCCCGAGGCGCTGTCGCCGGCGAGCCCGAGGAGCACGGGACGCCGACCGGTCGCGGAGGCGACGCCGAGGGGGACCCGTGAGGTCGGGGGTCCGTCCATGAGGCGCGAGGCTACCGCAGCCCCCCGCAGCTCCGTTCCTCCCGCCGGCGGGTAGGCTTGCGGCTCGCACGAGCGGAGGAGGGGACCGGTCAGCCGTGGACGATCGCCGGCACCTGTGGAACGACCTGGCCGCCCAGATCGCGGTCGACAGCATCCGCGCGACGACCGCGGCCGGCAGCGGGCACCCGACCTCCTCGATGTCGTGCGCACACCTACTCGCGGTGCTCGCCGCCGACCACCTTCGGACGGACGTCGACGAGCCGCGAGCGCCCGGCGCCGACCGGTTCGTCCTGTCCAAGGGCCACGCCGCCCCGGCCCTGTACGCGATGCTCAAGGCCATCGGGGCGATCGACGACGCGCAGCTCCTGCGCCTGCGACGGTTCGGCTCCCCGCTGCAGGGCCACCCCGTGCCCCTCCCCGAGCTCCCCTGGATCGACGTGGCGACCGGCTCGCTCGGCCAGGGGCTCGCCGTCGGGCTCGGGCTCGCGCTCGGCAAGCGCCTCGCCGGGGCGCCGGGGACCGTCTGGGTGCTGCTCGGGGACTCCGAGCTCGCCGAAGGATCGGTCTGGGAGGCGGTCGAGGCGGCCGCGTTCCACCAGGCGGGCAACCTCGTGGCCATCGTCGACCTCAACCGCCTCGGTCAGCGCGGCCCCACGATGCACGGCTGGGACGCCGAGGTCTTCCTCCGGCGGGCTCGGGCCTACGGCTGGTCGGCGGTCGCCATCGACGGCCACGACGTCGCGGCGATCGACCGCGCCTTCCGCGACGCCGCCGCCGACGCGCGACCGACGATGATCGTCGCGCGGACGCACAAGGGCCACGGTGTGTCGTTCCTCGCCGACCGGGAGGGCTGGCACGGCAAGGCCGTGCCAGCGGAGGACGCCTCGAGGGCGATCGCGGAGCTCGGTGGCGAGCGGAACCTGCGCGTGACCCCTCCCTCGCCGCCGCCCGCTCCCGGGCTCGAGCGCCCCGGCTCGCCGTCGCGCCCGGCTCCCGCCTGGAGCGGGCCGACGGCCACGCGCAAGGCGTTCGGCGAGACCCTCGCCTGGCTCGCGGAGGGACGTTCGGATCTCGTCGTGCTCGACGCGGAGGTCTCGAACTCGACGCACACCGAGGATGTCGAGAAGGTCGCGCCCGAGCGGTTCCTCGAGCTGTACATCGCCGAGCAGTGCATGGTCGGCGTCGCGACCGGACTACAGGCCTTCGGGTTCACGCCGGTGGCGGCCACCTTCGGCGCCTTCCTCACCCGCGCCTACGACCAGATCCGGATGGGCGCGGTGAGCCGGGCCAGGCTCCGGCTATGCGGCTCCCACGCCGGCGTCTCCATCGGGGAGGACGGACCGTCGCAGATGGCGCTGGAGGACCTCGCCGCCTTCCGCGCGATCGACGGCACCACCGTCCTGTACCCCGCGGACGCGACCTCGACCGCCGCCCTCACCGCGGCGATGCTCGATCTCGAGGGGATCGCCTACCTGCGGACCACGCGCGAGGCGACCCCGATCCTGTACGGCCCCGAGGAGTCCTTCCCGATCGGCGGCTCGAAGCGGCTCGCCGACGGAACCGACGTCACGCTCGTCGGCGCCGGGATCACGGTCCACGAGTGCCTCGCGGCGCGCGGGCTGCTCGCCGCGGACGGGATCGACGCGCGCGTGCTCGACTGCTACAGCGTGAAGCCGATCGACGCCGCCGCGCTCCGGACCGCCCTGGAGGAGACGGGGGCGATCGTCGTGGCGGAGGACCACCGCATCGAGGGCGGGGTCGGCGGCGCCGTCCTCGAGGCGCTCGCCGCCACCGGCCCGCTCACCGGCCGCGTCCGCAGCCTCGGGGTGTCGTCGATGCCCGGCTCGGGCACCCCCGCCGAGCTCCGCGCCTGGGCCGGGATCGACGCGGCCTCGATCGCGAACGCCGCGCGCGAGCTCGTCGGCGCGCTCACGCGCTCCTGAGGGCCGCGACCCCGGGGATCCCGCCGAACACGTAGGAGATGATCTCCTCGGGCGGGACCGGCTTCGAGAACAGGTAGCCCTGGCCGAGCTCGCACCCGTGCTCGCGCAGGAAGGCGAGCTCCTCGGGCGTCTCGATCCCCTCCGCGAGGGTCGTCATCCCCAACCCCCTCGCGAGCTCCAGGAACGCCGTGACGATCGCCGACGCCTGCCGGTCGCGGTGGACGTCGGCGACGAACGAGCGATCGATCTTGAGGACCCTCACCGGCATCGCGCGCAACCGCGAGAGCGACGAGTACCCGGTCCCGAAGTCGTCGACCGCGATCTGCAGGCCGGCCGCGTGCAGTTCCTCGAGGATCCCCTGCGCGCGGTCGGGGTCGAGCATCGCGGAGGACTCCGTCACCTCGACCATGATGCGCCCGGGATCGATCCCGCCGGCCCGGATCTGCTCGACGATCCGCTGCGACAGATCGGGCTGCCAGAACTGCCGCGGCGACAGGTTGAACCCGACCTCGAGGTCGATATCGAGCTCCTGCCACGCGCGGACCTGGTGGACGAGCTCGCGCACGACCCACTCCCCGATCGCCTCGATGAGCCCGAGCTCCTCGGCCAGCGGGATGAACTCGTTCGGCGGAACGACGGTGCCGTCGGGCTCGATCCAGCGGATCAGCGCCTCGACGCCCACCATCCGGCCGCGCTCCAGGTCGATCACCGGCTGGTAGTGCAGGGCCCAGCGCTGGGACTCGACCGCCTTGCGGAGGCGGGTGACGAACTGCAGCTTGGCCGCCGAGTCGTAGGCGCCGAGCGCCGACATCACGTAGCCGCCCGCGCCGCCCTTCTTCGCCTCGAACATCGCCGCCTCGGCGTTGCGCTGCAGGGTCGCGGCGTCCACCGCGTCGGTGGGGAAGACGCTGATCCCGATGCTCACCTGCACGTACAGCTCCGTGCCCGCGATCACGAACGGCGTGCCGAGCGAGTCGCGGATCCGCTGCGCGACCGACTCCGCACGGATCGCCGCCGTCTCCCCCGTCTCGCCGAGGTCCAGGTCGGCGAGCAGGAGGAGGAACCGGTCGCCGGCGTGACGGGCGACGAGGTCCGTCTCGCGGGTCGCCTCCCGGAGCCGCTCGGCGACCATCTGCAGGAGCGCGTCGCCGGCGTCGTGGCCGAGGGAGTCGTTCACGAGTCGGAAGTCGTCGACGTCGACGCACAGCACCGCGACGGCGCCGTCGTGCCGGCGGGCGCGCGAGACCGCCAGCTCGAGCAGCTCCTCGAACATCGCTCGCGTCGGAAGACCGGTGAGCTCGTCGTGGTAGGCCCGGAAGGCCACCTGCTCCTCGGTGCGCTTGCGTTCCGTGATGTCCATCATCACGCCGTGGCTGTAGCGGGGGACGCCGCGCTCGTCGCGCACGATCGTGGCCTCGTCGTGCACCCAGACGACCCGCCCGTCCTTGGCGAACATCCGGTACTCGAGCCGGAAACGCTCCCCCGTCTCGTTGTGGCGCTCGTTCTCCGCCAGCGCGCGCGCTCGGTCGTCGGGGTGCAGGATCCGCGGCCACAGCTCGGGGTCCTCGAGCCATTCCCGCGGGCTGAACCCGAGCAGCTCTTCGACCTGAGGGCTGATGTAGATCGTCGAGGCCGCGTCGTCGACCGCATCGATGTAGGTCACCGCCGGACCGCGCTCCACCATCATCCGGTAGCGGTCCTCGAACAGCAGGAGCTCCTCTCGCCGCCGCTCACGCTGCAGCGCGGCACCCAGTGCGAGCGCGACCGCGCGCGTCGCCTCGACGACCTCGTCCTCCCATCGGCGTGGCTCGCGGCAGTCGTCGAGGCCGACGAACCCCCACCAGCCGTCGCCGCACACGACCGGGACGGCGAGCACGGAGCAGGCGCCGTCGCGAGCGAGCGCCTGGCGCTCGGACGCGGGCAGGTCGTCGATCGCATGGGCGACGACCCCGCCGTGGCCGAGGACGTCGATCCAGCGCGCGAAGTCGGGGAAGTAGGGGTGCAGGTGGGTCTCGTCGTGTCCGAGGCGCGCCGGCGCGTCGGATGTCCGCCACCAGGCGACCTTGTCCATCCACAGCCGCCCCTGGGCGTCTCGGACGTTCTGGAAGACGTGGGCGCGCCCGGCGCCGACGGCCTCGCCCAGCCGTCGCAGCACCTCGGCCAGCTCCTCCTCCCACCCCTCGGAGCCCAGCGCCTCGCAGCACCGGGCCACGGCGGCGTCGAGGGCCGCACGCCCCTCGTCGGGCCGTTGCTCGGGAACCCCCATCTCGCGGTAGACATCGGCACCCCTCCGGAGGCCCTGTAGACGCGCCTGCTACCCTTGCCGACCGATGGCCGACTACAAGGAAGTCCTGCACGAGCGGCTGTGGGTACGGGTGCCGGGCACCGACAAGCTCCGGCGGACCGCCCAGGCGCGCCTCAAGCACCTGCTCGCGAACGGCTGGCGGGAGGTCGAGCGGACCCAGGAGACGGACTTCATCCGGGTCCGCCTCGAGCGCACCGGCCACCCGCCGCGCTCGGCCCGCCTCCCGCGGGCGGTGGCCGAGACCCGCGTGGAGCGCCGCCCGCGCGGCGGCCAGAGCCGCGGGCGCCGGTAGCTCCGATCGGCGCGCCGTCCGGATATCCTTCGGCCTTCTCCTAGTCTTGCCGGATGACGTTCGGGTATCCTAGGGTTACTCCGGACCGATCGGGGGGATACGGCCGTGAACGCAGACGAGCGTCCGATCGGGGGCGAGCGACCCCGTCACCGCGAGCCGCACGCGCGGCCCGCCGACCAGCCCTTCCGCTACCCGCTGCAGCGGGACTTCGTGGAGCCCGACTGGCGCCGCCTGCCCGGCTACCGCGACGTGACCCCGGAGCAGTGGCGCTCGGCCCAATGGCAGCGGGCGCACACCGTGAAGAACCTCAAGGAGTTCAAGGAGGCGCTGGGGCCGTTCCTCGACGACGAACTGCTGGAGGACATCCGGCGGGACCAGCAGGAGCGGGCGACGATGTCGATGCTGATCCCGCCCCAGATGATCAACACGATGGACGAGCGGAACCTGCGCACCGACCCCGTCCGTCGCTACATGGCGCCGGCGCTGTCCGAGCGCGACCCCGACTGGCCGAGCCACCCGTTGAGCTCACGGGACTCCCTGCACGAGGCGGACATGTGGGCCGTGGAGGGGCTCACGCACCGCTACCCCACGAAGGTGTTGGCGGAGCTCATCCCGACGTGCCCGCAGTACTGCGGGCACTGCACGCGGATGGACCTCGTCGGCAACGACACCGCGCAGGTCCTGAAGTACCGGTTCGAGGTCAAGCAGAACGAGCGCTGGGAGCTGATGCTCGACTACCTGCGGCGCACGCCGCAGGTTCGCGACGTGGTCGTGTCCGGCGGCGACATGGCCAACGTGCCGATCAAGCGGCTCGAGGACTTCGTCATGAAGCTGCTGGACATCGAGAACATCCGCGACATCCGGCTCGCGACGAAGGGCCTGATGGGCATCCCGCAGCACTTCCTCCAGGACGAGGTCCGCGCGGCCTTCGAGCGGATGGGGGCGCGCGCCCGCGAACGCGGCGTCGACATCGCCGTCCACACGCACATCAACCACGCGAACCAGGTCACCCCCCTCGTGCGCGACGCCGCGCAGATGGTGCTCGACGCGGGCTTCCGCGACGTCCGGAACCAAGGGGTGCTCCTGAGGGGCGTGAACACCACGCTCGAGGACCTGCTCGAGCTCTGCTTCACCCTCATCGACCACGGACGGATCCTGCCGTACTACTTCTACATGTGCGACATGATCCCGAACGCCGAGCACTGGCGGATCGCGGTGTGGGAGGCCCAGGAGCTCCAGTTCGGGCTGCTGGGCTACATGCCGGGCTTCGCGACCCCCAGGATCGTGTGCGACGTGCCCTTCGTCGGGAAGCGTTGGGTCCATATGGTCGAGGACTACGACCGGGTCCGCGGGATCTCCTACTGGCGCAAGAACTACCGGACCGGGATCGAGGCCGACGACCCCGAGGCCCTCACGCGCCGCTACCACTACTACGACCCGATCTCGACGCTTCCCGAAGAGGGCCGGGCGTGGTGGCGCCGGCGCTTCGACGAAGACCTCGACCGGCTGCTCGCCGACCTCGCCGAGGAGCAGGGGATCGAGGTCGGCACCTAGGCGCCCTCCCACGGGGTCGCTCGGTCAGCGCCGAGGCCGTCCGGCCCCGGCGCGACGGCGAAGCAGGACGCCGACCGCCCACGCAGCGGCCAGCCCTGCGACCGCGACGGCCACGGGAACCACGCTCGACGACGGCGCGCCCGTGGCCAGCGGCGACGGCCGGGGGGTCGGCGCTGGGGCCGACGCCTCGACGAGGCGCCGGCTCGGGCGACCGCCCCCGAGCAGATCGCAGTCGGCCTCGTCGCGCACGATCAGCCCCCAGCGCAGCCGTTCGAGACCGAGCCCCTCGACGTCGAGATCGCGCGCCACGAGACGACCCGGGAGCGTCATCGTGAGGGTGTCGCCGATGAGCGTCGCTCCGACGAACACGTTCGCACCGCGCTCTGGCAACAGGACGATCTGCACCAGCGGGTCGGAGACCGCGTCGAAGCGCACGATCCGGTTCAGGTCGCGGTAGTAGCGGAAGCTCACGGTCGGCAGCTCGGGGTCGCGCAGGACCACGTCGACCCGGAAGGGCCGCCCCTCGCGGTCGGGGATCTCGGGAGGCGACGCGAACACCACCGTGAACCGCAGCGCGGTCCCCCGCTCCACGATCTCGCCACGGGCGTCGACGACGTCGATCCGTGCGTCCCGCGTGCCGGCGCGCCCGCGCGTGCAGGGCCCGACGTCCCCCCGCGGGTCCGTGGCGGCGACGAGGAACGGTGCGGCCAGCAGCGCCGCCAGGGCCGCTCGTCGGCTCACCGTTGAGCGGCCGCGGCCTCGTCGCAGTCGTCGCGCGGCTCGATGATCAGCGGGTCGAGCCGCGGCTCCTGGGTGAAGTCGAACGCGCCGCTCAGGGGGTCCGCTCGGGCGTCGCGGTCGGTCATCGGCTCGAGGCCGTGCAGCTCCTCGATGAAGCGAAGGACGGAGGAGAACTCGTACTCGGTCGAGTCGATGTACCCACCGTCGGGGTTGTCGCCGCGGCGCGTCCACGGAGAGATGATGAGCGCAGGGGTCCGTGGGCCCAGCCCCATGATGTCGTAGTGCGGGGGCGGCACGTGATCGTAGAAGCCGCCGAAGTCGTCCCAGACGATCACGATCGCCGTCGTCGGCCAGTACTTCGAGGCCATGATCGCGTTGATCTGCTCGACCGTCCAGTTCTCGCCCTTGCACACGTTGGTCCCGGCACCGGGGTGCTCGTTCAGCCCCTCGGGGGGGATCAACCACGAGACCTCGGGGAGCCGACCCCGCTCGACGTCGTCGATGAAGCGCTCCGGCGGCTGGACCTTGCGCCACAGCGGACCGTTGCGGATGTGGTCGATCGCCTGCAGCGCGTTCATCCAGACGTCGGGGTTCGCGTAGTACTTCCAGCGGACCCCCGCTTCCTCGAGCAGGTCCGGCAGGACGGGGATGTCGATGCAGGTCCGGGTCGTCTCCCAGTACTGGGAGATCCGATAGAGCTGGTCGGGGATCTCCTTGGTGATCTCGCGCTCCAGCCGCATGATCTGGCGCACGTCCCGCTTCGTCAGATCCTCGGTCGGGAACCGCTTCGTGTACTCGTTCGGATCGTCGCAGTAGTTCCCGGTCGTGTCGGCGTTCGTCTTGTTGTCGATGATGCCGTAGCTCTGCGCCGCCACCGTGTACAGGTGCTCGGGGAACGTTGGCCCGAACATCGAGGTGAAGAAGCGATCGGCGAGCACGAACCGGTCGGCGTAGGCCCAGTACGCGGGCAGCGTCTTGCGGGAGTGTTGGACGTAGCCGGTCAGGTCGTCGCCACCGACGATGATGTTGAAGCCGTTCATCTTGCCGCCGTTGATCGCGTACAGGCCCGAGGCGAACCCGTGCGAGAGGTCGTGGGGCATGATGTAGGGCGCGGGCTTGAGCGGCACCGTGGGCCCGTCCCGGCATCCCTGCGCGTCGCAGATGAGCGTCCCTCCCTCGGTCGCCCCGTCCGCTCCTGGATACCGGCCGAAGTAGTGGTCGAACGAGCGGTTCTCCTTGATCAGGAAGACGACGTGCTTGATCGGGGTCTGGCCGGGGACGATCTCGCCGCCGTCGTGGCCGTCCTGCGAGCCCGGCGTGCCCCCCTGGCCACCCCGGTCACGGGGCGTCTGGCCGCCGGCCTGGGTACCGGAGCCGCCCGCGTCCGGCCACAGCGCCCAGATCGCGACGACGCTCGCGACGACGAGGAGGGCGAGTCCCATCCGCCGGCGCGCCACCTGCTGTCGGGTGGGCCGGCGCCGGACGGGCCGCAGGACGGGCCCTGGGGACCGGGACACGACGCGAGTCTAGCCGGGGCCACCCACGGCCGCGAGCACCGCCTCAGCGCGGGCGACCAACCGTGCGGCGCGCGGATCGAACGCGAGGTTCCGCCGCTCCTGCGGATCGCGGTCGAGGCGGAACAGCGTCCGTCGGCCGTCGTCCCAGCGGACGTAGACGGTGTGGGCGAGACGCACCCCGACCCAGCCCGGCGGCGAGGGACCGGCCCACTCGATCAGCACGCCGCGGCGGCTCGGCTCGGGACCGCCGCGCAGCACCGGCGCGAGGCTCACACCGTCCCCGGGGCGCGGCGGCAGGCCGGCGAGCTCGAGGATCGTGGGCGCGACGTCGATGTTGGCCGCCAAGACGTCGCTCGCGCCGCCGGCGGTGTCCGGCACGTAGGCGACGAACGGCACCTCCAGACAGGCCCGCCACGGGCACCCCTTGCCGACCGCCCCGTGCTCCCCGTAGGCGTACCCGTTGTCCGAGATCAGCAGCACGACGGTCCGGTCGAGCTGGCCGCGGTCGGCCACGGCCGCCCACAGCGCGGCGAGCGCCTCGTCCACCGGCCGCAGGGCCACGCGCTCGGCAGCGGCCTCGGGCGGAAGCGCCGGCGCCCGCGCCCGGAAGCGTTCGACGAGGCCCTCGTGGCGGGGGGCCGGTGTCCAGGGGAAGTGCGGGGCTGAGAACGCGAGGTAGAGGAAGAACGGCCGATCGAGCGGCGTCGAGCGGACGAACGCGAGCGCCTCGGCCGCCAGCCGGTCGGTCGCGTAGTCCGCCGGCTCGCGTCCGATCGTCAGTCGCTCCCCGTCGTCCACGACCTCGTAGCCGAAGTAGGTCGTGGCCTGCGTGAGGTTGAGCTTCGCGAACCACCGGTCCCAGCCCGGCGGCACGTACGGACCGCGATCCCAGGGGTAGCCGTTCAGGTACTTGCCGATCATCGCCGTCCGGTACCCGGCGTCGTGCAGCCACACGGCGAGGGTGTCGGACTCGTCGAGCGCCTCACCGTCCGTGTTCGTCCGCACGCCGGTCGTGCGCGCGTAGCGCCCCGTGAGGATCGACGCCCGCGACGGGCAGCACATCGGGGTCGTGACGATCGCGTTCGTGAAGGTCGTCCAGCCGGGTTCGCGGAGCCGATCGGCGAGCCACGGCATCGCGATCGGTCGCCCGGCGAGCGAGCCGAGGGACTGATCGTCGGTCACGACGAGGATCACGTTCGGCGCGTCGGCGCGCGCGGGCGGCTGCCGGTCGCAGCCCGAAAGCACCGCGAGGACGAGGACGAGCGCGCCGAGGCGCTCAGCGCGCCGGTGGCGCATCGGCGCCGACCTTCCGAACCTTCCAGATGTGGTCGTAGGGATAGTCGAGCGCCCACGGGAGCTCCTCGGGACCGACGTAGGTCGAGACCGCACCGGGGCGGGGACGAAGCTCCAGCAGGTCCTCGACGACGAACCCGTTGGCGCGGAACAGCCGGATCCAGTCTCCGTAGGTCAGCTGGAACTCGGTGGTGCGCCAGCTCGGATCGTCGATGTCGATCGCGTGCAGCCCGAAGTAGGGCATGCGGAACTCCCACCCGACCGCGTCGCCCTCCCCCGACGCGACCCAGGCCCACGGCGTGAGCATCGCGAAAGCGAACAGGCCGCCCGGGCGCAGGACCCGCGCGACCTCCGGCACGCACACCCGCGGATCGGCGAAGCTCATCGCCCCGTGGTCGCAGAACACGAGGTCGAAGCTCTCGTCCCGGAAAGGGATCCGCTCGCCGTCGGCCTGCACGACCGACACCCGCACGCCCGCGGCCTCCATCGCGACGAGCCCAGCGCGCAACTGTGTCGCGCTGACGTCGAGGCCGACGACGCGGGCACCCCGCATCGCCACGCGGATCCCGGACTGGCAGGCGCCGCAGCCGTACTCGAGCACGTCGAGCCCCGCGACGTCGCCGAGCACGTCGAGTTCGTCCTCCGGGATGTCCCACACGCCCCAGCCGAGCCGGTCGAAGCGGTTCAGCTGCTCTCGGTTGCGTTCCTGGTACGCGGGGCTCTCGCGCTCCCAGTGCTCGCGGTTGCGCCGAACGTGGCGCGAGCTCATCGGTCCAGCCACCCACCGGGACGTCCGTGGGCGTTGGCGACGAGCCCCGCCGCGATCGACAGCGCGATCTCCTCCGGCCGCCGACCGCCGAGGTCGAGGCCGAGGGGTGAGCGGACCCGCCGCAGGTCCTCCTCCGCGACGCCGCGCCGCGCGAGCTCCTCGAGGAACGGCGCGACGTGACGGCGCGAGCCGACGACGCCGACGAAACGGACCGGCAGCACGAGGGCGCGGGCCAGCAGGTCGACGAGGCCGGGTGCGTCGTGGTCCGTGGCGACCACGTCGACCCGCCCGGGGAACCCCTCGACGTCGAGCTCCCCCAGGTCCGCCACGGCCCCGCCGAGGGCCTCACGGTCCTCCGCCCGCAGCCGCTCCGATCGCGGCTCCACGATCACCGTCACGGCGCCCAGGATCGCCATGATCCGTCGCAGCGCCCGGGCGACGTCGGTCGCCGACACCGCGACGAGCCGCGTCGGCGCCGGATCCGGCCGAAGCAGCACCTCGACCTCCCCGAGGTCGTGGTGGAGTCGACGCGTCGACGGCTCGCCCGTCGCGAGCACGGCCGGCGCCGCCTGCACGGCGGCGGCATCGAACTCCGAGCAGCCCAACGTCCCCTCGGCGCCGCCCCCCGGCTCGATCACGAGGCGCATCCCCACGCGGCAGGGAGGGGAGCCGACGATCCGCACGGCGGTGGCCTCCACACGCGGCGCCGGCGTCGCGTCGGCGCCGTCGCGGCGGAGCGCCACGCGGCCGGCCGGCGGCGCGCTCGGCACCCCGGCGTCGGCGTGCCCCGTCGGGTGCGGCCCGCGGGCGCCGGCGAGGAGCTCCAGGGCGTGGGGGAGCAGCGGCAGCAGGGCGTCGAGGGACTCGAGGACCCCCGCCGGGCTCCCCGGAAGGTTCACGATCAACGAAGAGCCGCGCGTGCCGGCGACCGCGCGCGACAGCGCCGCCATCGGGGTCGAGCGCAGGCCCACGGCCCGCATCAGCTCGCCCAGACCGGGTGCCTCGCGGTCCAGGACCGCCCGGGTCGCCTCCGGCGTCACGTCGCGGGGCCCGAAGCCCGTCCCGCCCGTCGTCACGACGAGCTCGTGGTCGGCCGCGAGCTCCTCCAACCGCGACCGGATCGCGGGCAGCTCGTCGGGAACGACCATCCGGTCGACCACCTCGAAGCCCGCCTCGCGCAGGCGCGCCTCCGCCGCCGCGCCGGAGGCGTCCTCGCGCGAACCCTCGGCAACCCCGTCGGAGACCGTGAGCACCGCCGCGCGACCGCCCGCGCCCGTCATCGTCCCGGGAGCACGGGCTCCACGGGGGCGGCGGCGGGCCGATCACCGGCCGCGAGCGCGCGCTCGAACTCGGCCAAGCACAGGTCCACGTAGGCCGGCACCTGGGCGAGGCTCCGGCGACGCCGGAAGGCGTGCGCGACGAGCACCCGGGCGCCGGCCCGCTCGAGCCGCCGGGCGAGCTCGTCGAGGGTCCCCAGGGGCGCGACGTCGCAGGTGCAGAAGACCGCCGACGGCCGGCCTTCGAGCGGCGGAAGCGCCTCGATCCCCTCGATCGCCCCCGCCGCAGGCCCGACGCGGACGAGGATGTAGCCCCGCGTCCAGCTCCCGACGATCAGCGCGTCGGCCGCCGCGACCGTGCCGGCGTCCACGCCGCGGATCGGCGAGGCGGTCGCCAGGTGCCCGCGGGCCCGGATCTCGTCGCGGATCCGACGCGCGACCGTGAGGGTGAACCCCCGTCGCGTCTCGTACAGCACCAGCACGTGCATCGCGCCCTCATGCATACCAGGGTCGCGACCCCGGTGGCCCCCGCTCGGCTACGCTGTGGCGAACGATCGAGGAGGGATCGATGGGCTGGATCGAGGAGGTCGCCTCCGCCTTCGGCGCCGAGCCGCTGAGCCCGCAGGAGACGGACGAGCTGCTCGAGGTCGCGCGCGAGGTCGCCCACGCGGTGGAGCGGAAGGCCACGCCGCTGGCGACGTTCCTGCTCGGGATGCGCGTCCACGCCACCGTTGCCTCGGGCGGCGACCGCGCCGCAGCGATCCGCGCGGCCGTGGGCGAGCTGCGGGGGCTGCTGGAGCGCCCCTGAGCACCGCGCCGGCGCAGCCCCCGTCTCGGCCTTCCCGCGACCGCGCGCTCCGCAGACATCGGGGATAGGCTGGAGCCGATGGACACCGCCCCCGCCGACGGCCCCCTCGTCGACGCCTTCGGTCGCGTCGCGCGAGACCTGCGGATCTCGGTCACCGATCGGTGCAACTTCCGCTGCACCTACTGCATGCCGGCCGAGGGCCTCACGTGGCTGCCCAAGGAGGAGCTGCTCACGTTCGAGGAGCTGGCCCGATTGCTAGCGATCTTCGTTCGGCTCGGCATCCGCTCGGTGAAGATCACCGGGGGCGAGCCGACCGTGCGCGCGGACCTGCCGACGCTCGTGCGGATGTTCCGCGCCGTCGGGCCCGACCTCGACCTGTCGCTCACGACGAACGGGGTGCTGCTCGACCGGCTCGCGGCCCCGCTCGCCGAGGCGGGCCTGGACCGCGTGACGGTCTCGTGCGACTCGCTGCTGCGCCACCGCTTCGCCGCGATGACCCGCCGCGACGCGCTCGACCGGGTGCTCGCGGGGCTGCGCGCGGCCGAGGCGGCGGGCCTGCGGCCGGTGAAGATCAACTGCGTCGTGATCGGCGGCACGAACGACGACGAGCTCCTCGACTTCGCCAGATGGAGCCGCGAGACGGGCTACGAGGTCCGCTTCATCGAGTACATGCCGCTCGACGCCGAACGGCGCTGGCGCCCCGAGCGCATCGTGCCGAGCGCTCGGATCCTCGAGGCGATCGGGGCCGCCTATCCGCTCGTCGCGGTCTCAGGCTCGAGCGAGCCCGCGACGACCTACGCCTTCGCCGACGGGGCGCCCGGTCGGATCGGCGTGATCGCGAGCGTCACGGAGCCGTTCTGCGACCGATGCGATCGGCTGCGGCTCACCGCCGAGGGGTGCTTGCGCACGTGCCTGTTCGCCTTGGAGGAGACGGACCTGCGGGGGCCGCTTCGGGCCGGGGCCTCGGACGAGGAGCTCGTCGCGATCCTCCGGGACGCGACCCGGGCGAAGTGGGCGGGGCACCGCATCGGTCGCGAGGACTTCGTGCGGCCCGGCCGCAGCATGTCGATGATCGGCGGTTGAGCGCAGGAGGTTCCCGCACCCGC
The DNA here is from genome assembly GCA_026003015.1 of Actinomycetota bacterium. GTDB lineage: Bacteria > Actinomycetota > UBA4738 > UBA4738 > HRBIN12 > BPGL01. Next base: position 331,033 of record BPGL01000002.1, on the reverse strand, counting down.
CGCACCGCCGTCACGCCGCGTTCACCCGCGCGCGCGAGCATGGGGTCGCCGAGAGGCCGCGCCCCCTCTCCGGCGCGGGGGGCCGGGGATACCCCGGCCCCCCGCGGACCCCCCCTCAGGCCTCGAGCGCCTCGAGTATCGCCTCCAGCTGGGCCGCGTCGACCTCCCCCACGGTCACCCCGACGACGCGACCGTCCGCGCCCACGTAGTAGACCGTGGGGAAGCCCTGCACGCCGAGACCGCGCGCCAGCGTGCCGCTCGCGTCGTCGACCGCCACCGGGAAGGACAGCCCCTCGGAGGCCAGGTACTCCGGCGGCGTCGGGCCGGGGCGCTGCCCGATGGCGGTGACGACCGTCACGAGGTCCACACCGGGGTGGCGGTCGAGGGCGGCCGCCAAGCGCGGAAGCTCCGCCTGGCAGTGGGGGCACCACGACGCCCACACCGCCAGGACCGTCGGGCGCTCGGGACGCCCGGTCCATCGGACGGTCGAGCCATCGATCGCGGGGGCGCTGAAGGCGGGAACGACCTCGCCGGCGGCGAGCGGCCCCTCGCGCGCTTGATCGATCGTGACGCTTCCCGGCGGCGACGGCTCGAACCCGCCGCCCCGGCCGCCGGCCGCCAGCATCGCGACGATCACGGCCACGACCACGCCGCCGCCGATCCACGCCCACGTGGCCGTCGTGCTCCGCGCGGACCGGCTGCGACGGGGCGCCCGCTTCCCGCTCACGGACCCGACCCTCCCATCGCCTCCGACCCGGCCTCGGGGGCCGACCGTCCCGGATCGACGCGGACCTTCGGCCCGAGGCCCTCGATCCGAAGCGCCGACGGGGGATCGGCGAGGTCGATCCCCAGCACCGCGGCGTAGAACGCGAGCTCCGCCTCCCGCGCCCGAGCGATCGTGTCCGCGCGGCGGAACCCGTGGTCCTCGCCGTCGAACAGCAGGTAGGCGTGCGGGACCTTGGCGGCGCGCAGCGCTTCGACGATCCGTTCGGCCTGCGACGGCGGCACGACCCGATCCTCGGCGCCGTGGAGCACGAGCAGCGGCGTGCGCAACCGATCGAGGTGATGGATCGGGCTGCGCTCCCGATAGCGCTCGGCGGCCTCGGGCCAGGGTCCGACGAGCGACTCGAGGTAGTGCGACTCGAACTTGTGGGTGTCGCCGGTCGCGAGCGGCTCGAGGTCGCAGATCCCGTACAGCGACGTGCCGGCGGCGAACACGTCCGTCGACACGAGCGCCTGCAGCGTCGTGTAGCCGCCGGCGCTCCCGCCCCGGATCACGATCCGGGTCGGGTCGGCGAGACCGCGGTCCACGAGGAAGCGGGCGGCGTGCACGGCGTCCTCGACGTCCACGACACCCCAGGCGCCCCGGAGTCGATCGCGGTAGGCACGCCCGTAGCCGGTCGAGCCCCCGTAGTTCACGTCGACGACGGCGAACCCCCGCGAGGTGAGGTACTGGACGCCCAGGTCGAACAGCCGCGTGGCCGCCGAGGTCGGGCCACCGTGGATCCGCACGACGAGCGGCGGGCGCTCGCCGGAGGGAGCGACGAACCCGGGGTTCGTCGGCGGGTAGTACAGGCCGTAGGCGGTCCGCCCGCCCTCGGTCGGAAACGCGATCGGCTCGGGGGTCGAGCACAGGGCCGGGTCGACCGGTACCTCGAGGCTCTCGCGCACGACGTCGATCGAGCGGGCGTGCAGGTCGAGCCAGACGAGCTGCTCGGGGATCGTCGCGGAGCCGGCCACGAAGACGACCGCGGACCCGTCGGCGTCCAGCGAGGGCCCCCAGCCGAGGGCGTCGTGGGGAAGGTCGAGGTCGAGCAGCTCCCCGGAGCCCGGGTCGAGGATCGCCACGTGGGTACGCCCGTCGCGGTCGTAGCAACAGGCCACGCGGCCGTCGTCGAGCACCGCGAACGACCTCTCCCCGAGCGCCCACATCGGGTAGCCGAACTCCGCCTCGGCCGCGTGCAGCACGGCGCGCTCCCCGCCCGGACGCCCCTCGGCCACGCGCTCCAGGTTCCACCAGCCGCTCCGATCGCTGGCGAACAGCAGGTCGCCGGCGGGGGACCACGTGGGCTGCCAGATCGACTCCACGCTGCTTCGGCCCGCGACGAGCGCCGGCTCCCCCAGCGAGGCGTCGGGGCCGAGCGGCGCGACGAGCAGCTCGCATCCGCCCCAGGGCATCGCGGGCAGGTCCCACGCGAGGAAGGCCAGCCGGGAGCCGTCGGGGCTCGGCCGGGGCGCCGCGTAGAAGTCGCGACCGGAGGCGATGGTGCGCGGCGGCGCCGACCCGTCCAGCGGGACCGCCACGAGCTCGTTGGCGACCTCCGCGGCCGTCGATCCCTCGTGCCGCTCCCGCACGCCGATCCACCAGCCCCGCCACACGCGCCCGTCGGCGAAGCGGTCGCGCCCGTCGACCTCGGGGGTGATCGGGACCGGCTCGGCCCCGGGCGCGATCCGGTACAGGCGCTGGTCCTCCTTGCGCGAGCAGATCGCGACCTCGCCGTCCAGGCAGTAGTCGCCGCCTCCGTACTCGTGGACGCGCGTGCGCACGTCGAAGCCCGGGGGTGTGACGTCCCGCGGCGCCTCGTGCGGACCTCCGCGGACGAGGACCTGACGGCCGGCCTCGCTCGGACGACGCTCCACCCACCAGGCGACCTCCCCGACGACCGTCACCTGACCGAGGCCGACCCCGGCCGCCGCGGTCATCGCGGCGGAGATCGGGGAGGACCAGGAGCCGTAGGGACGGACCTCGCTCACACGGGCCGCCGCCCGACCACGACCCGCGTGATCGGAAGCGCTCCCCCCTTCGTGCTGCGCACGTCGCGGAACCCGCCCCGCACCATGACCCGCCTGAGGTCCCGCGCCCGGTCCGGGTCGGCCTCCATCAGGAGCCAGCCGTTCGGCCGCAGCCACGCGGGCGCCTCACGGACGGTCCGCGAGACGATCCCGAGACCGTCGGCGCTGTGGTCGGTGAGGGTGTGCTCGGGCTCCCAGGCTCGGATCTCCTCGGGCAGGTCGGCCAGCTCGTGTGCCGCGACGTAGGGCGGATGGATCGTGATCACGTCGACGCCGCCGAGGAGCCGACGGGGCAGCGGCGAGAACAGGTCGCCGACGACGAAGCGCGCACGCAGGCCGAGCCGGCGCGCGTTGCGACGCGCCTGCGCGATCGCCTCCGCCGAGACGTCGGCGCCCCACACGCTCGCCCTCGGTACCGCCTTCGCGACGGCCAGGGCGATCGTGCCGATCCCCGTCGCGAGGTCCACGAGCACCGGCGCGCGCCGCGCGCGCAGCCGTCGGATCGCCTGCTCGGCGAGGAACTCCGAGGAGTCGCGGGGCACGAACACGCCCGGACGCACGCGAAGCTCGAGACCGCGGAACTCCGTCCACCCCTTGATGTACGGGAGCGGCTCGCCGCGCGCCCGCCGCGCCACGAGCGCGCGGAACCGCGCCGCCGCCCGAGGGGCGACCCGCTGGCGCGGGTCCGGGTCTTCGCCGAGCACGTGGGCGAGGAGCTCCTCGGCCTCGATCCGCTCCCGACCACGCTGCCAATGATCGATCGCAGGGGAGGCCTTGAGCCGCTCGATCGCTTCCCGCAGCAGGACCCGGGCTTCCATCCGGCCGCTCATCGTAGCGGGTGAGGCTCGCTAGACTGCCGGTATGGCCACCCCGGAGGCTGTCGACAGTGCCGAGACGCCGAGCGACGGGGCGCCGGCGCCCGCCCCGACGGCGGGTGCCCCCACGACCCGGCCCGGCCCTGCGCCGACGGAGATCCGGCTCACCGCCGACCGACTCGTCGTGCGCGTCCCCGAGAACGGGGAGCGGCGAACGAGCGGCGGTCTGCTGATCCCCGCGACCGCCGCGTCCGCCCCCAAGCGCCTCACGTGGGCCGACGTGCACCTCGTCGGGCCCGACGTCCGCGTGGCCAAGGTCGGCGACCGCGTGCTGTTCCTGCCCCAGGCCGGCCTCGAGGTCGACCTCGACGGCGAGGAATACGTCCTGCTTCGCGAGCGCGACGTCCAGGCGGTCGCCTCGGCGCCCGGGCGCGAACCGGCCCCCGGGCAGTACCTCTGAGGCCCGACGCGATGCGGCGGCCCCGCCGGGGGGTTCAGCCCGCCAGGAAGCTCAGCCGGACCGTCCGCTCCGGGTTGTCGCGGTTCGGGTCGACGAGGACCACCGACTGCCAGGTGCCGAGCTCGACGCGGCCGCCGACGACGGGAAGCACGAGCGAGGGGCCGACGATCGCGGGCAGCAGGTGGTCCCCGCCGTGGCCCGGCGAGCCGTGCCGGTGCACGTAGATGTCCTCCCGCGGCAGCAGCCGCTCGAGCAGGTCGGCGAGATCGACCTCGGTGCCCGACCCGGTCTCGATCAGCGCGAGGCCGGCCGTCGCGTGCGGTGCGAAGACGTGCACCAGGCCGTCGCCTCCGGCCTCGCGCGCGAAGGCCCTGACGCGGTCGGTGAGGTCGGTCACCACGCGGTCCTCCGTGCGCACGCGCCAGACCTCGGTGCGCATCAGGCGGTGGCCTCCGCCGCCGCGAAGGACGGCTCGGCCAGCACCTCCATGTGTTCGCCGGGCGTGAACGCGCCGAAGGCCTGACGCCAGCTGGAGGTCGGCCACCGGTATTCGACCGCGCGCTCGGCAACCCGGTACACGGCCGTGTACAGCGTCCCAAAGCCGTGGGCGTAGGCCGTCGAGAACACCGGTGCCCGCAGGAAGGCGCCGACGAAGCGCTCCGCATCGGTGCGCTCGTCCTCCAACAGCTCGACCAAGCGCTGCTCCCGCTCGATCGTTCGGGTGGCCCGCGCCTGCTCCGGCCACTCGACGATCCCTTGGTGGTTCGTCGCGACCGGGAACGGTCGCATGATCGGCTCGCGATCGGGCGCGAGGTAGGCGGTAACGTACCGGCCCTCCGCGTCCAGGATCGTGAGGTTGTAGGCCAGGGCGTACGGGAGCCGCAGGAGCACCGAGCGAGCCTCCCCGACCGTCGCGCAGGTCTCCAACAGGTAGCGGACGACGATCGGGATCCCGAACCCGTCGCCGAGGACCCGACGCCCCCCGAACGTCAGCGACACGGCGAGGCCCGCGTCGTTCATCCCGTCGAGCAGGCCCCACAGGCAGTCGCTCGTGCCGATCACCCGACGCTCGAGCATCCGCGTGGACCAGATCAGCCCCTCGAAGCGCGAGGGCGCGTAGTCGTAGTTGCGGGCGAGGATCGGCCCCCCCGCGCGGGTCCACGCCGCCTGGGAGCAGGCCGCGAGGTACGGAGGGGGGCGGTAGCCGGAGAGCATCCGGGCCGCGAGGTCCCCGCCGCCCGCGAGCTCGACGACGCGCTCGTAGGCGGGCACGAGCTCCGGCATGTGGGTCCGGAGCATGCGCACGCTCGTCGCGTACGAGGCCCGTGCCGCCTCACCCTCCCGCAGGAACCACGCGCGGTACCGCGGCCACCGTTCCCGGAAGACCGACGCCCACAGCGGCCCGAGCTCGAGCTCCTCGATGGCGCGGAACGTGAACGGCACCATCCGCATGGCGCTCCACCTTACCCGCCCGACCTCACAGCATCTTGAAGCCGAACGGCTCGAACTGCCGGAGGGGCGGCGTTCGCTCCGGGGCGACCGATCGGAACCCGGCCTTGATCCCCGCGATCCACGCCCGAGCGCGATCGAGCAGCTCGTGGTCCTCGTCCATGAACCGTCCGCGCGTCACGAGGATCCCCAGGTCAGCGCCCGGGTAGCGGTAGTGGCCGGGCCCTGCGATCCGCAGGAAGAAGGCCTCTGAGGCGTCGACCACCGTGTGCCAGTCGGTCTCGCGCCGCGCGAAGGCGAGCGCGCCGTCAGGGTCCATCCGCCAGATCCCCGAGATCGGCGCGTCGGTGATCAGCTCCGTGACGTCCTCGGTCTGCTTGAGGATCAGCTGGGTCCACTCATCGAGGTCGGTCACCTGCGCCCAGCGCTCGTTCAGCTCGTCGACGTCGATCTCGAAGTCCACGTCCATGAACTCGATCAGGTGGAACAGGAACAGCGGCATGTCGCCGTAGGCCACCGCGGTGACGTTCGTGATCGACGATGCCCCCGTCACGCGGGGGTTGAGCTCGCCGAGCCACAGCTCACCCGTGCGGGCGTCCAGGAGGAGATCGAGCTCGAAGTACCCTCGGTAGCCCTCGGCGCGCAGGCGCTCCCCCATCGCGATCGTCCGCTCGCGGGCGAGCCGCCGCTGTCGCTCGGTGAGCACCTCCGGGGACACGTCGTTGCCGCACCACCCACCGTCGTAGGGGGTGAGCTCCGGAAACCCGGTGAGCTCGGCCATGAGCGGACCGACGAGCGTTCCGTGGCGCGTGATCACGCCCTCGATCGCGAGCTCCCGCGGCTCGATCCGCCGCATCACCTTCAGATCCTGGTCGGCGATCTTGCGCTCGACCGCCCGCCAGTCGTCCGGGCTGGCGATGAAGTACGTCGTCTGGCCGGAATCACCGTAGGCCGTCTGCACGACGAGGTTCTCTCCCAGGTCGGCGCTGCGTGCGAGCTCGAGGAGTTCCCGGTAGCTCGTGGCGCGCCCGAGGACGTTGGGCACGCTCGGCACGCCGGCCTCCTCTGCGAGCCGCGTCGTCTCGAGCTTCGAATCGAGCCGGTGGCGCAGCGACGCCGGCGGGAACGCGACGCGCAGCCCGAGCTCCTCGGCGAGCGCCTCCGTCTCCTCGTCGAACATCAGGAACACCGCGTACCCGGGTCCGCGCGCCCGGATCTCGTCCTGGACCTCCTTGTGGGCGAGCAGGTGGTTGCAGATCTCCTCGATCGAGGAGAAGGTGCGGGGCGACCGCTCCTTCGGGACGAGCACGTTCGGGTGCCAGCCGTCGAAGGAGTCGAAGTAGTTCACGAACCGGAAGTTCCGCACCCACCGGTCGATCCCCAGCAGGTTGAAGGCGGTCGCCGAGACGAAGTACACGGGGGTCTCGTTCGTGCGGAAGTACCGCCGGATCTCCGGGATGCCCCGCAACGGCTTCGTCCGAACGACGCTCATCCTCGGCTCGGGGTCTCCTCGACGTCCCTGCTCGACGTCGTTCATCCTGCGCCCTGGGCCGCCGCTCGCGCAAGCGAGCCCTTCAGGCCAGGCCGCACCAGTCGCGGACGAAGAGGCCGAGCACTTGGGCGGTCCGAACGACCGACGGGAGCCACACGCGTTCCCCCACCCCGTGGGCTCGCTCCCCGAGCGGCCCGAAGCACACGGCCGGCACACCCATCTCCCCGTACACGCGCGCGTCGGTCGTCCCCGTCGTCGCGATCCGGGCCGGCGGAGCGCCGGCCAGACGGGCGAAGGCGTCGGCAAGGGTCGTCACGAGCGCGTGGTCGGGCTCGATCGCGTAGCCCTCGCAGGCGAAGCCCCGGTAGAGGACCTCGGGCGGGTGCGCGGGGGCCGGGCCGAGCGCTCCCGCCACGATCGCCTCGATCCGCTCCCGCAGGTCCGCCACCCGCATCCCGGGGTACAGCGCGATGCGGTAGTCGGTCTCGCAGGCGCCCGGAACCGTGGAGGGCCAGTCGCCGCCGCGGATCGCACCGACGTTCAGCGCGATCGGGTGCTCGTAGACGTCGTAGGGAGGCGGCGGGTCGGCGTTCAGCTCCGCCTCAAGCGCGCGCAGCGCCCGGACCAGCTCGAGGCTCCGCTCGATCGCGTTACCGCCCGCAGGGGGGACCGCGGCATGGCCGGCGTCGCCGGTGATCCGCACCCGGAACCACAGCACGCCGACCTGGGAGGTCGTGATCGCGTCGCCGAACGGCTCGACGACCACGGCGGCCTCGGCGCGGTGCCCTGCGAGCAGGCAGGCGAGGGCGCCGTTGCCGGTGATCTCCTCCTCGACGACCGCGTGGATCTGCAGCGGCGCGGAGGGGGCGACCCCCAGGGAGCGCAGTCCTCGGACGGCGCCGAGGATGGCCGCGAGCCCGCCCTTCGTGTCGGCGGCGCCTCGGCCGGTGAGCCACCCGTCCTGCACGTGAGCTCGGAACGGATCGTGGGCCCAGCGGGACCGAGGCTCGGGGCTCACGACGTCGACGTGGCCGTTGAGGATCAGCGAGCGCCCGTCGCCTCGGGTCGGCGCGGACCAGGCGGCCACGACGTTGCGCTCGCCCGAGGGGTCCCAGTCGAACGGCGACGCGACCGGGTGGGCCCGAAGCACCTCGGCGTCCATCGGTACGTCGACCGGCTCCAGACCGAGCTCGGCGAGGGCGGCCCGCACGATCGCCTGCCCGGCCTCCTCGTTGCCGAGCGTCGTGTCGGCCTCGACGAGGCGCACGAGCAGGTCGGTCATCCAGGCCTCCTGCGCCCCGATCGCCTCGGCGATCTCGCGATCGCCGGGCCCGTCGGCCACGACGGCACCCTCGTCGGACCGGCTCATGCGGGCGGAGGGTACACGGTCCGTCGATCGCGGGCCGGCCCCGGGTTGAGGACGGCGGAGTAATGTTGTAATCTCCGTTACATGAATGAGCTCGAGCAGATCCGAGGGTGGTTCGCAGGACGGCTCCCCGACGACTGGTTCACCGGTCCCCCCGAGATCGAGGCCGACCGCGACGAGATCCTCGTCGTCGGCCCCCTCCCCGAGCCCGAGCTCGGCGCCGACGCGACCGACGAGGCGCGCGCGGTCGCGATCGAGGCGCGGGTGCAGGGCTTCCGAGACGACACCCGCGCCCGGAGGATCCGGATCGCCCAGCAGGCCGAGCGGCGGTTCGGTCGTGCGGTGAGCTGGGGTGTGACCTGCGCCGGACGACGGGTCCTGTTCACCACCCTGTCGGTGCCCACGATGACGCGCCTGCGGATGCCCGAACGGCGCGTGCTCGACACGCTCGTCGACGCCGGGGTTGCGCGCAGCCGCTCGCACGCCCTGGCCTGGTGCGTGGCCCTGGTCGCCGAGCGCCAGGACGAGTGGCTCGCCGACCTGCGCGCGGCCCTGCGCGCGGTCGAGGAGGTCCGCGCCAGCGGCCCACGGGCCCGCTGAGCCGCGCGCCCCGGCGGCGCGACGCGTCCTTGCGGTCAAGAACGGCGTCCGTGCTGCCGACCCTTGAGGCATGGGTCTGGGGGGAGCCTGGCATCGCATCCCGATCGCGGCCGTCGCGCTCGTGACGGCGCTCGCCCTCGCCGTGGGACCGGCGTGGGCCGCCGAGCCCCAGGGGGAGGCCGGCAGTGGGCCGCGCCCGTCCCGGCCGGCGAGCCGGACGCTCGCCTCGGCCCGGACCCCTTGGGGCGACGTGACCTCGGAGCACGCGTGGGCGCGCACGGCGATCGAGTACGTCGCCGCGATGAACGACTGGATGGACGACGTCGCGCCGCTCGAGGACGGCACGCCGATGTTCGGCCCGGACCGGCTGGAGACCCGGCGCCTGTTCGCGCGGGCCCTCGTCCGCGCCTTCGCGCGGGACGCGGTGCCCGACCCCACGATCACGTTCCCCGACCTGCCGCAGGACGCCCCGGGCTGGCGGTTCGCGGCGATCGCCGTGGGACGGGGATGGATGACCCGCGCCCCCGGAGGGGGGTTCGCCCCGGCCGAACCGGTCACGATGACGCAGGTGCACCGCGGGCTCGTCCTCGCCCTCGGGCTCGGCCCGGCGGTCGACGCCCTGCAGCGGATCAGCACCGCGGACGGTCGGCGCGTCCCCGTCCCGGCATCCTTCGGCGTTCGGGTCCTGGGGATGCGCCTCGGTCTTCGCTACCCCAGCTCCTCAGCCCTGCACGACGTCCACCCCTGGACGCCGATGCCTCGGATCCAGGTCGCGTACTCGCTGTGGGTCGCGGCCGAGATCGCCCTGCGCTCGCCCTGGCGGATCCAGGCGCTCGCCGACCAGTACGCCGAGGTCGTGCTGCCCCGGATGAGCGACGCGCGCCTCGAGCTCGTCCGGTGGGGCGCTCGGTTCGCCGGGTACCCGTACGTGTGGGGGGGCGAGTGGGGGTTCAAGCGCCCCGCGCCGGCGGCGCTCGGCGGCCAGACGATCCCCGGGTTCGACTGCTCCGGGTTCACCTGGTGGGTGCTCCGCCGCAACGAGGGCGACGCCTGGCGGGTCGCACCCCCCCGTCCGTACGCCGGCTGGCCCCTGGCGGAACGGACCTCAGCGCTGATGGCGGCGGCGGCGAGGGAGCGCCTGCGCTACGACGAGCTGCGCCCCGGTGACCTGATGTTCTACGACGGCAACCGCGACGGGGTCGTCGACCACGTCGATGTCTACGTCGGCAACGGCTGGGCGCTGGACTCGTCGAACACGCCCGCGGGCGTCACCCTGATGTGGGTCGGCACCGGCTGGTACCCGCGACCACTTCGTCTTCGGCCGGCGGATCACCCGTTAGCCTTCGAGCACCGCGTCGAGCCGCGTGCGCTCGTCGGCCGTGAGCGCCCGCGCGCGTCGTCCGATCGGATCGTGGGCCACGATCACGCTCTCGGCCTCCGCCGCGAGACGCCCGTCGGCGGCGAGCACGCGCTCGTGCGTGAGGACGCTCGAGCGACCGTAGCCCCGCCCGACGCATCGCACCACGACCTCTCGATCCTCGAGCGTCAGCTCGCTGCGGAAGTCGATCACGATCCGCACGATCACGAAGTCGAACGCCGCCCCCAGGACCGCGCGGACCCAGGCGTCGCGAGCCTCCTCGAGGTAGGTGAGGTACACGGCGTTGTTGACGTGGCCGTAGGCGTCCACGTCGCGCCAGCGGATCCTCACCCGCTCCTCGTGCGTGCCCCTCACGGCGCTCCATCCTGCCACGGGAAGCGACGTCGGCGGCAGCACGCGGCCCCAAGCCCGCCCCGGCGCGATCGAGGGGGGGCGCCCCGGGCGCGGGCGCCCGGGGCGCTCGGTCGGAGAGAGAGGGCTCTCTCGCCCGTGCGTTCGGCCCCGCCGCCCTCGCGGTTCGCCGATGCGTGTTGCGATCGTGTGACGTGCACCGGGCGGGGGCGCCGGCCCCCGCCCGGTCCGATCGCGGTCGAGCTGGATCAGAAGTCCATGTCGCCGCCCGGCATCCCGGCCGGCGCCTTCTCCTTCTCCGGCTTCTCGGCGACGATCGCCTCGGTCGTCAGGAACAGCGCGGCGATGCTCGCGGCGTTCTGCAGCGCCGAGCGCGTCACCTTGGCCGGGTCGATGATGCCGCTGCCACCATGTCGGCGTACTGCGCCTGTCGCCGCGTTGCAGGCCCTGCCCCTGGGCAGCGCGCGCACCATCTCGACGACGACGGCCGCCCTCGAGCCGGCGTTGACGGCGATCTGCCGGAGCGGCTCCTCCAGCGCGCGCCGCACGATCTGCACGCCCGGTCCTGCGTCGCCCTCGGTCGACGCTCTCCAGGCGCCGCAACGGCGTTCAGCAGCGCCACGCCGCCGCCCGGGACGATGCCCTCCTCGACCGCCGCCCTGCGTCGCTGCACGGCGTCCTCGACCCGGGCCTTCTTCTCCTTCAGCTCGGACCTCGGTCGCGGCCCCGACCTTGATCACGGCCACGCCGCCGGACCAGCTTGGCCAGCCGCTCCTGCAGCTTCTCGCGGTCGTAGTCGCGAGTCGGTCTCTCGATCTGCGCCTTGATCTGCTTGATGCGGCCGCGGATGTCCGGCCGCTTGCCGGCGCCCTCGACGATCGTGGTGTTGTCCTTGTCGACGACGACCTTGCGGCCGGCCGAGCCAGGTCCTGAGCGTGGCGCTTCTCGAGCTTGCAGGCCGATCTCCTCGGAGATCACCGTGCCGCCGGTCAGGATCGCCATGTCGCTGCAGCATCGCCTTGCGGCGGTCGCCGAAGCCGGGCGCCTTGACGGCGACGCTGCGAACGTGCCGCGCATCTTGTTGACGACGAGGGTGGCGAGCGCCTCACCCTCCACGTCCTCGGCGATGACGAGCAGCGGCTTGCCCGCCTGCATCACCTGCTCCAGGATCGGCAGCAGGTCCTTGACGCGCTGATCTTCTGGTTCGCGAGCAGGACGTAGCGGCTCCTCGAGGACGGCCTCCATCCGCTCGGGGTCGGTGACGAAGTAGCGGCGAGATGTAGCCGCGGTCGAACTGCATGCCCTCGACGAACTCGAGCTCCTCCCGAAGGTGCTTGCACTCCTCGACGGTGATCACGCCGTCCTTGCCGACCTTGTCGACGGCCTCGGCGATCACGTCGCCGATCTCGGGGTCGGCCGGCGATCTGGCCGACGTGCGGCATCTCGTCCGTCGGTCCTGACCGGCTTGGCCAGCTTCTTGAGTCGCTCGACCGCGGCTCGACCGCCTGCTCGATGCCCGCTTGAGCGCCATCGGGTTGGCGCCGGCGGCGACGTTGCGCAGGCCCTCGCTGGACGATCGCCTGGGCGAGCACGGTCGCGGTCGTCGTGCCGTCGCCGGCGACGTCGTTGGTCTTGCTGGCCGCCTCCTTGACGCAGCTGGGCGCCGATCTTCTCGAGACGGGTCCTCGAGCTCGATCTCCTTGGCGACGGTGACGCCGTCGTTCGTGACCGTGGGCGCGCCCCACTTCTTCTCGAGGACGACGTTGCGCCCCTTCGGGCCGAGGGTGATCCGCACGGCGTTCGCCAGCTGATCCATCCCCCGCTCCAGGGCCCGCCTCGCGTCCTCGTCGAAGGTGATGAGCTTCGGAGCCATCCCTTCCTCCTCTCTCAGCCTTCCCGCCGGACTGCTAGCACTCAGCAGGTCCGAGTGCTAACGATTCTAGGGAACGGGCCCCCGCGGTGGCAAGCTGGGCACGGTAGGCTTGCCCGGCTCCGAGCCAGGCCCGAGCCAGGGAGGACGAGGTGGACCCCGAGGAGACGAGCGCCGCGTCGCCCGGGCCCGCGCCCACCGGGCCCGAGCCGGCGCCGAGACCGACCGCCGACTGGCGGCTGCGGTTCACCGCCCCACAGATCGCTGCGTTCACCTTCGCCGCGGCCGCCCCCGACCGCTGGGCCGCCGTCACGAACGAGTCCGGCAGCTGGCGGGCCTGGTCGTGGGATCCCTCGACCGGGCGCCGCCGACAGGTCTCGACCCTGGGCGTGGGGGCCGAGGAGGTGCACCTCACGCCCGACGGCGAGCGCGTGGTCTGGTGGTGGGACGCCACCGGCGACGAGCGCGGGCGCTGGATGGCGACGCCGTTCGCGGGCGGCGACCCGGAGCCGCTCGCGGCCGGGCTCCCCGACGGGTGGGTCTCAGGGATCTCGCTCGTCCCCGGCGCCGTCGCGATCGGGATCGTCACCGACGAGGACTACCGCGTGTACGTCGGGCACGACGGCGAGCCGGCGCGGTGCCTGTACCGGCACGAACGGCCCGCGGGGGTCGGGGCCGAGTGGCCCCAGGGCCGAGGCGGGCTGTCGGCCGACGGTCGGCTCGTGTGCATCCGTCACGCCGAGCGGGGCGACATCGAGCGTCAGGCGCTGCGGGTGCTCGACGCGCGGACCGGTGAGCCGGTCGCCGAGCTCGACGACGGCGCCCGCATGAGCCCCGAGCACTGGTCGCCGGTGCCAGGGGACCAGCGGCTCGTCGGCTGGTCGGACCGCGGCGGGATCGAACGGCCCTTCGTCTGGGACCCGGTCGCCGGAACCCGGGCCGACCTCGACCTCGACCTGCCCGGCTGCGTCTTCCCCGAGGGCTGGTACCCGGGAGCCGAGGCCCTGCTCCTGCGCCACGCACACGAGGGCGTCGACGAGCTGCTCCGCTACGAACTGGGCACCGGCGCGCTCGACACGGTCCGTCCCGCCGGCGGCACGGTGTCGGCGACGTGGATCCGGCCCGACGGCGCCGTGTGGGCCCAGGTCGAGAGCTCGGTCGAGCCGCCCCGGATCGTCGAGGTCGGCTCCGGGCGCGAGGTGGCCCGCCTCGACGGGCCCGACCGCCCCCCCGGGCGGCCGTTCCGTCCCTTCTGGTTCACCGGTCCGGCCGGACTCCGGATCCAGGGGTTCGTCGTGGAGCCCGAGGGCCGGCCACCGTTCCCGACGATCCTGTCGATCCATGGGGGGCCGAACTGGCACCACACCGACGCCTACGACCCGACGGTCCAGGCCTACGTCGACCACGGCTTCGCGGTGGCCCTCGTGAACTACCGGGGCTCCTCGGGCTACGGGACGGCGTTCCGCGACGCGCTGCAGGGCGACATCGGCTTCCCCGAGTCGGAGGACGTGAACGCGGCGCTCGACCACCTGATCGCCGAGGGAACCACCGACCCCAACCGTGTCTTCCTCGAGGGCTGGTCCTGGGGCGGCTACCTCGCTGCGCTGAACGCGGGCTTGCACCCGCAGCGTTGGCGGGCGGTGGTCGCCGGGATCCCCGTCGGCGACCTCGTCGCGGCCCACTACGAGTCGGCGCCGGCCCTGCAGGCCTGGGACGTGGCCGTGGTCGGCGGCACGCCGATGGACCTGCCGGAGCTGTACGCGGAGCGCAACCCGATGACCTACGTCGACCGCGTGCGGGCGCCCGTCCTGATCATCGCGGGCGAGCACGACAGCCGGTGCCCGCTCGGACAGGTCATGGTCTACGCGCACGCGCTGCGGCTTCGTGGGCGTGAGGTCGAGCTCCACACCTACCCCGGTGGACACCACGCCCTGTCCATCGAGGAGACCGTTCGCCACGTCGAGCTCGTGGTCGACTTCTTCCGTCGACACCTGCCCTGAGCCCCGTCGTCGGACGGGCCCCGAGACGCGCCCGGCCTCAGGCGACGGCGACCCGCTCGATCACGACCTCGACGATCACCGACCTGCCGGCCTCGATCGGAGCCTCGACGGGGTACTGCGGGTACTTCTCGTACAGCAGCGCCCGACCTCGGTCCCACTCGGGCCCTTCGTCGATCACCCGGGCCCGTCCCTGCACGATCACCTGGGCGAGCCCCGAGGCCCAGTCCTCGCTGTAGACGTCCGAGCACACCGCCGCGCGCGGGTTCGCGAGCAGGTTCGCGACCTTGCGCGTCGTCCGGTCGGTGGCGAACACCAGCCGGTCGCCGTCGAGGACGTGGCAGACCGGCACCACGTGGGGTGCGCCGTCGGCGCCGACCGTCGCCAGGTGCGAGACGCGGGCGCCGGCGACCAGGTCCCGGTGTCGCCCGACCAGCCCGTTCACTCCTCCCCCGTCGCGGTCTCCATCATCCCGTGGATCTGCTCGACGATCTCCGCGTTCGCGAGCGTCGTCACGTCGCCGAGCACGCGCCCTCGGCGATGTCGCGCAGCAGCCGCCGCATGATCTTGCCCGAGCGCGTCTTCGGCAGGTCGCGCCGTGAAGAAGACTCGTGCCGGGCGGGCGATCGGGCCGATCTTCTCGGCCACGTGCCGCAGCTCCTGCGAGAGCTCGTCGTGGGCTCGTAGCCCGCCTTGAGCGACGACGAAGCCGACGATCGCCTGGCCCTTGACGGGTCGTGCCGCCGATCGACCGCCGCCTCGGCGACCGCCGGGTGCGCGACGAGCGCGCTACTCGATCTCCGATGTCGAGAGCCGGTGACCGGCGACGTTGATCACGTCGTCGATCCGGCCGATGAGCCAGAAGTAGCCGTCCTCGTCCCGCGTGCGCCGTCGCCGGTGAAGTACGTCCCGGGAAGCCGACTCGAGTAGGTCTGCACGTAGCGGTCGGGTCGCCGCAGAAGGTGCGGAGCATCGCCGGCCAGGGCGCGTGAGACGAGGTAGCCGCCCGCGCCGGGCGGCACGGGCTGGCCCTGCTCGTCGACCACCTCGGCTCGATCCCGGGGAAGGGCAGCGTCGCCGACCCGGCTTGGCGTCGTCGACGCCCGGCAGCGGCGTGATCAGGATCACGCCGGTCTCCGTCTGCCACCAGGTGTCGACGATCGGGCAGCGCCGCCGCCGATGAGCTCCAGTACCAGATCCAGGCCTCGGGGTTGATCGGCTCGCCGACCGTCCCGAGCAGCCGGAGCGAGGACAGGTCGTGCGCGCGGGTACTCCGTCGCCCCACTTCATGAACGAGCGGATCGCGGTCGGGGCCGTGTAGAGAGATGACGCGGTAGCTGCTCGACGATCTGCCAGTAGCGGTCCCTGTCCGGGCAGTCGGGCGCGCCCTCGTACATGACCGACGTCGCGCCGTTGGCAGGGGCCCGTAGACGATGTAGCTGTGCCCGGTGACCCAGCCGATGTCGGCGGCGCACCAGTAGACGTCGTCGTCGTTGAGGTCGAAGATCCACTTGTGCGTGAGCGTGACGCTGAGGAGGTAGCCGCCCGTCGTGTGGAGGACGCCCTTCGGTTTCGCCCGTCGTGCCCGAGGTGTAGCAGGATGAAGAGCGGGTGCTCGGCGTCCAGCGGCTCGGCGGGCACTCGGCGCGGCCGTCGCGACGAGGTCGTGCCACCAGACGTCGCGGCCGCGACCATGGGACGTGGGCCGCCGATGCGCGCGTCGCACGACGACGCTGCTCGACGCCGGGCAGTCCTGCAGCGGCCTGTCGGCGATTCGCCTTGAGGGGCACGATTGCCGCGCTTGCGCCAGGCGCCGTCGGCCTGGTGATCAGGCGGACCTTCGGCCCGCGCGTCGCCGCAGCCGGTCGGCTGAGCGCGTCGGCGCGAGAAGCCGCCGAAGACGACCGATGTGGGGAGCGCCGATCCGGGCGCAGGCGAGCATCGCGATCGACGGAGCTCGGGGACCATGCCGAGGTAGATGTCCGACGCGGTCGCCGCTGGCGGACGCCGAGCTGCCCGCAGCGCGTTGGCGAGCCGGCAGACGTCCTCGCAGGAGCTGCGCGTAGGTGACCGTCCGGGTGTCCCCCGGCGCTTCGCGCCTCCCAGTGGAAGGCGACCTTGTCGCCGCCGCCCGGCCTCGACGTGGCGGTCGAGGCAGTTGTAGGAGGCGTTGAGGACTGCCCGTCCGGTCGAACCAGGCGCACGCGCGGCGGCTCCCACTCGAGCACGCTTCGGCGGCACGGTCGGAACCAGGTGAGGAACTCGCTCCGCCAGCTCGAGCCCAGAAGGCCTCCGGAGTCGGCTCCTCGGCCTCGCGCGTAGACCGCGGGGTCCTGCACGATGCGCCGGCTGGGAACTCCGGCGGCGGCTCGAAGACCCGGCGTTCCGACAGCAGCGCCTCGATCGTCGGCTCGGTCTCGCCCATGGCTGCTCGCACCCTCCCGGATCGGTGGGCAGCATCGTACGGGAGCTCGCCCCCAGGAGCAGCCTGGAGGTTCTCGCTCGAACAACCCCCCGGCCCCGGGTGCTTGCAAGCCCTCCTCGACGGCCCCAGGCTAGGGCCCGACGAAGCGCCCCGAGGCCGCTCGACCGGGCGGGCGCGAGGGGAAGGGAGGCGATCGATGGCCGATGAGGCGTACTGCATGAAGTGCCGCGCGAAGCGCGAGTTCCAGGGATCGCTCGTCACGCTGAAGAACGGACGGCCGGCGATGCAGGGGTCCTGTCCGGTGTGCGGGACGAAGCTCACGAAGATCCTCGGCCTGGACGCCGCCAAGGCGATGGGGTGGACGGGCTGAGACGACGCCCCGAGCGGTCTACCGGCGGCTGACGAGCTCCTCGGGACGGACGAGGACGCGCCCCGGCGCGAGCTTGCGGTGGCGGACCACGAGGTCCGCCACCGTCGTCTCGGCGAACACCCGCTGCACCGCCCGGGCGACGTCGCCCCAGAACCCCTGGAGCCCGCAGCGCGAGTCCTGGAAGCACGTGTGGTCGGTCGGCTCCAGGCAGAACATCGGGTACATCGGCTCCTCGATGGCCTCGGCGATGTCGGCGACGGTGATCGCCGAGGGGTCGCGCGCGAGCCGGCACCCCCCGCCGGCGCCGCGGAAGCTCTCGACGAGCCCCGCCTTCGACAGCGCTCCGAGCTGCTGTTCGAGGAACCGCACCGGGATCTGCTGGCGCTCGGCGATCTCCCGCGCCGGCGTGAGGGCCGCCCGGTCCCGGCGTTCGGCGAGCTCGATCATCGCGCGCATCGCGTACTCGAGCCGTTGCGAGACCTTCAGCATCCGCGTC
Organism: Actinomycetota bacterium; assembly: GCA_026003015.1. Taxonomy (GTDB): domain Bacteria; phylum Actinomycetota; class UBA4738; order UBA4738; family HRBIN12; genus BPGL01. The sequence goes on along the minus strand of BPGL01000002.1, from coordinate 313,171 downwards.
CTCCTTCGGCCAGCGTAGGTGGGGGTCCCTCCCCCGTCAACGGGCCGGCGGGCGTCGATGTACCCGGTTCCCGGTATCACGTGACGGTCCGGGTTGCCGACACCTAGAACGGGAAGGGCCGGACGGGGGAGCCGCCCCGTAGGCCGGAAGGAGGACGAAGCGGCGGGATGGCACGGGTCCTCGTGATCGACGACGAACCGGACGTGCGCTGGATGCTTCGGCTGAGCCTCGAGCAGGCCGGCCACGAGGTCCTCGTCGCCGACGACGGCCTGCGCGGGGTGGCGATGGCGCAGCGACAGCGCCCCGACGCGATCGTGCTCGACCTGATGATGCCGGTGCTCGACGGCTACGGGGTCTTGGAGGCGCTCGGGCGCGACGACCGCACGCGCGACGTGCCGGTCCTGGTCCTCACCGCGCGTGCGCTGCCCGAGGACGAGACGCAGGCGACCGAGGCCGGGGCGCGCCGGTTCCTCACGAAGCCGATCGAGCCAGCGGTGCTGAACGCCGCGCTCGCCGGACTCCTCGCCGGCTCGCGCTAGCCCGTCTCGGCGGCGCGCGCGTAGTCCTCGCCGAGGAGGACGACGACCGCGATCCGGCGACCCACGAGGTCCTCGTAGACCGCCGACAGCTCGTCGACCCTCGGCGTCTTGCCGAGGACCGGCTCGAGGTAGGTCTCGGCCAGGTAGGTCGCGTCGGCGCGGTTCTGGTCGGCCTCGGCCCCGCCCCGGAAGTACACGATCGTCTTCGGGGCGGGCTTCGCGGGCGCGTCGGCCGGCTCCTCCGGGGCGACCTGGCCCTCGTTCACGAGCTCCTGCTGCACGATCCCGGCGAGCCCGGTCACGGCCGTGCCGTTGAAGACCTTCACGACGATCCCCGACGTGTTGGGCTCCGGGGTGGTCTCGGGGCTCGAGGGCGGGGTCGGGGCACCGGTCGGGCTCGGGCTTTGGGTCTGGCCGGGCGAGTCGGTCGGCAACGCCGCGGCGGGGCCCTCGCCGAAGCCGTTCGCGAGCACGGCCGCGCCCACCACGACGAGCGCGACGACGATCACGACCCGCCAGGCTCCGAGGTTCACGGGCCCATCCTACCGGCCGGCGCCCGTCGGCCGACGGGGCCCGGCGCCCCTGGCAGGCCGCTCGCCGGGAGCCGGCGGTCGGATTCGAACCGACGACCTACCGATTACAAGTCGGTTGCGCTACCGGGCTGCGCCACGCCGGCCGCGGCGAGTCTACCGCCGGCGGAACTCCGCGCCGCCGATCCCGAGCGCGTAGAGGATGAACACGGCGAGCCCCACGGTCGGGATCCCGTTCACCCCCGAGGAGGGCAGCTGCGAGAGCCCGACGACGAGGCCGAGGAGGCCGACGGCGAACCCGAGGGGGCGCCCGAGGGGCCGGCGAGCGAGCACGAGGGCGCCGACCGTCGCCTCGACGGCCGCGACACCGAGGAAGGCTCCCGCGGCCGCCGGACCCGACAGCCGCACGCCCAGCAGATCCAGACCGTCGCTCGGCCGCACGGCCGCGACCGCGACGACCCCGACGAACAGGCCGACCACGACGAGCACCGCCCCGGCGGTCGTGACCAGGGGGCTGCGCGCCGCCGGCCGAGCCAGGAGCGGCCGCGGCGACGCGCCACCGGGCGCGGGCAGCCGCTCGAGCCGGGCGACCGCGTCGGGGTCGATCGGCCGGTCCTCGGGGCGGGCGGCGGCTCCCTCCGCCGGGCGCTTCGTGGGTTCCCGGTCCATCGCTCGATCCTCCCTCATCCGGAACGCGGCAGCGCGTAGGCGTACAGCGCCGCCGCCAGCGCGGTCGCGGCGTTGAGCGAGCCCACCTTCCCGCGCATCGGCAGGGAGACGAGCAGGTCGCAACGCTCCCGCACGAGCCGAGACAGCCCGGCTCCCTCCGCTCCCACGACGATCGCGAGTCGACCCGGCGGCGCGGGCTCGTCGTAGACGGTCCGATCCGCCTCGCCGGCGAGCCCGACGACGGTGAACCCCACGGCCTGCAGGCGTTCGATCGCGCGGGCGACGTTGGCCGCCCGAAGGTGCGGAAGGTGCAGGAGCGCCCCCGCGGAAGCCCGGATCGCCGCCGCGGAGACCGGCGCGGCGCGGCGCCGACGGGTCACGAGCAGCGCTGCGCCGGCCACCTCGGCGACGCGCGCCGCCGCCCCGAGGTTCTGCGGGTCCTCGATCCCGTCCAGGACGACGGCGAGCGCGTCGTCGGCAAGCGCGAGCGTCGCGAGGTCGCGCTCCGCCAGGGTCGGCGCGCCGCCGGCGAGCACCGCGACCACCCCGCGGTGGTCCTCGGCGAGCCGGTCGAGCTCGCTGCGCGGGGCCCGCTGGAGCTCCACCCCGGCGCGCCGAGCGGCCTCCTCGAGCGAGCGCAGCCCCGGCGTCGCCCGCGCCCGCGCGTCGAGCAGCACCGCGCGGGCGAGACCCGCCCGCACGGCCTCGAGCGCGGCCCGACGCCCGGCGACGACCTCCTCGCCGGGGCTCAGGCGAGCACCACGACCGCGAGGCACCCGACGCCCTCCCCGGTGAGCCCGAGTCCCTCGGGCCGCGTCGCCTTGACCGATACGCGATCGAGCGGCAGGTCGAGCACCGCTGCTAGGTTCGTGCGGATCGCCTCCCGATGCGGCGCGATCGCCGGGCGCTCAGCGATCACCGTCGCGTCGCACCCGCCGGGTCGGAACCCCGCCCGCGCGACGACCGCCACGATCCGGCCGAGCAGCTCCGGGCCCGCGATCCCGGCGAACGCGGGGTCGGTCTCGGGCGCGTGGTCGCCGAGGTCGCCGAGCGCCGCGGCGCCGAGCAGCGCGTCGGCCACGGCGTGGCACACGACGTCGCCGTCGGAGTGTCCGCGAAGCGCCGGCAGGCCGGGGAAGACGACCCCCCCGAGGCGGAGCTCGCCGTCTGCCCCCCAGGGGTGAAGGTCGACCCCGAGCCCCACCCGCGGTGACGCACCCACGTCCCTGCTTCGACTCACGCACCCACCCCGCTCACCCACCCCCTTCCTCGCGAGCGCGTCGCTCGGCGAGGACGAGGTCCCACGGCGTCGTGACCTTGACGTTCCCAGGGTCGCCGGGCACGGCGAGCACCTCGTGGTCGGCCTCGAGGAGCGCGGCGTCGTCGCTCGCCCGCCGCCCCTGCGCGACGGCGCGGACGTGCGCGGCCCGCAGGGCGGCGAGGTCGAAGGCCTGCGGCGTCTGCGCGAGCGCGAGCTCCGCACGCTCCAGGGTGGCGAGGACCCGCCCGTCCCCGAGCCGCTTGACCGTGTCGACGACCTCGACCACGGGCACCGCCCCGACCGCGCCCGCGGCGACCGCGTCGATCACGCGCACGAACAGCTGCGGAGCCGCGAAGCACCGGGCGGCATCGTGGACCACCACGACCGGCGGGTCCTCGGGCAGGGCCTCCAGACCGAGCCGGACGGAGTCCTGGCGGGTCGGCCCGCCGGCCACGACCTCGGTCGGCACGGGGAGGTCCCGCAGCTCCTCGCGGGCCCGGGCCTCCAGCCCGGCCGGAACGGCGACCACGATCCGCACCACCCCCGGCGCCGAGGCCGCCCCGGCCGCCGCCCGCGCCAGGATCGAGCGGGCCCCCAGTCGCCGGAACGCCTTCGGCTCGCGACCACCGAGCCGGCTGCCCGAGCCGGCCGCGACGATCACGGCGCTCGCCCGCGCGCGAGTGGCGGTCTCCACCCGCCAAGCATGCCAGAGGGAGCCGCCGCCGCCGGTCGGACCGGGCGCAGGGACGACGGCGCCGAGCCACTACTCGGTCGACCCGTCGAGCGCTGCGAAGATCATGCGGCCGGTGGTTGTCTGGATCACGTTGCGCACGCGCGCGGCCACCTCGCTGCCGATCCGGTCGGCGGCCCGCTCTACGACCACCATCGTTCCGTCCTCGAGGTACCCGACGCCCTGCCCAGCCTCCCGGCCCTCCTTCACGAGCTGCACGGCGACCTCGTCGCCGGCGGCGTAGGGGATCCGGAACCGGCTCGCGAGCGCGTTGACCTGGGCGACCGGCACGCGCAGCGCCTCGGCGACCTTGGCGAGGTTGTGGTCGACGGTGATCAGCGAGGCGCCCCGCTCGCGCGCCAGGCGCACGAGGGCGGCGTCGACGTCGAGCACGCCCGCTTCCTCGACGAGCTGGCAGTCGATCGTCGGGAGCTTCTGGAGCTCCACGAGCGTATCGAGCCCGCGGCGACCCCGAGCGCGGCGGCGGGGATCGGAGGTGTCCGCGATCGCCTGGAGCTCGCGAAGGACCCCCTCGTGCAGCAGGAGCGTGCCGGTGACGAACCCGGTCGACACGAGGTCGACGACGCGGCCGTCGATCAGCGCGCTCGTGTCGACGACGTGCAGGTCGCCGCGCCCGGGAGCCGCCGCGCGCGGCTTCATCCCGACGAGGGCGAACAGGTCCTCGTGGCGCGCCTGCCCGACCCGCAGGCCGAGCGACGCGAGCACGAGGTAGATGAACACGATCGAGGGCCAGGCCGTGGCCGCGGGGAGGAACAGCAGCGGGGACCATCAGCAGGGCGGCGACGACGAGCCCGACGACGAGCCCGACGACCCCCCCGGCGAGCTGGGCGGCGGGCTTGCGGCGGAGCTCGTGCTCCAGCCCGCGCACCGCGCGAAGCGTCAGCCGCCCGAAGACCCCGCCCACGACGTAGCCGACGGCGGCGCCGAGGAAGACGTACAGCAGGGTCGTGGTACCGGTCGCCCCCTCGACGGTCGCTCCGATCTGGTAGCCCGCGGCCCCGAGCACGGGCAGGAAGATCAGGCGGACGCCCTCCACGAGGCGCCCGCGCAGCTTCGCCGTGTGGCCGTCGTCCTGCGTCATCGGGCTCTCCGGGCCCAGCCGCGGCTCGCGGCGGGCCCTCCCGAGGGTCATCGGTCCGTGCGCGGGGGGGCCTGAATCGACCGGGCGGCGGTCGGGCGGGTCGCTCGGGCGCTCAGGCCTCGGCGGCGGTGACCTTCGCCCCGTGGGCCCCGTCGAGGGTGGCGTCGATCATCGCCTCAGCCTCCTCCTCGGTCTTGCCCAGGGCGTAGGACAGCTCCGAGACGAGGATCTGTCGGGCCTTGACGACCATCCGCTTCTCCCCGGCGGACAGACCCTTGTCGCGGTCGCGGATCGAGAGGTTCCGCAGGACCTCCGCCACCTCGAAGGGGTCGCCGGAATGGAGCTTCTCGAGGTTGTTCTTGAACCGCCGGCTCCAGTTGGCCGCCGAGGAGGTCTCGCCCTCGGTGAGCACCTTGAGGACCTTGCGGACCTGGGCCTTGCTGACCACGGGACGCAGGCCGACCTGGTCGGTGGAGTCGGTCGGGACGAGCACCGTGAGGTCGCCGTAGACGACCCGCAGAACGAGGTAGGTCCGCTTCTCTCCGAGGAACTCCTTCTCGCGGAGCTCCTCGACGATGGCCGCGCCGTGCTCGGGATGCACGACGGTATCGCCCTTGCGGAATGACACGGACCCTCCCTCGGGGCGGACGGCGTCCGCTCGACCGGCCCAGGATAGCACGCAGGGCCGGTGCCCCGCAAGCGAAGCCGCAGGTCACGGGGGGCGGAGGCCTCGAGGGCTAGCCCGAACGGGCCATCCGTGGCGCCGACCCACGACGCCGCGACCGCCGGCCTCGACCCGGTCCGCCCGACCCAACGTCGACCCGGCGGCGGCGTCACCGCGCGCGGTCGGTAGGCTTCCGAGCGACCAGGAGCGGACCGTGGACCAGGCCTTCGTCACCACCCTGTTCGCCTGCCTCGCGGTCGGGGGCCGACGCGGCCGTCGCGGGCTTCACCGTGCTCGCGATCGGTGCGCGGCGTGCGCGGGCGCTCCGGCGCGCCCGCGACGCCGTCTGGGACCGCGCGGCCGAGGTGGCCCTGCCGCTCGCGGCCGCGGTTGCCCTCACGGCCACCCTCGGGAGCCTGTACTACTCCGAGGTGGTCGGGTTCGTGCCCTGCGAGCTGTGCTGGTACCAGCGCATCGCGATGTACCCCCTGCCGATCCTGCTGGCGGTCGCCTGGCGCGCGGGCGATCTCGGGATCCGCCGGTACGTGCTCCCGATCGCGGTGGTCGGAGGTGCCATCTCGCTGTACCACTACCAGCTGGAGTGGTTCCCCCAGCAGGCGACCCTGGCCTGCAGCGCGGAGGTCCCCTGCACCGTCGTGTGGTTCCGGGTCTTCGGCTACCTGTCGCTGCCCTCCATGGCCTTGTCGGGGTTCGCGCTGATCGGCTGGCTCAGCTGGATCGCCGGGCAGCGCGCGCCGGACCGCGTCGGGCCGGGGGGCGGGGCCGGCGGGCGTGTCGGCGCTTCGACGTAGCCTGGCGGGCGGGTCGGGTCGGCCGTTGGGCGGGTCTTCCCGCCGGCCGGGGGTGAGCGCGAAACGATCCCGCCGACGGGCACACCCCCGACTCGGACCTGCCGATACCTGGAGGTGGCCGGCGCTGGAGCCGGCCGGGCAGGTCGGACGAGGAGCCACCGATGGCGCTGCGGATCGAGCAGACGGTCGCCCCACTCACGGCGGTCGAGGAGCCCGCGTCGGGGGCGCTGCCCGACCTCCCGCTCGTGCTCGTCGTGTGGCGAGACGCCTTCTTCGACTTCGACCGCCGACCCGACGAGGAGGCGCGCAGCGACTACCTCGTGCACACCGTGGGGTTCCTGCTCGCGAACGGACCGACGTTCGTGTCGCTCGCGCAGGAGGTCCTGCCCGACGGCGACGGGTTCCGCGCCGTCACCCACATCCCCCTGGCGATCGTCGAGCGGATCGACGCGCTGACGATCTCCCCCTGACGCGCGAAAGCCGGGGCGGTGGCCCCGGCTCTCGGCCTTGATGCCCCGCGAAGGGGGCGGACGCGGATCAGCCCTCGGACTGACCCGCGAGCTCGACGGGCGGCACGTCGGGCGGCAGCACCGCGTGACTGCCCTCGAAGACGATCTCGCCGTCGCGGGCGTCGACGATCACCGTCTCGCCCGCTCGGAACTCCTTGTACAGCAGCTTCTCGGACGAGCGGATCCTCGACGAGCCGCTGGATCGCCCGGCGCAGCGGGCGGGCCCCGAGCGTGGGGTCGTAGCCCTTCTGGCCAGGAGCGTCTTGGCGGCGTCGGTCAGCTCGATCCGATGCCCTGGCCTCGAGCTGGTCGGCCACCCGCCGCATCAGCAGATCGACGATCTGGGTCACCGTCCTCGGGCTGAGCTCGTGGAACACGATGACCTCGTCGATGCGGTTGAGGAACTCGGGCCGGAAGTGCTGCTTGAGCGCCTCGTTGACCTTCTCCTTCATCGTCTCGTAGGTGACCGGCCTCGTCGGCGCGGAGAACCCGACGGCGGCCTTGCGCAGAGTCGCGCGGTGCCGAGGTTGGAGGTCATGATGAGCATCGTGTTCTTGAAGTCGACCGTGCGTCCCTGCGCGTCGGTCAGGCGCCCGTCCTCGAGGATCTGCAGCAGCGTGTTGAACACGTCCGGGTGGGCCTTCTCGATCTCGTCGAACAGGACCACGCTGAACGGCTTGCGCCGCACGGCCTCGGTGAGCTGGCCGCCCTCCTCGTAGCCGACGTAGCCGGGCGGCGAGCCGACCAGCCGGCGACCGTGTGCTTCTCCATGTACTCGGACATGTCGAGCTGGATCAGCGCGTCCTCGTCGCCGAAGAGGAACTCCGCGAGCGTCTTGGCCAGCTCGGTCTTGCCGACCCCGGAGGGGCCGAGGAAGATGAACGAGCCCGACGGGCGCTGCGGGTCCTTGAGGCCCGGCCGCGTCCGTCGGATGGCGCTGCGACACGGCCGTGATCGCCTCGTCCTGGCCGATGACCCGCTTGTGGAGCTCCTCCTCCATGCGCAGGAGCTTGTCGGTCTCCTCCTCGGTGAGCTTGAAGACCGGGATGCCGGTCCACACGGACAGGACCTCGGCGATCTCCTCCTCGTCGACCTCGGCGACAGGACGTCCACTCGCCGGCCTTCCAGTTCTCCTCCGCGGCGCTGGCGCTCCTTCTGCAGCGCCGCTCCTCGTCGCGCAGGCGCGCGGCCTCTCGAAGTCCTGGCCGTCGATCGCCGACTCCTTCTTGCGCCGACCTCGGCGATCTCTCGTCGAGCTCGCGCAGTCGGGCGGCGCGGTCATGCGACGGATGCGCATCCGGCTGCCGGCCTCGTCGATCAGGTCGATCGCCTTGTCGGGCAGGTAGCGGTCGCTGATGTAGCGGTCGGCGAGGTTGGCCGCGGCCACGAGCGCCTCGTCGGTGATGGTGACGCGGTGGTGAGCCTCGTAGCGGTCGCGCAGCCCCTTGAGGATCTCGATGGTGTGCGCCACGGTCGGCTCGTCGACCTCGATCGGCTGGAAGCGCCGCTCCAGGGCGGCGTCCTTCTCGAGGTGCTTGCGGTACTCGTCGAGCGTGGTCGCCCCGATGGTCTGCAGCTCCCCGCGGGCGAGCATCGGCTTGAGGATGCTCGCCGCGTCGATCGCGCCCTCGGCGGCACCGGCGCCCACGAGGGTGTGGAGCTCGTCGATGAACAGGATGATGTCGCCGCGCGTGCGGATCTCCTTGAGGACCTTCTTCAGGCGCTCCTCGAAGTCGCCCCGGTAGCGGGAGCCGGCGACGAGCGCGCCGAGGTCGAGGGTGTAGATCTGCTTGCCCTTGAGGGTCTCGGGGACCTCGCCGTTGGCGATGCCTGGGCGAGCCCCTCGACGACGGCCGTCTTGCCGACGCCGGGCTCGCCGATCAGCACCGGGTTGTTCTTCGTGCGCCGCGACAGGACCTGCATCACCCGCTCGATCTCGCGCTCGCGCCCGATCGACCGGGTCGAGCTTGCCCTCGCGGCGAGCTGGGTGAGGTTGCGGCCGAACTGGTCGAGGACCATCGAGCCCTGGCCCTGCTCGCCGGGCTGTGCACCGGCCTGCGGGCTCGCCCTTCGTCGTGTAGCCCGACAGGAGCTGGATGACCGGTCTGGCGGACGCGGTTCAGGTCGGCCCCGAGCTTCTGCAGGACCTGGGCGGCGACGCCCTCGCCCTCGCGGATCAGCCCGAGCAGGATGTGCTCGGTCCCGATGTAGTTGTGCCCGAGCTGGAGGGCCTCGCGCAGCGACAGCTCGAGGACCTTCTTGGCCCGCGGCGTGAACGGGATGTGGCCGGTCGGCGCCGCCTGCCCCTGGCCGATGATCTCCTCCACCTGCTGGCGCACGGCCTCCAGGGAGATGTTCATCGACTCGAGCGCCTTGGCGGCGACGCCCTCGCCTTCGTGGATCAGGCCGAGCAGGATGTGCTCGGTCCCGATGTAGTTGTGGTTGAGCATCCTCGCCTCTTCCTGGGCGAGGACCACGACGCGCCGGGCGCGGTCCGTGAATCGCTCGAACATGTCACCGCCCTTCGGCCCCACGGGGGGCCGACTCGCTCTCGCCGGTCCGTCCCCCGGGGATCAGGGGACCCCGTCCTACCCCCGAGGTGCGTGAGGCGCTCCGGTCGGACCCCGCCCGAGCGCCTACGAACCCGAGTATACCCGGGGTCCGTGAACAACCCCGACGCTCCTCGAGCCCGCCCGCACCGTCCATCTACCCGTTTCCTTCGGTCGGCGGGGCCGCCGGGATGAGCGACCGGCCGACCGCCCCGGTGCGACCTTCGGATATCCCCCGGTTGGGGGAGGGGAAGCCTCCTTCCAGGGGATTGCCGTGCCGGGCGCCCCACGCGAGGATGGCGCCAGCGCGTCGCTGGCCCGGCTTCCCCCCGGCACCGCGCGAGCCGCCGTACGTCGCAGGAGATCCGCTCATGCGCGTCTTGATCGTCGACGACCATCCGGCGTTCCGCCGGGCGTTGACGTCCGCGCTGGAGCTCGTCGAGGGCATCGAGGTGGCCGGACAGGCCGATGGCGGCCGCAGCGCCTGTCGCCAGGCGCTCGACCTCGAGCCCGACGTCGTCGTCATGGACCTGTCGATGCCCGACCTGTCCGGGATCGAAGCGATGCGCGAGATCCACCGGCAGCGCCCGGAGCTGCCCATCGTGATCCTCACCGCCCACGCCGACGACGGCGTCGAGCGAGAGGCCCGCGAGGCGGGGGCCCGGGGCTTCGTGGCCAAGGGCAGCGGCCTGGAGGACCTCGTCGTCGTGCTCCACGAGGTGGCGGAGCCGGCGCGGACCGATCCTCAGCCGACCGGCTGATCCGGGGGCGACGCCGGGCGCTGGGCGGGGAACATCACGAGGTCCCGCAGGCTCGGCGCGTCGGTGAGGAGCATCAACAGGCGGTCGACCCCTAGCCCCAGACCACCGGCCGGCGGCATCCCGTGCTCGAGGGCACGCAAGAAATCCTCGTCGAGCGGATGCGCCTGTCCGCCCAGCGCCTCCTTCAGCCGCTGCTGGAGCTCGAACCGTTCGCGTTGCTCGATCGGGTCGGTGAGCTCCGAGAACGCCGTCACGAGCTCGATGCCGCCGGCGACGAGGTCGAAGTGCTCCGTGAGCGACGGATCATCCCGGTGCGGACGCGCGAGGGGCGAGACCTCGCGGGGGAAGTCGCACACGAACGTCGGCCGCACGATCGTCGGCTCGACGAGGGCCTCGAACAGCTCCTGCACGATCTTGCCCGGCCCCCATGCGGGCGCGACCTCGACGCCGTGGCGCTCGGCGAGGGCGGCGAGGTCGGGGCGATCCAGGCGCACCTCCTCCCCCACGGCCTCGGAGACCGAGCCCAGGACGGTGATCCGCTCGAAGGGCGGGGTGAGGTCGACCTCGCGACCCCGGACGGGAAGCACGAGGTCGTCGGGAGCGCGGCCGACGATGCCGTTCACCGCGCGCGCGGCCTCGACGACGAGGGTCTGCGACAGCTCCATCATCGCCTCGTAGTCCACCCACGCCCGATAGGCCTCGAGCATCGTGAACTCCGGCAGGTGATCCCGGTCGATCCCCTCGTTGCGGAAGTTCCGCCCGATCTCGTAGACGCGCTCCAGGCCGCCGACGAGCAGGCGCTTGAGGTACAGCTCGAGGGAGATCCGGAGCTTCAGCTCGATCCCGAGGGCGTGGTGGAACGTCGTGAACGGGCGCGCCATCGCGCCGCCGGCCGTCGGCTGGAGCACGGGCCCCTCGACCTCGACGTAGCCCTGGCGGTCCAGCACCGACCGAAGCGCCTTGAGGACCGCGGCGCGGGCGAGGACGTGGCGGCGCGGCGTCTCGTCGGTGATCAGGTGCAGGTAGCGCCGGCGCTGCTGCAGGTCGGGGTCGCGTAGGCCATGCCACTTCTCCGGCAGGGGCCGGAGCGCCTTCGTGAGCATCGCCCAGGCCTCCGCGAAGACGCTCAGCTCCCCCCGGCGGGTCGTGCCGACGCGGCCCGTCACCCCGATGATGTCGCCGAGGTCGACCTCGGCGAGCAGACCGAACCGCGCGGTGTCCTCGCCGGCGACGACCTGGAGGTCGCCGGTACGGTCGCGGAGCACGAGGAACCGCAGGCGCCCGAGGTCGCGCGCGAGCACGACGCGTCCGGCGACGGTGCGGCGCTCGGGGGTGAGCACGTCGGGACCGAGGCCCGCGAAGGCGGCGCGCACGGAGGCGAGCGGCGTGGGCTCGCGCACGCCGAGCGCCGAGCGCAGGTCGAGCGCGAAGGGCTCGATGCCCGCGGCGCGCAGCCGCTCGAGGCTCGCGCGCCGGGCCGCGAGGACCGCGGCCTCCCGCCCGCCCGGCGCCCGCTCGTCCTCACTCATCGGCGCTTCCCGCGTGCTCGTGTACGAGCCGAAGGCCCTCGAGGGTGAGGAAGGGCTCATGGCGATCGACCGTGCGGCAGTGCGGGATCACGACCGGCGCGAGCCCCCCGGTCGCCACCACGGTCGCCGCGGGCGCCCCGAGCTCCTCGCGGATCCGCTCGACGATCCCGTCGACCTCTCCGGCCGTCCCGAAGACGAGCCCGGACTGCATCGCCTCGACCGTGTTGCGGCCGATCGCGGATCGCGGTGCGGCGAGGTCGACGCGCGTGAGCCGAGCGGTACGGGCGACGAGGGAGGCGGCGCTCACCTGGATCCCCGGCGCGATCACCCCCCCGAGGAACTCACCGCGCTCGGAGATCACGTCGAAGGTCGTGCCCGTGCCGAAGTCCACGACGATCGTCGGACCGCCGAAGCGGGGTGAACGCCGCGAGCGTGTTCACGACCCGGTCCGCCCCGACCTCGCGGGGGTTGTCGGTGAGGATGGGCACCCCGGTGCGGGTGCCGGGACCGACGACCGTCGGGGGGACCCCGAGCAGGCGTTCGGCGAGCTCGCGCAGGGCAGCGGTGACGTCGGGGACAACCGAGGCGACGACGAGCGCCGTCACGTCCTCGCCCAGGCGGAGGCCTCCGTGCGCGAGCAGGCCGTCGAGCAGGAGCGCGAGCTCGTCGGCGGTGCGCTCGGAGCGCGTGGACAGCCGCCAGGTGTGCGCCAGGGTCGTGCCGTCGAAGACGCCGAGCACGGTCTCGGTGTTGCCGACGTCGGCCGCGAGCAGCATCCCTTCCTTCCCTCCCGGGGGGCGATAGGCGGTCGCATCGTCCCCGACCGCGGCCGGGGCCGACAACCCGAGCGCTCAGCCCCCCGGTGGGGGCAGGAGCAGGTTGTCGATCAGGCGGGCGCTGGGGAACCGCGCCGCCACGATCGCGCGCGCTGGCCGATCGACGAGCGCGATCGGCAGGAACGTCGCGTCGTCGACGACGGCGGCGTAGTCGATCCGCGCCAGGGGCGCCGCGCCGACCTCGCGGGCCATCGCGGCGACGAGCACGTGGGCGTCGGTCTCGCCCTTGCGAGCGAGCTCGGCCGCCTCGGCGAGCGCGAGGAACAGGCACCCGGCCTGCTCCCGCTCCTCGGGCGTGAGGTAGGCGTTGCGCGACGAGGCCGCGAGCCCGTCGGGCTCGCGAACCGTCGGGCAGGCGACGACCTCCACCGCAAGACCGTGCTCGGCCGCCATCCGGCGGACGAGGAAGAGCTGCTGCGCGTCCTTCTCGCCGAAGTACGCCGCGCACGGCCCGACGACCTCGAGGAGGCGGTACACCACCGTGAGGACCCCGCGGAAGTGCCCCGGCCGCGCCGCACCCTCGAACAGCTCGCCGACCGGGCCGGGATCGGGCTCAACGAGCGCGACCCCCGGCGGGTAGACCTCCTCGACGGGCGGCGCGAACACGAGGTCCACCCCCTCGGCGCGGCACACCGCCAGATCGGCCGGCTCGTCGCGCGGGTAGCGGTCGAGGTCCTCGTCGGGGCCGAACTGCCGCGGGTTCACGAAGATCGATGCGACCACCGTCTCGCGCTCGCCGCGGGCCCGACGCAGGAGCGAGCGGTGCCCGGCGTGGAGCGCCCCCATCGTCGGCACGAACCCGATCCGGTCTCCCGCCGCCCGCCGCTCGTCGACCAGGCGGCGGAGCGCCTCGGCGCCTCGGATCACCTCCACCGGCGCAAGACGTCCTCGACGGCGGCCCGAGCGTCCCGGTCGAGCCGGCCGGCGTCGACCGCGAGATCGAGCGCTCGGCGCGCCATCGCCACGTAGACGGGGACCTCGTCGGGGGCCTCCGCGGTGAGGGCGGCGAGGTTGCGCGCGATCGTGCCGGCGTCGCCGCGCAGAGCGGGTCCGGTGAGCGCGGCCACCGGACCGAGACGAGCGACGTTGTCCAGCGTTCCGCGCTGCAGCGGAAGCATCGCGGCGAGCGGATCGTCGATCCCCGCAGCTCGCAACAGTCGCTCGGCCGCCGCGCTCGTCACGACGAGGTGGTTCGAGGCGAACACCGCGGCGGCGTGGTAGAGCGCGCGGTGCTCGTCGGCGAGCCGGAAGGGCCGGCACCCGACGTCGCGCGCGAGGCGGGTCCCGAGCTCGACGCCCTCCTCGTCCTCGGCGGTCACCGCCATCGCCGAGCCAGGGATCCGCGCCAGGCCGTCGGCGACGGTCGGCACCGATTGCAGGGGGTGAACGGCGAGGCGTCGGGCGCCGACCTCGACGGCGGCGACCAAGGCGTCCAGCCCCGTGGCGCCGGAGACGTGCGCGACCCAGGTCCCGGGGGCGAGCCCCGGCGCGAGGGCTCGGCACACCGGCTCGATCGCGTCGTCGGGCACCGCGAGGAGGGAGAGGGTCGCCCGGGAGGCCGCGGTCAGCGGGTCGGTGACGGGGACCCCCGGCAGGTGCTCGGCGACGCGTCCCGGCGTCGCCGAGCGTCCGGCCGCCGCGACGATGCGGTGGCCGGCGAGAGCGAGGAGCACCCCGAGCGCCGTGCCGACCCGGCCCGCGCCGATCACGGCGACGTCCATGGGTCGAGTATCCCTCAGCCGATCCAGGCGATCGGCCCGTCGGGCAGCGGGGCGCCGGCAGGCGGCGGGAGCGACAGGACGCGCCGGCCGCTCACGAGCAGGACCCGCCCGTCCCCGACGACGATCGCCGTGCCGTCGGCCGCGAAGGTCCCCCAGACCTCGGAGGCGGGGCTTCGGACCGCGGCGAGCATCACGGGCGGCCGGAGCCCGTCGCCCGGGGCGGTGTCGAGAGCGACGAGCCCCCGCTCGCCCCCGATCCGTCCGAGCACGAGCGCGCGGAACGCATCCGGCGACCAGGCGAGCACCCGCTCCAGGGCGAACGGCTCCCGATAGGGCAGGGGCTCAGCCTCCCGGTCGGCGACCGACGAGGCGTGGTAGGCGACACTGGCCTGTGGGACGAGCGAGGGATCAGGGGGCGGCGAGGGATCGCGACCCGCAGGCGCGACGGGGGGCGCTGCCCCGACGGGGCGTACGAGGAGATCGCTCGCCCACGAGACCGAGGCCAGGGCGTAACCGTCCAGGACCGTGCGCAGCTCGTGCTCGGCGGCGTAGACCACGCGGACCCGATCGGGCTCCCGCACCGTGAGGTAGGTGACGGCACCGGCGCGTCCGATCGCCTCAACACCTCCGCAGATCCGAGCCCGAAGCGGTCGCTCGAGGAGTCGGGGCGCGAGCCGCAGCCCGCGGACGACGACCCGACGGCGACACCCCGAGGTCGGCTCGATCCGCACGACGCTGAGCCCCGCGCCGCCGTCCCCCCAACCGACCAGGTCGCCGCGCAGCAGCGGCTCCGGCGTGGCAGCGGGATCCAGGCTCCGTAGCAGGCCGGCGCGCAGACCGTCCCCCTCGCGCCAGGTCAGCGCAAGCGCGTCCGGGGCGACCCGCGCCGCAGCGACGAGCTCCACAGGGCGCGGCACGATCGGACCGGGACGCACCTGGCCGGTCTGCAGGTCCCACCCCCACAGCTGGACCCGGTCGGAGCTGCCGAGCCGCGCGTACACGAGCGTCCCGCTCAGCCGAGGGATCGGCGCGACGGCGCGCGGCGCCGGCTCGCCGCGCGGAGACGCTCGCGTCACGAGGACCGACGCGAGGACCGACGCCACGAGCACGAGCGCCAGGCCGAGCGCCGCGCCGGCGGGTCCTGGACGCCGGCCGGCCGGGGTCCCGGCGGCCGGCGGCGTGGGCGATGCGGGCGTGGGCGCTGCGACGGCCGGAGGGCGGCGCCGGACCGGCGTCTCTCGGAACACCCGGACGCCGCAGCGCGGGCAGCTCGGCCCGCCCTCACCCGTCCAGTCGCAGCGCAGGCACACGTTCATCCGCCCGGAACCTCCAACGCGGGAGCCACCGGCCGGGCCCCGCCGCCCGGCACGGGCTGGTCGAGGACGCGGCGGCCGTC
The DNA here is from genome assembly GCA_026003015.1 of Actinomycetota bacterium. Lineage (GTDB taxonomy): Bacteria > Actinomycetota > UBA4738 > UBA4738 > HRBIN12 > BPGL01. Next base: position 297,563 of record BPGL01000002.1, on the reverse strand, counting down.
GGGCAGGACCGGATCGGGCTCGAGCTCGAGCAGCGGCAGCAGGACGAAGGCGCGCTCCAGCAGCCGCGGGTGCGGGACCGTCAGGTCGGGACGGTCGAGGGCCACTCGGTCGATCAGGAGGAGATCGACGTCGATCGTCCGGGGGCCCCACCGGACCCCCCGCGTTCGGCCGAGGGCCGCCTCCACCCCCTGGGCGGCCGCGAGCAGATCGTCGGGCTCCAGCTCGGTCCTGACGAGGACCACGGCGTTCAGGTACTCGGGCTGGGGCGGCCCCCCCACCGGCTCCGTCTCCCACACGCGCGAGGAGGCCACGACCTCGATCCCCGGGGTCGAGGCGAGGAGCGCGACCGCGCGCTGGAGGTTCGCGAGCCGGTCGCCGAGGTTCGACCCGAGCCCGAGGAAGGCGCGACGCCTCACGGCTCGTCGCGTTCGGCGACCGCCACCACGTCGTCGACCCCGAGCCGCCGCGCGGCGTTCGGCTTGTGCACGGCGACGCGGACGCGGCGCACGGGCGGCGTCTGGATGACGGCCTCGGCGATCCGATCGGCGAGCGTCTCGATGAGGTCGAACGAGCCCTCCTCGACGACCCGCCGCACGCGCTCGACGAGCCCGCGGTAGTCCGCCGTGGCACCGAGCCGATCCTCGGCTACCCCGAGCTCGAGCGCGAGATCCACGACGAAGGGCTGCGGCGCGTCCTTCTCCCCGGGGCGGGCGCCGTGCCGCCCGCTCGCACGGATCCCGCGCAGCTCGAGGCGAGCGTTCACGCGCTCGGCCCCACTTCCTGCTGCGTCGGGTCGTAGCGGACCGGTGGGTCGTCCTCCTCGACGAGGGCGGGGTCCTCCGCCCACGGGGGCCGGCGTCCGAGCTCGACGAGCGCCGGAGCCTCGGGGTGCACGTGCCGGCGCCCGAGGTAGCGCGACCCCAGCCAGCCGACCACGAGCGTCGTCACGGTCGGCCCCGCCTCGTCCATCAGGAGGCGCCCGACGCCCGGCAGGAGGCCGAGCGAGGACGAGGGCATCGCGTCGTGGAGGCGCTCGGCGAGCTCGGTGGGAGCGAACGGATCCGCCTCCCCCCACAAGATCAGGGTCGGGAGGTCGCGATCGGCGAAGGCCGTCGTCGCGGCCTCCAGCCCGCGGCCGTCGAGCGCCCGGGCTGCCCGAACGAGGGCCTCGGCACCCCCCGGACCGCTCCACGACGCGGTGACGACGCGGACCAGGTCGCCGGTTGGGGGCGTCGGACCCGCGGCCGCGCGGAGCAGCTCCGCCACGACCGCCGCGGGATCCACCGCGGCGGGGTCGGCGGCTGCGAGCGCCCGGACGGGCGGCTCCGGCCAGGCGTCGAAGGCGATCGGGTGCAGCAGGACGAGCGCCGCGACGCGCGGATCCTCGAAGGCGAGGAGCTGCGCGAGACCACCTCCGTGGAGGTGCCCGACGATCGCGACGCGCCCGATCGCGAGCCGGTCGAGGAGCTCTCGCATCGCCCGCGCCTGCGTCGTGAGATCGGGGGCCCCGTCGGCCTCGAGCGGGGAGGCCGGCGTCCCCGGCAGGTCCGGCGCGACGACGCGGTGGTCCCGAGCGAGCGCGGGCACGAGCCCGCCCCAGGCGGCCGACGACAGCGGGAACCCGTGCAGGAGCAGCACCGCCGGCCCCCGTCCCGCCTCCAGGAACCGAACGGGTCCGGTCGCGGTCGAGACGACCCCGGTGCTGTTCACCGACGTCCCTTTCGCGCGATCGCGTCCACGACGTCGACGACGCGGCGCATCGCCCCGACGTCGTGGACGCGCACGACGTCGACGCCCTGCGCCGCGCACCAGGCGACCGCCCCGGCCGTGCCCTCGAGACGTTCCGCGGGGTTCTCGACGCCGGTCAGCTCGCCGATGAAGCGCTTGCGGGAAGGACCGACGAGCACGGGCACCCGGAGCTCGCGGAACGTCCCGATCGCGCGCAGCAGCAGCAGGTTGTGCTCCAGGGTCTTGCCGAACCCGATCCCCGGATCGACGCACAGGCTCGAGCGCGGTACGCCGGCGGCGACCGCGGCGCCGATGCGATCCGCGAGGAACGATCGGACCTCCCCCACGACGTCGTCATAGCGGGGGTCGACCTGCATCGTCTTGGGCTCTCCGAGCATGTGCATCAGCACGAGCCCGGCGCCCGTGTCGCGCACGAGGGTCAGCATCTCGGGATCGCGAGCCGCCGTGACGTCGTTCACGATCGAGGCTCCGACCTCGATCGCCGCGCGTGCGACGATGGCACGACGCGTGTCCACGCTGATGGGACGGTCAATCTCCTTGACCAATCGCTCGATCACGGGGACGACCCTGTCGAGCTCGACGTCGACCGGCACCTCGTCGGCGCCGGGCCGGGTGGACTCCCCGCCGACGTCGAGCACGTCGGCGCCCTCCTCGGCCATCCGCACGCCCTGGGCCACCGCCGCCTCCGGGTCCAGGAACGCGCCGCCGTCGCTGAAGGAGTCCGGCGTCACGTTCAGGACCCCCATCAGCAGGGTGCGGCCGCCGCATCGGAGCTCATGGGCTCGGCACCGCCAGACGGGGCCTTCCATGGACGCATCGTACGTCGGGTCCGCTCCGCGGCGCCGAGGGCCTATCGGCGCATCCCGATGTGGTCCATCGCCTCCTGGCGCGTGCGCGCGTCGGTGCGGAACAGGCCCCGCACCGCCGAGGTCACCGTCACGCTCCCCGGCTTCTTCACGCCGCGCATCGTCATGCACAGGTGTTCGGCCTCGATCACGACGAACACCCCGCGCGGGGACAGCGCTCGGTCGAGCGTGTCGGCGATCTCCGTCGTGAGGCGCTCCTGGACCTGGGGGCGACGCGCCAAGACGTCGACGACGCGGGCGACCTTCGACAGGCCCGTGATCTGCTGGGAGCGGTTCGGGATGTAGGCCACGTGCGCCCTGCCGTTGAACGGCACGAGGTGGTGCTCGCAGAACGAGTACAGGGGGATGTCGCGGACCATGATCATCTCGTCGAAGTCGGCGCCGTCGACGACGGTGACGAGCTCCGCAGGGTCCTGGCCGATCCCGGAGAAGACCTCCTCGTACATCCGCGCCACCCGGGCCGGCGTGCCGCGGAGACCTCCGCGCTCGGGATCCTCGCCGATCCCCTCGAGGATCAGGCGCACGCCGCGCTCGATCTTCTCCCGATCCATGGTCCGCGATGCTACCCCTCCCGGTCCCCGACGTGGCTGCCCGCCTCAGCCACCACGAACCTCGACGAGGCGGCACGCCACCCAGCCGTCCACGGTTCGGCAGAAGCCCGTGCCGCCGGGAGAGCCGACCGGATCGTCCACGGGCGACCGCGGGCCCTCGGCGGACAGGACGGCGGCGACGATCGCGAGGGCGAGCAGCGTCGACACGACCGCGACCGCGGCCCAGCGCGCGACCCCGGCGAGGAACCGCCACTCGTCGCGATCGCGGCGGGGCGTCGGAGGCGCGGCGGGGCGGGAGCGGTGCGCGGGGTGGGCTCGGGGACCGCGCACGACCGTGTTCCCCGACGGCGGGGGACCGTAGCGGGCCGCCCGCGGGCCGGCGCCGCCGCGCGCGCGGTCGTAACGCAGGCGCCGGAGCGGATCGCCGAGCACGCCATAGGCACGAGCGACCCGTCGGAATCGCTCGGCGGCGGCGGCGTCGCCCGGGTTCGCGTCCGGATGCAGCGCGCGGGCCAGCCGACGGTAGGCCCGCCGGATCTCCTCGGCGGACGCCCGCTCGTCGACCCCGAGCGTCGCGTACGCGTCCAGGTCCGGCGGCTCCACCGAGGGCAGTCTAGGGCGGGCGGGGGCGAACGCCTCAGGCCGGGACGAGCCGCTCGAGCAGGTCCGGAAGGCCCCGAAGGTCCGGGAGCTCCCCGGACCGGGGAACGTCGCTCACCTCCCCCTCCCGGTTGATCCACACGCACCGGAGGCCGAGGGCGGCGCAGGGCTCGACGTCGTGGAACAACGAGGCCGCGACGTGGACGTGGCGCGTGCGGTCGGCACCGGTTCGGCGGAAGAACCGGTCCCAGTGCGCGACGGCCGGCTTGTAGGAACCGATCTGGGAGGCAACGACGCGCGCGTCGACCGGAACCCCGATCACCGCGAGCGAGGCGTCGAGGAACGCCGGGTCGGTGTTCGACAGGACCCCGAGCCGCCACCCCCGTTCGCGGAGCGCGGCGAGGGTCGCCGCGGTCTCGGGGAACGGCGGCCACGACGGCAGGGACGCCCCGAGCGCGTCGCCCCGCCCGGCCGGAACGACGAGTCCCTCCGCCTCGGCGAGGCGGGTGAGCGTCTCGGCCAGGACCTGCCGGTAGGAGACGCCCCGACCGGCCTGCACCCGAGGCTCGATCTCGTGGTAGCGCGCGAGGAGGTGGTCCGCGTCGGCCTCCGGCCACAGCGCGGCGAGGGCCGTGCGCAGGCCGCGGTTCCAGTCGATGAGCGTGCCGTAGCAGTCGAACGTCGCCCAGCGATCGGTCGCCGCCACCGCCATCACCGCAGCGTCGGCGGGGGAGTCGCCTCGCGCCGGGCCGCCTGGCGGGAAACCGCGAGGCCCGCGCCCCGAACCTCCGGCGCCCGAGGAGCTCGCCGCTCGACGTCGGCGAAGACCCGCTCGACCTCCTCCCGGTCGAGGGTCTCGCGCTCCAGCAGCAGCCTCGCGATCTCGTCGAGCTTGTCGCGGTGCTGGGTGAGGATCTCCAGCGCGACGTCGTGGGCTTCGTCGATCAGCTGGCGAACCTCCTGGTCGATCTCGAAGGCCACGGCGTCGGAGTAGTCGGGAGCCGACGCGAGGTCGCGGCCGAGGAACACCTCCCCCGCCTTGTGCCCGAGGGTGCGCGGGCCGATCGCGTCGCTCATCCCGTACTCGGTCACCATCTGGCGTGCCAACTTCGTCGCCCGCTCGATGTCGTCGGCCGCACCGGTGGTGACGTCGCCGGCCGTGAGCTCCTCGGCCACGCGCCCGCCCATCAGCATCGCGAGCTCGTCGCGCATCTGCTCGCGCGTCATCAGGAACCGGTCCTGCTCGGGCAGCGTCAGCGTGTACCCGAGCGCCCGTCCGCGCGGGATCACCGTGATCTTGTGCACCTCGTCGGTGTTCGGCAGCACGTGGGCCACGAGGGCGTGGCCGCCCTCGTGGTAGGCGATCAGGAGGCGCTCGCGCTCGTCCATGATGCGGCTGCGCCGCTCCGGTCCCGCCATCACCCGATCCACGGCCTCCTCGAGCTCGCGCATCGAGATCGCTCTGCGCGAGCGGCGGGCCGCGAGCAGGGCCGCCTCGTTCACGACGTTCGCCAGGTCGGCCCCCGTGAACCCCGGCGTGCGTCGCGCGAGCACGTCGAGGTCGACGTCGCGCTCGAACGGCTTGCCTCGCGCGTGCACCCGCAGGATCGCCTTCCGCCCCTCCAGGTCAGGCCGGTCCACCACGATCTGGCGATCGAACCGGCCCGGCCGCAGGAGCGCCGGATCGAGGATGTCGGGTCGGTTCGTCGCCGCCATCAAGATCACGGTCGTGCGCTGATCGAAGCCGTCCATCTCGACGAGCAGCTGGTTCAGCGTCTGCTCCCGCTCGTCGTGGCCGCCCCCGAGCCCGGCGCCCCGCTGGCGCCCCACCGCGTCGATCTCGTCGATGAACACGATCGACGGTGCGGCGGCCTTCGCCTGGTCGAACAGGTCGCGCACCCGGGCTGCGCCCACCCCGACGAACATCTCGACGAAGTCGGAGCCGCTGATCGAGAAGAACGGCACGCCCGCTTCGCCGGCCACCGCTCGTGCCAGGAGCGTCTTGCCGGTGCCCGGCGGCCCGAACAGCAGCACGCCGCGGGGGATCTTCGCCCCCATCGCGCGGAACCGCGCCGGGTGCTGCAGGAAGTCCTTGACCTCCGCCAGCTCCTCGATCGCCTCGTCCAGCCCGGCGACGTCGGCGAAGCTCGTCTTCGGCTGATCCTTCGCGACGACCTTGTGGCGGCTGCGGCCGAACTGCATGACGCGACCGCCGCCCTGGCTGCGGTTCAGGAGCCAGGCGAGCGCCGCGATCACGAGCAGCGTCGGCAGCACGACCTGGGCGAGACCGAGGAGGGCGTTCGTCCGCGGGGGGTCGACGTCGTGTTCGACCCCGGCCCGAGCGAGGAGACGCTGAACGTCGTCGGCGGAGGCCGCCGCGTAGGCGGATCGGAACGGCGTCCCGTCGCGCAGGCGCCCGGTGATCGTCTGATCGCCCTCGTGCAGCGTCGCCTCGGCGACCTCGCCGGCCTCGACCTCGCGCTGGAACGCGCTGAAGGTCAGGTCGCGATCGCGCCCCGCGCGATCCAGCAGCGAGACCACCAACACGAGGGTCGTCGTGGCCAGGAGGACCCACGGCATCGGGGTCCGAAGGATCTGCCGCAACCGCGGATCGGGCCTCGCCAGGTTCGCACTCCTCGGGGTCGCCGGCCGTTGCGGATCGCGGTCCGCATACACCCAACGGCGGGCCGGCGGGGGACGCTCCCGGCCCGAGGCCGGATGGTAGCACCGGCCCCCGACGCGGAAGAACGGCCGTTCGGCCGCCTCTTGCTCCCTGCGAAGGACCGGGGTCCGCAGGCGGCGCAACGGGGGCGGCCGGCCGCAGCGACCGCACCCCCAGGGACGCGTGCGGTGAGCCGGATCCTCACGCCCACGCGGAGGGCTCACGCGTACGCGGAGGGCTTGAGCGTCGCCACGAACGGAAGGTTGCGGAACCGCTCACCGTAGTCGAGCCCGTAGCCGACGACGAACTCCGGCGGGATGTCGAACCCGACGTATCGGATGTCGATGTCGACCTCTTGGATCCCCTCCTTGCGCAGGAGGGCGGCGACCTCCAGGGAGGCCGGACGGCGCGCCTGGAGGTTCTTCAACAGGTAGTTCAAGGTGAGCCCCGAGTCCACGATGTCCTCGACGATCAACACGTCGCGCCCCTCGATGTCGTGGTCGAGGTCCTTGAGGATCCGCACGACCCCGCTCGTCTTCGTCGCGGCCCCGTAGGAGGAGACCGCCATGAAGTCGAACTCGAGCGGCAGGTTGATGTGGCGCGACAGATCCGCCATCACGACGAACGCGCCCTTCAGCACGCCGATCAACAGGAGCGTTTGCCCGGCGTGGTCCCGCGTGATCGCCTCGCCGAGCTCGGCGAGCCTGGTCTCGATCTCCTCGGCGGTGATGAGGACCCGATCGATCTCGGACCCGTAGGCCTCCACGGTGGCGGCGAGTCTACCGATGTCCGACCGCGGGCGCGGTGCCGATGACGACCGCCCCGCGGTCGCGCACGGCGCGAAGCCCGCCGGGGAGGTCCCGACGTCGACCCGGGCGGCCGCGCGCGAGGTCCAGCACCGCGGCGATCGCCTCGTGTGCCCACGGCGACGGCGCGTCCGGCGGCAACGAGCGGTACGCCGCGAGGCGGACGACGCGGCTCGCGATCGCGGGGTCGAGGGCCGCGAGCGCCCCGGCGTCGAGCACGACGCCGCCCGCCACCTCGCGGGCCACGCGGCGGTAGGCCTCGGCGCCCGCGCGATCGAGGGCCTCGCGGTCGGCGAGCAGGTGGTCGGCCGTGCGAGCGATCGGCGCGCGGACGTCGCGACCGACCGCTCGCTCGATCGCCGGCAGCAGCTCGTGGCGGATCGCCGCACGGAGCAGCCGCCGGTCCTCGTTCATCGGGTCGCGCCGCGGACGCAGACCGAGCGAACGGCAGAACGCCTCCACCTCGTCGCGGCGCACCGCGAGGAGCGGTTGCACCGTGATGGTCCCGGGGCGCTCCCCCAGCCGCGGCGCGATCCCGGCGAGCCCCTCCAGGCCGCTGCCTCGGATGAGGTTCAGCAGCACCGTCTCCGCCTGGTCGTCGAGGGTGTGCCCCTCCGCGAGGACGTCCGCCCCGACCCGTCGGCCGACCGCAGCCGCGGCGCGGCGCCGCTCGGCCGCCGCCCACGCCTCGACCGACGCGCCACGACCGGGACCGCCCTCGGCGACCCACCCGTGGAACGGGACGCCCAGGCGTCGACACGCGCGTCGTACGTACGCGGCCTCCTTCCCGGCGCCGCGGCGCAGCCCGTGGTCGACGTGCAGGACGGTCAGACGGATCTTGAACAGCCGTCGCAGACGCACGAGCGACTCGAGCAGGCACATCGAGTCGGGACCGCCCGAGACCGACACGAGCACGGTCTCGCCGGCTCGGAACTGATCGTGCGTCCGAGCGGTCTCGACGATCCGTTGGAGCACCCGCGCCACCGCGGGCGGCCGAGCGAGCGACCGCCGCGGCGCCACGGCCTCACCCCCCGACCCGGGCCAACCAGCGCGCCGGGTCGGCGACCTCGTCTCCGGACGGCAGGTTGGCCTGTTCGCGCCACACGAGGTTGACCCCGCCCATCCCGGCGCGGCGCGCGACTTCTCTGACGAAGCGCTCGCCGACGTCGTACTGACGGATCTTGCGGTCCAGGCCGATCGCGCGCTGGAGCGCGCGTTCCGGCCCGCCGGTGCGCCGACGGGCCGCGAGCGCCCGTCGCAGCCTCGGCAGGTCGTCCACGCGACCGGCGGCGACCTCGTTCATCACGTAGCTCGCGTGCCCCTCGAGGACCGACATGAGCGCCTGGGCCCGCTCCACGACCGCGCGCTGCTCCGGCGTGAGCAGCAGCGCGAGCGGGGATCGGTCGCGCCGCTCGACGAGCACCTCCTCCACGATCCGACGCAGGTGCTCCCCGAGCGCGCCGGCATCGAGCGGCACGGCGGCGAGGTACCCGTCGATCAGCTCCTCCAGACGCGTGCGCAGCCAGGGCGCTGCGGCGAACTGGACCCGATGGGTGACCTCGTGGATCGCGACCCACAGTCGGAAGTCACGGGGCGAGACGCCGAACCGCTGCTCGACCTCGATGAGGTTCGGCCCGACGAAGTACAGCAGCCCTTCGTCGTCGGGCGGCGCGAACGCGTCGAACTGTCCGAGCACGCGCCGCGCGAGGTAGCCGAGGAGCGCCCCGACCTGCCCGCCGAGCGCGGCCCGCGCGAGGGCGGAGCGCTCGGGGCGCCGCCGGACGATCCGGGCCGCGAGGGGCTCGAGCATCCGCTGCAGGCCGAGGAGGTTCCGACGGACCCAGTCGCCGCGGCCCATCACCCACGCGCGGGCCGGCGTGCGACCGGGCTGCAGCCCGGTGAACCCGGCGACGAGATCCTCCGCCAGGTGGACGAGCTCGTTCAGCTCCTCGTTGATCCGGACGCGCTCGGCCGGCGGTACCCGGGGACCCGGCCCGCCGACCCGTCGGCCGACGCGAAGCGCCAGCTCCCAGTCGGCGAGCAGCGGGGCCTTCGCCCCCATCGACCAATCGAGGCCCGCACCGACCATCGGCCGCGCCGCGGCTACTCCGCCGCCGCCTTCTTCTTCGCAGCGATCATGCCGGCGCGGCGCGCGCGGCCCTCGGCGATCCGTCGATCGGTCCCCTGCTCGAGGAGCTCGGCGAGCGTGCGCTCGTAGACCTCCTGGTCCATCGTCACCTCGACGTCGGGGACCGCCGGAGCGGCGGGGGTCGGCGCAGCGGGGGTCGGCGCGGCGGGGGTCGGCGCAGCGGGGGTCGGCGCAGCGGGGGTCGGCGCGGCGGCAACCGGCTCGGGGGCCGCCGGCGCGGCCGCGGGGGTCGACGGCGCGGCCGCGGGCGGGGTCGACGGCGCGGCCGCAGCGGCGGGCGCCTGCGCGCCCCCGGAGGCGGTGCCCGAGAGCGCGGGGACCTTCGGCGGCTCCACGACGATCGGCGCGGCCTTCGACAGATCGACGGCCCGACGAGGCGGCTCCCTGCCGGGCACGATCCGGTCGGCGGGCACGACCTTCACGGCTTCCTCATCGCGGGAGAACCGCGGGGCGAACCGCAGGTACGCGAGGGCGATCACGAGGACGACGAGCGCCGCGATCACGGCGAAGATCGCCGCGATGGTCACCGGCCCGACGAGCGGGCCCAGGCCGCTGCGGTTCGGAGCCGGCGTGACCGTGGGGTCGACGACCACCTGCGCCCACGCGGGTACGGCGCCGAGCGCGAGCACGCCCGAGGCGCCGAGCAGGATCGCAACGAGCCGCCGAGCCGCCATCGCCGGGGGATTGTCGCAACCGAACCCCTGGGCGGCAACCGCGCCCCGCCGACCGTCGTGGGCTTGAGAGCCGGAGATGGGATTCGAACCCATGACCTACCACTTACGAGGCGGTTGCTCTGCCACTGAGCTACTCCGGCGGCGGGAGCTCAGTATAGGTGAGGCCGCCCCCGCTCCTGGCTGCTCGCGCGCTCCTCACCCGGACCCCGGCCGCCGCCGCCGGGGTCAACCGTCGCCCTCGCGCCGACGCCGCTCCGCCCGGTACCAGGGCTTCTTCGCCGCCGCCGTGTGGGCGAGCCGCGCCCGCAGGACGCTCGGGTCCTCGACCGGCGCGCGCGATGTCGAGACCGGTTCCACGAGCCGCTCCAAGACGTCGTCGCCCTCGGCCGCGGGCCGCTCGTCGATCGTGTCGGCCTCGGGGATCACCACGACGTCCTCGTGAGCGACCGACCGCGCGGGCGCGGACCCGGTCGTGGGGACCGACGGTGCGCGCCGAGGCCCGGGGGCCGCCCTCAGCGTGGCGAGCTGCGCGTTGGCCCGGCGCAGCTCCTCCTCGAGACCCCTGCGAGCGTCCTCGCTCGCGCGCAGCGCCTCCGTGAGCTCCCGCACCTGCCCGAGCAACCGTCCGCGCTCCTCGTCGCGATCGGCCTCGACGAGCTCCATCCCGGGCGGCAGGGAGGTCGGGTAGAACGGCACGCCGGCCCCGATCCGCGCGACGGGCTCGCGGGTCGCGGCGATCGCGAGGCCGAGCACGAGCAGCGCCGCGATCCCCAGGACGATCCGCGCGCGGATCCAGTCCGACCGGACGTCCCCGACGATCGCCTCGACCCGGGCGCTCAGCTCGACGACGGCCGGAGCGCCACCGGCGGTCGTCGCCACGTAGCGGGCGAGCGTCTCGGGGGCCTGGGCGCCGCGCACGTCGCGCTCGCTGCGCACCGCGTGCACGCCCCCGGGCGACGACAGCGCCCGCGCGAGCTCCTCGTCGTTGAACGCCTCCGCCGACCCCACGGGATCGCCGGGATCGCTCGACCAACGGAGCTGACCGTCCGCGCCCCAGACCCGCACCGCCTCCACCCAGCCGGTGGTAAGGATCCGCTCGACGGCGGCCAGGCGCAGCCGATCGGCCACCGCGCCCTCGATCACCCCGTCGGGACCCGCGTCCAGGAGGATGGGCTCGAGCACGCCGGCCACCGCCGACGGCGCGACCGCGATCGCCTCACGCTCCCGTCGATCGACGGCGCGCTGCTCGCCCGGGACCGTGAGCACGACCCCGACGATCAGCAGGAGCGCGGCCGGCCACCAGACCCAAGCGCTCACCTCGTCGCGCGTGAATCGGTCGATCGGCCCCACGAAGCCCCCTTCGGACGCGGCGACCCCGACCGTACTACGACCAGGGCCCGCCCCGCATCGGGCGGACGGCCTTGGCCCGATGGCCGGGGGGTCGGACCGAGCCGGCCGCGGCCGGGGCCGCGACGATCCGCCTCGAGCGGGTTCAGCCGACCGCCGTCGGGGCCGTGAGCAGGAAGGCCTGCTCGAGCACGAGCCGGGCGTTCAGGTTGATCTGCTCCGCGAGCTCCGCCCGGGCGGCCTCCAGGCTCGCGAGGGCCGCAACGGCCGCGGGGACCGAGCCGACGGGCTCCGGCGCTCGGTCGGGGTTCATCAGGAGCTCGGACCCCACACCCAGGCAGGCCGCGATCCGGTCGCGCAGGATCGAGGAGGCGGCGAGCAGCACCCGATCGACGTACTCGCGCTCCGCGCGTCGTTCGCGACGGTGGAACCGCACCTCGATCCGCCGCACGGCGCCGCGGTAGGCCTCCTCGGGCCGGCCTCGTTCGTCGAGGAAGGGCGCGAGCTCCGCGTCGAGCTCGGCCCGCAGGCCCCGGCGGTACGCGACCGCCGCGTCGAGCACGGCCTCGGCCGCGGCGAGGGCCCCCGCCGGCCCGGTCGCGGCGAGCTCGAGCGCACGGGCCGCCAGGTCGCGGAAGGCCGACCCGTCGGGGTCGTTCGCCAGCCGCCGGGCGCGTCCGAGGTTGCCCCCGGTCAGCCGGGCCGCGAGGCGCGCCCGCTCCGGCGCCACGCCCTCCTCGATCAGCCGGTCCACGACGAAGCCCTCCGGCAGCGGCGCGAACGTCACCGCGTGGCACCGGCTCCACACGGTCTCCGGCAGCTCGTAGGCCCGCGCCGACAGCAGCAGGAACACCGCGTCGGCCGGCGGCTCCTCGAGCACCTTGAGCAGGGTGTCGGCGGCGGCGGGCGACAGGCGGTCGGCCTCCCGCAGGACGAACACCTTGCGCCCGGGCTCGGCCGGGGTGCGGTACGCGGGATGCCAGACCTCCTGGCGGATCGTGTCGACGTGGATGTCGCGCCCCTCGGGCTCCACGACGAACCCGTTCGGGTGGCGGTCGTCGAGCGCGAGGCGGCAGTCGCGGCACGCACCGCACCCCCCCGCGCGGCACAGGAGCGCGGCGACGAAGGCCCGGGCGGCGATGGCCTTGCCGGATCCCTCCGGGCCGGCGAAGACGTACGCGTGGTGGGGTCGAGCGACCGCGCCCGCGAGGAACGCCACGGCGGTCGGCTGGCCGGGCACGCGCGCGAGCACAGGGGGAACGGCCTGCGAGCGCTCGGTCACGCCCCGAGCCTCGCACACCACGCCGTCACGCGTCCGCGGAGCCCTCCTCGGCGCGCTCGGCCAAACGTCGGTCGAGCGCCGCTCGGACGTCGACGAAGACCTCGTCGGGGTCACGGTCGGCGTCGATCACGACGAACCGCTCGGGATGTTCCTCGGCGATCCGCAGGTAGGCATCGGCCACCTTCGCGTGGAACGTCTCGCCCTCGAGCTCCATGCGATCGGGGGCGTCGCCGGCGCGCAGGAGCCCCTTGTCCGGCTCCAGGTGCAGCAGCAACACCAGGTCGGGGAACAAGCCCTGCGTCGCCCACACGTTCAGGGTGAGGACGTCGGACTCGCCGAGGCCCCGGGCGGAGCCCTGGTAGGCCAGCGACGAGTCGATGTAGCGGTCGCAGATCACGACCTTGCCGGCCGCCAGCGCCGGACGGATCACGCTCGTCACGATCTGGGCGCGGCTCGCGGCGAACAGCAGCGCCTCGGCCCGGGCGTCCAGGTGCCCCGTGGCGGGATCGAGGAGCACCTCCCGGATCCGTTCCCCCGCCGGGGTACCGCCCGGCTCACGGGTCACGACGACGTCCAGGCCGTGCTCGCGCAGGTACGCCTCCGCGCGCCGAACCTGGGTGCCCTTGCCCGAGCCCTCGACGCCCTCGAAGGCGATGAACAAGCCGGTCGCCGGCGGTCGCTTGAGTTTGGGCACGAGCTGGAGCGGGACGGGACGGGACAGACGGTACCGCCTGAGCAGGCCCCGGGTGGTGATCCCCGCCGCCACGACCCCGACGCCGGCGACCCACAGCGCGAGCCTCGTGCCCGACAGGTCGAAGCGCTGGCCGCCGACGTGCACATCCCCGCCGTCGAGGAACCGGCGGCTCAGCCGGTCGAACAGGTCGGCGAGCGCTGGGAAGACCGACAGCGACAGGAACAGGGCCGCCCGAGCCAAGACGGTGAGCGAGCCGAACGTTCGCCCCCGGTACTCGTCGGCGACGTTCTCCTGCAGCAGCGTGTAGCCGCTGACCCAGGCGCTCCCGCAGAAGGCGCCGAGCCACACCGTGAGAACCGCCGCCCAGGCGAGGTTCGGCATCGAGGCGAGCAGGAACAGCACGCCGGCCGCGATGAGCAGGGACGCCACGAACACGAGGTCGCGCTCGAGCACGCGAGCGGCATGGTTCGAACTCGCCATGCCGATCGCCATCCCCACGCCGAACGCCGTCACGATGATCCCCCAGCCCGACGCCCCGGCCTCCAGCGTGTTGGCCACGAACACGGGACCGATCGCGAGCACCGCCCCCACGGCCGCGAAGGCGACGACGATCCCGCCCGTCATCGCGGAGGCCACCGAGTCCTCCCGCAGGAAGCGAACGCCGTCGGCGATGTCCCGACCGACGCGGGTGAGGTCGAGGCGGATCGGCGTGGCCGTCGACGGGGCCGGGATCGGGATGTGGGCGACCATGAGCGCCGAGAACGCGAACGTGCCGGCGTCCAGCAGGAGGGCCAGGGCCTCGGGACGCGCCCCCACGATCGGGACGCGCCCCCCCATCCATTCCGACAGACCCACGAGGACCGTGAAGATCAGGGCCCCCAACGGCAGCGTCCCGTAGGTCGACACCAGACCGATCGAGTTCGCGTTGGCGAGCTGACGGCGTGGCACGAGGTTCGGCAGCGACGCGTCGCGCGCGGGCGACCACACGAGCGACAGGCACTCGATCACGAACGAGATGGCGAAGATCGCCCAGAGCTGGTCGAGGAAGATCATCGACGCGTAGAGGCTCCCGCGCCCGACGTCCGCGACGATCATCAGCCGCTTGCGGTCGAGGCGGTCGATCAGGGCGCCCGCGATCGGACCGAACAGCAGCGCCGGCAGGGTCCGGGCGATCATGACGCCGGAGACGGCCAGGCCGGCCGAGCCGCCGCCCAGTCGGGCCACGAGCGAGGTCACGGCCACGAACCCGACCCAGTCGCCCATCGACGACACCGTCTGAGCGGCCAGGAGCCGTGAGAACGACGGATGGCGGATCAGGTCCGCGAGCGTCGCCGAGCGCGTACCGCGGAGCGCGGCGACCTCGTCGGCGAACGTCGTCACCGCGGACCTACCCCTTGGACCGCTTCGTCCTCGCAGAGGCGCGCGTCGGGCGCGACCCGCCCGAGCCTCGGCCGGTCGACCGCCGCTTCGCGGCGCCGCCCGCCCGGGCCGCGCGCGCCTGCGCTCGGGCCCGCCGCGCCTCGGCCTCGGCCTCCGGGTCGCCGGGCTTGGTCACGGTGAAGTCCAGGTCGAGCTCCGCGCCGCAGTTCCAGCACCGGAGCGACTTCGGTCGGCGCAGCAGCACCGAACCGCACTCCGGGCAGGGTCGGTCCGCCTCCGGCGGGTTGCCCGAGGCCATGTCGCAGTCCGGGTAACGGTCGCAGCCGTAGAACACACCGAAGCGCGTCCGCTTCTCGACGATCTCCCCGCGGTGGCACTGCGGACAGGTCACCCCGGTCGAGCGAGGCGGCTCCTTCTTGACGTAGCGGCACTCGGGGTAGCCGCTGCAGCCGACGAAGGGCCCGTAGCGACCCATCCGCCGCTGGAGCTGCCGACCGCAGTCCGGACACGTCTCGTCGAGCAGCTCGGGTTCGCGGCGTTCCGAGCCGTCCATGTTGCGGATGTAGCGGCAGTCGGGGAAGTTCGTGCACCCGATGAACTTCCCGTAGCGCCCGAGCTTCACCTGGAGCTTGCCGGGCTCGCGACCTTCCTCGGGACACAGCGGACAGGTCTCGTCGAGCTCCTCCTCGTACCGCTCGAAGGCGTGCTCGGCCTTCTCCAGAGCGCGCTCGAACGGGCCGTTGAACTCGTGCAGGACCTGGGTCCAGGGGATCTGGCCCTCGGCGATCTCGTCGAGCTCCTCCTCCATGCGGGCCGTGAACGCGACGTCCACGATGTCGGGGAAGTGCTCGACGAGCTTGTCGTTCACGACCACGCCGACGTCTTCGGGAACGAACCGACGGTCCTCGAGCCGCACGTAGCCTCGGTCCAGCAGGGTTGAGATGATCGAGGCGTACGTGGACGGCCGGCCGATCCCGAGCTCCTCGAGCCGCTTGACGAGGGATGCTTCCGTGTAGCGCGGCGGCGGCTGCGTGAAGTGCTGCTCGGGCAGGACCTCGATCGCACGGAGGGCCTGCTCGGCCGACAGCTCGGGGAGCCTCGACTCGGCGTCCTCGTCGGGCTCGTCGTCGCGACCCTCGCGGTAGACGCGCATGAAGCCGTCGAACACGAGCGTCTGCCCCGTGGCGCGCAACCCGTAGGTCCCGCCCTCGGTTCGGGCCTCGATGTCGACCCCGACCTGTTCGAAACGCGCGTCGGCCATCTGCGTCGCGACCGTCCGCTGCCAGATCAGGGTGTACAGCCGCAGCTGGTCCCGGTCGAGGGCGGCGGCGACGCGTTGGGGGGTGCGGAACGCGCTGGTCGGTCGGATCGCCTCGTGCGCCTCCTGCGCGTTGCGCGACCGCGTCTTGTACCGACGGAACGACCGCAACGCGTAGGCCTCCCCGAAGTCCGCGCGAACGAGCTCGGCGATCTCGCGCAGGGCCGTCTCGGCCACGTTCACGGAGTCCGTGCGCATGTACGTGATCAGCCCGACCGACCCCTCCCCGGGCAGGTCCACGCCCTCGTAGAGCCGCTGCGCGATCGACATCGTCTTGCGCGCGGAGAACCCGAGCTTGCGAGCGGCCTCCTGCTGCAGGGTCGAGGTCGTGAACGGCGCCGCCGGAGAGCGCTTGCGCTCCTTGCGCTCGACGCCGGTGACCCGGTAGGCGCCCCCCCGCAGCCGATCGACGTGGACGGCGGTCTCCGCCTCGCTCGACAGCACGATCCCCTTCTTGTCGGGCGAGGCGGCCAGGCGGCCATCGGGGATCGCCACGAGCCGCGCGAGGAAGGGGCGTTCGTCCTCCTCGGGGCTCAGCCGGACGTCGACGCTCCAGTACTCGGTCGGGCGGAACGCCTCGATCTCACGCTCGCGCTCGACGATCAGGCGCAGGGCCACCGATTGCACCCGACCGGCCGACAGGCCGGGGCGCACCCTGCGCCACAGCAGCGGCGAGATCCGGTACCCAACGAGGCGGTCGAGGACGCGGCGGGCCTGCTGCGCGTCGACCAGGCGCATGTCGATCGTCCGCGGATGCTGGACGGCCTCGAGGATCGCGTCGCGGGTGATCTCGGTGAAGGTGATCCGCTTCGCTCGGCTCGGGTCGACCCCGAGGAGCTCCGCCACGTGGTAGGCGATCGCCTCGCCCTCCCGGTCGTAGTCGGTGGCCAGGACGAGGTCGTCGGCCGAGGCGAGCGCGCGCCGGAGCTCCTCGACGTGACGCTCGGAGTCCTCCGGCACGATGTACTCGGGCTCGAAGTCCCGCTCGGGATCGACGCCGAGCTTGGACTTGGGCAGGTCGCGGATGTGCCCGTAGGAGGCCCGGACGGTGTACCCGCCGCCCAGGTAGCGCTCGATCGTCCGCGCCTTCGCGGGCGACTCGACGACGACCAGGGTCTTGGCCATCCGGGCTGGCTCCTCTACGCGACGCTCGGGGGCACCGTCGTTCGCCCCCGGGCAGCGACGGTACCACCGCTCGCCGATCCGGCCGGCCAGCGGTCGTCGGGCAACGGGCTGGTACCCTGCGCCTCCACGCCTTCCCCATCGACCGCGGAGGACGGGTGCTCGAGGCCCTCCACGACTGGATCGTCCACGTCGTCGCCGACCACGGGATCCTCGCGATCGCCGTGCTGATGACCCTCGAGTCGGCCTGCATCCCGATCCCCAGCGAGGTGACGATGCTCGTCGGCGGAGCCCTCGCGGCGACGGCGTTCGCGGGCGCCGGCCGGGAGCTCGACCTGTGGGCCGTGGTGCTCGCCGGGACCCTCGGCAACCTCCTCGGGTCCTGGCTCGCCTACTGGGCCGGAGCGGCGCGGGGCCGCGATCTCGTCGACCGGTTCGGTCGCTACCTGCTGATCCGCCCGCACGAGCTGGATCGGGCTCAGGTCTGGTTCGCGCGTCGGGGCGAGGTCGCGGTCTTCGCCTCGCGGCTGCTGCCGGTCGTGCGGACCTTCATCTCGCTGCCGGCCGGCGTCGCGCGGATGAGCTTCGGGCGCTTCAGCGCCTACACGCTCGCCGGGTGCCTGCCCTGGTGCCTGGCGTTGGCCTGGGCGGGCCGGGCGTTCGGGGAGCGCTGGCGGACCGTCGAGCACACGCTCGAGCCGGTCTCGTGGGCGGTTGCCGGGGCGCTCGCGATCGCGACGGCGCTGTACGTCGCCCGTCGGTGGCGACGCGTGCGCACCGAGTACGCGCTGCTCGACGCCGCGCGTCGCGAGGGCCTCGGCCCCTGAGGCAGGCGCTCGCGAGCCCTCAGAGGTTCGCGACCATGATCCAGTTGTCGCCCCGCTCCTCGACCCGCTGGAAACCCGCTCGCTGGTACATCATCCGGGAGCGGTTGTGCACCGCGACCGACAGCGACAGCGCCTGGAACCCCTCCTCCCGCGCCTGCACCATCGCGGAGTGCAGCAGGGCGTGGCCGATCCCCTTGCGGCGGTGCAGGGGGAGCACCGCGATGGACAGCTCGGGGGTCTTCTCGTCGATGAACCCGTAGCCGGGCGCGTCCTGCGTGAACACCCGGTACCAGCACGCGCCGACCGGCTCGCCCTCGAGCTCCGCGATCACCCCACCGTCGCCCGGCCGCCCCCAGCCGGCGTGGTAGCGGACGAGCATCGGATCGGCGAGGACCTCCTCGAGGGGCTCCCGCGGCCAGTCGGGGTTCCACCGGGCGGCCTCGTAGAGCATCTTCTTCAGGAACGGAACGTCGTCCTTCGTGACGGGACGGATGTTCATACCGGCCGGTCCCTCCCGTGGGAAGCTCGGGTATGCCAACGCTACCGCAGGGTCGCCTCGCCCGCCTGCGTGAGCGATGGAGCCGCACGGTTGGGGCCCTCCTCGATCGGCTCCCGGCGCCAGCACGACGCGCCCTGGATCTCCTCGACGCCGTCCGGCGACGGGGCGAGGACCTCGACCTGGGCGCCCACGTGGGAGCGCTCGCGTTCACCGCGTTCCTGTCGATCTTCCCGTTGCTGTTGATCGGACTGTCGGCCCTCGGCTTCGTCGCCGACGCCCCCGGGGCCGCGGAGAGGCTGATCGCGGCGATCCCCGGGCTCGAGCAGGTCGTGCGCGAGACGGTGGCGCTGCTCGTGCGCACCCGGGTGTCGGTCGGGCTCCTCGGGCTCGGCGGCGCGCTGTGGGCGGCGTCGGCCCTGGGGGCGAGAACCTCCGAGACCCTCGCGAGGGTCTTCCGCGTGAACGCCTCCGGGATCGTGCGCCGCGCCCGGGCGCTTGCGGCGACGATCGTCCTCGAGCTGTTGGTCGTCGGCGCCCTCCTCGCGCGGGCGGTGGTGGAGGGCGCGAACGTCCCCCCGGGGCTTCGCGCCATCGTCGGGCTCGCGACGCCGCTCGTCGCCGCAGCGTTCCTCGCCCTCGTCGTCGGGCTCTCCTTCGCCGCACTCGCCCCGCCGGGCATCGGCTGGCGCGATCACCTGCCCGGCACGATCCTCACCACGGTCGGATGGCTCCTGCTCGTCACCGCCGGCCGGTTCCTCGTCGATCGGGTCGTCGTGCGCTCCACCGCCCTGTACGGCACGATCGGAGCCCTGTTCGGACTGCTCGTGCTCATCCGCCTGGCCTCGAGCCTCTACCTGTACGGCGCGGTGACCTCTGCGGTGCTGAGGGACCGTCGGCCCGGGGCCGCGGCCGCAGCTGGCTAGCGCTCCGGAACCTCCGGGTGGCGCAGGTGGTACGGGACGCTCGTGAGGACGACCCGGGGCTCGAGGAGCAACAACCGCTTGATGAACAGCCCCGTCTGGTTGTGCAGGACGTTCTCCCACCAGTGGCGAGGGATCAGCTCTGGCAAGACGACCGTGACGATCGTGTCGCCGCGAGACGTGAAGCGCCGAATCTCGGCGAGCAGCGGCTCGGTGATGTCGCGGAACGGTGCCTCGAGCAGGACGAGCGGAACGTCGATCCCCCGCTCGTGCCAGCGCGCCACGATGTCGGTCTGCTCCTCGGGGTCGGTGGCGATGTACAGCGCCTCGATCTGAGCCGGCTTCAGGGCCTTCGCGTAGGTGATCGCGCGCACGGTCGGGTCGTGCACGGCCGAGATCGGGATCAGCACGACGTTGCGCTCCGGCTCCAGCGGACGCTCGCCCGCCACCGGCGTCGCGCCCGCTTCCGCCGGCAGGAAGGCGACGTCGGTGACGACCACCGTCGGCTCGAACAGCATCGCCGCCTTCAGCAGGAACGACGCGCGCCCTCGGAGCGCCTGCCACAGCGCCGTGCCCCGCACCTTCTCGGGGATCACGATCGTGAGGAACTCATCCGGCGCGAGCCGGCGCTCACGGACCCGTCGCCGTACCGCCCGGACCAGGTGACGGTCGGCACCCTCGAGCAGCTGCAGCTCGCCCAGGCGCGGCGCGCGCTCGCGCCACGCCTGCCGAGCGGCCTCGTAGCCCTCGGGCGGCCCGACCCACAGGACCTCGAGCTCCTCGGGACGGATCGCCCGCAGGTAGGCGATGGCCTCGGTCGTGGCCTCGTCGAAGCCCGGGATGAGCACGAGGAAGCGGGTGCGGGCGGTGGCCTGCGGCGACAGCCGGCCGACGGCGAGCGCTCGATCGATCCGCGCGTAGTGGTGGTGCACCGCGAGGAAGAAGCCCACGATGATCGGCATCGCGACGATCACGATCCACGCGCCGAGCGCGAACTTCGTGATCGTGACGATGACGAGGACGACGCCGGTCGTGAGCGCTCCGATCCCGTTGATCACCGCGCCCCGCACCCACCGCGCTTCTCGCAGTCGGAGCCACCGTCGCACCATCCCGGACTGCGAGAGCGTGAACGCGGTGAACACCCCGACCACGTAGAGCTGGATCAGGCGCGTGAGGTTCGCGTCGAAGGCCCAGATCAAGAGGGCCGCAAGGGTGGCGAGCACGATCACCCCGTTGGAGAACACGAGCCGGTCCCCGCGGTTGCGGAACTGCGAGGGCATGAACCGGTCACGGGCCAGGATCGAGGACAGGCGTGGGAAGTCCTGGAACGCCGTGTTCGCCGCCAAGATCAAGATCCCGGCCGTGAATACCTGCAGCAGCAGGTACCCGAGCCCGCCGTCGAAGACCGTCCGACCGATCTGGCCGAGCACCGGGGCCTCGGGGGCGATCTCCTCGGTGATGCGTACGTGCAGCAGCTGGGACAGCGTCGTGATCCCGAGGAACATCGTGACGGTGATCGCGCCCATGATCGCGAGCGTCGTGGCGGCGTTGCGCGACTGCGGTCGACGGAACGCCTGCACCCCGTCGGCGATCGCCTCGACGCCCGTGAGGGCGGTCGCGCCCGAGGAGAACGCCCGGGCGATCAGGAACAGGCTGAGGGAGTGCTCGACCGGCAGGGGCAGGTCCGCGGTCTCGGCGAGCGGGCAGCCGCCGAGGCAGCGCGCGAACCCCGTCGCGAGCGTGATCCCGACCATCACGACGAACCCGTAGGTCGGCACGGCGAACAGGGTGCTCGCCTCCTTCACCCCGCGCAGGTTCGCGAGGGTGACGAAGGCGACGAGCCCCACGGCGATCGGCACTCGCAGCGGCACCAGGGTCTCGGCGCGCACCGAGGCGATCGCCGTCGTCCCCGCGGTGATGCTCACCGCGACCGTGAGCACGTAGTCCGTGAGGATCGCCGCGGCGGCGACGAGCCCCGGCACCGTGCCGAGGTTCTCTCGGGCGACGATGTAGGAGCCGCCCCCGCGCGGGTACGCGCGGACCGTTTGCCGGTACGACGTCACGACGATCACGAGCAGCAGAGCGATCGCGAGCGCGAGGGGGAGGCGCAGGGCGAGCGCAGCCGCGCCCGCCGTGACGAGCACGAGCATCATCTCCTCGGTCGCGTACGCGTTCGACGACATCGGGTCCGAGGCGAACACCGGCAGGGCGAGCGTCTTCGGCAGCAGCTGGTGCTCGAGCTTGTGGGTGGCGAGCGCCCGCCCGACGAGCAGGCGCTTCACGAAGCCCCCCGGCGTCGGGCGCGTGCGCATCTCGGTCGCCACGAGGCCGAATCCTACGGCCTCCGCCGTGGGCGCCTCAGCCGGCCGGCTCGGCGACCCAGCGATACCCCAGGCCCGGCTCGGTCGTGATGAGCTCCGGCGCGGCCGCCGTGTCGCCGAGTTTGACCCGCAGCGAACGCACCGCGTGGCGAAGGGCGTCGACGTCCCGCTGGCGGTCGGCCCCCCAGACCCGCGAGAGGAGCCACCCGTGGGTAAGCAGGGTCCCGGGGTTCGTCACGAACAGCCGGAGCAGCTCGAACTCCCTGGGCGACAGCCGCAGCCGGTGCCCCGCCCGCGTGACCGAGCGCCCGGCGAGGTCGACGACGAGGTCGCCGAAGCAGCGCACGGGCTCGACGGGGCCGCCGGTCGCCCGCCGGAGAGCCGCGCGGGTCCGAGCGAGGAGCTCCTCCATCGCGAAGGGCTTCGTGAGGTAGTCGTCGGCGCCGGCGTCGAGCGCCCGCACCTTGTCTCCCTGCGCACCGCGCACGCTGAGCACGATGATCGGCACGGAGGAGAAATCCCGGATGCGTCGGATCACCTCGGTGCCGTCGAGGTCGGGCAGGCCGAGGTCCAGCAGGACGAGGTCGACTCGGGCCGCCGCTGCGACCGCCTCCCGACCGCCGGCGACCGCGATCGTGGCGAAGCCGTGGCCCTCGAGGCTCGTCGTGAGCGCCCGTCGGATCTGGGGCTCGTCGTCCACGACGAGCACCGTCGTCACGGCCCGCCCTCCGCGGCAGGGAGGCGGATCACGACCGCGGCGCCGCCGCGGGGAGATCCCTGGATCCGGATCGTGCCGGCGTGCGCGGCGACGATCGCGCGCGCGATCGCCAGCCCGAGCCCGCTGCCCGAGCCGGCGTCGTCGCCGCGGACGAACGGCTCGAAGACCCGCTCGCGGTCCTCCGGCGCGATCCCCGGGCCCTCGTCGGCGACGCGTAGCTCGACCCCGCCCCCGAACGCCGCGGCAGACACGTGGATCGTGCCGCCGGGGGGAGAGTGCGCGATCGCGTTGTCGAGCACGTTCGTGATCGCCCGTTCGAGCAGCACCGGGTCCGCGGAGATCGCCGGAACGTCCTCGCGGACGACGCGGTGGACCCGAAGGCCCTCCAGCCTCGGGCGAAGCCGCGTGAGGACCCCGTCGAGCAGCTCATCGGGCGACAGGCGGGCGGGCTCGGGCGCGAGCGCGCCCGAGCGAGCCCGAGCGAGCTCGAGGATGTTGCCGACGAGCCGGTCCAGCCGCTCGGCCTCCTCGGCGACCGTCTCCAGCAGCTCGAGGCGGCGGCCCGCGTCGAGCTGGCCATCGTCGGCACGCAGGCTCGTGACCCCGGCGACGATCGAGGCAAGCGGGGTCCGCAGGTCGTGCGTGACGCTCGAGAACAGGGCCGCCCGCAGCTCGCTCGCTCGGGCGTCGTCCCGGGCCTCCCGCAGACGCGCCTCCTTGCGCTCGGCGGCCTGTCGGACACCGACCTGGGCCGCGACGGCCTCCACCGCGCGGCGGGCCGCCGGCACCGCGGCGCCCGCGGAGAGCGTGGCCTCGAGCGATCCGGTCGGTCGGCCGTCGGCGACGATCGGCACCGACACGACCGGTCCGTCCGCGGCAGGACGACCGGCCTCGACCCTCATCGGCGCCTCGCCCTCGGGGTCCTCCAGGGCGATCGCGCAGCGGACGATCGAGGGGTCCTCGACGAGGACCTCCGCGACCCCCGCGAGCGCTCGCGGGAGCGACTCCGCCGAGACGAGCCGCTGAGCGACGCGGGCGAGCAGGAGCGCCTCCCGCTCGCTGCGCACGGCCCGCTCCCGGCTTGCCGCCGCGCGGGCGGAGAGCGCCCCGACGATCAGCGCGGCGGCGACGAACAGCAGGGAGGAGACGACCTGCTCCTCCCGGCCGATCCGGAACGACAGCCGCGGGTCGGTGAAGAAGAACACGAACCCGACCGCGGAGAGCGCCGCGGCGCCGAGGCCGCTCAGCCAGCCGCCGGCCGCGGCAGCGACCACGATCCCCACGAGGTACAGCGAGGCCGGCACCCCGGTCCCGTCGGGATGGAGCAGCGAGCCCGCGGCCGTCGCGACGCCGGGGGGCACGACGGCGGCGAGCGCGCGCGGCAGCGACCGTGCGACCACCACTCCACACTACGGCGCCCGGACCGGCTCCATGGATCTTTCACGTCGAGGCGCGGTGCCTTCATGGCGACCACATGGGATCGTTCGGAAGGTCGGGTCGTGACCACCACGACCGACCTCGTCGAGCAGGCCGACGGAGCGCTCAGCTCCCCCGAGCGCGCGCGGCCGCCCCACTTCGCCTACGCCCTGAAGCGCGCCGTCCTCGGTAGGCCCCTGCCGACGGCCGCCCTGGCCCACGAGCGCCTCGGCAAGCCGACGGCCCTCGCCGTCTTCGCCTCCGACAACCTGTCCTCCGTCGCCTACGCCACCGAGGAGATCCTCAGGGTGACGGTCCCGGTGGTCGGAGCCGCGGCGTTCGCGCTGCTGATGCCGATCACGGTCGCGATGCTCGGCGTGCTCGCGATCCTCGTGTTCTCCTACCGGCAGACGATCAAGGCCTACCCAAGCGCGGGCGGGGCCTACGTGGTGACGCGCGACAACTTCGGCCTGATGGTCGCGCAGGTCGCCGGCGTGTCGCTGCTCACCGACTACGTGCTCACAGTCTCGGTATCGATCGCCGCTGGGACGGCCGCGATCTACGCCGCCTTCCCGGCCGCGTTCCCCTGGCGCGTTCCGATCTCCATCGCGCTCATCTGGCTCGTCGCGTGGGGCAACCTGCGGGGCGTCCGGGAGTCGGGCCGGATCTTCTCGGTGCCCACGTACTTCTTCATCGCCATGATGGCACTCCTGCTCGGCGGGGGGGCCCTGCGCGCGCTCACCGGCTCGCTGCACCCGCTCCCGCTGCCCGACGAGCCGCTCGACGGCACCGGAGCGGTGGGGCTGTTCCTCGTGTTGCACGCGTTCGCCTCCGGCGGCGCGGCGGTCACGGGCGTCGAGGCGATCTCCAACGGCGTCCCAGCGTTCCGACCGCCGGAGTGGCGCAACGCCCGGACGACCCTCGTGTGGATGGGGTCCCTGCTCGGTGTGATGTTCCTCGGCCTGTCCTGGCTCTCGACGCGTCTGCACGCCGTGCCGTCCGAGGGCACGACGGTGATCGCTGAGGTCGGTCGGGCGGTCTTCGGCCGGGGGCCGCTCGGCGTGCCGGCGTTCCTCGCACTGCAGGTGGCGACGACGCTGATCCTCGTGATGGCCGCCAACACCTCCTTCGCCGACTTCCCGCGCCTGGCGAGCTTCCAGGCCTCGGACGAGTTCATGCCCCGGTGGCTCACCAAGCGGGGCCACCGGCTCGTCTACTCGAACGGGATCGTGGCCCTCGCCGCGATCGCCTCGGCGCTGGTCATCGCGTTCGACGCCGACACCCACCGCCTCATCCCCCTGTACGCCCTGGGGGTGTTCACGTCCTTCACCCTGTCACAGGCCGGCATGGCCCGACACCACCTGCGGCTGCGCGAGCCCGGCTGGCGACTGGGGTTGTTCCTCAACGGCCTCGGCGCCCTCACGACCCTCGTCGTGGCGGTCGTGGTGGGTCTGACGAAGTTCAGCCACGGCGCCTGGGCGATCATCGTCTTGGTCCCCGTCTTCGTCGTGACGGTTGTCCGGATGAACCGCCGCTACCAGCACGAGCACGAGGTCCTCGCACCGGAGCCGTGGACGCGAGACCCGGCGCGGCCCGCACGCGCGCTCGTCGTCGTCGAGCGGCTCGACCACGACACCGAGCACGCGATCCGCTACGCGAAGACGATCGCACCCGGCGACGTCACGGCGGTGCACCTGGATCGAGGAGGCGTCGACGAGCTCCGCCGGGCGTGGTCCGACGCGGGGCTCGGCGCGATCCAGCTGCGGGTGATCCGGGGGTCGGGGGACGATGCCGATCGGCTCGCTGGGTTCGTCGGCGGCCTGCCCGACGACCGACCCCTCGTCGTCCTGCTCGCCGCGCCGCTCGAGCTGCCGAGCTGGGAGCGCCTGTCGGCGAAGCGGACCGGCGGTCGACTCGCGCGGGCCCTCGAGCCCTACCCACACGCGACCGTCACGATCGTCCACGGCCATGGCCGAGGCCGCCCCGAGCGCAGCGGCGAGCCCCGCGGGATCCACTCGCGACCGCTGCACAGCGTCGTCGTGCTCGTCGACGCAGCGGACCGCGCGACGGCCCGCGCGGTCCGCTTTGCGCGTTCGTTGACCGCCTCCGAGGTCCGCGCTCTGCACGCGGCCGCCGACCCCACCCTCGTGCAACCCCTCGTGACCGCATGGCTCGACCTGCGGATGCCGGTCCCGCTCGACGTGATCGAGTGCTACGACCGCAACGTGGCCCGCGCGATCGAGCAGCACGTCGTCGCGCTCACCGATCCGCGCCGTGAGGTGACGGTGGTGATGGCTCGGCGCGACTTCCCGTCGCTACTCGACCGCGTCCTGCACGACCGGTCGAGCCGGCCGATCGCCCGTGCGATCGGCCGCTACCCCCACATCCACATCGCGATCCTCCCCTACGCCGTGTCGGAAACGGGGGGCGAGGGCTCCGCCCGGGCCTGGGAACGCGACGCTCAGCCGGCCGGCTCGGCGACCCAGCGGTAGCCGACACCGGGCTCGGTGATGATGAGCGCCGGGGAGGAGGCGTCGTCGCCGAGCTTCTTGCGGAGCATCCGGACGTAGGTCCGCAGGTACGTCGTCTCGGTCCCGTACCCCTGACCCCAGACGCGCCGCAGGAGCCACTGGTGGGTGAGGAGCTTGCCGGGGTTCGTCACGAGCGCCTCGAGCAGCGCGTACTCCGTCGGCGTGAGGTGCACGGCCTCGCCCTCGCGCGTGACCAGGCGCCGGGCGAGATCGATCTCGAGCGAGCCGAACCGCAGGATCGGCTGCGTCGGCTCGTCCGGCTGAGCCCGACGAAGCGCCGCGCGGGCTCGGGCGAGCAGTTCCTCCATCGCGAAGGGCTTCGTCACGTAGTCGTCGGCGCCCGCGTCCAGCGCCGCGACCTTGTCGGTCTGGGCCTCGCGGACGGACAGCACGATGATCGGGACCTCGGAGAACGCCCGAACCCGCCGGATGACCTCGGTGCCGTCGACGTCGGGCAGGCCGAGGTCGAGCAGGAGCAGGTCGGGAGCGAGATCGGCCACCCCCACGACCCCCTCCTCGCCGGTGCCGACCGTGACGACCTCGTAGTCGTGTGCCTCCAGGCTCGTGCGAAGCGCCCGGCGGATCTGCGGCTCGTCGTCCACGACGAGGACCTTCACAGGTGCGCCTCCTCGATCGGCACGTCGAACACGACCGCCGTCCCGCCCCCGGTCGTCTCCTCGACCCAGATCCGTCCCCCGTGCGCGGTCACGATCGCCTTGGCGATCGTGAGACCGAGGCCGCTGCCGGAGGTCTCCGGTGCGCGGCCTCCCCGGTAGAAGGCCTCGAAGACCTTCTCGCGCTCCTCGGGGGGGATCCCGGGACCCTCATCGGCGACCCGAACCCGGACCGCGCGCCCGGCCTGTGCCAGGTGCACCCGGACGGTTCCGCCGGCCGGGGAGTGGCGCACGGCGTTCTCGAGGAGGTTCGTGAGCACCTGGTCGATCTGCACCGGATCGACCGCGGCGTCGGGAAGCCTCGGCGCGAAGCGCAGCTCCACCCGAACCTCCGGCGCGCGGGAGCGGATCCGTTCGACGACCGCCTCGGCGATCTCGTCGATCGCGGTCGGCGTGCGCCGTGGGATCAGCGCGCCGGCGCGGATCTTGGCGAGATCGAGGATGTTGCCGACGAGGCGGTTCAGGCGATCGGTCTCCTCGAGGATCGTCGTCAGCAGCTCCCGGCGTTGCTCGGGGTCGTGGTGGGCGGTCTCGTCGAGCAGGCTCGTGACACCAGCCTTGATCGACGCGAGCGGTGTGCGCAGGTCGTGGGTCACGCTCGAGAACATCGCCGCGCGCAACTGGCTCGTCTCGGCGTCGAGCTGGGCCAGGCGGGCGCGGGCGTCGAGGCGGGCGCGGTCGAGGGCGACGGCCGCCTGGCGCGTCGCGGCCTCGAGGAGCTGACGCTCGTCGCGGCCGAAGGGCCGCGCCCCGACCGGACGCTCGGCCACGAGGGTACCGAGAGGGACCTGGCCGACGATGATCGGCACGACCTCGGAGGGACCGCCGCCCTCGCCGCGGGTCGCGCTGGCACGCAGCGGCGTGCCGTCGAGGCTCACCTCGACCCGGCACGCGGCCAGCCCGAACGGCTCCAGCAGCAGCTGGGCGAACTCGTCGAGCGCCCGCTCGGGGAGATCGCCACCGAGCAGGGTCCCGGACAGATGCGCGAGCAAGCGGGCCTCCCGCTCTCGACGTTCGGCGCGGTGTCGCTCGTCGGTCGCGTTGCCGACCACCAGCCCGAGCACGACGGCGATCGCGAGGAACACCACGGCGGCGATCAGGTCGCGGGAACCCTCGAAGCGCGCGCCCCCGGCGGGCTCGACCAAGACCGGGAGCGCGAGGCTCGCCCCCACCGCGGCGAGCACCCCGGACCACAGGCCGCCCCAGATGGCCGCCACCGTGACGGCGAGCATGAAGATCGCGACGGCGCTCGCCTCACCGAGCGGGTTGGCGGCCAGGGCGAGCACGGCGGCGACCGTCGGCACCAGGGCTCCGATCAGCAGGGAGCGCACGGTGGGGACCCACCGACGCTCCCGACCTGCGGCGCGTGCGACCACGACGTCCACGCTACCTCCCGCTCGGGCATCGGCTCGACAGCCCGCGGTCTTCACGCCTTCTTCACGCCGATCGCGGCTTCCTTCACACCTCGCTCACGGTCCACCGGGCAGGCTTTGTCGCTGGAAAGGTCCGTCGGGGCGAGGTCGGCCGTCACCCCCGGCCGCGCCGGTCGGCGGACGTGCGAAGCACCGACGCTTTCCTCCGAGCCCGTCCGCGGGGCCGGTGGCTCCTCGAGCCACCGGCCCCTGGACTTCCAGGGGCCTGAACCTTGCGGGCGGGCATGTCAGGACCGCCGGGGCGCCGTAGCATCACCCCTCGATGCGGGTCGTGATCATGGGCTGCGGCCGGGTGGGCTCCGAGCTGTCCCACGCCCTCGGTGGGAGCGGACACGACGTCGTCGTGATCGACAAGAACCGGGAGGCGTTCTTCCGCTACCCACCGGGGGAGCACGCGCGCCAGATCGTCGGGCTCGGGTTCGACCGCGACGTCCTCGAGGACGCGGGGATCCGGGAGGCCGACGCCTTCATCGCCGTGAGCTCCGGCGACAACTCGAACATCGTGTCGGCCCGGGTGGCCCTCGAGCACTACCACGTACCGAAGGTGATCGCGCGGATCTACGACCCGCGTCGCGCCGAGATCTACGAGCGGCTGAACATCCCCACCGTCGCAACGACCACCTGGGGCGTCAAGCAGATCCAGCTGATGCTCCTGCACGACCGACAGGAGGTCCGTGAGTCGCTCGGCGGTGGGAGCCTGCTGCGGATCCGGGTGCCCGTTCCGCCGCACCTCGTCGGCAAGCCGGTCGCGAGCCTGAACGACGACGGCAAGATCCTCGTCGCCGGCGTCTCGCGCGGCGGGCATGGGTTCCTTCCGGTCGCGTCGAGCACGATGCAGGAGGGCGACTACCTGATCGTCATGGTGAGCAAGGACGCGATGGAGTTGCTCGACGAGCGGCTCGCCCCTCCGGAGGTCGTCTGATGCGGGTCGTCGTCACCGGCGGAGGCGCGGTGGGGCGCCACCTCGCCGCCGATCTTGCGGCGCGCGGGCACGACGTCACGCTCATCGAGCAGGAGCGCCGGGTGGTCGACGCCCTGCGAGCGGAGATCGCGGGTGTTCGGATCGTCCAGGGCGACGCCTGCGAGCCGTGGGTGCTCGAAGAGGCGGAGCTGGCCTCCGCCGACGTCGTCGTCGCGGCGACCGGCGACGACGAGGACAACCTCGTGACCTCCCTGCTCGCGAAGACGGAGTTCGCCGTTCCGCGGGTGCTCGCCCGCGTGAACCATCCCAAGAACGAGTGGTTGTTCACCGAGCAGTGGGGGGTCGACCAGGCCGTGTCCCCGCCGCACATCCTGACCGCGATGGTCGAGGAGGCCGTCACGACGGGCGACCTCGTCCGGCTGCTACGCCTGGAGGGGGGGCAGGTCTCGATCGTCGAGATGACCCTCGCAGGCGGCTCGCCGTCCCTCGGCAGGCCGCTGTACGAGCTGCGGCTGCCCCCCGACTCCGCGGTCGTCGCGATCCTGCGCGACGGCCACGTGGTGATCCCCCAGCCCGAGACGGTGCTCGCCGCCGGCGACGAGGTCGTCGCGCTCGCCGCCCCGGACTCCGAACAGCAGCTGCGCGACGCGCTCGTCGGCTCCGAGCCCGAGCCCTGAGCCTCAGGCTGCGGAGAACTCCAGCACGGGGTTCAGCATCGTGGGCACACCGCGCTGCTCTCCCAGAACCCCCTCGACGACGACCCGGGTTCCGAGCGTGAGCCCCTGGATCGATCGACGGCCCATGAAGCGCACACGGACGTCCCCCGTTCCGTCCCACACGACGACCTCGAGCGCTTCGCTGTCCTCGAGCGGCAGGACGGTCAGCCGTCGGATCACCCCTGCGATCCGAACCCGTTGTCGACGCGGCGCCTCGACGATCCGCACGGAGCCCTCGATCGTGTCGGCCCACGCACGCGTCTCGGCCGCCAGCCGCTCCTCGTCGCTTTCGGCGAGGCGTCCGAGCAGGCGCCGCAGGGATCGCATCCGTCGGAGCCTACCCGCAGGCCTCCGGGCTCAGCCGCCGGCGCCGGCCATGGTGTCGGCCCGGCGCAGCTCCTCCTCGAGCTCGGAGCGGCGGCTCTTCGAGACCCAGATCGCGACCGCGAGGATCGCCGCGGCGACGATCGCGATCCCGTAGCGGAGCGCACGATCGTCGGCGAACTCGACGACGAGGGGCGCGATCAACAGAGCCACGAGGTTCATCACCTTGATGAGCGGGTTCAGCGCCGGACCGGCGGTGTCCTTGAAGGGATCGCCCACCGTGTCGCCGATCACCGCCGCGGTGTGGGGGTCGCTGCCCTTGCCCCCGAAGTGGCCCTCCTCGATGTACTTCTTGGCGTTGTCCCACGCGCCGCCCGCGTTCGACAGCAGCACCGCGAGCAGCTGACCGGTCAAGATCGCGCCGGCCAGGAACGCGCCGAGCGCCTCGGCCTCGAGGAAGAAGCCGGTGAGGATCGGCGCGAGCACGGCGAGCAGGCCGGGGGTGGTCAGCTCCCGCAGCGACGTCTTCGTGCAGATGTCGACGACGCGCGCGTAGTCGGGCTTGACGGTGCCGCCCATGATGCCCGGCTCGTTGCGGAACTGGTCGCGGACCTCCACGACGACCTGCATCGCCGCACGACCGACCGCCCGGATCGCGAGCGAGGAGAACAGGAAGGCGACGCACCCCCCGATCAGCAGGCCGACGAGCACGTCCGGGCGGTTGACCCGGATGTCGACGACGGTCGCCCCGGCGGCCCGGATCGCCTCCTCGAACGACCCGAACAGCGACGTAGCCGCGATCACGGCCGTAGCGATCGCCATGCCCTTCGTGATCGCCTTCGTCGAGTTCCCGACGGCGTCCAGGCCGCCCAGGATCTCGGCGGCCCGCCCCTCGAACTCGCCCGACATCTCGGCGATCCCCTGGGCGTTGTCCGACACGGGCCCGTAGGTGTCCATCGACACGATCACGCCGACCGTCGTGAGCATCCCCATCCCGGTGAGCGAGATGAAGTAGAGCTGCTCGGCCAGGCCGTCGCCCAGGAAGAACGACGCGATCACCGAGGCGCCGATCACGAGGGCGGACCACACGGTCGACTCGAGGCCGACGGAGAACCCCGACAGGATCGTCGTCGCCGGGCCCGTGACGGTCGCCTCCGCGATCTCGCGCACCGGCTTGTACTTCGTGTCGGTGAAGTACTGGGTGAGCACCTGGATCACCGAGGCCAGCACGAGCCCGATCACCACCGCGATCGCCGGACGCAGCCCGTCGGTCACGAGCGATGAGGCGACGAACACGGCGCCCGCCGACAGCACCGCCGAGACGAAGAACCCGCGGTTGATCGCCTTCATCCCGTGCTCGTCTTCCGAGCGCGGTGAGACCATCAGGATCCCGACGATCGAGGTCAGGACGCCGATCGCCCTGACCCACAGCGGGAACATCACGCCGGCGATCGCCCCGACGGTCGAGCCCTCGAAGGCGGCCGCGCCCAAGATCAGGGCCGCGACGAGCGTCACCTCGTAGGACTCGAACAGGTCGGCGGCCATCCCGGCGCAGTCCCCGACGTTGTCGCCGACGTTGTCGGCGATCGTCGCGGCGTTGCGGGGGTCGTCCTCGGGGATCTGCTGCTCGATCTTGCCGACGAGGTCGGCTCCCACGTCGGCCGCCTTCGTGAAGATGCCGCCGCCCACCCGCATGAACATCGCGAGCAGAGCGCCCCCGAAGCCGAACCCCACGAGCACGCTCGTGGCGTCGCCCTTGTAGATCAGCAGGATCAGGGTCGCTCCGAACAGGCCCAGCCCGACGGTGAACATGCCCGCGACCCCGCCGGCACGGAACGCGATCCGCAGCGCCCGACGCAGGCCGGCCTCCCGCGCCGCGTTCGCGGTGCGCACGTTCGCCCGCACCGCGAGCCACATCCCCGTGTAGCCGGTGGCCATCGAGGCTCCCGCGCCGAGGATGAAGGCGAGGGAGCGCCCGATCCGGATCGACAGCTCCGGCGAGAGCCCGAGGATCGAGGCCTCGACGCCCTCGGGCACGGGAAGCACGAAGAACAGGGCGACCGTGAGGATCCCCAGAAAGACCCCGAGGGTTCGGAACTGCCGGTTCAGGTAGGCCCGGGCGCCCTCCTGGATCGCGCGGGCGACCTCCTTCATCCGCTCGGTGCCCTCGGGCGCCCCGAGCACCTCGCGCACGAGGTAGTACGCGAAGACGAGCGCCGTCAACGAGACCCCGAGGATCAGCCACAGGGCCAGGTTCTCCCCTGGCCCGAACACGGCCTCGATCGGACCACCTTCCTGGGCGAGCCAGCCGACCATCGAACCTCCTGCTCGTCGGGGGCGACCGGGTCAGCCCGTCCTGTGGGTTCGCCCGGTCAACCCGGCGGCTTGCCGCCGGGACCGCAGCAGGATACCGGAGCGCCACCGGGTGCGACCTCGGAAGCAACGCCCCCCGCGCCCGGCACGCGTGCCTCGATCCGGCGACGAGGGAGCGCTCGGAACCGCGGTGAACCCGCGGCCCGCGGGGCCCCGACGGGGGCTCACGACCGAGGGTCGGAGCCGTCGGTGCGCCGCATCGGCGCGTGCTCGGCGAGCTCGTCGATGACGGTCCCCCGCCACATCGGCGCCCCGCTCCGATGGGCTGCCCGGCCGATCACGTGCGCGGCAACGGGGGCCGTGGCGAACTGGAACACGACCGCCAACAGCAGCTTGACCACCCCGGTACGACCCTCCGAGGCGATCGCCGTGCCGACGAACACGAGCGCGAGGCCGAGGCTCGCGGCCTTCGTCCCGGCCTGCAGCCGAGCGTAGACGTCCGGGAGGCGCAGGACGCCGACCGCCGCAAGGAGCATCAGGCCGCTGCCCATCAACAGCAGGACCGAGACCACGACGTTCATCGCTCGGCGCCCCAACGGATCAGCAGCCGTGCGAGCGCCACGGTCGCGAGGAAGCCGAGCAGGGTGATCACCAGAACGCCGTCGAGGAGCGCAGGGGCGTCGAGCCGAACGGCGAGGAGGGCGAAGGACGCGACGAGCGCGAACAGACAGACGTCGGTGCCGGCGGCGCGGTCGGCGGCCGTAGGTCCAAGCGCCACCCGCACGAGCGCGATGAGGAACGCGAGCGCGAGCATGCCGAGCGCGACGTCGACGACGATCAGCGGCGCAGCCATCGGAGTCGGTCCTCCAGTCGTCGGACGGACGCCCGCACGTCGTCGGGTTCTCGGATGTGCAGCGCGTGCACGTACATCGTCGTCCGATCCTCCGTCACCTCGACCACCAGCGTCCCCGGCGTGAACGAGACGAGGTTCGCGAGGACCGTGAGCTCGGCGTCGGTCTCGGCCCGCACCGGGCACGCGACGATCCCCGGACGGATGTAGTGCGTCGGGGTCACGACCTCCCAGGCCACGATCGCGTTCGCCCGAGCCAGGTCCCACAGGTACAGCGCGAGGAACCCGACGAGGCGCCAGGGGTGGGTCAGGACCCGGATCCAGGGGCTCATGGCGCCACCGCGCTCGCGTAGACGACCACGTCGGCCAGGCTCCGCGCCGCCCGATCGGCCACGACCCACAGGGACTCGGCGAACAGCCCGAGCACGATCGGCACGGCGGCGAGGACGCCCGCCGGGACCAACAGCCCCGCGCGAGGCTCTCCTGGGATCGGCTCCTCAGGCATCGAGCCCCAGAACGCGGCGTTCCAGATCTTCACCATCGACAGCAGCGTGAGGAAGCTGACCGCGACGGCGGTCGCGCCGATCCCGTACGCGGCCCCGTCGAACGCGGCCCGCACGAGCGCCACCTTTGCGACGAACCCCGACAGCGGAGGCACGCCGGCCAGGGCGAACGCCGAGATCAGGAACACCGCTGCGAGGGCCGGCCGCTTGTGCACGAGGCCGCCGAGCTCCTCGAGGTCGTCGGAGCCCTCCTGCGACTCGACGGCGCCGGCGACGAGGAACAGCGCGGTCTTCACGGCGATGTACTGGACGAGGAAGAAGACGCCGGCGCCGAGCCCCGCGATCGTTCCGATCCCGAGCGCCATCACGAGGTAGCCCACCTGGCTCACCATGTGGAAGGACAGGATCGCGCGCATCGAGGTTTGCCCCACGGCGCCGAGGACGCCGACGACCATCGTCACCCCCGCGACGATGAGGATCGCTTCCCGGACCCCGGCGGCACCGTCGAACACCACGGTCACCACGCGGAAGAGGGCGACGATCCCCACCTTCGTGAGGGTGCCGGAGAACAGGGCCGTCACCCACGTGGGGGCGTCGGGGTAAGAGCGTGGGAGCCACGCGTGGACCGGAACGAGGGCCGATTTCACGGCGAGCGCGACGACCACGAGGGTGGCGCCGATCGCCACACCCCCCGAACCCGCGGCGGCGCCGCGGAGCACCCCGAGGTTCACCGAGCCCGCCGTCGCGTAGACGAGCGCCACGCCGGCGAGGAAGACCGACGAGCCCAGCAGGTTCGTCGCGACGTAGATCGTGCCCGCCCGTACCCGGCGAGCCGTGCCACCGATCGTGATCAACACGTAGGAGGACAGGAGGAGGACCTCGATCCACACGAACAGGTTGAACAGATCGGCGGTGAGCGTCGCCCCCGCAGCAGCGCCGAGGAGCGCGAGGGCGCCCGCGTGCGCCCGTGGCGAGCCATCGTGGCCCCGAAGCCCTGCGAAGGCCAGGCAGAGCCCGGTGACGAGCGCGAACACCACCAGCATCAGCCCCGCGAAGGTGTCGGCCGCCATCGCGATCGCGAACGGCGGCGGGAACCCGCCGAGCTGGGTCGCGAGCACGCCGCCGTCGCCCGTGGAACCCACGGCGGCCACGCCGATCCCACCGCACGTCGCGATCGCGGCAGCCGCGACGACCCGACGGACGACAACGGCGGGGACCACCGCCACGGCGGCCGCGAGGAGCAGCGGCGTCGCCGCAGCGAGCGGGAGGAAGCGGCTCACGGATCCTCCTCCGATCCGGGGACCTGCGTCTCGGATCCTCCCCGGACGTTCCCGTCCGGCTCGGCCTCGTCGAGGTCGCGGTCAACACGCTCGTCGGGTGGGATCGCGCCCTCGGTGTCGTCGAGCCCGAACAGCTCACCGGCTCGGAACGCGAGCGCGAGCAGGAAGGCCGTCATGCCGAACGCGATCACGATCGCCGTGAGGACGAACGCCTGGGGTAGGGGGTCCGCCGGATCACTCGACGCCCCGACGATCGGCACCCCCCGTTCCTGGAGGCCACCTGAAGCGAGCAACACGACGTTGACCGCGTGGCCGAGCAGCACGAACCCGAGGGCGATCCGCACGACCCCTCGCTGGAGGATGAGGTAGGTGCCCCCGGCGGCGAGCACGCCGACCACGACGGCGATCGCGCTCATCGGATCGACCCCATCCCTCGCACGAACGCCCCCACCATGCCGACGACGACGAACGTCACGCCGACGTCGAACACGAGGGACGACGCCACCTTGAGCTCCGTCCCCAGGACGGACAGCTCCCAGATCGCCCCCGAGAGGAACGGCTCACCGACAGCGACCGGCACCATCCCGACGCCGATCGCGATCACCAGCCCGAGGGCCAACACGCGGCTCGGGGGCGCCGGGAGCAGCGGTCCGATCCCGTCGGGCCCGAAGGCGAGCCAGCGGAGCACGATCCCGGCCCCGAACACGAGGCCGGCGATGAACCCGCCGCCCGGAGCGTCGTGGCCCCGCCACAGGAAGAACAGGGCGAGGACGACGACGGCCGGGGTCAGCGCCCGCGCCGCCACGCGCAGGATGAGGGAGCTCAGGGCGCCCTCCGTGAGCGCACGGCCGTGACGAGCCCGATCGCGCCGAGTCCCGCGAGGGCGAGCACCGCGATCTCGCCCATCGTGTCGAGGGCGCGGAAGTCCACCAGGATCGTGTTCACGACGTTGCGGCCTCCGGCCTCCGGCTGCGCCGCGCGCAGGTAGTAGCGAGCGACCTCCGAGGGCCCACGGCGACCCGTCAGGGCGTCGGTTCCCACGGCCGCCAGCACCCCCACGCCGGCGGCGATCGCCCCGGCCACGACGGCGCGCGCCGGACGGACGACCGAGAAGCGGCGGGGGAGCCGACGGAACACCAGCACGACCAGCGCGACCGTGAGGGTCTCGACGAGGACCTGCGTGATCGCCAGGTCCGGAGCACCGATCAACGCGTAGAGCAGGGCCAGGGCGAACCCGACGAGACCCAGGGCTGCGACCGCGGCAATCCGGTCCCTCGCCGCCACGACGACCGCGACCGCGGGTGCGAGCAGCAGCGCCACCGGCCAGTCCCGCGCCGGGCCGCCCACCCTCGGCCCGAGGCCGAGGTCGTCGCCCCACCACCACCCGGCGAGCATCGCGGCGCCCAACGTCGCAGCGAGCACCGCGCCCAGGTACGGGCCCGGCGCGTTCGTCGCCGCGCTTCGGCCGATCCACGCCCCTGCCCGGACCGCGCGGGCGTACGCCGCCTCGAAGATCGACGCCCCGTCGACCCGCGGTCGACGGCGTCCGAGTCGACCCTCGAGCCGGTGTCGCGCGAGCACGAGCGCGGCTCCGAGCACGATCGTGGTCGCCGACATCCCGAGGGCCGGCGTGAGCCCATGCCATAGGGCGAGGTGGTAGTCGCGCGCGCCGACGGCCTCCACCGTCACGGCCCGCGCGAGGGGGTCGAGAACCCCGATCGCCAGCCCCAGAACGAGCCCCGCCGCGCTCGTCAGCAGCGCCGGCGCCAGGAACGAGCGGTCGGGCTCGTACAGCCGCTGCACCACGGGGCCTCCGAAGGCACCCTCGAAGATCCTCCACCCATAGGCGAACGTCAGCGCCGACGCCCCCACGGCCATGACCCCCGCAACGAGGGGCAGCCAACCGCCGCCCGGGATGTCGATGAACGCCGCGAAGGCCTCCTCCTTGCTCACGAATCCGGCGAGCGGCGGGATGCCCGCCATCGACAGCCCGGCCAGGCCCGTCGCGACGGCCGCGAGCGGCATCACCCGACGCAGCCCCGAGAGCTCACGGATGTCCCGACTGCCCGCCTCGCGCTCGACGATCCCGACCACCATGAACAGCGTGGCCTTGTAGAGGGCATGCGCGACGACGTGGGCCGATGTCGCAAGGACCGCCTTCTGCGTCCCCACGCCGGCGAGCGCTGCGAGCAACCCGAGCTGGCTGACGGTGGAGTACGCGAGCAGCGCCTTGAGGTCGTACTGGCGGATCGCGGTCGAAGCACCGAACACCGCGGTTGTGAGCCCGACGAGGACCAGCGCTACGTCCCACGCGTGGACGCCTTCGAACAGCGGGACGGTGCGTAGCAGCAGGTAGATCCCCGCCTTCACCATCGTCGCGGAGTGCAGGTAGGCGCTGACGGGCGTCGGAGCGACCATGGCGCCCGGCAACCAGAAGTGGAACGGGAAGAGCGCGGACTTCGTCGCCACGGCCAGCAGCAGGAGGATCGCGATGGCCGGGAAAGCGGGGCTGGCTCGAACCCGATCGGCATGCGCCACGATCGTCGCCAGGTCCGCTGAGCCGACCACCACCACGAGGAGCACGACGGCCGCGAGCAGCGCGAGCCCGCCACCTGAGGTCACGAGCAGCGCCCGACGGGCCGCGCGGGACGCCTCCGGTCCCCCGGACCCGCCGATCAGCAGGAACGAGGCGACGCTCGTGAGCTCCCAGAACACGAGCAGGACAACGGCATCGCCGGCGACGACGAGCCCGAGCATCGAGGCCGCGAAGAAGGTCAGCTGCGCGTAGAGCCGACCGTGGCGGGAGCTCGGCGAGAGATAGCGGGCGGTGTACGCGAAGATCACCGCGCCGAGCACGAGCACGAGCGCCGAGAAGAGCACCGACAGCGCATCCAGTCGCAGACCGACGCTGAAGCCGAGCGACGGGACCCAGTCGATCGAGGAGGTCACGGGGTCTCGATCGAGGGCGCGCGCCCCGGCCGGCACGAGCGCCAGCGCGGCCAGCACGAACAGGCCGGCGAGCCAGTACCCGAGCTCCCGTCCCACACGGCGCGCCGCGAACGGGACGCACGCCGCGGCGACGAACAGCGAGAGCACGAGGAGCGAGGGCACGATCCGCCCGTCAGCCACGGGCACCGAGCGCGACCGGAGCGCTCGCTGGGTCGGGAGCGGTCCGCCGCCCTGCCGTGGCGCGGAACAGCAGCAGCGCCGCCGCGCCGGCCACGAGCGACGCCGCCAGGATCGCGAGCTTCGCCTCGTCCAAGAGCTCGGCGCCGGCGAACGCGAGCTCCGCGATGAACAGCGACACCGTGAAGCCGATCCCCGCGGTGACGCCCATCAGCGCGACGTGGCGCATCCTCACGCCCGACGGGAGCGCCCCGATGCCTGTCCGCACCGCGATCGTGCTCGCCAGCCAGATGCCCAACGGCTTGCCGACCGTCAGGCCCAGGAACACGCCGAGCGCTACCGTACCGGAGAACACGCCCGCCACCGACTCACCCGACAGCCGGACGCCGGCGTTGGCGAGCGCGAAGATCGGCACGATCACGAAGCTCGACCACGGGAGCAGCGTGTGCTCGGTGCGCGCGAGCGGTGAGATGGCCTCGCGCGACAGCGCGGCGAGCCGCAGCCACGAGGGGGCGTCCTCATCGGCGATCTCGACATCGTCGGACGTCTGCTCGGCCATCCTCCGCGCCTCACGGCTCACGGCGGCGGGCCGCTGGAACGGGACCGCCGGCGCGAGCAGACCCAGCACGACCCCGGCCATCGTCGGATGGATCCCGGCGTTGTGGAGCTCGAGCCAGAAGACCGCCCCCAGGACCCCGTAGACGCCGATCGCCCGAACCCCGATCCGGCGCGCCACGACGATCACGCCCAGCACCACCGCGGCGGCTTCGAGCCAAGCGAAGCTCAGGGCACCGCCGTAGAAGAGCGCGATCACGATGATCGCCCCGATGTCGTCGGCGATCGCTAGGGTCAGCAACAGGGGCTTGAGGTTCGAGGGCGCGTGCTTCGCGGCGAGCGTGAGGACGCCCAGGGCGAAGGCGATGTCGGTGGCCATGGGGATGCCCCAACCCGCCTCCCCGGGCCCGCCGGCGTTGAGTGCGAGGTAGATCCCCGCGGGCACCACCATCCCCCCGATGGCGGCCGCGATCGGAAGCGTCGCCGTGCGGAGGTTCCGCAGCTCGCCCGTCGTGAGCTCGCGCTTGATCTCGAGCCCCACGAGCAGGAAGAAGATCGTCATCGCCCCTTCGTTCACCCAGTGGCGCAGATCGAGGCCGAGCTCCCAGCGCGCGAGCGCGAACGACACCTCGGCGCCCCAGAACCGCTCGTAGGTGTCGCCCCAAGGGGAGTTCGCCCATGCGAGCGCGACCACGACGGCCACGAGCATGACCACGCCGCTCGCCGTTGAGGTCTCCAGGAAGTCCTGGAGCGGCCTCAGGATGGTCCGGGGCAGGTAGCGATCCGAGCGCGACCAGGGGGCCCGCAGCTCGAGGTGGTGGTGTTCGGCCATGCGTCGCCTGCTCCGCCGACCAGGCTTCCCGGCACACCGTCGTGAACCTGGTCATCCTACCCTCGCGACGTCCTCGTCGACGGCGCCCCCCGACCGTGCGAACCGCAGCCGGCTCCCGCGGGGCGTCGTTGTGGACACCCTCGGCGGCCGGTACCCTCGTGCCGCCTTGGGCACCGATCCGTCGTCGCCCGTCGTGACGCCGAGCCGAGCCGCCGCCAGGCGATCGCGGACCCGTCGCCTCGTCGTCCCCCTCATCGCTCTCGTCCTTGCGATC
The DNA here is from genome assembly GCA_026003015.1 of Actinomycetota bacterium. Classification (GTDB taxonomy): domain Bacteria; phylum Actinomycetota; class UBA4738; order UBA4738; family HRBIN12; genus BPGL01. Next base: position 257,328 of record BPGL01000002.1, on the reverse strand, counting down.
GGCGTGGGGGGCGCGGGCGCGCTGTGGCTGCGCGGCGGCGGCGCGATCGTGCCGACGGTCGTCGGGGGCGAACGTCGCGAGACCCCGACGCTCACCTTCGAGGTGCGCAAGGTCGAGGCCCAGCCGATCTCCCGGACCGACCCCCAGCGCCTCGGCGGCGAGGCCGAGGCGGCCGCCGACCGCGTCAGGCAGACGCTGGAGGCCCTGTACCAGCGCGGGTTCGTGGATCCCGAGACCTGGGGCCGCTTCGATGCGATCGCGGAGCTGTTCGACCCGCTCGCCCGCGAGCAGGCCGAGCTCGACCTCGACGTGCTCACCCTCGGGGCGACCGCCGAGACCACCGGGTTCGTCGAGCCCCGCTCGGGCCGCCTCGCCATCGTGGTCCTCACCGACGCGAAGGACCGCGCGATCCAGGCGATCGCCGGGGTGCGGTTCCGGGCCCTGGCCGAGGCGAGCGACGGCACGACGGTGCGCCTGGCGAGCTCGGGCTCGTTCTTCCTGCACCGCGTGGACGACGCGTGGCGGATCATCGCCTACCGGATCGACCGCGACGACCGCCCGGGCGCGACGACGAGCCCGGCGGAGGCCTCGCCGTGAGCCGCGCGTCGCGACGGGCGCTCGCCGCCGTCCTCGCGCTCGCGGCCTGGGGAGCCGGCACCGTGGTCGGCTGGGTCGTGGGGCTGCCGGCCACCGCCGGTGCGGCGCTCGCCGTCGGCCGCGCGCACGCGGCCTTCGAACCGGCCCTGGACGGCAGCCAGCCGATCTTCGTGCTCGTGCTCGGGTCCGACGCACGGGCCGGCACGCCCGTCGATCGGGGCCTCGCCGACTCGATCCACATCCTCGGGATCGATCCCGCCAAGGGACGCGCGACGCTCCTCGGGTTCCCTCGCGACGCGTGGGTGCCCCTCGCCACGGGCGGAACCGGCAAGATCAACGCCGCGATGCCGGTCGGCGGACCGGAGGCGATGGTGCGCACGGTCGAGGCGCTGACCGGCATCCGGCTCGACTACTGGGCCCTGACCGGGTTCTCGGGCCTGAAGCGGGCGGTCGACGAGATCGGCGGGCTGGAGGTCGACCTGCCGACGACGATCGTGGGCTACGACACGACCTATCCCGCCGGCCGCCAGCGCCTGGCAGGCCGCGACGCGCTGCAGGTGGCCCGCACGCGCAAGTCCCTCGCGAACGGCGACTTCGGGCGTTCCGAGCACCAGGGGCTCCTGATGATCGCCGCCCTGGCGCAGTTCCGAGCTGAGTTCGAGGAGGACCCGACGCGACTGTTCGCCTGGCTCGGCGCCGGCCTGCGCCACGTGCGCACAACCCTGTCGATCGAGGAGCTCGTGCGTCTGGCGTTCACCGCCTCACGCGTGGACCCCGCTCGCGTGACCAACGTCGTCGTCCCCGGCTCGATCGGCTCGGCGGGCGGGATCTCGATCGTGAACCTGTCCCCCTCGGCGCAGGCCCTGTACCGAGACCTGGCCCGCGATGGGTACATCGCCCCGGGGGCGGCCGCGCGGCTCGGTGCCTGAGGCGTCGCCCCACCCCGTCGTTCGCACCCGCCTGCGGTACAGTCGCTCCAGCCGAGGGGGAGTATCCCTGCGGGCGTCGCCGTCAGCCCGGCCCTCAGCCCGGCGACGCCGGCCGCCACCGCGGCCGGGAGAGACCTTCGGTCCGCTCGGCGCGGCCGCCGCGCGAGCACGGCCGGGCCCGGCGGCGGACCGGAGGGAGGATCGAGGACGGTGGAGCACGGGATCCTGACCTGGGCGGGCTTCGTCGCCCTGATCTTGTTCCTGCTCGCGCTCGACCTGTTCGTGTTCCACCGCGAGGCCCACGAGGTCTCGTTCCGCGAGGCGACGCTGTTCAGCGTCTTCTGGATCGCCCTCGGCCTCACGTTCGGCGCCGTGGTCTGGATCTGGATGGGCCACCAGGCCGGCGGCGAGTACCTCGCCGGCTACCTGATCGAGAAGAGCCTGTCGGTCGACAACATCTTCGTCTTCGCGCTGATCTTCAGCTACTTCGGGGTCCCGGCGAAGTACCAGCACCGGGTGCTGTTCTGGGGCATCGTCGGGGCGCTCGTGTTCCGCGCCGCGTTCATCGCCGGCGGCGCCGCGCTGTTGGAGCGGTTCCACTGGACCGTCTACGTCTTCGGCGGCTTCCTCGTGCTCACGGGGATCCGGATGGCGATGCACCGCGACGAGGAGGTCCACCCGGAGCGCAACCCGGTCCTGAAGGTCTTCCGGCGGTTCGTGCCGATCACGGCCGATTACCGCGGGCAGCGGTTCTGGATCCGCGAGGCCGGGCGTCGGATGGCGACGCCGCTGCTCGCCGTCCTCGTGCTCGTGGAGACGACCGACATCTTGTTCGCCGTCGACTCGATCCCGGCCATCTTCGCGGTCACGCGCGACCCGTTCATCGTCTTCACGTCGAACGCGTTCGCGATCCTCGGCCTGAGGGCGCTGTACTTCATGCTCGCCGGGATGATCGGGCGGTTCGTCTACCTCAAGCCGGGGCTCGCCATCGTCCTCGTCTACGTCGGCATCAAGATGCTCCTGAGCTCCGTGTACAAGATCCCGGTCTGGGCGTCGCTCGGGTTCATCGCCGTCGTGATCGCCGTGGCGATCCTCGCCTCGCTGCGCAAGACCGCGGCGGCGACGCCCGCCCAGCCGACCGATGGAGCTGCCTCGTGAGGATCCTGCTCGCGACCGACGGCGACGAGCCCTCGCGGCACGCGACCGAGCTGCTCGCGCGGCTCGCCGACCCTGCCCGCTGTCGGATCGACGTCTTGTCGGTGAACAGCTTCGAGGTCGCGCTGCGCGAGGCCGCCCAGCTGGGGCACTACTCCGCCGAGGCCGGTCGCGCCCACGCCGAGCGGGCCGTCGCGGAGGCGCTTACGACGCTGCGGGCGGCCTCGCTCGAGAGCGAGGGACGCGTCGTCGAGGGCGACGAGGCGACCGAGATCCTCGCGGTCGCCGAGCAGGAGGACCACGGCCTGATCGTCGTCGGCACCGCCAAGGAGCGCTGGGTCGACGTCGTCGTGCTGGGCAGCGTCAGCGGATCGATCGTCCACGCCTCACGCCGACCGGTCCTCGTCGTCCACACGGCGCCGCCACCGGACCGCGTCGTCCGGGCGTTGGTCGCCACCGACGGCTCGCCGGGCGCCGCCCGGGCCGTCGACGTGTTCGCCGCGTTCGCCGACGCCTCGCGCTGCGAGGTCCGGGCGCTGTCGGTCGCCAAGCCCGTGTCCCTGCCGCACGGTGCCGAGGGCGGCCCGGAGCGGCCGGGCGACGTCGAGGCGGCCACCCGCCACGCCGAGGAGGCGGCGGCCAAGCTGCGGGAGGCGGGGTTCGTGGTCGAAACGGCCGTCGAGCGGGGACGGCCCTCGACGACCGTCCTCGACGCGGCTCGTGCGGGCGGGGTCGATCTCGTCGTCGTCGGGGCTCGCGGGCTCGGACGGTTCGCGTCCAAGGTCCTCGGCTCGGTGAGCGACCGCGTCGTGCGCAAGGCGCCGGCGACCCTCATCGGTCGCTAGCCGCCCCCGTGGACGTCGAGGGGTTCCTCGAGGGGCTCGCGGACGACCCCGACCGCGCCGCGAGCATCGCCCACGTCCGTCGGCTGCCCGCGCGGCGGCCCTCCCTCGCCCCGATCCCGTCCGACCTCCCCGACCCGCTCCCGGCCCGGCTGCGGCTGCTCGGCGTCGACGGCCTCTACCCGCACCAGGCGGTCGGGCTGCAGATGCTTCGCGCGGGGCGCAACGTGGTGCTCGCGACCGGGACGGCAAGCGGGAAGTCCCTCGTCTACGACCTCACGTTCGCCGAGCTCGCGCTCCGCGACCCCGCGACGACGGCGCTGTTCGTCTTCCCGACGAAGGCGCTCGCCCGCGACCAGCTCCAGGGCGTTCGGGCGCTTCGCATCCCCGAGATCCGGGCGGCCGTGTACGACGGAGACACCCCGGCCGCGGAGCGCCCGCTGATCCGCCGTCGGGCGAACCTCGTGTGCACGAACCCCGACATGCTCCACCTGTCGATCCTCGCCGATCACACCCGGTGGACGGGGTTCTTGCGCCGGCTCGCGCTCGTCGTCGTCGACGAGGCCCACGTGCTGCGGGGGGTGTTCGGCTCCCACGTGGCGCTCGCCCTGCGCCGGCTCCGTCGGCTGGCCGCGGACCTCGGCGCCGAGCCTCGCTGGTGCCTGGCGAGCGCGACGATCGGCAACCCCGCCGAACACGCCGAGCGCCTCACCGGTGTATCGGTCGAGCCGATCGTCGAGGACACCTCGCCGCGGGGTGAGCGACGGTTCGTGCTCTGGAGCCCCCCGGTGACCGACGAGGAGGCCGGCACGCGGCGCTCGGCCCTGGCCGAGTCGGCATGGCTCGTCGGTCGGCTCGTCCGGGAAGGCGTGCGCTCGATCGCGTTCGCGCGATCGCGCCGCGCGGTGGAGCTGCTGGCGACCTTCGCCCGCCGCGAGGTCGAACCGTCGGCGCGGGAGCGGATCAAGGCCTATCGCGCCGGCTACCTGCCGGAGGATCGGCGTCGGCTCGAGCAGGGGCTGCGCTCCGGGGACCTCGTCGCCGTCGCGGCCACGAGCGCCCTGGAGCTCGGCATCGATATCGGCGGACTCGACGCCGCCGTGCTCACCGGCTACCCGGGTACCCGCGCGTCGATGTGGCAGCAGGCCGGCCGCGCGGGACGACGGGCCGAAGGGGCCCTCACGGTGCTGGTCGCCCAAGACGACCCCCTCGACCAATACCTCGTGTCCAACCCCGCGGCGCTGTTCGACGAGCCGGCCGAAGCGGCCGTGATCGACCCCGAGAACCCGGCGGTGCTCGACCCTCACCTGCGCTGCGCGGCCCGCGAGCGACCGCTCGACGAGCACGAGGCCCGCCGGTTCTTCGGGGAGGAAGCCGTGCGCGGGCTCGAACGGCTCGAGGAGGCCGGGCTCGTCCGGCGCCGCGGAGATCGTCGGCACGACGCCGGCCGCGAGCCGCCCCACCGCGCGATCGACCTGCGGGCGGGCGCGGGCCCCGTCTACCGGATCGTGCGCGCCGACACCGGGGAGCTCCTCGGCACCGCCGACGAGCGGCGGGCCTTCGGCACGCTCCACCCCGGCGCGGTCTACCTCCACCAAGGGGACCCGTTCGTCGTCCGTCGGCTCGACCTCGTCGACCGGGTGGCGCTCGTCGAGGAGGCCGACCCGGACTTCACGACGCAGGCCCGCGACGTGACCGACGTCGAGATCGTCAAGGTCCTTGACCGATCCTCGGCCCTCGGTCCGACCGGGACGTGGTTCGGCGAGGTACGCGTCACCGACCGCGTGACGAGCTACGTGAAGCGCCTGATCGCGACCGGCGAGGTGATCGAGGAGGTGCCGCTCGACCTGCCCCCGATCACGCTGCCGACCCGGGCCGTGTGGTGGACGATCCCCGAGGAGGTGGCCGACGCCGCGGAGCTCGCCGCTCCCCGCCTGCCCGGGGCGATCCACGCGGTCGAGCACTGCGCGATCGGGCTGCTTCCGCTCATCGCGACCTGCGACCGCTGGGACGTCGGCGGGGTCTCGACCCCCCTGCATCCGGACACCGGCGCCACGACGATCCTCGTCTACGACGGCTACCCGGGGGGCGTGGGCGTGGCCGAGCGCGGGTTCCGGTCCGTACGCCGTTGGCTCGCCGCGACGCACGGGCGCCTGCGCGCCTGCGGATGCCCGAGCGGATGCCCCTCCTGCGTGCAGTCCCCCAAGTGCGGAAACGGCAACGAGCCGCTGGACAAGCGGGGCGCGACGCAGCTCGCCGCTGCGATACTCCACCCGTGAGCGCGACCGGTGCGCCCTACGTCGCGGTGATCGGCGCGAGCGCGGCGACCGAGTGGGAGGTCGCCACCGCCGAGCGCCTGGGGCGGTTGCTGGCCGAGGCGGGCTGCGTGGTGGTCTGCGGAGGACTCGGCGGGGTGATGGACGCCGCGGCGCGGGGGGTGGAGGCCGGCGGCGGCGTGTGCGTCGGGATCTTGCCCGGCGAGGATCGATCCGGTGCGAGCCCCCACCTCACCGTGGCGATCGCGACGGGGTTCGGCGAGGCGCGCAACGCGATCGTCGCCCGCAGCGCCGACGCCGTCGTCGCGGTCGGGGGCGAGTACGGGACGCTGTCGGAGATCGCCCTCGCCCTGAAGATGGGCACGCCCGTGATCGGCCTGGGGACCTGGGAGCTCGGTCGCGACGACCTCGCCCGCGACCCGATCGTTCGGGCGGAGACGCCCGAGGAGGTCCTCGAGCACCTTCGGGCGATCCTCGGGCCCTTCGGCCCTTGACCGCTCCCCGCGTCCGACGCCTATGCTGGCGGGCGTCGACGAACGGAAAGGGCCGCGATGCTCCTCGTGCTGTTCGTGCTCGCGATGGGGATGACCGGCGCGGTCGTCGCCGCGGCCCTCGAGACCGCGGCCGGCGACGGCACCCGGATCGCGATCGCCGGGATCGAGCTCGTCTCCGGCCTCACGCCGCGCGAGGCGACCATCGCGCTGGTGGGCGCCGCGTTCGCCTGCGGCCTGCTGGCCGCCTGGACCCTCGGAGCCCTCGTCCGACGGCGCAGCACCCGCCGGCTGAAGCAGCTCGCGGCCACGATCCGCGAGCGCGAGGCCGCGATCGAGGCCCGCCGCACGATCATCGCCGGTCGCATCGAGGATCTGCAGCGCGCCCACGACGAGCTCCTCGGGCGCCGCGACGCCCTGCTCTCGGAGGTCGAGCGGCTCTCGGATCGCGCGGCCGAGCTCGAGGAGCGCATCCGCGAGCAGCACCGGGAGCTCGCGCGCGTGCGCCTCGAGCTCGAGCGCGCGGCCGCCGGGGACGAGGTCGTCGTGGTCCCCGAACCCCAGGCCGCCGACACGGCGACCGACGGGTAGGGCTCAGCCAGCTCGGCGGCCGAGCCGTCGCCCCAGCAGCCGTCGCACCGCTTCGCGCTCGGCCCGAGGCAGGCCGACCGCGAGCACGGCCGCGGCGTAGGCGAGCGTTCCGACGAGCGCGGCTGCGACGAGGTCGACGAGCCACCGGTCGCCCGCGAGCACCGCGTGCGCGCCGAGGAGCCCGCCGGCCCCGATTGCCGCCGGGACGACCAGGCGTAGGTAGGAAGGCTCGAACGGCCAGATCCCGAGGAACCGGCGCACGAGCAGGAGCCGCGCGACGGCGCTTGCCGTGAGCGTCGCGGCCTGCGCCACGGCCGCGCCCCGGATCCCCAGCACCTCAGGACGGGCGAGCGACAGCGCCAGGACGACGTCGAGCACGAACCCGCCGACGTAGACGAGCAGATCCCATCCGGTCCGCCCGGCCATGATCAGGATGAAACCGACCGTGCCCACCATCACCGGCACGATCATCCCGACGATCAAGATCCGCAGGGCGTCGCTGCCGGCCACGAACTCCGCGCCGAACACGCGCAGGGCCTGCGCCGGCAGCAGGGCCAAGACGAGCAGCACCGGGATCGTCGCCGCGAGCGTCCACCTCGTGACCTGCTTGTACAGAGCGTCGAGCTCCTCGCGCCGTCCCCGGTGGTGCAGATCGGCGACGAAGGGGCTGAACGTGAGCGAGACGCTCGTGAGGAACAGGAACAGCGACTGGCCGGCTCGCAGCACGCCGCTGTAGACGCCGACCTGGGCCGCGCCGGCGGGGCCGAGCCGGGCGAGGAGCGCCGACACGACGAACAGGTCGGTCCAGAAGATCAGCTGGGAGAACAGGGTGCCGGGAGCCCGCAGCGCCCCGAAGCGCCACAGCGCCGACGAGCGCTCCTCGGGCAGCGGGTCCCCGCCGGAGCGGGGGGGCAGGCGTCGCTCGCGCACGCGCCAGCCGCGGTACGCGACGAGGAGGGCCGCCCCCCACGAGGCCGCGTACCCCGCCGTGGCCCAGCCGGCCGTCGTGTCGGCGACCAACCAGAGCGCCAGGGTGATCGCGATCCACCCGATGGGCTGCACGATCCACTGGGCGACGAGCGTCGTGCGCATCACCTTCAGGCCGCGGGTGGCGCCCAGGTAGGTGAAGGCGACCGCGGCGAGCGGCACGGCGACCGCCGCCCAGCGGAACGCCGGCTCAGCCTCCTCGGGCAGCGAGCTGAACGCCTCCGCCAGCCACGGCGCCAGGCCGAACGCGACGAGCGCGAAGGGGATCGACACCGCAAGGGCGATGCCGACGCTTCGGCGCACGAGCGTCCCGACCCGACCGGTCTCACCGCGCCCCACGAGGATCGCCACGAGGCGCACGCCGGCGACGTCCATCCCGAACCGGGTGGCCGCGGCGGCCACGAACGCGAACTGAGTGGCGACCGTGACGACCCCGAACGCCCGCTCGCCGAGCCGGTTGGCCATCAGGACCTGGGCCGCGAACGTCGCCCCCGCCCCGATCGCGAGGCCCAGGACGTTCTGGCCGGCCTGCCCGGCGATCAGCCGCCGGTCGGAGGGGCCCCGGCGCGGCGCGGGCGCGGCCTCCGCGAGCTCGGCGGCCTCCTGGGTGAGGTCGGGATCCACGGGGGCCCAGTATGCCCCGGCCTCGGCGCGTTGCCCGCACGCGGGCCGTCGCGCACCGACCTATCCTGGTCGGTGTGGAGGCGACCACGGGCGGCGCGACCCCGACGCGCTGGTGGACCCGCCTCGAGGACGGGCGGATCCGTTGCGACGTGTGCCCGCGCGGCTGCGCCCTGCACGAAGGGCAGCGCGGCCTGTGTTTCGTCCGGGCGCGCGAGGGTGATCGCATCGTGCTCACCACCTACGGGCGATCGAGCGGCTTCTGCGTGGACCCGATCGAGAAGAAGCCACTGAACCACTTCCTGCCCGGCACGGCCGTGCTGTCGTTCGGCACGGCCGGGTGCAACCTCGCGTGCCGCTTCTGCCAGAACTGGGACATCTCGAAGTCCCGAGAGATCGACACGCTCTGCGATCAGGCCTCGCCGGAGGCGATCGCCGCGACCGCGGAACGGCTCGGGTGCCGCAGCGTGGCCTTCACCTACAACGATCCGGTGATCTTCCTCGAGTACGCGATCGACGTGGCCCGGGCGTGTCGATCGCGGGGGATCTTCGCGGTCGCCGTCACCGCCGGATACGTCCGGCCCGGGCCGCGGGAGGAGCTCTACGCGCACATCGATGCGACCAACATCGACCTCAAGGCCTTCACCGACGACTTCTACCGTCGGATCTGCGCGGGGCACCTGGATCCGGTGCTCGACACGATCGCCTACGTCGCGAACGAGACCGACGTGTGGCTGGAGCTGACGACGCTCCTGATCCCCGGGCTGAACGATCGCGACGAGGAGATCGACGCGATGACCCGCTGGGTCGTCGAGCACCTCGGGCCCGACGTCCCGATGCACTTCACGGCGTTCCACCCGGACTGGAAGCTCCGCGATCGCCCCCCCCACTCCCCCGACGACCCTGTCGCGGGCCCGGACGATCGCGATGGCGAACGGGGTCCGCTACGCCTACACCGGCAACGTGCACGACCCCGAGGGGCAGACGACGCGCTGCCACGGCTGCGGCGCCGTGCTGATCGGCCGCGACGGCTACGAGCTCGGGGACTGGAACCTCGACGATGGACGCTGCCGCGCCTGCGGCGAACCGCTGCCCGGGGTCTTCGAGACGGCGCCGGGGTCGTGGGGCGCCAGGCGCCTGCCGATCCGGCTCGCAGGATGATCCGGCTCGCAGCCGTCGCGGGTCGGTTCTACCCTGCCGATCCCGGCGAGCTCGAGCGCCTCGTCGATCGCCTGCTGGCCGACGGCGCCCGGACCCACGGCAGGACCTCGAGACCTGCGCCGGCGGCGCTCGTCGCACCGCACGCCGGCTACCGGTACTCGGGAGGCGTCGCGGGGGTCGCGTACGCCACGGTGGCCCGCGCCGAGCCGCGCCCCGAGCGGATCGTCCTCGCCGGTCCCGCGCACTTCGTGCCGTTGGCCGGGGCCGCGGTGCCGACCGCGCAGGCGTGGGCAACCCCGCTGGGGGAGGTTCCGATCGACGTGGAGCTGCGCGCGGCGGCGCTTGAGGCCGGCTGCGCGCCCGACGATCGCCCGCACGCGCCGGAGCACGCCCTCGAGGTGCAGCTCCCCTTCCTGCAGCGCTCCGTCGGACCACAGCTCACCGTCCTGCCGGTCGCGATCGGCCCGACGCCCGCGCAGGCGACGGCCGAGCTGCTGGCGATCCTGCGGGCCACGGCCGACCTCCTCGTCGTCAGCACCGACCTGTCCCACGGGCTCGACGACGCCACCGCGCGCCGGGTCGACCGCGCGACCGCCAGGGCCGTCACCGACCGCGCGCCCGATCGGATCGCCGACGACGCGGCCTGCGGCCTGTACGCGCTTCGGGGGCTCGTCGAGCTCGCCCGCCGCGCGCGGTTTCGGGTCGAGCTGCTCGCGCTTCGCACCTCGGCCGACGCCACGGGCGATGCGTCGCGGGTCGTCGGCTACGGTGCCTTCGCGATGGACCAGGTGGAGGGCTGAGGCCGTGCGCGCGCTGATCCTGGAGGCGATCGGCGAGCCGCTCCGGGCCCGTGAGCTCCCGCTGCCGGAGCCGGGCCCCGGACAGGTGCGCATCGCGGTGCGCGCCTGCGGGGTGTGTCGGACCGACCTGCACGTTCGCGACGGGGACCTGCCCGACCCCGCCCTCCCGCTCGTGCTCGGCCACCAGATCGTCGGGGAGGTCGACGCGCTCGGGCCCGGCGTCGAGGGCCTCGCCGTGGGCGACCGCGTCGGCGTCCCCTGGCTCGGCCGGGCCTGCGGCCGCTGCCGCGCGTGCCTCCGGGGTCGAGAGAACCTCTGTCCGGACGCGCGGTTCACCGGCTACCAGCTCCCCGGCGGCTACGCGGAGGCGACGGTGGCCGACGCCGCGGCCTGCCTGCCGCTGCCCGAGGGTGATCCGATCGAGCTGGCCCCGCTGCTGTGCGCCGGGGTGATCGGCTGGCGCGCGTTGACGCTCGCCGGCGAGTCCGAGCGCCTCGGGATCTACGGGTTCGGTCAGGCCGCGCACCTGCTCACCCAGGTCGCGCGCTGGCAGGGACGCGAGGTCTTCGCGTTCACCCGACCCGCAGACCGGCGGACGCAGGCGTTCGCCCGCGAGCTCGGCTGCGCCTGGGTCGGCGGCTCCGACGAACGTCCACCCGTAGAGCTCGACGCCGCGATCCTGTTCGCCCCGGCCGGGGAGCTCGTGCCGAGGGCGTTGGCGGCCGTGGCCCCGGGCGGCACGGTCGTGTGCGCGGAGATCCACATGAGCGACATCCCCTCGTTCCCCTACGAGCTCTTGTGGCAGGAGCGGGTCCTGCGCAGCGTGGCCAACCTCACCTGGGCCGACGCCCAGGCGTTCCTCGCGCTCGCGCCGCGCGTGCCGGTGCGCGCCCGCGTCCGCGCCGTGCCGCTCGAGCACGCCGAGGAGGCGCTCCGCGAGCTGGCCGCGGGCAGCGTCGAGGGCGCGCTTGTCCTCCAGGTCGGATGAACCCGGAGCGCCTGCGCCCCGTATCCCCCGGCGCGAGCCAGGAGGTTCGATGCCCACGCGCCACGTCTGGACCGCCATCTTGGCCTGCGCCCTGGGCCTCGCCGCCTGCGGCGGGACGAGCGGCGAGGCCACGCTCTCGGTCGCTCCCGCGACCCCCTCCCCGACGACGACCGCCTCGCCCACGGCCTCGCCCACGGCGCCGGCAACCCTGCGGGTCGCGACGGTCGACCCCTTCGGCGAGGTCCTCGTCGACGAGGACGGGCGCACGCTGTACCGGTTCCTCGCCGACACCGGGACGCAGAGCACGTGCGAGGGCGACTGCGCGACGACCTGGCCTCCGCTCACGGTCGACGACGGACCCGTGGCCGGTCCCGGCGTCGACCCCGCGCTGCTGGCGACGACGACCCGCGCCGACGGCACGCTCCAGGTGACCTACGCGGGCCATCCGCTGTACCGCTACGCCGGCGACGAGCAGCCGGGGCAGGCCAACGGTCAGGGGATCGGGGGCGTGTGGTTCGTCGTCGGCGCCGACGGAGCGCCGGTCCGCGAGGCGACCCAGGCGGCGGGCGGCTACGGCGGGCGCTACGGCGACGGCGGCTGACGGGCTCCTGCGGCGGCGTCCAGGCGTCGACGACGAGGACGACGAAGAAGTGTGACAAGAACGCGGCGACCCCGTTGACGACGGGGAACCGAGGGGCGTACGGTGCGTGTGCCCTGATCGGAGGGAACCGGGGACGGGGGAAGGCAAGGGACGCTAGCCGATACCCCGGGGTCCCGGACGGGCCGCAAGGTTCGTTCGTTCGGAACTCTCCGATCGGGGCCTTCGTCGTGTCGAGGGCCGGATCGCGGCGCCCCCTCCGGCTACGACGGGGGTCGGCGCTCGTGCGACCCGCCCCCACGCCACCGGGCGTCGGCCTCCCGCGCGTGGGGCCAGCGGCGCCAGGGGTCGGGCACCACCGGGCCCACCGCGCGGATCGCAGCGGCCAACGCGTCGAGCGCCCGCGCCCGTCGCGGCGACCACCCCAGGCCGTAAGCGTCGCGGATCGAGGGCGGCAGGAGCCCGGCGGTCACGAACGCCAGGAGCCCCGAGACGGGCGCGATCGCCAGCGAGCCCGGCGGGCGCAGCACCGCTCCCGCGAGCGCCCGTGCCTCGCCGGTCACCCGCAGCCGCGAGCAGACCCGATCGCGCTCGAGACGGAAGGACGCGTGGTCGTCCCACAGCCGGTCGGGGGGCACGCCGAACGCCGCCGCCTGCGCGTTCATCTCGCGGACGTAGGCGTCCCGCGCCCGCGGCCCGATCCTGCCGACGAAGCGCTCGTAGCCGACCAGGGCGCTGTCGACGAGGGTGATGTGCACCCACGTCAGGAGCTCCGGATCCGTCGCGCGGTAGGGGGTCGTGCCGCGCGACCCGCTGACGGTCGCGTGCGTGCGGGCGACGCGGACGGCGGCCTGGGCCGCCCGGGGCGCGTCGGCGAACCCCACCGTGAGCGTCAGGTCGAGCGTCCGCCACAGCCGTCCGAACGGATCGCGGAGCACGTCGCTGTGGTCGGCGACCGCGGCCGCCACGAGGGGATGGGCGAGCTGCAGCAGCAGGGCGCGCGGCCCGGCCAGGAGGAGCCGCGTCTCGGCGTTCACCCGTCGCGCCACCGAGCCCGGAGCGAACCGCCCCGGGTCGTGCGGACGGCCCGGCGGCACCGACCGCGGAAGCCCGGCGAGCGCCGCGCGAAGGCCGGGGCGCCGCCACGGAGCACCGGGCTCGGCGCCCTCGCAGGGCCCTTGGATCGCGTCTGCCCTCCCCACGTCGCTCCTCGGCCACCGTAGCATCGGGTCGGATGGACACGTCGGGCCTGGACGCGCTCCTGCTCGCCTTCGCGCTGTCCTCGGTGATCGGCCTGGAGCGACAGCTCCGGCAGAAGGCGGCCGGCCTGCGCACCCACACGCTCGTGGGGGTCGGGGCGGCCCTGTTCACCCTGGCCGGTCGCTACGGCTTCGCCGACGCAGGCGTCCCGGCCGATCCCTCGCGGATCGCCGCCCAGGTCGTGACCGGGATCGGCTTCATCGGGGCGGGGGTGATCTTCTGGCGACGCGACGCGCGCAGCGGCGTGCGCGGCCTCACGACCGCGGCGACGATCTGGCTCGTCGCGGCGGTGGGGCTCGCGTCGGGGGCCGGCGCGCCGGTCCTCGCGGCCACCGCGACCGCGATCCACCTCGTCGTCGCGTTCGTCTACACGCCGCTCGTGCGCTGGCTCTCGCAACATGAGGTCGCGAGCGTCGAGGTCGCCTACCGGGACCACCGGGGGGTGTTGCGCGAGGTCCTCGCAACCACGACCGGGCAGGGGTTCGCCGTCACGAACGTCGCGGTCGGGCGGGCCGAGGGGACCGACGTCGTTCGGGTCGTTTTGGACGCCGAGGGCCGGGGCGACCGCCAGGAGCTCGCCGCGGCGCTCGAGCACCTCGATGGGGTTGTCGAGGTGCGCGTGGGCGACGAGTCGGAGTGACGCGCGCTCGCCGAGCGCTCAGGTGGTCCGGCGGTACAGCCGGACCGCGATCGCTCCGAACACGAGCAGGATCCCGGCGTCCCAGGCGAGTGCGCGCAGCACGAGGCTCGCGGCCTCGCCCCCGACGGTGAGGGCGCGCGCCGCCTCCGCGGTGAGGGAGACGGGTTGGTTGCGCGCGAACGCCTGCAGCCAGCCCGGCATCGTTTCCAGCGGCACGAAGGCCGCCGAGGCGAACACGAGGGGAGCGAGCACGGGGAACGCGGCGGCCTGGGCCGCCTCGGGATCCCCGACCGCCAGCCCGAGCGTCGCGAACACCCACGACAGCGCGTAGCCGAACGCGAGCACGAGCCCGGCGGCCCCGATCAGCCCGAGCGCGTCGGTGTGGACCCGCCAGCCGACGAGGTAGCCCACGACCATCATCAGCGCGACGACGAAGAGGTTGCGCACGAGGTCGGCGCCCGTGCGGCCGGCCAGGACGGCGGCTCGGGACATCGGCAGGGCGTGGAACCGCTCCATCAGACCCGACTTGAGGTCCGTCGCGAGTCCGACCGCCGCCGCCGTCGATCCGAAGGTCACGGTCTGGACGAAGATGCCGGGCATGAGGAAGTCGACGTAGTCGACCGGCCCCTCGAGCCGGATCGCTCCTCCGAACACGTAGCGGAACATCAGCACGAAGATCACCGGCTGGATCGTCGAGAACACGAGCAGCTGGGGGACGCGCAGGTACGCGTAGAGGTTCCGCCTGACGAGCGCGAGGGTGTCGCGGAGCGCGCCCAGCGGGATCCGGGCGTCACGTGCCTCGGTGCTCGGGACCGACGCGCTCACGAGCTCCCTCCGGAGGCCGCCGCGTCGGCCTGAGCCCGATGGCCGGTGAGCGCCAGGAACACGTCGTCGATGCTCGGCTCGCGCACGGTCAGGCGCTCGGGGGCGATCCCGGCCGCGTCGAGGGTCCGCAGGGTCTCGATCAGGACGGCCGTGCTGCGATCGGTGGTGATCCGCACGACCGATCCGTCACGCTCGGCCCGGGCGCCGATCAGCGCGACGGCCCGATCGGCGACGCCGTCGGCGAACCCCAGCTCGATCACGGTCGACCCGAGGGACGCCTTCAGGTTCGCCGGGGTGTCGTTCGCGACCACGCGTCCGTGGTCGACGACCGCGATGCGGTCGGCGAGCACATCGGCCTCCTCCAGGTACTGGGTCGTGAGGAGCACCGTCGTCCCCCCCGCGACGAGCTCGCGGATCATCTGCCACAGCGCGTTTCGGCTCGGCAGGTCGAGCCCCGTCGTCGGTTCGTCGAGGAACAGGACCGGCGGCGTGCCGACGAGCGAGGCCGCGATGTCGAGTCGGCGTCGCATCCCTCCCGAGTAGGTCCGCGTCGGGCGGTCGGCGGCCTCGGTGAGCTCGAAGCGCTCGAGCAGCTCACGAGCCCGGGTCCGCACCGCCGACCTCGGGAGCTGCGTGAGCGTGCCGATCAGCTCCAGGTTCTCCCGCCCCGTGAGGTTGGGGTCGATCGCGGCGTACTGCCCGGCCATGCCGATCCGCCGCCGCACGGCGTCGGCGTCGCGGACGACGTCGCGCCCCAGGACCTCGGCATGCCCCTCGTCGGGCCGAAGCACGGTCGCGAGGATCCGCACCACCGTCGTCTTCCCGGCGCCGTTCGGCCCGAGCAGTCCGAACACCGTCCCGGACGAGACCTCGAAGCCGATGCCGTCCAGAGCGGTCAGGTCACCGAAACGCTTCCGAAGGCCGCGGACCACGATCGCGGAGTCGCCCACGGGGCATAGTCTCGCAGGGACCCTCGGAAAGCGGCGCCCGCTGACGCAGCTGGGAACCCTACTCGATGTAGCCGAGGCCCCGCAGGTGCTCCTCCATCTCGTCGGCCTCGGTGTCGGAGACGGCGCCCTCGTTGCCCATCCCCGGGATCCCGACGCCGGCGCTGGAGGCCTCCCGGGCGGCGCGCGCGACGAAGTCTCGGTCGTACCCCACGATCTCGTGCAGGACCCGGCCGCTCGGTGTGACGGCCGACGGAACCCCGAGCGCTGCGACGATCGTCGGCGCCAGGTCGATGAGGGCGGGCTGCTGCTCGAAGGGGCGGACGTTGGGGCCCACGGCCACGATCGTGCCCTCGATCCGGTGATCCCCGCTCACCCAGTCGGCGTCCTCGATCGCCCGCTTCGCGTGCGTCAGGGAGTACCCCTCGGCGGGCACGAGCAGGATGTCCGGGGCCTGCTCCGCATACCGCCCCTTGAAGACCTCCTCACGGGCTCGGACCTCCTTGATCGGCCGTCGTCCGGTCGCCGGGTCGACGAACGACGCGAGGCGGTCCATCACCTCAGCGCGGACGCGCTCGTAGTCACCGGGGTCGACGATGCCCCCGACCTCGCGGCCGGCGAGGTTGATCGAGACGCCCTCCCCCGTCGAGCGGATCGTCGTGTACGCCTTCGTCTTCGACCAGTTCACCGCCTGCGGGAGCGACACCTTCCCGTGCAGGCCGAGCAGGTCGTAGACCTTGCGGGCGACCTGGCGGACGGGTCCCCACTGCATCGGCCCGAACACGACGTTGGATGCCGAGAACTCGAGGAACCCGAGCTCCTTCAACAGGTGGTCCATGTGGAGCGTCCGGGTGCACGACTGGAACCCGTGGTCGCTGATGAACAGGATCAGGTCGTCGTCGCGGGCGCGAGACACGAACGCGCCGATCGCCTCGTCGGTCTGCCGGAAGATGTCGGCGACCTTCGCCCCGATCCGCGTGGCGCGGTTCTCCGCGTAGCCGGGGTGATCCGGCGCGATGTGGCTCGACAGGCAGTGCTGGGTGCGGTCGATCGACACCCAGACCGAGGCCATCAGGTCCCACTCGACGTTGTCCATCAGCCACTCGGCGACCTTGATCCGCTTGCCGGTGATCTCGAACGCCTCGTCGAGGTAAGCGTCGGGTCGGTTGCGGTAGGTCGTCCAGCTCATGCCGTTGATCGGCCACTCCAGACCCGCCTTGGCCAGCGTGTCGGGAAGGTCGGACGGGGTCGTGAACGTCCGCCCCTTCGGCAGCACGCCGCCGGCGATCAGGTGCCCGGCGATCGGGGGCGGCGGGAAGGTCAGCGGGACGTCGAGCAGCAACTGCTTCTTCCCGGCGGCGGTGAGGTCGTCCAGGAAGGGTCGGGCCTTGATCGACTTGTACGTGACGGGGTACTGCTTGTGGGTCCCCGGCACGGTCTCGAGGATGTCGAAGACCCCGTGGTCGACGGGGTCGACCCCGGTCAGGAACGACGGCCAGGCCGACCACGAGTGGGTCGGGACGGTCGAGCGGAGCACCTCCCGTTGCCCACGATCGATCAGGGCCTGCAGGTTCGGCAAAGCGCCCTGCTCCAGCAACGGGTCCAAGATGCGCCAGTCGGCGCCGTCCCACGCGATCAGGATGACTCGTCCCATACGGACCTCACCTCGAGCTCACGACCGAGGGAGTGTACCGGGCCGGTGGTCAGCTTCCCTCGGCCCGGCCGTTGGACTCGACGATCTCGTCGGGCGTGTGGTGGGCGGCCGGGACCGTTCCGAGCCGGCCGGCCTTGTAGTCCTCGAACGCCTGGAGGAGCTCCTCGCGGGTGTTCATCACGAACGGCCCGTACCAGGCGACCGGCTCGCGGATCGGCTCACCGCCGAGCAGGAGCACCTCGAGCGCGGGCGAGCGGCCTTCCTGGCGCGGCGCAGCCTCGAGGCGCAGGCCGCCGCCGGGCCCGAACACCACGAGCTGACCGGTTCCGATCGGCAGACGTTCCAGCCCCACCGTGCCTCGCCCGGCCAGGACGTAGGCGAGCGCGTTGTACGAGGGGCTCCAGGGCACGTCAAGGCGGGCCCCGGGCGAGATGGTCGCGTGCGCGTACGTGATCGGGGTGTACGTGACGCCCGGTCCTCGGTGGCCGGCAAGCTCGCCCGCGATGAGCCGCACGAGCGCACCGGCGTCGGCCGAGGCGAGCAGCCGCACCTCACCGGCCCGCAGGTCCTGGTACCGGGGCGGTGCCCACTTGAGCGACCGCGGCAGGTTCACCCACAGCTGCGTTCCGTGGAACAGGCCACCGCTCGCGACCAGGCGCTCCGGGGGTCGCTCGATATGCAGGATCCCGGCGCCGGCGGTCATCCACTGCGTATCGCCGTTCGTGATCACGCCGCCCCCACCGTTGGAGTCCTGGTGCTCGAAGGTTCCGTCGATCATGTAGGTGACGGTCTCGAACCCCCGGTGGGGGTGCCAGGGCGTGCCCTTCGGCTCTCCCGGCGCGTACTCCACCTCCCCCATCTGATCGAGGTGGATGAACGGGTCCAGCTCGCTCAGCTCGACCCCGGCGAAAGCGCGGCGGACCGGGAACCCCTCCCCCTCGAGCGCGCCCGGCGCCGTCGAGATCGAACGCACGCGCCGCTGGCGACCCTCGGCCACCGGGGGGATCCGCGGCAGGACGGTCGGGTCGTCGACGCTGATCGCCGGCATCGGGCACCTCCTGGGTTCGGCAACGCCTCTGGACGGCGCTGCATTCCCGCGCCCGTCCCGACCCCACCGGCCCGCGCGGGGGCGCGGACCTGATCCGATGAGGCGCCGCCGACGAACGCGGGGTATGGATCCCGCCCGTACCGACGGCGCGCGCCCCCAGCGGAGCACGACGTCGACGCCACGGTGGGTGGGCATCGTGCTCGGCGTGGTCGTCGCGGCGGTCGCCCTCGCGGCGGGGCAGGTCCTGTCCGCCTTCGCAGCCGCGGCCAGCTCCCCGATCGTCGCCGTCGGGCAAGCCGCGATCGATCGGACCCCCGAGTGGCTCAAGTCGTTCGCGATCGCGACGTTCGGGGAACGCGACAAGCTCGCGCTGGTCGTCGGGATGCTCGGCGTGCTCGCGGTCCTATCCGCGATCGTGGGGGTCCTGTCGCTGCGACGACCGCGCGTGGGGGTTGCCGCGCTGATCGGACTCGGCTTGGTCGGCGCCGCGGCCGCGCTGACCCGGCCGGGTGCAGGACCGACGTGGGCGCTGCCCTCGGCGGGCGCGATGGCCGTGGGCCTGTGGGCACTCGCCGTCCTTCGTCGGGCCGCGCTGCGGGCACCGCGCTCCGAGGACGCCGGCGGTCGTCCGCACGCGTTCGACCGGCGCGCGTTCGTGCGCGGTGCGATCGTGCTCGGGGCTGCGGCGACCGCCGGTGGTCTGGGCGGTGCGATGCTCGCCGAGCGGCGCACGGGCGCGGCCACCTCCCGCGCGCGCGTGCGCATCCCCGCTGCGAGCGACCCCGCGCCGCCCCTGCCGGCCGGAGCCGACCTCCGCGTCCCGGGCCTCAGCCCCTTCGTCACGCCGAACCACGAGTTCTACCGGGTCGACACCGCGCTCGTCCCACCGCAGGTGCGCGCCGAGACCTGGACCCTTGAGCTCTTTGGCATGGTCGATCGCCCTCGCACGATCACCTACGACGAGCTCCTGGGGATGGACCTCGTCGAGCGGGACCTCACGCTGTCGTGCGTGTCGAACGAGGTCGGCGGGCGCTACGTGGGCAACGCCCGCTGGACCGGCGTGCTGCTCGCGCCGCTGCTCGAGGAAGCCGGCCTGCAGGCGGGCTCCGACCAGCTCGTTTCGCGCTCGATCGACGGGATGACGATCGGAACGCCCGCCGCCGTCGTGATGGACGGGCGCGACGCGATGCTCGCGGTCGCGATGAACGGCGAGCCCTTGCCGATCGAGCACGGGTTCCCCGTTCGCATGATCGTCCCCGGTCTGTACGGCTACGTGGGGGCCACGAAGTGGATCGTCGAGATCGAGGCCACCACGTTCGCCGCCTTCGACGCCTACTGGACGCGGCGCGGCTGGGCCGAAGACCCCGGCCCCGTCGAGACGATGTCGCGGATCGACACGCCGCGGCCGCTCGCACGGATGCCCGCCGGACCGGTCGTCGTGGCCGGCGTCGCGTGGGCCCAGCACCGCGGGATCCGCCGCGTGGAGGTCCGGGTGGACGAGGGGGACTGGCAGGAGGCCGAGCTCGGCGCCGTTCCGAGCGTCGACACGTGGCGCCAGTGGCGCTGGCGCTGGGACGCGACGCCGGGCTCGCACACCCTCGTGGTCCGCGCGACCGACGGCGAGGGGATCACCCAACCGGAGCAGCGCACGCCCCCCTTCCCCGACGGCGCGACCGGGTGGCACTCGGTCGTCGTGACCGTCGAGTGACCCGACGGTGATCCGCGCGCGGCGCGGTCCCGAATAGGAGGCGACCGCCTTCGACCCGCGCGGGTCGGCCCGCTCGGGAAGGACGAGCGGGATCCCTGTCAAGCACGGAAAGGAGTAGCCGATGCCCGCGAACGCGCTCGGCAGCCGTACGCGACTGCTCATCGCGGTGCTCGCGGCGGGCGCCCTCGCGCTCACCGCCTGTTCGCGAAGCGGCGGCGGCGAGACCGCGAGCTCGCCCGAGCCGCCCATGGCCACGGAAAGCCCGATGCAGGGCATGAGCCAGCCCTTCGGCGAAGCCTGCGCCGCCGTCCCCGAGGAGGGGGCTGGCAGCTTCGAAGGGATGGCCCAGGACCCGGTCGCGACGGCCGCGTCGAACAACCCGGTGCTGTCCACCCTCGTCACGGCCGTCGGCGAGGCCAACCTCGTCGACACGCTGAACGGCGCGGAGAACATCACGGTGTTCGCGCCGACGAACGACGCCTTCGAGGCCCTGCCGAAGAAGACGCTCAAGGCCGCCATGAACGACCCGAGCGGCCTGCTCACGCAGGTCCTCACCTACCACGTCGTCGGCGAGCGCCTCGCGCCCGAGGACCTCGCCGGGGAGCACGAGACGCTCCAGGGCGAGACCCTCACGGTCGAGGGCTCCGGCGAGAGCTTCACCGTGAACGGCGGCGCCACGGTCGTCTGCGGCAACGTGCAGACCGCCAACGCCACCGTCTACATCATCGATCAGGTGCTGCTGCCGCCCTCGGCGGCCTGATCTCCCCCTGCACCCGCCGCGCCCTCCGGCTCCTCGCGGAGCCGGAGGGCGCGCGCGAACCGTCCGGAGCGCAGCGGCTCCGGATCGATCTCCACCCGCTCGTACCCCGCCGCGCGCACCGCGCGCTCCACCGCCCCCCGGCTCGCGAGGGCCACCGGGATCTCCTCGGCCGCGAGCTCCACACGACCCAGGCTCCCGAGGTGGCGGACCCGCAGCTCGCGGAACCCCAGCGCTCGCAGCGCCCCTTCGGCCCGGTCGATGCGCGCCAAGACGTCCGGCTCGACCGGGGTTCCGAACGGCACGCGCGAGGCCAGACACGGCGTCGCCGGCTTGTCGGCGCTCGGCAGACCGAGACGGCGCGCGACCGCGCGGACGGCCTCCTTCCCGAGCCCGGCCTCCACCAGCGGGTGGCGCACCCCGTGCTCGGCGGCGGCGCGCAGCCCCGGCCGCCAGTCCCCAAGGTCGTCGGCGTTCGCGCCGGAGAAGACCGCGGCGACCCCGCGGGCGCGCGCGAGGGCCCCCAGCCGCTCGTACAGCTCCGTCTTGCAGTGGTAGCAGCGGTCGGGACCGTTGCGTCGGTACGCCTCGCGCGCCAGCTCCTCGGTCGTCACCACCTCGTGGGCGATCCCGATCGCGCGGGCCACCTCTCGGGCCGCCTCGAGCTCGCCGGTCGCCAGCGCCGGCGAACGGGCCGTGACGGCGAGGGCGCGCGGCCCGAGCGCGAGGTGCGCGGCGGCCGCGACGACGGAGGAGTCGACCCCGCCGGAGAACGCCACGATCGCGCCGTCGACCGAGCCGGCGATCCGCACGAGCGCGCGCAGGGCGCGATCCGCGACCGAGCCCGGCGCGCTCGTCGGAGCCCGGCGGGGCTCGATCGGCGCCTCGCGGGTGCCCGTCATCGCTCGCCCGCCGCCTCCGGAAGGGTCGCCGCCGCCGCGAGCGCCGCCGCCCACACGCGTTTCGTCGGCCACCCGAGGCCCCGGGCGACGGCGGCGCAGTCGTCGTGCTCGGGCGCGACGTTCACGACGCGCCCGCCGAGCACGCCGAGCTTCACCCGGATCGGGCGACCCTCGACCCGGACCTCGACCTCGCGCCGATCGAGCTCCCAGCGCCGCCAGGTGGTGGCGCGCACGCCGAGGGTCGAGGTGTGCTCGAGGAGCGCGAGCGCGACCGCGCGCTCCGAGCCGGGCCGCGCCACCGCCGAGACGACGATCCCCGGGCGTCCCTTCTTCATCTGCACCGGCACCGTCCACACGTCCAGCGCCCCGGCGCCGACGCAGGCCTCGACCGCGTCGGGGACGAGCTCGGGCGCGAGGTCGTCGAGGTTCGCCTCGAGCACGACGACCTCGCGCAGCGCGGGATCCTCCGCGCCGACCTCCTCCTCCACCTCGCCGACGGCCTCGCCCACCACGATCCGCAGCACGTTCGGCCGCTCCGCCAGGTCGGTCGATCCGGCGCCGTGACCGACCCTCGCCACCCGCATCGCCGGCGGATCGCCGAACCTCGCCCCGCTCGCCGCGAGGATCGCGGCGCCCGTCGGGGTGACGAGCTCGGCCGCGACCGGCACGCCGACGATCCGCACGTCGGGCAACAGGGCGAAGACGGCCGGCGTCGGCGCGGGCAGCGCCCCGTGGTCGGTTGCGACGAGCGCCCGCCCGTACGGGAGCGGCGAGCAGACGATCGTGCGCACGCCGAGCGCGCCCAGCAGCGAGAACGCGCCGGCGAGGTCGACGACGGTGTCGAGGCCCCCGAGCTCGTGGAACACGACCCGGTCGGCCGACACCCCGTGGGCCGCCGCCTCCGCCGCGACGAGGCGGTCGAACGCGTCGAGCGCGGGCGCGAGCGCGGGACCGAGCAGCCCCGCGAGGCCCTCGAGGCGCGCGCGCAGCTCGTCGGCCCCCAGGACCGGCCCGCTCGGGCCGCGCACGCGCACCCACGTTGCGACCACGGCCCCCCGGCGCACGCGTTCGACGGTGACCGGCGGCAGCCCGAGCTCCTCGACGATCGCCTCCAGGGGCTCCGGGGGCGCCCCGGCGTCGAGCAGCGCGCCGAGCACCATGTCGCCGGCGATCCCGCCGATCGCGTCGAGGTACGCGAGGGGCGCGCGCGTCTCGTTGGCCGACGCCGCGCGCGTCTCGTGGGCCGACGTCGCGGGCACGCTCACGACGGGGCAGCCCTTCGGGCGATCCGCGCGGCGATCGAACCGGCGCCTAGGCCGTCGTCGATCCCGACGACGGCGAGCCCGTCGGCACACGAACACAGCATCGCGTTCAGCGCCGTCTGCCCGCCGTGAGCCGACCCGTAGCCCACGCTCGTCGGCACCCCGATCACGGGGCAGGGGGCCAGGCCGCCGATCACGCTCGCGAGCGCGCCGTCCATCCCGGCGACCACGACCGCGACGTCGGCCCGCTCGAGGTCGGGCAGCACCGGAGCCAGGCGGTGGATCCCGGCGACCCCGACGTCCTCGTGCACCGTGACGTGGGTCCCGAGGAGCTCGGCGCGGATCCGGGCCTCGTGGAGGACGGGCCCGTCCGAGGTTCCCGCCGAGACGATCAGGACGCGGCCGCGGCGCTCGAGCGGGCGACGCTCCACCCAGACCGCGCGCGCGACCTCGTCCTCGGTCGCGTCGGGGATCCGCTCGCGGACGGCGGCGCGCATCGGGGGGTCGGCGCGCGTCACGAGCACGCTGGAGGCGCCGGCCTCGTCGAGGGCCGCGGCGATGGCGGCCGCCTGCTCGGGGGTCTTGCCCTCGCCGAGGACGACCTCCGGCGCGCCCTGACGGAGCTCCCGGTGCGTGTCGACGCGGGCGAACCCGAGGTCGCTGAACGGCAGGGCGGCCAGGCGCCGGGCGGCCTCGTCCGGCGCGAGCTCGCGGTCGGCCACGGAGGCGAGGAGGGCCTCGAGCTCGCCCTTCGAGGTCATGGGTGCAGTCTACGGACGGACCGACGGCGAGGCCGCGCGTGCCCGGGACCGTGCTCAGCCGTACGACGGCGCGCCGAGCCTGCGGTCCGCGAGCTCCATGAAGGCATCGGCCGGCACGGGGTGCGCGAACCAGAAGCCCTGCGCGAGACGGCAGCCGTTCGCCCGCAGGAAGACGTACTCGCCCTCGGTCTCGATCCCCTCGGCGAGGGGAACCATGTCGAGGCTCTGAGCGACCTGGATCATCGCGCGGACCATCCCGGCCAGCCGCACGTCCCGGTCCACGTTGCGGATGAACTCCCGGTCGATCTTCAAGACGTTCACCGGCATATGCTTGAGCCGCGACAGCGACGAGTAGCCGGTGCCGAAGTCATCGAGGGCCAGGCGCAGGCCGAACGCGCTCAGATCGCGCAGCACGCGTTGGGTGCGGTCGGGGTCGGCCATCGCGGTGGACTCCGTGATCTCCGCCTGCAGCGTCGACGGGTCGACCCCGGCGTCGAGCAGTCGCTGGAGGAGGCGCTCGGCGAACCGAGGGGTCCACAGCTGGCGGGGGGAGAGGTTGAACGAGAGCTCGAGCTCGTACCCCTGCTGGCGCCACCGGCGCTGCTGGTGCGCCACCTCCTCGACGACCCAGTCCCCGATCGCCTCGATCAGGCCGAGCTCCTCGGCCACGGGGATGAACTCCCCCGGCGGCACGATCCCGGCGACGCGATCCTGCCATCGGATCAGGGCCTCGGCCCCGACGACGCGCCGGGTCTCGAGGTCCACGACCGGCTGGTAGTGCAGCACCCACTGCTCCTCGCGGACCGCCTGGCGCAGCCGCGTCGCGAACGACAGGCGGGCCGACGCGTCTTCGTCGGGCGCGGCGAAGAACAGGTGGCCGCCCGGCTCGGTGCGCTTCGCGCGGTACATCGCGATGTCGGCGTTGCGAAGCAGGGTCTCGGCGTCGGTCGCGTCGCGGGGGAAGACGCTGATCCCCATCGAACCGTGCGCGTGGAACTCGACGCCGTGCAACTGGAAGGGCTCGCGGAGAGCCGCCTGCACCCGGCGCGCCACGCGCCGGATCGGCTCATCCGGGTCGTCCGGGGGGAGCTCGCCGAGGAGCACGAGGAACTCGTCGCCGCCCTGACGGGCGACGAGGTCGGTCTCACGGACGCACCGCTGGAGCCGACCCGCGAGCTCCACGAGGAGCTCGTCGCCGGCGTGGTGCCCGAGGGAGTCGTTCACGAGCTTGAAGTTGTCCAGGTCGAGGAAGAGCACCGCGAGGGCCGTGCCGTCCGCCTCGGCCTGAGCCACCGCCTCGGCGAGGCGCTCCTCGAAGTGCTGGCGGTTCATGAGGCCGGTCAGGCCGTCGTGGTAGGCGAGGTGCGCGATCCGGGCCTCGGCCTCCTTGAGCTCGGTCACGTCGAACAGCACGCCGTGCTCCCACACGACCTGCCCCTGGTCGTCGCGCACGGCGTAGGCCCGGTCGCGCACCCACACCACGCGTCCGTCGGGGCGCACCATCCGGTAGTCCGCGAGGTCGCCGCCCTCGCCACGGAGGAACGCCTCGGTCTCGGCCTGGACCCGGTCACGGTCGTCGGGGTGGATCATCCGCATCCACAGGTCCGGGTCGGCGACGTAGGCCTCCGGCGTGACGCCGAGGATCTCCTCGATCTGCGGGCTCACGTAGGTCGTCGTACGGCCGTCGTCGGCGTAGACGATCGCGGGGATCTGCTCCACGAGGCTCCGGTAGCGCGCCTCGGCTTCAGCGAGCGCCGCCTCGGCCTCGCGACCGGCGATCAGCGCGCGGGCGTCGCGGATCGAGGCGACCAGCAGGTGCTCGTCCAGGTGGCACACACGCACCTCGACCGGTAGCTCACCGCCCTGCTCGACGACGAGGGTCGCCTGGAACGGCACGGCGTCCTCCGGCGCGTCGCGCCAGTCGGGGATCAGGTCACGAACCGGGCGGCCGTCCGGCTCGCAGCACGCGAGCTCCGCCATCCGCCGGTTCGCGTCGAGGATCCGCCCGTCGAGCACGACGATGAGGGCCTCGGGCGCGGCGTGAAGCAGGCGGCCGGGGTCGAGGTCCGCGGCCTGGGTGGGGTCGTGGCGAAGCATCACCCCAGGCATCGGGCGGGCGGGCGGGGGACCTGAGGCCGATCGGGATGCGCGACAGGGAAGTACCCGAGATCGGGTAGGCAACGCCCAGCCGGCGAGCTGGTCGGTCGGCGCGGGTCGAGCGGGCCACTCAGTCCGCTGTTGGGGTCCGTACGAGACCGCTCAAGCGGTGGAGGCCGGCTCGATCCACGAGCCGTCGGGCGAGCGGGCGGCTCCGGGCCACCGTCTCGGCTTCGTCGATCCCAAGGACCGCGCCCCGGTCCATGACCACCTGGCCCGCGACCATCACCTCCTTGACCTCCCGAGGCCCCGCGCAGTAGACGACGGCCTGGTAGGGGTCGTGGATGTTCGCCAGCGCCGCCGAGTCTCCGTCGAACACGACCAGATCGGCCGCCTTGCCCACCTCGAGGGATCCGAGTTCGGCATCCAGTCCCAGTGCGCGGGCTCCCTCCACGGTCGCCATCGTGAGCGCCTCGGCGGCCGACAGCGCCGTGGCCTGGAGCGCGCGCACGCGCTGGAGCAACACGCTCGTCTTGATGGCCTCGAGCATGTCCTGGCGATCGTTGCTCGCCGGCCCGTCGACGCCGATGCCGACCGCGATCCCTCGCCGACGAAGCGCGGGCACAGGGCAGATGCCGGAGGCAAGGATCATGTTCGACACGGGGTTGTGGGCTACCCCGACGTCGTGGGCGGCGAGCAGCTCCTGATCCTGATCGTCCACCCACACACAGTGCGCAGCGATCGTGGGATGTTCGAACATGCCCGTCCGCGCGCAGTGCTCGATCGGGCTCACGCCGAGCTCGATCCGCGCCTGGGTCACCTCTTCTCGGATCTCCTGCAGGTGGATGTGGATCCCAGCTGTGGCGCGTTCGGCCAATCGCATGCTCTCCGCGAACAGCTCTGGCGACTGAGCGCCGACCGAGACGACGCCGACGCGGAAGCGACAGCGCTGACTCGCACTCGCCGCCTCCGCAAGTGCCTCGTGTTCTCGAACGAGCGTCACGAGGTTCGCCGTCGGCCGCCGATCGCCGGCGCCGAGGGACACCACGCCGCGAAGTCCCAACTCGTCGAGCGCACGGACCACGCCCGTCGTCACGGGACGATCGCCGGGCGGGTCGCACACGAACATGTCGTTGGCGAGCGTGATCCCCGTTCGCAGCATCTGCGCCCCGGCCAGGAGCGTCCCGACGTAGGCCATCTCCTGGTCCAGATGCGGGGCGACCGGGGCGATCAGCGCGTCGACCCACTCCCATAGCGTGTAGCGCTCGGCGATGCCGGTGATCAGGCCCTCGGAGAAGTGCCCGTGGGTGTTGACGAACCCGGGGGTCACGATGTCTCGCTCGCCGCCCCTAATCGCGTCCCGGGGGAAGCGGGAGCGAAGCTCGGACCACGGGCCCACCGCATGGATCCGATCGCCCACGACCCGAACGGCTGCGTCGGCGATCGCTCCCGCCGGTCCGGACGTGAGCACGTGGCCGCCGCGGATCAGCGTGCCGCGGTCCTCACGGCTCGAGGTCATGCGCTCCGAGCGGGCTCGGCCGACCCTCTGGGCGTGTGGTAGTCGAACACAGGGACGTCCGCGGAGACGAGCTCCGCGTACAGCTCCGGGCGGCGGGCCCGCAGCAGCCCCGGGATCGATGCGAACGGTTTGGGCTCCTCGATCGAGTCGTCGTGGTCGCGCAGCCACCGCGCGCGCTCGAGATCGAGGTCGGCCACGAGAAGCTCGTCCACCCCCGAGGCGGCGGCGACATCTTCGGGCCCGGTGATCATCGCGGCCCCGATCTCGTCGCCGAACAGGTTGTTCGTGAGGGCGACGTAGGCGAGGTTCTCGATCGCCCGCGCGCGCGCGATCACCTGCCAGTTGGCCGTGAGCGTCGTGAAGCGCCCACCCGCCGGCGACAGCAACACCTCCGCGCCCCGGATCGCGAGCACGCGGGCCGGCTCGGGGATCCACAGCTCCGAGCACACGACCACCCCGAACCGGACGCCGAACAGATCGAAGCTGGCGAGGGAGGGTCCGGGAGCAATCCACCCGTCGGTCTGCTCCGGCGGAAGGGTAGCGGGATGGGCGCGCTCGTAGCGGAGGATCTCTCGACCCCGATCGTCGACCACGTAGACCACGAGACGCAGGTGGCCGTCGGAACATCGCTCGACCCGGCTCCAGCACACCGCCACCCCGTGCTCGGCCGCAGCCGCCTCGATCCGGGGGGCCGCGTCGTAGCTCGAGGTCGGCCGGTACGGTCCGGGCGAGCCCTCGGGGAACAGGATCAGCTGGGCTCCGCGCGTCGCGGACCGGGCGATCAGCTCGACCGCCCGGTCCACGTTGCGCTCGGCCTCCGGTTCCGGCACCATGCGCGGCTGCGCGACCGCGAGCCGCAGCTCGTCGCTCATGACCGAACCCCGATCGACTCGTCGATGAACTCGTTCGTAAAGAAGTCGGTGGGATTGAGTCCGGCGACGTCGGCGTCCGAGACCTCGTCGATGATTTGCAGGAGCTCGGCGACGCGCGCCTCGTCGAACTCACCGATCGTGTCGTCGTCGCCGTTCCCGACGATCCCGAGCCTGACCATCTCCTTGACTGCGAAGTCCGCCGCGCCCTCGGTGTAGACCCAGCCGGTGTTGTATGCCTCCACGAGCTCCAGGATCAACTCGTTCGTCTCGCCTGGGTTGGCCAGGTAGTCGACGGTCGTCTGCTGGATGATGGGCACGAGCCGCTCGAGACAGTCGGCCTGGTTCGTGATGTCGTCGACCCGCGCCACGAGCGCCTGGAAGTACTCCGGAAACCCAGCGTCGTGGATCAGCTGCAGCTTGACCGGGCGCCCCCACTCGGGAACCTCGAACTGATACAGGTAGGGCTCGGCGGTGGCGAAGCCGGCCTCCGCGACCTCTCCGCCGGCGCCGACGAAGGCCGCGGGCTTCGGCGCGTCGCTCAGATCCATCTGCGAACGGTCCATGATCCCCTCGGCCACGAAGTAGTCCTGGAACACGTCGGGCCGACCGAGCAGCACCGTCACGCCCTCTTCCTTGAGATCCGCGATGGTCTCCACGTTCGGGTAGGTCTCCGGGTCCCAGTAGATCGCGAACGGGCTCTTCTCGAACGTGGCCTCAACGGCACGGACCGGCAGGTCCTTGTAGGACGCCATCGCCTCGGACAGACGAGCGAAGCCGAGGAAGATGTCGGTGTCCTGGTACATCAGCGCCTGCACCGGCTGGAACCCGACGGGCGCCCCGCCGGCTCGGATCTCGATGTCGACACCGGTGTCCTCGCCGCCGGCCACAAGCGGTCCGCGGACGAGCTTCGCATCGGCGTCGATCTCGTAGCCGTCGCCGACCATCCCGTAGATCATCCCGTGCTCGGCCTCGGGCTCCCAGTCGAGTTGGAACACGACGGTCTCCGGGCACACGCCCGCCAGCACGCCCGTCGCTCCTTGTCCGCCTCCGTCGGTCTGTTCCTCACCGCCGCCACAGGCGACGCCGATGAGCGCAACGACCAGCGCACCCGCCGCCAAGCGGATGCGTGAACTACCCCACGTCACGGTGCCTCCCCCCTTCCGGTCGGTTCGCCGACCCCCTCTCTTGACGTGTCCGTCTGGACCCCTTGCGTCGCTTCCTCGTCTTGCACTTCGATCCTGGACGTCGCCCCCCACGACTCGTCCCAGGCACCCACGACGCGGCGCCCGAGCCAGCCGAACGCGGAGAACACGGCGACGCCGAATCCGCACGCGACGAGTACCGCAGCTAGCAGCTCCTCGGATTTCAGCCGAGAGCTGTACTGGGCCAGCAGCAGCCCGAGCCCCGGTCGCCCTCGCCCGAAGAAGAAGTCCCCGACGATCGCGCCGATCACGGCGAGACCCGCGGAGGTCCTCAGCCCCGTGAAGATGTCGGGCAGGGCCGCGGGGATCTGCAGTTTCGTCAGTCGCGTCCACCGCCCGGCTCCATGCAGCGTGAGCAGATCGTGCAGGCGGCGATCGGCACTCAGCAGTCCGGTGAGCGTGTTGATGATGATCGGGAACAGCGCGATGATCACGCACACGATCACGCGCGACATGAGCCCGAACCCGAACCAGAACCCCAACAGCGGGACGATGGCGAGGATCGGCACGGTTTGCAGGACCACTGCCCACGGGTACAGCGATCGCTCGATCCACTTGGCTTGACTCATCAGCACAGCCGTCGCGAAGCCGATCACGAACGCGACCCCGAGGCCGAGGAAGGCGACGTGTGCCGAGCGCAGGAGCCCGCGCCACAACTCCGCGCGCGTCGTCGGCTCCATGAAGCCGTAGCGGACGACGTCGTGCGGGGGAGGCAGCAGGAATCGTCGCGAGGGTTGGAGCACGAGATAGGTCACCGCGTACCAGATCCCGATCACCACGAGGAACACCAAGAGCGGTGGGGCAGCCAGCCTGATGAGCCGAGCGACCTGGGACCGGGACCGGGCCGCGTCCCGGAGCGCTCCGGACATCCTCGCCGCTTCACGGACGGTGCTCACGCAACCTCCGCGAGGGACGAGGCCACGCGGCCGGCCAGCGTGGCGAACGCGGGCTCGTAGCGCAGCGCGTTCGGTCGCGGATACGGGAAGGGGACCTCGAACGCGTCAACCAGACGTCCAGGTCGCGCCGACATCACCAGGACACGCGAGGAGAGGTACACGGCCTCCTCCACGGAGTGCGTCACGAACAACGCGGCGAATGGCCGTTGGGTGAACAGCGCCATGAGCTCAGCGTTGAGCCGGTGCCTGGTGATCTGATCCAGGGCCCCGAACGGCTCGTCGAACAAGAACAGCTCGGGGTCGAGAAGCAGCGAGCGCGCCAGGCTCGCGCGCATCTTCATGCCCCCCGACAGCGCCGCAGGCAAGACGTCGGCGAACTCATCCAGCCCCACGAGCCGCAGGACCGCGTCCGCCCGCTCTCGACGCAGTCGCCTGTCCACCCCCTCCAGCTCCGCTAGCAGCTCGACGTTGCGCCGCACGGTGCGCCAGGGCATGAGCGTCGGCTCCTGGAAGACGTAGCCGATCCGCTCTGTCCGCCGGACGATCGAGCCGGAGCTCGGGTGCTCGAGACGGGATGCGAGACGAAGGAGCGTCGACTTCCCGCACCCGGACGGGCCGATGATCGCGACGAACTCCCCGGCTCGAATCTCGAGGCTCACCGACGTGAGCGCCCGGATCGCGCCGAAGCCCTTCGTGACGTCGCGGAAGCTGATCACTGCGTCGTCGTCGACCATCGCCCGCGACCTTCCCCTCAAGGCTCCCGCGGTGCCCGCGAGGACCCGCTCCTCCAGCCCGCCGAGCCTGTCCGCAGGCTGTCTCTTGTACCGGTCAGTGGACTATACCGATGTGCTTCACGGCGGCGCAAGGCAGCCGGAGACAGGGTTCTCTAGGGAAGGAGCGTGGGCGCGGACCAGGGCCTACAAGCCGGGCAGCACCTCGACGACCTCAGCCACGACCCGGAGGTCGTCCGCGGATGCGTCGACGAACTCGATCGGCTGAACCACGGGGTCGAAGCTGTCCGGCTCCAACCTGATGCGCACGCGCTGGACGCGCTGTTCCGCATCGATGCCCTTCGTGCTGCGGTAGATCTTCACCGTGTAGGTTCCCCCGGTCTCGGGGTCCCAGAGGTCGCGGTGCTGGACCAGGACGACGCGGCCGTCGCGGGAGCCCTCCACGGGGTGGCGGAAGAGGCAGTACGCGCCGCTCGGGATGCGGCGGTTCATGGACTCGCCGACCACCCGAGCGATGAACAGGCCGGGAGCCGGCTTGGTGCGCCCGTTCGGGACGACCCAGGCCTCGGGCTCGGGCTGCTGGGTCGCGCTGAATCCGCCGGCAGCGGCCTCGAGGGTGAAGAGGGGCACGCAGTTCTCGTAGGGGCGTGCCTCCTCGGGGCGGAGCCGCCGGAAGGGTACCTCCGCCGCGAGGCTCACTGGCTCGTAGGTCGGCTCCGGCACGGTCGCCTCCGCGAACTCGAAGCCGAGCTGTACCGCCTGCTGGAGCACGGTCTCGGTGGCTCGCCGCTCCTTGTCGGGTGGGTACCCGTAGCGCCGCAGGACCCGCTTCACCATGACCCGCAGCCGGGCCCGAGCGTTCTCCTTCTGCGTCCAGTCGATCGTGGCGTTCCGCCGGACGGCCTCCGTCAGCTCCCGGGCGATCTTCCGGAGCGTCTCGTCGCCCAGCACGGCCACGGCGCTGTCGTTCGTCTCGAGCGCGTCGTAGAAGGCGAGCTCCTCCTCGGACAGGCCCAGCTCGTCCCCCCGGCGCTGCGCCTCGCGCATCTCCCGCGCCAAGCGGATGAGCTCCTCGATCACCTCGGCCGTCTCGATCTGCCGGTTGTGGTAGCGACGGATCGCGGCCTCTAGCAGCTCGGAGAACCGCCGCGATCGGACCAGGTTCCGCCGAGCACGGACCCTGATCTCGTCAGCCAGGAGCTTGCGCAGCAGCTCCACCGCCAGGTTCTTGTGCGGCAGCTCCCGAACCTCCGCCAGGAACTCCTCGGAGAGCAGCGAGAGGTCCGGCTTGGGAAGGCCCGCCGCCTGGAAGATGTCGATGACGCCCTGCGGGGCGATGGCCTCGGACACGATCTGGCGGACGGCGTGGTCCAGGTCCTCCTCGCGGCCCCCGCCCGGCCCATCGGTCTTCACGAGCCAGGCCTTGATCTCCTGCAGGAGGCCCACCTCGTCCCGGATCTCCATCGCCTCGGGCCGTGGGACCGCCAGGGCGAACGCCTTCGACAGCTCGGTGACGGCCTTGACGAAGCGCTCGCGGCCGTCCTCCTGGGCGAGCACGTGCTCGACCGCGCCGGGGAGGAGACGCAGACGGTCCTTCGGCGGCGCGGCGAGGAGGGGGGCGAGGTCGAAGCCGTGCAGGATGGCACGGGCCACCTCGTGGCGTTCCTGCATCACCCGAACGGCCTCGTCCTGGTCCACGGCGACCTGTCCCCGGCCGCCGCTTTCCGTGTAGGCGCGGAGGGCCTTGCGGAGCTCGTCCGCGATCCCGATGTAGTCGACGACGAGCCCGCCCGGCTTGTCGCGGAACACTCGGTTGACCCGGGCGATGGCCTGCATGAGCGCGTGGCCCCGCATGGGCTTGTCCAGGTACATGGTGTGGAGCGGCGGGGCGTCGAAGCCCGTGAGCCACATGTCGCGGACGATGACGATCCTGAGGGGATCATCGGGATCGCGGAACCGTCGCGCCAGCATCTCCCGACGGGCCTTGTTCCGGATGTGGGGCTGCCAGCCCGGCGGGTCGGACGCCGAGCCCGTCATCACGACCTTGACGACCCCGGCCGCGTCGTCGTGCGCGTGCCAGTCCGGCCTCAGCCGGACGATCTGGTCGTAGAGCTCGACGCAGATCCGGCGACTCATGCAGACCACCATGGCCTTGCCGTCCATCGCCTCGAGCCGCCCCTCGAAGTGCTCGACGAGGTCGCGGGCGACCATGGCCAGGCGTCGCTCGGTGCCCACCACGGCCTCGAGCTGCGCCCACTTCGTCTTGAGCCGCTCCTTCCGCTCCGCCTCCTCGCCCTCGGTGACCTCCTCGAACTCCTCGTCGACCCGGGGCTTCTCCTCCTCGGGGAGGTCGAGCTTCGCGAGCCGGCTCTCGTAGTAGATGGGGACGGTGGCGCCGTCCTCCACCGCCCGTTCGATGTCGTAGATGTCGATGTAGTCGCCGAAGACCGCGCGGGTGTCCCGGTCCTCGAGCTCAACCGGGGTGCCGGTGAAGGCCACGAACGTGGCGTTCGGGAGGGCATCCCGCATGTGGCGGGCGAAGCCCTCGATGAACCCGTATTGGCTGCGGTGCGCCTCGTCGGCGATCACCACGACGTTCGACCGCTCGGAGAGCAGCGGGTAACGATCGCCCCGCTCCTCGGGGAAGAACTTCTGGATCGTCGTGAAGATCACGCCACCCGAGGCGACCTTGAGCAGCTCGCGGAGGTGAGCGCGGTCTCGGGCCTGCACCGGGTCCTGCCGCAGCAGGTCGCGGCAACGCGAGAAGGTCGTGAAGAGCTGGTCGTCGAGGTCGTTCCGGTCCGTGATCACGACGATGGTCGGGTTGGCCAGGGCCGGGTGGAGGACGAGCTTGCCCGCGAAGAAGGCCATCGTCAGGCTCTTGCCGGACCCCTGGGTGTGCCAGACGACGCCCGCCCGCCGGTCCCCCTCCGGACGGGAGGCGATCACGGTCCGCTCCACGGCCTTCCGGGTCGCGTGGAACTGGTGGTAGGCGGCGATCAGCTTGCGCACGCGGGCGCCGTCGTCCTCGAAGGCGACGAAGTGCCGCACGAGGTCGAGGAAGCGCTCCTTGTCGAACACGCCGCGGGTGAGGACCTCCAAGCGGTTCGCCCCGGCGCGGGCGAGCTCGTCGCCCTCGACCGTCCGCCAGGGCAGGAACCACTCCTTCGGGGCGGTGAGCGAGCCGAGGCGGGCCTCCACCCCGTCGGAGATCACGAGGAGCTCGTTGGGAAGGAACAGGGCGGGGATGTCCCGCAGATAGGTCTGCAGCTGGTCGTACGCCCGCCAGATGGTGGCCTGCTCGTCGGCGGGGTCCTTGAGCTCGATCACCGCGAGCGGAAGGCCGTTCACGAACACGACGACGTCCGGTCGCCGGACCTGCCTCCCCTGCACCGAGAACTGGTTGACGACGAGGAAGTCGTTGGCCTCGGGCTCCGTGAAGTCCAGGACGTCGAGCCGGATCCCCCGAACACCCCCACCGGGCCGCGGGACCTCGACCGAGACCCCGTCCGTGAGGAGTCGGTGGATCCGGCGGTTCTCGCCCACGACGTCCGCCGAGCGCTGGTGGGTGAGGGCGCGGACCGCCTCGTCGAGCGCCGGCGCGGGCGCGTCCGGGTTCAGGCGTTCGAGGGCGGCTCGGAGCCGGCCCACGAGCACCGCCTCCCGGTAGTCGGACCGCTCGGCCTCGGGCTCCCCCGGGGCGATCGCACCCCCCGTGGCGCACCTCGTAGCCGAGGTCGCGGAACCAGTCGAGGAGAGCCTCCTCCACCGCCGACTCGCTCAGAGCCAACCGATTCGTCATGGACCCGCTCCAACTCTACAAGCCTACGGCGCCTCCACTGCCGCCGTTCCAGTCTCCTCAAGTGCCACTGCGGCCGCCTAAGGAGCACGCGTAGACCCCCGCACCCGAGGTTCGAGGGGAACCCAGATCCCGCAGGCGTGGCATTGTCATATCCCGCTGCTAACATGACTACGCACTCGACGGGAGGTTCGAACCATGGAATCCACTCCTGAAGCGAATCTCAGCCCTGAAGTCCGCGCAATCGGGGTGATTGACAAGGAGTTGGGGGGGCTGGACGAGGAGGCACGGCGGCGCGTGCTCGAGTGGGCCGCATCGAAGTACGGGCTGGCGTGCAACGTTTCAGTCCCAAGCTTGGCGGCTCCGGCTCAAGGGGCTCCTTCCGCGGAAGGTCAGCCAGAGTTCGCCACCTTTGCCGATCTGCTCGATGCGGCGGATCCCGAGACCGAGGCACAACGCACCTTGGTCGGCGCCTATTGGGTCCAGGTCCTAAACGCTCAGGAGACCTTCACCGCCCAGAGGGTCAATGACGAATTGAAGAACACCGGCCACAAGGTGTCTAACATCACAAGAGCACTAGATCGTCTGCAGAGGGCGAAGCCTGCCCGGGTACGACAGGTCCACAAGAGCGGCAAGTCGAGGCAGGCCAGGAAGACCTACAAGCTCACCGAGGCGGGGATCCGAGAAGTGCGGAGCCTGATCAAGAGGGTGACGGCTGTTGATGAAGCTTGACCGCGAGGACCTGATAGCAGCACTTAGCGGCCAGATGCCAGAGAAGGTTGCGACAGCTCTCGTTGATCAGTTCCTTGCTCTACGCGTTGATGCGGCAACGGGCAGGACGGGCGGTTCGTCTGCGGGCAAGTTCGTCGAGGCCGTGGTCCAAGCACTCCAGGCGATGGAAGGTCATACGCCCGATAGCAAGCCGCGGGTTGAACAATACCTTCGTGACATCGAGTCCCGGAACACGCTCGACGATGGGTTGAGGATTTGTGCCAGCCGTATCGTCCGTTCGATGTATGCGCTTCGCAACAGACGCTCCATCGCGCATCTGGGTGATATCGATCCCAACCGAATCGATCTAAACTTCCTGCTGCACGCGGCGCAATGGGTCCTGACTGAGCTCCTCCGGGTCATCGGGGGATTGCCGGTGGATGCGGCAGGGAAGCTGATTTCCCAAATCAACAGGCCTGTCGGCGGGCTGGTGGATGACTTCTCGGGCCGAAAGTTGGTTACTTCAGACTTGAGCGCAACTGATGAGGTGCTTGTTCTCCTTCATCACAATCACCCTTCGCCGATGAGCCGGAGAGAGCTGGAATACGCGATGAATCGGCGTCATACCACCACTGTCGGCAAAGCCCTCAAGGCCCTCTGGAAGGAGAGACTCATCGATCAAGACGACCAGGGAGGTTACCGGCTCACTACGCGTGGGTATGCTAAGGCCGACGCAATCCTGTTGCGCGAACTCAACGAATAGGCTAGGCTTCGGCAATCCGGTTTCCAGTGGGACCTATCATCGAAACCGGTTCGTGCGTGACTCAACCGCGGACACTAGATTCAGCGGCGACCCGGACCTGTCCCGAGATGAGCTTGGGGAGGAGCCAATCGCGTAGGCGAGCGAGGGTCCGCGACTCGTCCACCAGCTGTTCCTCGAGGTCCAACATGGGGCGGACCAGTCGATCGAAAGCGGATGTTAAATCTGAGGGGGGAACGACACACGTCGGCCGCCGGAGCCCCTCCACCGACAAGTGGTTCACCGTCGTCCCGCCCGTGTACCCGACGACTGCGCCGCGGAGGCGGGGAGCGCGGAGGGCATGGTACAGGAACGTGCAGCTTACGGATGAGCCCTCGCTTGGTCGCACACGGAACAGGTCGGCGCTGAACAGGCTTTCCTCTCCAAAGGTGCGAGGCACGATGGCCGGGTAGC
The DNA here is from genome assembly GCA_026003015.1 of Actinomycetota bacterium. GTDB lineage: Bacteria > Actinomycetota > UBA4738 > UBA4738 > HRBIN12 > BPGL01. Next base: position 220,488 of record BPGL01000002.1, on the reverse strand, counting down.
CGATGAGCAGGTAGTCGTGGCCCTGCTCCGTGTTCGCGACGATCACGTCGCCCGGCTCAACGAGGTGACGGTCCTTGTAGTCGCCCGCGTACCACTTGATCCCCTCGTACTTGTAGCCACCGCCCTCGCGGACGGAGTTGAGGTTGTGGAGGGGCAGGCCCTCGCCCTCCTCGACCAGGTCGGCACCCCGGTAGCTCAGGCCGCGCACGACCTCCACATGTTCCCCGAGCCGCGCTACCTCCCAGCCCTCGGGGATGGGGCCGATGGGAGAGTCGACGAGCTTCGACGGGAACAGGTCCTCCAGCTCAGGGGGCACGAGCGGGCGTCGCCCTTCGACCTTGGCGCGGACCGGGTCGAAGTCGACGAACCAGGACTTGAAGATGGCTCGCGCGAGCTCTTGCAGCGTCCGCGCCATCCGTCGGTTCGCCTCGATCTTGTCGTCCAGGCTCCCGAGCACCGCAGCGATGGCTCGCTGCTCAGGCGGCGCCGGCAGAGCAACTTCCATTTCCGCTAGCGCAGACCCAGAGATCTCCTTGAACGTCGTCCCCCCTGCCCGAGCCTCCAGCCGCTCTCGGATCGAGCGCAGGAGGTAGAAGAAGAATTCTGGAACATGACCGTCCTTGAGGATGAGACTCCGGCATCCCTGGTTCGTTGCCAGCGGTCGACCAGCGATCGCCACGAGCCCGATCGGAGCACGAGACGACAAGACGACTGCCCCCTGCGGCAAGAGTCGGGCAGACGAGTTCCGGAGTCCTGTCGCGGAAAGGGTCCGCTCTCCTGCGAGGATGTATCGGCCACGAAAGCTCGAAAGATCCCGCGGAGTGATCCATGGAACGTCGCCACCAAAGTTCCGTGCGTCTCCGGTCGGGGGCGTGCCACCGCCGGCGATTTCAGCCACGTCGCCAAGACGCTGAATCCTCCAGTCACTCGGGGTCATCGGTGACGAAAGGGGCGATGACGGCGCGAACCTTCCGCTGAAGCCGCGCTGATTCGGCAAGCTGGCCATCCAGTTCAGCAACCAGCCGCTTGAGCTTCTGCCCGAAGGGTTCGTCGTCTTCCTCCGCCTCCGGGGCTCCGACGTAGCGGCCGGGCGTGAGGATGTAGTCGTGCTCGCGGATCTCCTCGAGCGTCGCGCTCCTGCAGAAGCCCGGCACGTCCTCGTACTCGGGGGAGCCGACCTGGCCGCGCCAGGCGTGGTAGGTGTCGGCGATCCGTCGGATCTCCTCGTCGGTCAGCTCCCGGTGGACCCGGGTCACCATGACGCCCATCCGTCGGGCGTCGATGAAGAGCGTCTCGCCGCGGCGGTCGCGGAGGGGCTTCCCACCCCGCGTGGGCTTCCCCGACTTGTCCCGGGCGATGAACCACAGGCACGCCGGGATCGCGGTCCCGTAGAAGAGCTGCGGCGGCAGGGCGACGATGCAGTCCACGAGGTCCGCCTCGACGATGTTCCGCCGGATCTCGCCCTCGCCCGACTGGTTCGAGGACAGGCTGCCGTTGGCGAGCACGAACCCGGCGATCCCCGTGGGCGAGAGATGGTGGATCATGTGCTGGACCCACGCGAAGTTGGCGTTCCCGGCCGGGGGCACACCGAAGCGCCACCGGACGTCCTCCCGGAGCTGGTCCCCGCCCCAGTCGCTCATGTTGAAGGGCGGGTTGGCGAGGATGAAGTCGGCCTTCAGGTCGGGGTGGAGGTCCTGGTGGAAGCTGTCGGCGGCGTGGGGGCCGAGGTTGGCCTCGATACCGCGGATCGCCAGGTTCATCTTCGCCAGGCGCCAGGTCGTGGGGTTGGACTCCTGGCCGTAGATCGAGATCCGGTCCACGCGCCCGCCGTGCGCCCGGATGAACTCCTCGGACTGCACGAACATCCCGGAGGACCCGCAGCAGGGGTCGTAGACCCGGCCCTCGAAGGGCTCGATCATCTCCACGAGCAGCCGGACGATGCACCGGGGGGTGTAGAACTCGCCCGGCCTTCTTGCCCTCCTTGCTCGCGAACTGCCCGAGGAAGTACTCGTACACGCGCCCGAGCACGTCCTTCGCGTGGTTCTCCCCGTCCCCGAGGGCGATCGTGCCGATCAGGTCGATGAGCTCCCCTAGGCGCCGCTTGTCGAGGGTGGGGCGCGCGTACTCCCTGGGAAGCACCCCCCTGAGCGAGGGGTTCTCGCGCTCGATGGCCTCCATGGCCGCGTCCACGAGCTCCCCGATCTCGGGCTGCCTGGCCGCGTCCTGGAGCCGCTGCCACCGCGCCTCGGGCGGGACCCAGAAGACGTCCTTGGCCCGGTACTCGTCCGGGTCCTCGGGATCGGCTTCGGGATCCTGCTCGAGCTCCGCGTGGACCCGCTCGAAGGCGTCGGAGATGTACTTCAGGAAGACGAGGCCGAGCACGACGTGCTTGTACTCGGCCGCATCCATGTGACCGCGCAGCTTGTCGGCCGCCGCCCAGAGCGTTGACTCGAACCCCAGCGCCGTGCCGTTCGTGCCCGTACGACGCTTGCCCGAAACCCGCCCCACGAGCCCTCCTCGACCCGGATCTCCGACAAGATAGGCCAACCCGAGCGGAGGAGGCGAGCATGCGGAGCTTCTACAGCGAGGTCCAGGCGCAGCACAATCCGGTGGAGCCGCACGTCTTCCAGGGTCGTGCCCTGCCACCAGCCGAAACCGCTGCGCGAGCGAGGCGGATCCTCGAGGGCCTCGCGGCCGCGGGCTTCGAGCCCCCGGAGCCGCCCGCACCCATCGACGAGGCGACGCTCGAGCTCGTCCACACGCCTCGCTACCTCCGCTTCCTTCGGGATGCCCACGAACGCTGGCGGGTCGCCACGGGGGCAGCGGCTGACGCCGAGGCGCGCCCCTACGTCCGTCCGCTCCCAGGGGCCGCCCGGCGGGAACCGACCAGCGTGCTCGCCCAGCTGGGGTGGTACTCGTTCGACGACGACCCGATCCTCGCCGGAACCTGGGAGGCCGCGGCCGCCTCGGTCGCGTGCGCGGTGGCGGCCGCCGACGCCGTGGAAGCCGGGGCCCGCGCAGCCTACGCGCTCTGCCGGCCACCCGGTCACCATGCAGGGGCCGAGTGTTTCGGGGGCTATTGCTACCTGAATAACGCCGCGATCGCAGCCGCCCGGCTAGCTGCCCGCTCCCATCGCGTCGCGGTCCTCGACCTCGACGCGCACCACGGCAACGGCACGCAGGCGATCTTCTGGGAGCGCGGTGACGTCGTCACCATCTCGATCCACGGAGACCCCGACGTGCACTACCCGTTCTTCGGCGGCTACGCCGACGAACGAGGCAGCGGGGCCGGCGACGGGGCGCACCACAACTTTCCCCTCCCGACCGGCACCGACGGGGACACCTACCTCGGAGCGCTCGACGACGCGCTCGCCACGATCGCTGCCGCCGAGCCCGACGCCGTCGTGGTGTCCCTCGGCGTCGACACCGACGCCGCGGACGGCGTGTTCTCCCTCGGCCTCGATGACTTCCGCCGGATCGGCGCTGCGATCGCCCGGCTCGGACGGCCCCTCGTGGTCGTGCAGGAAGGTGGCTACGGCCCGGAGGTCCTCGAGCGCGACGTCGCCGCCGTCCTGACCGAGATCGCGAGCGCTTGAGGCCGCGGGCGATCAGGGTCGCGTGGCCGCGAGCAATGTGATCGGCGGGTCGGCCTCGAGCCGGCGGGGACCGACGAAGCCCGCCTCGGCGAGGAACCCCAGCAGCTCCTTTACGGAGTAGGCCGACCCGCCCGTCTCCACCCGCATCATGACGTCGAAGAAGGGACCGAAGGTCCCCGGCGCGGCGTCCCTCGCGAACTCGTTCACCACGACGACCCCGCCCGGCGCGAGCGCCCGCCGGACGGCGTCCAACAGCCGGACGCACGACGCGGGCTCCAGGTCGTGGAGCACGTGGGACACGAGGGCTCGCGCCGAGCCCTCCAGGACCGGGGGCAAGCCCTCGGCCACCACATCGGCGGCGACGACCTCGCAGCGATCACCGGGCAGATCCGCCAACGACTCCCGCGCCCAGACCGCCACCACAGGCAGCTCGACCAGCACGACCGTGCGGCCCGCCTCGACGAGGGCACGCGTGTAGGGCCCGATCCCCCCGCCGACGTCGAGGATCCTTCCGTCCGTGCGCAGCTCCGCGAGCGAGGCGACGTCGGGGCCCGTCAGGCGAGCGAGAACGGCAAGCGCCTCCAGGAACGAGCGCGCGCGCTCGGGCTCGGTCCGGAGCCGCTCCGGCCACGGCGCGAGGACCGGACGACCCGTGCGGACCACCGACTCGAGCTCGAGCCACGCGCGGGCGAACACCGCTTCCTTCTCGATCACGAGCCCGAGCTCCGCGCCCTCGCGCAGGTGCTCACGCGCGAACGCCGAGCTGCGGTAACGACCGCCGTCGCGTTCGATCGCTCCCAAGGATGCGAGGGCACCGAGGAGCGCATCGACGCTCCTCGGATCAGCTCGCAGGCGCGACGCCACCTCCTCGCTCGTCAGCGCCTCGTCGGCCAGCAGCCCGAACACGCCTAGTCGCCACGCGGCCGTGAGGACCGCGGCGCCCTGGTACCCGGTCAACAGATCGAGGAACCCGTACAAGCCCCTCACGTCGACCTCCGCATCGCGAGGTAGGCGGCCATCGCCCGACGGAGGCCCCGCAGTTCGCTCCGCGCGGTCGACCACGGGCTCCTGCGGTGCCCGCGGAGATCCTCGAGCACCGCACGCGCCGCGTTCCGGCCCGGGATCCCGCTCAGGCCGCCACCGGGGTAGGTCCCCGCGCCGCTGAGGTACAGCCAGGGCAGCGGCGTCCGGTAGGGGCGCGCCGCGATCGGGGGCCGCCAGGAGAACAGCTGGTCGAGGGTGAGGTCGAGGTGGTTCGGGTTGTCGGTACCGATCCGATGGCGCCACAGGCGTGGGGAGGTCACCCGTCGCACCAGGATCGACGGGGCGAGGTCCACCCCGGTGATCCGTCGGAACCCCTCGAGCAGCCGGTCGGCGGCGCGCTCCTCTTGGGACTCGTCCCACGAGCCGTCGGCGAGTCGACCCGGGACGAAGGACGAGAGCCAGACGACGCCTCCGCCGGGCGGCGCTGCCTCCGGGTCCATCGCGGAGGGCGACGCCCACATCATCGCGGCGGTGTCGGGAAGCCGACCCGCCAGGATCGATCGGAACGCGTCGCCGAGCGACCGTTCGTGCTCCTGCAGGAGCCACAGCGCCCGCGGATCCCCACCGTCGAACCCGATCGTCGCCGGGCGGTCGAGCGCGAGGTCGACCTTGAGCTCTGCGACGTTGAGCGCCCCGGTCCGCGCGCGGCGGCAGGCTGAGCGGAACTCGTCGCTCGGCCGCTCGAGCAGGCGCGTCGTTCGAACGACGTCGAGGCTGGAGACCACCGTTCGTGCGTGGAAGCGATCCCGGGAGGTCCACACGACGACCCCGTGGCCTGCCTCGGATATCCGATCGACCCTCGCATCGGTGACGATCCGGCCGCCGCCGGCCTCGATCGCTCGGCCGAGCGCACGGATCAACCCCGCCGACCCCCCCACGGGGCGCGCCGCCGGCCGTCCGTGCACCGACGGACCGAGCAGCGCGAAGATCCCGGTCCCCGGCAGCCAGGGCGGAAGCTGGTTGTGCGAGCCGGCCATCGCCAGGGCCGAGCGCAACAGCGGCGCCTCGATCCGCTCCGCCAGGACGGACTCGCTCGATGCCACGAGGAGACGAACGAGATCGCCCGACCCCCGAGCGGCGGTCGCGAGCGCCACGACGTCCGCGAAGCTCGGCGGCGACGGTTGCTCGACGAATCCGAAGACCGCCTGAGCCAGGACGGCCAGTCGCCGATACGCGTCGCCGTCGCCGGGGAAGACGGCCTCGACGCGTGCGACCGTGCGCTCCAGGTCCTGGGCGATCCCGATCCGCGTGCCGTCGGCGAACCCCGCTGCGAGCAGCTCCTCCGAGTGGTGGAACCGCAAGCCGAAGCGATGGAGCTCGAGTTCCTCGGCGAGCCCGACCACCCCGCTGTGATCGATCGCGCCCCGCTCGAGCCGGTGCCCCGAGTCGAGCTCCTCGGTCCAGACACACCCGCCGAGCTCGGCGTTGGCCTCCAGAACCGTCACGCCGACCCCGTGGCGTACGAGCCAGGCTGCGCAGGCGAGGCCGTTGTGGCCGCCGCCGATCACGATCACGTCGTCGGTAGCCACGAAAGGCCGGCCTCGACCAACCCAGCCCGCTCGGCCAGCTCTCGCGCGAGCGGGCGGCTCGCCTCGATCACACCGTCCTCGTCCAGGTCCACCAGCGCGCCGTCGGCGAGCAACCGGTGCCCCTCCACCCAGGCATCTCGGACCGAACGCGGTCCGGCGCAGAACACGACCTGCTGGTAGGGGTCGTGCACCGTGGCGAGCTCCACCGTTCCGGCGAGCCGCACGACGTCTGCCCGCTTGCCCGGCTCGAGCGACCCGATCCGATCGTCGAGCCCCAGGGCGCGAGCCCCCTCGATCGTCGCCATGGCCAGGGCGTCGCGCGCGGACATCACCGCGGGATCGGTGGCCGCGACCTTCTGCAGGAGCACGCCCACCTTGACCGCCTCCAGCATGTTCTGCGAATCGTTCGAGGCCGCCCCGTCGGTGCCCACCCCGACCGCGATCCCGGCCCTTCGCAGGCGCTGGACGGGGCAGACCCCCGAGCCCAGGATCATGTTCGCCACGGGGTTGTAGGAGACCGCGACCCCGTGGCGCACGAGACGGTCCACGTCGTCCTCCGTCAGCCAGATCCCGTGACCTGCGAGGACGGGGACGTCTAACAGCCCGATCGCCTCGGCGTGCTCGATCGTACGTCGCCCCCATCGAAGGGACGCCATCACGTTCTCCTCGCGAACCTCGGCCAGGTGGGTGTGAACCGCCCACCCGTTGGCGACGCACAGCTCGACCCCGCGCGCCAGCAGGCCGTCGGACTGCCCGAGAAGCGTGCCGATGCCATAGCGGAACCCGATGCGCCGATCCGCTCCGACGTGACCGGCGAGCGCCTCGTGCTCGTCCACGACGTCACCCACCGTCAGGGGCGTCGCGCCTTCGATCGCGTCCTCGGCGCCGAAGCTCACGACGCCGCGCAGCCCGACCGAACGCAGCCCATCCACCACGCCGAGCGAGGCGAACGAGCCGCGGTTGCCGTGAACGAACATGTCGTTGACCGTCGTCACCCCGCTGCGCAGCATCTCGATCGCGCGAAGCTGCGTGCCGACGCGCGCCATCTCCCGGGTCAGATGATCGCCGACGGGCGTCACGATCCGCCTGCCCCACTCGAACAGGGTCAGCTCAGAGCCCATGCCCGGGACCAAGGCCTCCGACAGGTGCGTGTGGGCGTTGATCAGCCCGGGAAGCACGACCCCCGCGCCGTCCCCGACGACCTCCGCGTCGGGGAACGCGTCCCGTAGCGCACGGTAGGCATCGACGGCCTCGATCGCACCGCCCCGGATGAGGACACCCCCGTCACGGAGGTCACCGAGCGGACCCATCGTCAGGACCCACTCCCCGCGAACGATCGTGGCCGTCATCGGGCACGACCCAGCTCGCGGAGCGACGCGCGCAGCACGCCGATCAGCACATCGAGCTCGGCCTCGAGGACGGTCAGCGGAGGAGCGATCCGGATCGTGCCGTCGGCGTGGAGCATGGACCCCACGATCACACCCCGTCGCTGCATCTCGGCGACCAGGGGCATCGCGAGCTCCGGCGGCGAGACGTCGACCGCGTACCACAGCCCACGCCCGCGGACCTCGGTGATCGTCCCAGCGTGCTCGAGCTGCACGTTGCGCAGGCGCTCCTCGAGCCGGGCCCCGAGGCTCGCTGCGCGCTCCACCAGACCCTCGCGGCGGATCACGTCGAAGGCCGCGATCGCGGCCGCGCAGGAGATGGGGTTCCCGCCGAACGTGGTGAGGTGCGACAGCGGCGGATCAAGGAACGTCTGGAAGATCTCCTGCGTCGAGACGAACGCGCCCAGCGGGAGACCTCCCCCGAGCGCCTTGGCGGCGACGACGACGTCGGGGACGATCCCCCAGTGCTCGAAGGAGAACCACCGCCCGGAACGCCCCATCCCGCCTTGGACCTCGTCGCAGATGAGCAGCGCTCCCCGCTCGGTACAGAGCCGGCGAAGCGCCTGCAGGAAGCCGTCGCTCGGGATCCGCACGCCGCCTTCTCCCTGGATCGGCTCGACGATCACCGCTGCGGTTCGCTCGTCGATCGCCTCGGCGGCGCGATCGACGTCGTCGAACGGGACGAACTCGACCTCCGGGAGCAGGGGCTCGAACGGCGCGCGATACGCCTGCTTCCAGCTGACCGACAGCGAGCCGAGCGTCCGGCCGTGGAACGCCCGCTCGAAGGCGACGAACTTCGGTCGCCCCGTGTACTTGCGGGCGAGCTTCAGCGCACCCTCGATCGCTTCGGTGCCGGTGCTCGTGAGGAACGCCACGTCCAGCCCCCGGGGGGTCACGCTCGTCAGGCGCCTGACCAGGTCCACCTGCGGCGGGAGGACGAAGCGACCGTAGACGTTCACATGGGCGAACCGTTCCGCCTGCTCTTTGATCGCGCGGACGACGTCCGGATGGCAGTGGCCGACGTTCGACACGCCGATGCCGGAGATCATGTCGAGGTACCGTTTCCCGTCGGCCGCGAACAGAACCGACCCCCGCGCTCGCTCGATCACGAGCTCCTTGCGGCCGGGTACGGTCTGCGCGAGGTGGCGCAGGAAATCGTCGCGGTAGGCCTCGAGGGTCTCGGCATCCATCACCAGCGGGCCGCCTTCGGTCATCGCTGATCCTTCCGCTGGCGGTGGTACCAGGGGATCGTGAGACGTTCGACCAGCGCGACGAGGCCGAAGAAACCGACCCCCAACAGGGAGAGGATGAAGATCACCGCGAACACCACGTCGGTGTTCACCGCACGGTTCTGCAGGAGCAGGAGATACCCGAGCCCGCCGCGGGCGCCGACCCACTCGCCGAACACCGCGCCCAGGACCGCGAACGCCGCAGCGACCTTCATGCCCGTGAACACGTGCGGCAGGGCCGCAGGGATCCTCACCTCGCGGAACACCTGCAGCTTGCTCGCTCCGAGCGCCCGCATCAGGCGGACGAGATCGGGGTCGACGGCGTTCAGCCCGTCGGTGGTGGACACGGCGACCGGGAAGAAGGTGATCAGGGCGACGACGAGGACCTTGGGGAGGATGGAGAACCCGAACCAGATCACGAGAACCGCGGCGATCGCGGGGATCGGGATCGTTTGGCTGACGACGAGCCAGGGGTACACGGAGGTGCGCACGATCCTCGAGTACGCCAGCGCGACTCCCAAGACGAGACCGATGGAGGCGCCGACCACGAAGCCGAGCACCATCTCGACGATCGTCGTCCACGCGTTGCGGGCCAACACCCCGGGGTCCTTGGCGATCGCGGCGAGGACATCGAGGGGGGACGGCAGGATCCGGGGATCCGCGTCGAAGACCGCCGTTCCAACCTGCCAGGCGGAGACCACCCCGATCCCGAAGGCGACCGGCGCGAGCGTGCGCTGCCACCGTCCGCTCATCCCGCACGCTCCGGATCCGGAACCACCTCTTCGGTGTGCAGGTGGCGGATCGCGATCTCCTTCAGGGCGGCGAACGCCTCGGTGAGCACCGTCTCATAGGGACGCGGACGCGGTAGATCGACGTCGATCGTCACCGCCACCGTCGCCGGGCGTTCCGTGAAGACGTAGACGCGGTCGCTCAGCCGGATCGCCTCATCGACATCGTGGGTGATGAACAGCACCGACGCCGCGCTCTCCTGCCAGATCTGCAGCAGCCACGATTGCATGCGGAGCCTCGTGAGGCTGTCGAGCGCCCCGAACGGCTCATCGAGCAGCAGGGCGTCGTTCCCGGCCAAGAACGTCCTGGCCAGGGGCCGCTCGCTGCCGCATCCCCCCCGGACAGCTGGCTTGGGTAGTGGTCGACGAAGTTCCCGAGGCCGAAGCGCTCCAGGATCTCGATCGCGGCGAGCCGCGCTGCTCGTTTCGGCTCGCCCTTGATCACGCGTCCGATCGCAACGTTGTCCGCGATCGTCTTCCACGGCATCAGCAGGTCCTTCTGCGGCATGTACCCGCACCGCCCGATCCGTCGCTCGGTGTGACCGTCGACGCTCACCGTGCCCGAACTCGGCTCCTCGAGCCCCGCGATGATGTTGAACAGGGTCGACTTGCCGCAGCCGCTCGGGCCCAGCACGCTCACGAACTCGTGCGCGCCCACGCGAACGTCGACCCCCGTCGAGCACCGGGACCGGGCCCGCTGACCCCGGGTAGCTCTTGCGAACGCCTTCGACCACGATCCTCGCGTGCGTGTCCACCGCCCCTCCTGCGTCTGCGGGGGGCGCTCCCCGGCCCCCCGCAGCCCGCGTGCCTCTACGGTACGAACCGCGTCGTGACCAGCCCCTGCGGGACGGACTCGATCACGCCGACCTCGGCCGCCCATTGGAGGTAGTCGGCGATCGAGTCCTCCGAGATCTCTCCGAACGAGCCGTTCGGACCGACGAAGTAGTCGCGGACGTTCTCGAACTCGGCCGTGGCGAACTCGGCGTCGGCACCGTCCGCGTTGGCCACGAGGTCCGCGATCGCCTGCCCGGTGTTGGCGAGCGCGAAGTCGTACCCCTTCGCCAGGGCCCGGGCGAACGCCTCGAGCACTTCGGGGCGCTCTTCGATCGTCGTCGTGCTCGCGAAGAAGACGAGCTCGGGGTACGGCGGGGCACCGTACTGGTCCGGGCGGAAGACGATCGGCTTCTCGCCCTCGAGCTCGAGCGCGACGGCCTCGGCGCTCCAGAATCCGATCGCGGCGTCGACGGACTGGCTGATCAGGTTCGCGACCGCGTCGAAGCCGATCGTGATGAACTCGACCGAGCTCGGATCGACCCCCGAGTCCTCGAGGATCACCCGAGCGATGGCTTCGTCGGACGGCACGCCCGTGACCCCGATCGTCCCGCCGGCGAGCTGACTCGGGTCGGTGATCCCGATCGCCTCGGTACTCATGAGCGCGGCGAGCGGGACCTGCGTCAGCGCCAAGAAGGCCTGGATCTCCTCGCCCTGAGCTCGGAGGTTGGCCACGTCGGCGATCGGAGCGATGCCGATCGTCGATTGGCCCGCGAGGACCAGCCGGAGGGTATCCGCCGACGAGGTCGGCGACTGGATGTCGACGTTGAGGTTCTCTTCCTCGAAGAAGCCCTCTTCCTTCGCCGCGAAGATCCCCGCGTGGATCCCGCCCGGAACGAAGTCCAGGATGAGCTGCACCTCGGTCGGCTGGGTCGGGGCCTCGCCGCCCCCATCATCTGCCGCACCACCGCCGCAAGACCCGAGAGCCAGCAGGCTCGCGACGGCCAGCGCGATCACCCGCCACCTGCGTCGCGTGCTCCTCATGCACCATCACCCCTTTCCATCGGACCTCCCGTCACCGAACACCTCCTCGAACCACGCCGTCGCCCGCTCGAGCTCCGCGTCCACATGACGGAGCCGGCGCGACCACCCCTCCGCTTCCGGCGGGCGACCGGTCGGGCCCGACCAACGACCCAGCGCCACGCGAGCTCGGTCCTCGAGGAAGAACAGTCGCGTCGCCGCCTCCAGCGGTGTGGCCCCGCACGCGAGCGCCCCGTTGCCCCGCAGGATCAGCCCGTAGCCGCCCCCGAGCGACCTCGCGACCCCGAGCGCCTGCTCGTCGGTCGCGATCAGGTCGAGATCCGGGTGCACCGCGACGCGCTCGCCGGCGAGCGCGCCCAGACCGTGGATGAGGGGCAGGTCCTCCAGGCCCACCCCCCACACGACGGCGGCGGGAGGATGGCCTCGGGCGATCGCGCCGAGGTCGGATCGCGCGGCGAAGATCCCTCGGTGCAGCGCGAGCTCGATCGGCACCGCGTCCGCCGGCCCCGAGCGCACCTCGCCGTCGGATCCCACGAGGAGCACGTCGTCGGGCGATGCGGAGGCGAGCGGTCGGGTCGACGTGATCGCGATCCCGTCGTCCACGCGCATCGATACGTGGCCGAACGCGTGCACGAGCCCCGCACGAGCCAACATGCGGGCCGCGGAGGCGACCTGGGCGCGGGGATCGCTCACCGATCGACCTCCGCGTCCCCGGTAGGTCGCCGGACACCGCGGAGCACGGTGAACCGCGTCCGGGTCAGTTCCTCGTACGTGTACCCGATCCCCTCGCGCCCGGTGCCGGCCATCCCCACCCCGCCGAACGGCACCACCGGCGGTCGGTAGTTGTTGGAGCCGTTGATCACGACGCCGCCCACCGCCAGGCGGTCGGCGATCGCGAGCGCTCGCCGCGTGTTGCCCGAGAAGACGGCCGCCGTCAGTCCGAGGCGGGATCGGTTGACGACCTCGACGGCCTCCTCGTCGTCCTCCACCGGGATGACGGCCAGGACCGGTCCGAAGATCTCGTCGTCGACCGCCACGTCCGACGAGGGTGGAACCCCGGTCAAAAGCGTCGGTTCGAACCAGGCGTCGCGCGCCCGTCCCGATCCGCGGATCCGCTTGGCCCCCTGCTCCTCGGCTCGACGGACCTGCGCCTCGACCCGCGTCGCCGCCCCCTCATCGATCAGCGGGCCGACCTCCGACGCTTCGTCGAGCGGGTCCCCGACGCGGACGCGCGCGAGCGCCTCGTCGATCCGTCCCACGAGGGCGTCGGCGACGCTTCGAACCACGACCAGCCGCTTCGTCGCCGCGCAGGCCTGCCCGTTCATCAGGAGTCGCCCCCGAACGACCTCCGCGACCACGAGGTCGGCATCCGCGTCGTCCAGCACCACAGCCGCCCCGTTCCCCCCGAGCTCCAGGTGCAACGGCCGCAGGAGGTGGGCGGTGGAACGGGCGACGGCCACCCCGGCCCCCACGCTGCCCGTGAGCGAGACCGCGTCGACCCCCGGGGAAGCGCAGAGCGCGGCACCCACCTGGGCGCCGCCGGGGACGGCCTGCAGGACCCCGCTGGGCAGCCCTGCCTCGACCAAGAGCTCGACGGCTCGCAGCGTCGCGAGGGGGTTCTGGGGCGGCGGCTTCACGATCGCGACGTTGCCGGCAGCGATCGCCGCCCCCGCCTTGACCACGGTGAGCTCGACCGGGAAGTTGAACGGGATCACGCAGGCGACCACGCCGAGAGGAACGCGCTCCACCCACGCAAGGTCGTGCTCCGTCCCCGGCACCGCGCCGGTCGGCAGAACGCGGCCATCGGCGAACCGACCGGTCGTCGCGTCGGCACGGAGCAGGTCCGCCGCCCCCACCACCTCTCGTCGGGCCTGGGCGATGACCTTGCCGCTCTCCCTCGCGTGCAGGCGGGCGAGCTCCTCGGCGTTCGCCTCGATGGCCGCCGCGGCGTCCCCGAGGATCCGAGCCCGCGCGTGCGGCGGCGTCCGGGCCCACGTCAACAGCGCCGAGCGGGCGGCGGCGACCGCCTCGCGCACGTCCCCTTCCGTGGCCGACCGCACGTCGCCGACCGACGAACCGTCCGCCGGTGCGCGGATCGTCGCTCGCTCGCCAGAGGCGCGCAGCCACTCGGCCCCGCCGCTCACCGGTCACCCCGCTCGCGCACCCGCAAGAGCATCGAGGTCGGATCGAAGTCGTTGCACGGCGTCAGGTCCTGCGGGCAGGCAGAGACGAGCACCACGAGGTCCCGATGCGCCTCGAGCGTGATCGTCGACCCCGCGCCGTGCGCCGCCCGGTCCGTCACGACGGCCCCGTCCTCGGTCACGCGGTTGTGCATGAATACGTTCCACGCCATCTCCCCGTGCAGCTCTCGCGTCTCTCCGAGCCGGTCGCGAGCGTCGTGGAGGTTGCCCAGGCAGTGCGGGTGGTTCGGCAGCCCGAAGTCCCGCTCGTAGCGCTCGCGATCGCAGCACGGGACGATGATGTCGTGACGCTCGACGTCGTCCCGGACGATCGTGAACAGCGGGTTGCGGCGGTTCGAGAACACCTGGGATCCCGCCTTCAGTCGGATCGACGCGTTGCAGGAGACCGTGTGCGTCGGCGATAGGTACTCGGACGGGTCGTCCAGGCACCACGCGATCAGATCCCCAACCTGGTGCCCCTCGACATCCACGACGTCCAGGAGCTGCCCCACACGCATCCGCACCCCGCGGCCCTCGCGTGCGGGGATCAGCACCTCATCGATGATCCCCTCGCGGCTCACGCTCTTCCCTCCGTCGGTCACACGTGTCCCGAGCCCGGCGGTTCGTCGATCTCGGGCCTCACGACGACGGGCCGCGCCGCAGCGGGCGTGTTGCGCGAGCGCAATGCGCGAACCACGCCGTCGATCAACACCGCCGAGATGCCGGGGATGTCGCCGCGACGCAGCGCCCCCTCAGCGTCCGACGCCACCGATCCCCAAGGGGCGTCGCACACCACGAGATCCGCCGGGCGGCCGACTTCGATCAGCCCCGAGCGCAGCCCGTAGAAGCGGGCCGTCACCCCGGACGCCCACGCCCAGGCGGTTGCGGGCTCGACGCCGCCGAGCGAACACAGCTCCGCCATCGTCTTGAGCACCCCGAGCGGCATGACGCCGGTCCCCGTCGGCGTGTCGGATCCGAGGATCACCCGGTGCTGTTGCGCATGCTCACGGACGAGCTCGACGATCCGCAGGGCACTCGCAAGATTCCCGGCCTGGACGAGCTGCAGCATCATGTCCGTCTCGGCCACGATGCGGGCCACGCCGCGCTCGTCCAGCGAGGTCGGTCCCCCGTTGACGTGCCCACACACGTCCGGATGCAGGGCCAGGAGCACCTCGGGCGTGATCGCGAGCGATCCTGGGATCGAGGCGCCGCCCGAGTGGCACATCACCTTGATGCCGGCCTGCTGAGCCCACCGGACCTGGGGCTCCCCATCCACGGGGTCCTCGAACGCGCCGAAGCCGAACTTCGCGAGGAACACGCCCTCGGCGGCGAGCTCCCGGAAGTCCCCTTCGCCCAGGGTCGGTTCGATCACGACCGCGCCCCCGTGCACCTTCATCCCGTTGGGCCGGTAGGTCGACCACGAGCGCTGGGCGAGGACCGCGAGCGCCTTCACGCCCGTCGCATCGCGGGGGCGACCCGGCGCGTGGATCTCCCCGGGGGAGATCACCTGGCAGATCCCTCCATGGACG
Organism: Actinomycetota bacterium; assembly: GCA_026003015.1. GTDB lineage: Bacteria > Actinomycetota > UBA4738 > UBA4738 > HRBIN12 > BPGL01. The sequence goes on along the minus strand of BPGL01000002.1, from coordinate 205,396 downwards.
TACGAGGCGAGGAACCCCACCGTCTGCTGACGCGGTGTGTAGTCGCCCAAGACGACGTGGCAGTGGGAGTCGATCAGACCCGGTCCCACGGTCGCGCCCCCGACGTCGATCACGCGTTCGGCATCGCGCGGATCGACCTGCTCCCCGAGGCCCGCGATGACCCCGTCGCGGATCAGCAGCGCGTCGTGATCGGCGGTCGGCTGCTCCAGAGCGCCCGTGAAGAGACGCCCGATGTTGACGAGAGCGGTCGTGCGTGGCTCCGGCATCACCGGCTACCGTAGGCCGTCGCCCACGCTGATCTCGTCGGCACGCAGCCCTCCGAGCCGCGCGTTCGGACGACCTCGATTCGCAACCGCGACCGCGACGACAACCTCGTCGGGGGCCGGTGCATCTCCGGGGTACAGGGTGACGGCGTCGTAGTGGTCGCGCACGTACAGGGCGTCTTTGTGCGCGAGTGGAAGCGTCAGCGGCGTGCCCGGCGCTCCGACGACCGTGGCCGAGGAGATCCAGGCCTTACCTCCGCCCACGGCCTTCCGCAGCGCGTCACCGAAGGGGGTCGTGATGAACATCACGGCGTGCTCCTGCGCCCCGGCCACGCCCGCGATCCCGCCCTTGCCGTAGCTGAGCACGGGATCGCCGAGCGCCTCGACGGCGCGCCGACCGAGCTCCGCGCCGAGCTCCGGAGACCAGCGGACGGCCTCCTCGAGGTCCTCGACGTAACGGCCCGCGTAGGGATTGGTGATCACCGATGCGACGACGACCTTCCGCAGGGGCGGATCGACCGGCCGTCCCTCGCAGATCCGGTCCTCCCAGACCTGCGTCATGAAGCGTCGGATCTCGAATCCGCTCATCGGGCACCCGCTCTTGCGCGAGCCGGCGGGAAGCGATCGTCGAACAACCCCGCCTCGAGCCCATCCAGGTAGGTCAGAACCTCCTCGGTGTCCGTCACATCCACGTACTTCATGTGCAGATCGAACAGCGCGATCTTGTGCGAGACCTCGCCCCGATCGAAGACGGCCTCCTGAGGGATCGTGACCTTGAGGTCGTAGGACAGGGCGTCGACAGCGGTCGCACGTACGCATCCGGACGTGGTCGTGCCGGTGAGGATCAGGGAATCGGCGCGAAGCATCGTCAGATGGCTCATCAACGGTGTGCCGAAGAACGCCGACGGCTTGCGCTTCTCGATGAAGATGTCGCCCGGCTCGGGGGCGATCTCGGCCACGATCTCGTTCCCCCGATGTCCCCGCACGTCGACCTCCTCCCGCGACCGGGAGCTCTTCGCATACCAGACGCCGAGGTCGAACCCGTCGGGACGCCTCGGGTTGGTCGTGTAGATCACCGGCAGCCGCTTGCGCCGCGCCACGTCGAGGATCCGTCGGATCGCGGGGATGCCGGTCGTCCAAGCCACCTCTCCACACGAGAAGCGCCACCGCTTGATCGATTCGAGGATCGGCTCCGCGCGGTCACCGCAGAAGTTGTAGTTGACGTCGATCACCATCACCGCCGGTCGTTCCCCGAACCCAGCTCGAGCTCCCCAACCGGCGGCGGCGAACACCTGGCGATCGCGTTCGGTGAGCACGTCGTCCCAGATCGCCATCCCTACCCTCCTCGTACGGCCGTGTACCGGAGGGTCGAGTCGGTGAACCCCGGACGCTCGAACGAATCGGCCGACGCCCGGTCGATCGGCGCCGTGCGCACCGGGCTCGTCAGTTCGATCTCCGGTCTGCGGGCCTGGAGCGACCGCGGCAGGTACCGACCACGAGGCTCGCCCACGGGTCGCATCCCCGGCGAGTCGTCGGCCCATTCGGCCGTGACGTCCCCGCGCAGGATCGTCATCACCGGCCAGCCGGTGAACGTGTGGCCCTCCATGATCGACCACCCGCTACGCGTGTTGATGTGCTCCTTGCCGACGGTGACCTCCCGGCTTGCGTCGACGATGACGATGTCGGCATCGAAGCCGGGGAGCAGCGACCCCTTCGTGCCCCAGATCCCCGCGGTCTTCGCAGGGTTCTCGCAGCTCACCTGCACGAGCCGCTCCATCGTGATGCGACCCTTGGCGACGCCCTCGGACAGCATCACCGGAAGGAAGAGCTCGACCCGGCTGAAGCCGGTCCGGCAGTCCCAGATCACCGGGTTGTACATCTCCTCGTAGGACGCCGGTTCCCACCCCACCACGTGGTCGGACCCCACGACATCGACGATGCCCTCGGCGAGGGCTCGCCACAGGGCTTCGATGTTGTCCCGTCGACGCAGCGGAACGTTGATCCGCCAACCGTACTCGGGCTCGGCCCACAACCAGGCGGGGCCGGTCTGAGCGTAGAGCTCCAGTCCCTCGGCTCGAGCCTTTCGGACCTCCTCGAAGGACAGCTTCGTGGTGCAGTGCTGCAGGTACAACGGCACGTGGCCGGGCGTCTGCATCGCGAGGTACGCGTAGCTGCGGATGTGATGGGCCTCGAGGAAGTCCGGGGAACGATCGGTCCACGCTCCGAAGTCCGTGCGGCCCGCCGCCCGCAGCCGTGCCTCGAAGATCCTGGCGATCTCCCAGTTCTCCGGGTGGATGTGCACGATCCCCGGGTAACCGAGCCCGGCTACCTCCTCCATCACGCGGTACACGGTCCCGTCGTCGATCCCGACCCCGAGGCCAGCGCGTCGACTGGGCCAGTTGCTGTCCTCGTCGTCGGCCATGCCTTTCATGCCGCGCGTCTGCAAGTAGAGCTTGTACGAGGTGACCCCGTGCTCTTCCGCGTACTGGGGGATCTCGTCGGCGTGCTGGTCCGTCTCGAGCATGTACGTCAGGTACGCGTCGACGTGGCTGACCTCCTCGAGGATGCGCCGAGCGGCGGGGAACGCCTCGTTGAACGAGACCACGTCCGAGCGCGACACGACCTCCTTGAACGGCTCCATGCCGAGTCGGGTGACCGGCGCCTGGATCCCCCACGTGGTCACGCCCGCGCAGGCGGCCGTGCGGGACTCCGTTCGGATGTCGTACTCGAAGGGCACGTAGCACCCCGGATGCGCCTCGGAGTCCACGATGCCCGGCAAGATGTAGTTCCCCCGGGCGTCGATCCTCCGCTTCGCGGGGGGGAGAAGCTCGTCGGGGGCCAGGATCGCGATCTTTCCGTCCTTCACCCCAACACCGACGTCGTAGGACCCACCGCCGAGCACGACGGTTCCGTTCACCACCGCGAGGTCCAGCGGCTCACCGCCCATCCCGCTCCCGTCTCCCTTCCTGCGCGCCGCAACGGCCCGCGGGCGCCTGTCGTCTGTCTGAGTCAGCGAGACACTACCCGGACGAGGGCGGCGTGTCCACCCACGCCCGACCGGCCCGCGCCCCGCTTGACCGGCGCCGAGATGCGCGAGTAGGGTGGTGTGACCTTGTGGGAGACAGAAGACACAGCGCCGCCGGGCCCCGTGGCGCTGAGGCCCGACGACCGGCTCGCCGGATCTCGGGCGAAGATCCGGCCCCCGTTCTCGCTCGACCCGACGCTGTGCCTCTATTCCCCGCAAGACAACGTCGACGCGTTGGATCACCCACGGGTCCGGGCGTTCTGGCGATTCATCGCCGACGACTACGAACCCGACCTGCCGCCCGGGCGCGCGATCGCGCTCCTGGTGCCGTGCACGAAGCACAAGCCGTACCCCACGAGCCTGGAGCACCGGCGGATCAACGCAGCGTTGCTCGCCGCCGGCTTCCGGCCGACCGGCGGCGTGCCGATCCCCGAGCGGCTGCTCGACGTGCTCGACGAGGACGAAGACCCGGCGGTGCTCGACGCGTCCCCGCTCGTCGGACGCGAGCGCGTCGTGCACCGCTTCGTCGTCTCCGAGCCGCTGGGGCTCGTTCCCTACGAGTTCGTCTACACCTGGCGAGGCGAGCCCTCCGTCGCGGCGAGCTACGACGACCCCGGTCTGTTCGAGCACCGCGGCACCTCCGTCGCCCCCTGGCGATCCGACTGCACCGCGGTGCCCGGCCCACGGCCCGGTCGTTGGCGGTGGGGCGACAACGAGCGGGCGGCCTACGTGGAGATGCACAACGCCTTGAGCCGACAGCTCCGGCGAGCGCTCGGTCGGCTCCAAGACCGCTACGAGCGTCGGATCGCGTGGGTCGCACCGGGCCTCACGCATCGAAGCTTCCTGGCCGCCTCGGCGGACCGCCGCCGTGACGGGATCGCAGCCTTTCGCGTTGCCCGCGGACGACGCCTTCCGCTGGTCGGCGTCAACGATCTCGTCCCCGGGCTCGTCGAGATCCATCCGACCCGCGCCGAAACCCAGGACGCGATCCGTCGGCTCCGATCGCGGCTCGCCCGGGACGATCCGGCGATCTCGGCTGCCGCCGTTCACGCCGCCTACGCCCGCGGCGGCGGCGGCGCGACGCCGCTCGCCCTCCCAGAGCTGCTCGAGGTCCTCGTCGACCTGGTGGCCGCCTGACGGACGCGACGGACGGGAGGCCTATCATCGACGCGCGAGGCCCGCTCGAACGGTCGGGCGGAGAGAAGGAGGCTCGCTGGATGGGCCGCCCTGCGCTGACGGCGAGGGACATCAAGGAGGCGATCGAGGAACGCATCCTCCGGGGGCACTACGCACCGGGAGGACCCTTGCCCTCCGTGCGCCAGCTCGGCGCCGAGCTCGGCGCCAGCCCGAGCACGGTGAGCCGGGCCCTCCAGGAGCTCGAACGCGAGGGATGGGTCCAGGTGGCGAGCCGGCGAGGCGCCGTCGTGGCTCGCACCCTGCCCCGAACCGAGGGTGCTCACACGACCGTCGAAGCGCAGATGCAGCGCTTGGCGATGCGGTGGCGATTGAGCGGTCGATCGCGCGACGAGCTCGAGCGCATCGTCACCGACGTGATCGAGGAGGTCTTCCGACCCGAGCCCACGGTCTACTTCCTCGAGTGCAACCCGGTTGACCTCGCACGGATGACCGCCGAGGTCCAGCGCGAGGCGCCGGAGCACCGCGTCGTGCCGATGCTGATCGAGGAGGCTCGGGCTGGGCCGGGGGTCCTGGCGGGACGAACGGTGATCGTTCCGTTCTTCCATCTGGCCGATGTACGCGCCTTCCTCACCGACGACGTCGACCTCGTGCCGCTCAACTTCGCGCCCGCGCAAGAGTTCATGCGCGCGCTCGCGGAGCTCCCGCAGAACACGAGGATCGGCGTCATCGCACGAGACGAGCGCTCCCGTCGCCGGATCGAGGGGCTCGTGCACCAGTACTCGCTCGCCCAGGTGCGAAGCGTCACCGTCGACCGTCTCGAGGAGGTCGATAGGCTCATCAGGGACTCCGACGTCATCGTCACGGCGAACTCCGCCGCCGTGCCCCCGGAGCGCCTCGCGGCAGCCAGACGGACGCTCACCGTGGAGTTCGCGCTCGAGCGAGGAGAGCTCGGCCTGTCTCGGCTCCTGCTGCGCGACCCGGCGCCGGCGGCGGCGGAGACCGTCGAGGCGGGCTAGGCTCGTTCCGCGTGTCCAGGATCGCTCGCTGCGCCTCGCTCGTGATCGCGCTCGCCGTGCTCCTCGCCCCCGGCCCGGCCCACGCGTGGGCGAACGGGCGGTTCGGCCCCGACACCTACGGGGCTCACGACTGGGTCCTGGATCAGGCGGTGCGGGCGGTCGGTCGCGACGCACGCTGGGTCTGCCGCCGGGCGGCCCTCCGCGCGACCGACGACCCCGACACCCGCGACGGGATCGACCACGCGAGCGCCACGTGGTGGCACGTCTACGACCGGTGGGGGTCCTCCCACTACGGCGACGCGCCCGAGGCCGTGCGCGTGTGGTTCGAGCGGACCCAGCGACGCCTGCGCGCTGGCAAGCGCTGCAGCGCGAGCCGAGCGCTCGGGATCATGTCGCACATGCTCGCCGACGTCGCGCAGCCGATGCACACCGACCAAACGCGGCTCGAGGAACGCGTCCACGCTTCCTACGAGGACGCGGTCGACCGCCGCTGCACCGGGCCGTCGGCGTGCCGGTACCGGATGCGCTTCGACGGCCGCGACCCGGCGACGCCGCGGGCCCGCGCCATCGCGCTCGCCGTGAACTCCCACCGTCGCTACTCGACGCTCGTGGGCCGCTACGCCCAGCACGGCTACGACGGCACGGTCGACCGGATCACGCGCGGCCGACTGAACGCCGCCGCCAACGCCCTCGCCGACCTGATCGCGGCGCTGCGCTGAGACCATCCGGCAGCACGCCCCCGTGAGGCCCGTCTACCCGCCGACGAGCATGCGCACCGCCCCGGCGATCGAGGCCTGCGAGGGCACGACCGCTTCCTCGAGCGGCCTGCTCGCTGGGATCGGCACGTCGGGGACGGCGTGGCGGGCGAGGCGTAGGCCTCGCTCGGGCATCGCCTCGGCCAGACGAGCGATGACCTCGCCCGACACCCCGAACGACAGGTAGTCCTCGTCGACGACGAGGACCCGCCCGGTGCGGTCCGCCGAGGCCGCCACCGTCTCGACGTCGAGGGGGACGATCGAACGAAGGTCCACGACCTCGACCTCGATCCCCTCGGGCGCCAGGTCCTCGGCGGCGCGCAGCGCGAGCTGCACCATCCAGCCGCTCGCGACGACCGTTGCATCGCGCCCCTCCCGAACGACCGCGGCCGAGCCGAGGGGGATCGGAGCGTCCGTGGGTACGCCCGCCAGCGGAAGCGACTCCGGGCGAGCCAGCAGCAGCCGCTTGTGCTCCATGAAGACGACCGGCCCCGGGTCGGCGATGGCCGACACCAACAGCCCGCGCGCGTCTGCCGGGTTCGAGGGGAAGGCGATCTTGAGACCCGGAAGGTGCGCGAGCGTCCCAGAGAGCACCTGGGAGTGCTGCGCGGCGTCGCCGATGCACCCGACCGCGGTCTTGAGCACGAGGGGCACCCTCACGGCACCGCCCGACATGTAGTGGTTCTTGGCCATCTGGTTGTAGATCTGATCGAGGCACACGCCGATGAAGTCGACGAACATGACCTCGACGACCGGACGCAGTCCCGCCTGCGCGGCACCGACCGCGAGCCCGACGAACGTCTGCTCCGAGATCGGCGTGTCGAGAACCCGATCGCGGCCGTAGGTCCGCTGCAGGCCCCGGGTCGCACCGAACACGCCCCCCATCGCCCCGACGTCCTCGCCGAGCACGACGATCCGCTCGTCGCGCGCCATCGCCTCAGCAAGCGTCGCGGCGATCACCTGCGACATGTTCGGGGCGGCCGTACGGGCCTGCGCCGTCATCGCACGCCCTTTCCGGGAGGTTCCTGGGCGAGCTCGATCGTGTTGCCGTCCGGATCGCGCAGGTACACGGCGAGCGCGCCCGCGTCCGGACCGTCGAGGAACCGCACGGGCTCGGACACGAAGGAGTCCACGCCGGCCGCTCGAAGCCGCCGGTACTCGGCCTGAACGTCGTCTACCACGAAGCAGACGTGGGCGGCCCCCACGTGGTTGCGCGGCACGGCGGATCCGTGAACGGGCGGCGCTACGTACTCGAGTAGCTCGATCTTCTGCTCGCAGCCGGGCACCCCGAGGTGCGCGATGCGGATCCGCGCGTCGGGGAACCCCACCTGACGGCGGAGCTCGGGGCCGTCGTCCTCCAGGCGCCACAGCACCTCGAGGCCGAGCGCCCGGCACCAGAACCCGATCGCACGATCGAGGTCGGAGACCACGAACCCCGCATGGTCCACTCGCCGTAGCCTCATGCTTCGGCCTCTGCGAACACGCCGGTGAGGGCGTCGGCGGGGTCGGGCCACGGCATCGCCCGCGCGCGATCGACCCATCCCCGAACCCGCGTTCGCGCCTCCTCCTCGCGGCGCATGAGCTCGTCCGCCCCCACGCCTCCGGCGATCAGGCTCGCCCGAGCCCGCGCGATCGGGTCCCGCTCCCGCATCGTCTCCTCGTGCTGCCGCCTCGGTCGGTAATGGTCGATGTCGCCCTCGTAGTGCCCCCGGAAGCGATAGGCGGTCGCAACCACGAGAGCGGGGCCATCGCCCGAACGCACCCGATCGGTTGCCGCGCGCCCGGCCTCGTAGACCGCACGGGCATCGACGCCGTCGACCGCCCACCCCGGGATGCCGAACGGCTCCCCTCGTCGGTGGATCGCTCCGGCGGTGGCCTGCGTGGTGGGCACCGAGATCGCGTAGCCGTTGTCCTCGACCACGAAGACCACGGGCAGCGACCACAGCGCGGCGAGGTTCAGCGCCTCCGCGAAGGTGCCGTGGTTCACGGCGCCGTCTCCGAGGAACGCCCACGCGACCGCCCCGGGTCGGGCTCGTTTGCGCTGCAGGGCGTAGCCGAGCGCGATCGGGGCGGAGGCGCCGACGATCCCCGTGCACATGAAGTCCACGCTGGGATCGAACAGATGCATGTGGCCGCCCTTGCCACCACACAGTCCGTCCGAGCGCTCGAAGATCTCACCCAGCATCCGGACGGGGTCCACCCGGGCGATCAGGGCGTGCAGGTGCGGCCGGTGGGTGGAGACGACCGCGTCGCCCTCGCGCACCAGCGGCTCGAGCCCCGCCGCGGTCGCCTCCTGGCCGATCGCCAGGTGCATCTCACCGTGGATCGACCCGTCGGCGACGCCCTCGCCGACCAGCTCCTCGAAGGTCCGCATCTCGACCATCCGCTCGTAGCGATCCACCGGGTCGAACCCGTCCATCTCACCTCCCCCCGGCTCCGGCCGTCGTCAGCTCCGCGCTCGCAGCACCGCACCGGGTCGTGCGTCGTCCCGGTGCTCGCCAGCCTCGACGACGAACGTACCGCCGACCAGCACGTGCTCGATCCCCTCTGGGGGCGCGGTGGGGTCCGTGAAGGTCGCATGGTCGATCACCGTCGCCGGGTCGAAGACGACGAGATCGGCGACCGCCCCCTCCGCCAGCTCCCCTCGTTCGATCCCCAGCCGCCGAGCCGGCTTGCCGCTCAGCTTGTGGATCGCGGTCTCGAGGTCGAGCAGACCCAGCTCGCGAACGTAACGACCGAGCAGACGGGGCGCCGTGCCCCAGGCGCTGGGCGACCCGTGCACGTCGGGCTGCACGTTCGCGTCGCTGATCACGCTGGACAGCCCATCGGTGAGGGCGGCGCGTAGCGGTCGCTCGTCGTCGTCGAACCCGGACTGCCCGAGCATCGCGACGGAAGCGCCGCCCGCCTCCTCGCGGGCGATACGGCACGCGGCCTCGAACCCGTCCGTGCCCCACCGCTCGCCGATCTCGGCGAACGTGAGGCCGACGACGTCGGCGTTGCGCCCCGTCGGAGAGGTGAGCAGTCGCAGAGCGTCCCACCCGAGATCCAGGGGCAGGTTCTCGCACCAACCACCGTGCTCCCACGGCGGCCACACCGGCTGACTCCCCTCCATGACCCGTCGCAGCCGCGCTCGCTCCAGCTCGTCCTCCAGTCGGCGCGCGACCTCGTCCCACCCGCCCGCGGTGATCCACGGCGGGAACAGGATGTCGATCGTCGAGTTGCCGCCCGTGTGCATGAGGACGTCGAAGGCGGCGTCGACCCCGGACCGACACGCGGCGTGCAGGTGCTCGAGGCACTCGTCCATCAGGTGGAAGTTGTGCCGGCCGGAGGTGACGAGGTGGGAGTGGTGGACCGCCACCTGCGCCCTCCTACCGATCTCGATCAGCTCGTCGACCGCCCGCACGACGAGGTGGGACAGGTTGCGCGTGTGGGCCACGAACACCCGTCCACGGCGGGCCAGCGGCGTCGCCAGCTCCACCAGCTCGTCCGTATCGGCGAAGGCCCCGGGGAGATACATCAGGCCCGCCGACATCCCGAGCGCGCCGGCGTCCAGGGCTCGCTCGAGCTCCCTGCGCATCGCCCGCCGCTCCTCGACCGTGGTCGTGCGCTTCGCGAGCCCGGCGACGGCTAGTCGGATGGGCCCGTGAGCCGCGAGCACCCCGACGTTGAACGCGACGCCGTCCCGTTCAAGGGCCTCCAAGTAGTCCGCGTGATCGCGCCAGCCCCAACCGGCCCCGTCGGGGCGCATGAACCCGGTCACGCGCCTCAGCTCCTCCTCGTGCTGCGACACGCATGGCGCCGCCCCGTAGCCGCAGTTGCCGACGACGAGCGTCGTCACACCCTGATGGTGGAAACCTCGAAGGATGCGGCCGTGGTCCGGATGCGTGAGCACGAAGTCCGCGTGGGAGTGGATCTCGACGAACCCGGGTGCCACGATCCTGCCGCGGCAGTCGATCACGCGACGCGCCCCGTCGGCAGGTACGTCGGGCCCGATCGCGACGACCGTGGAACCCCGGATGCCCACGTCTGCCCGTCGGCGAGGTGCTCCGGTCCCGTCGACCAGGGTTCCGCCGCGCAGCAGGAGGTCGAGCTCCACCTCACACCTCCAGCGCGCGGCGGACGCCGTCGGCGAGGATGCTGATGCTCGCGACGGTGCACACGATCATGATCGAGGGGAGGACGACCCCCCAGGGCGACAGCGAGAGGTACGCGTAGCCCTCGGAGATCATGTTCCCCCAGCTGGGGTCGGGGAGCTGCACCCCGAGGCCGAGGAAGCTCAGCGCCGCCTCCGCCGGGATCGCGTGTCCGAAGGCGAGCGCCGCCTGCGCTCCGAGCGGAGCCCAGATGTTCGGCAGGATGTGCACCCGCGCGATCCGTCCGGCGCTCGCCCCGCTCGCCCGCGCCGCCGCGACGTAGTCACGAGCACGCTCGCGCAGCGTGAGGCTCCGCACGAGCCGTGCGAAACCCGGCGCCATGACGATCGAGATCGCGAGCACCGTGGTCCTAAGGCTCGGTCCGAGCGCCGCCGCGATGACGAGCGCGAGCACGAGGGCGGGGAACGCCAGGAGCGCGTCCATCGCACGCATCAACACCGCGTCCACCCATCCCCCCCGCATGCCGGCGATCCCACCGATCAGCAGGCCCAGACCGAGCCCCAGCACGACGGCGGCGAGCGCGACGCCGAGCGAGACCCGGGTCCCGACGAGCAGCCGGCTCAGCAGGTCGCGGGCGAGCTGATCGGTGCCCAGCAGGTGCCCCGGGGAGCCCGGGCCGAGCAGGACGCCGTCGGCGAAGCGTTGCTCCTCGGGCGGGTAGGGGGCGAGCAACGGACCCAGGATGGCCAGCAGGACGATCAGGCCGAACGCGCCCGCGGCGAGCCACTCCACCGTGCGAAGCGCGCCGCCCGAGGACCGCACGGCGGCGCCGACCGGGACCTCAGCCAGCCCCGCCAACGAGGCGCTCCTGGAGGCGTGGATCGATCGAGGCGTTCACGAGGTCCGTGGCGAGGCTGGAGAACAGCACGGCGATGGTGAACACCACCGCAACGCCTTGGATCACGAAGTACTCGCGTTGCAGGAACGAGTCGATCAGCAGCTTGCCCAGGCCGGGCAACGAGAAGACCCACTCGACCACGACCGTGTCCCCGAGCAGGTAGGCGAACTCGACACCGGCGACCGAGACGACCGCCACCGAGGCCGGCTTCAGGGCGTGGACGAGCAGCAACCTCGACGGCGACAGCCCCTTGGCCCGCGCGAACTGCATCGCGGGCTCCTGCATCGTCTCGAGCATGGCCGCCCGCGCCACGCGGGCCATCACCCCAACGCTCGGCAGAGCCATCGCGAGCACCGGAAGGGCGAGCGATCGCGCGGCGCCGAGGGGGTCAGCGACAGGGGAGACGTACCCGGAGGACGGCAGTACGCGCAGCGCCAGCGCGAACACCAGGATGAACGAGAGCCCCCACACGAAGGTCGGGACGGAGGTCGACACCACGCTCACGACGGTGAGCAGCCCGTCGACCAAGCCGCCGGGGCGCGTCACGCTCACCAGCGCCGCCGGGATCGCCAGCACCAGCGCCACGACGAGGGCGGCGGAGGCCAGCAGCAGGGTCACCGGCAGCGCACGGGCGACCATCTCGCGCACCGGCGTGGCCGACCCGAACGACGCCCCGAGGTCACCCCGGACGACCCCGGCCAACCAGGATGCGTAGCGGGTCATCACCGGCTCGTCCAACCCCAACCGGTCCCGGACCACGGCTACCTGCTCGGGGCTCGCCCGGTTCCCCAGGAGACGCCGCGCCGGGTCACCCGGCAGGAGGTTCAGCGCGAGGAACAGCGCCAGGGAAGCGAGCAGGAACACCGGAAGCATCTGCGCGAGCCTCCGGAGGACGTAGCGGGTCATGTCCCCCCAGTATCCGCCGTCGATCTACCCGCCCTGCAGCCAGACCGTGGCCAGGTCCATGACGCTGTCGGGCTTGATCTCCACACCCTGAAGATCCTCGGTCCAGGCGCGGTTGTTCGCCGGGTGGTAGACGGGCGCGTACAGCGCTTCGGCGTCCGCCAGCTCGAGCACGCGGTGGTACAGGCCGGCGCGGGTCGCCTGGTCCGTCTCGGTGCGCGCCTGCTCGAGCAGCCGCTGGATCTCGGGGGTCGTGTAGCCGGTGCCGTTGAGCGAGCCGTCCTTCGCGAAGAACCCGTAGAGCACTCCATCGGGGTCCGAGCGGGTCAGGCCGAGGATGTCCTGAACCTGGATCTGGTAGTTCTTCGCGTAGTAGTTGTCGATGAGGGTTCCCCAGTCCATCCGCTCGATCGTCGCCTCGATCCCGGCGGCCGCGAGGTTCTGCTGGATCACCTGCGCGACCTGCACGTAGGTGGGCGGCACCTGCATCTCGAGCCGGATCGTTCGTCCGCCGAGGAGCTCACGGGCCCCCTCGGGGTCGTAGGCGATCTGCGGGAGATCGGGGTTGTAGGCCCACGAGCTCGGCGCGATCATCTGGTTGGCCGGAACCCCCGCACCGAACGCCACCTGGTCGACGATGGTTCGACGGTCGATGGCCATCGAGATCGCGCGGCGCACGTCGGGATCATCCAGCGGCGGGGCGTCGGGGTTCATGGGGACGTAGACCGCCGCCGCGTAGTTCTCAGGACCCACGTCGTAGACGACGCCGGGAGCCTGCCGAACCCGCTCGATGAGCTGCGGCGGCACGTAGTCCACGATGTCGACCGCTCCGGACAGCAGATCGGTGATCTTCGTCGTCGGGTCGGGGATCGGCCGGAACACCACCCGGTCGAGGTAGGGGAGGCCTTCCTGCCAGTAGTCCTCGTTCCGCACGAGGGTCGTCCGCTCGTCGGGGATCCGTTCCTCCAGGACGAAAGGACCGGTCCCGACCGGCGCGTCCCCGAAGCCCTCGGGGTCAGCCCGATGCGCGGTGGGCGAGATCATCATCCCCGGCTGGTCGGCCAACACCGCCAGCAACGGTGCGTAGGGGCGCTGCAGCGTGATCTCGACGGTGAGTGGATCCGTGGCGGTCACGGAGTCGATGGGGGCGAGATCGCCCTGCCAGGTCGAGCCGCTGTTCGGATCGCGGATCCGATCGAGGTTGTAGACGACCGCGTCGGCATCGAACGGCGTCCCGTCGTGGAAGGTCACGCCCTCGCGCAGGTGCAGGACCAGGGTCGTGGCATCGGGCTGCTCCCAGGATTCGGCGAGCCCTGGCTGGATCTGGCCGTCGTCGCCGACCGTGAGCAGGGTGTCGAAGATCTGCGCGGTGATCTGGGTGCCGGCGTACCCGGAGTCCACCGCGGGATCGAGCGTCGTCGCATCCGAGTCGAGCCCCACGACGAGCTCACCGCCCCGCTGCCCTACGGCCCCCGTCGCGGTCGGGGAGGTCGTCGCGCCGCCTCCCTCACCCCCTCCGCCGCAGGCGCCTGCGACCAGCACCACGGCGGCGATCGCCGCCACCCACCTGATCCGCCCGATCATCCTGGACCCCCTCGTCCCTTCGTGACCGCCACGCTCGTACCGCAGGACCGTAGTCGGGTGTTTGTCGGTTGTCAATTGTCAGACATCTCTCCCTCCCGGACCCAGGCGGCGGACCTCCTCCGGCTCCACAGGACCCGGGTACCAACAGGCGACCCGATGGCTGCCGTCGGTCGCGACGACGGGGTCCTCCCGCCCGCAGCGCTCCCTCGCGCGGAAACATCGGGGGTGGAACGGGCACCCGCCGGGCCGCTCGATCGGGCTCGGGGGGTCGCCCTGCAGCGGGATCCGCGACGCCCGCGCGCCCTCGACCTCCGCCGCGCTCGACAGCAGCGCGAGGGTGTACGGGTGGGCCGCGGCACCGTAGAGCTCGTCGGCTGACGCGATCTCGACGATCCGTCCCAGGTACATCACGGCGATCCGCTCGGCCACCTGGCGCACGACGGCGAGGTCGTGCGAGATGAACAGGTACGCCAACGTCCGCGCGCGGCGGAGGTCGGCCAACAGGTTGAGGATCTGCGCCTGGACCGAGACGTCCAGCGCCGACACGGGCTCGTCGAGCACGAGCAGCTCGGGATCGAGCGCGAGCGCACGAGCGATCGCCACCCGTTGGCGCTGGCCCCCGGACAGCCCACGCGGGCGACGCGCACCGAGATCCGGGTCGAGGCCGACGGCCTCCAGCAGCTCGGCGACGCGGCGACGCCGGGCGCTCGCATCGCCCCATCGGTGGACGATCAGCGGCTCCTCGATCGCGCGGGCGACCGACAGGCGCGGGTTCAGCGATCCGTAGGGGTCCTGGAACACGACCCCCACGCGGGCACCGAGCGAAAGTCGCGAGCCTCGGGAGGTCGGGTCGACGATCCGACCGTCGAACCGCACCTCGCCCTGGCTCGGAGCCTCGAGTCCCACGAGGATCCGCGCGAGCGTCGACTTGCCCGAGCCCGACTCCCCGACCACGGCCACGGCCTCGCCTCTCCCGATCGTCAGATCGACCCCGTCGACCGCGGTGAGCACCGCGCGGCCAACCCGGTAGCGCTTGGCGATGCCCCGTGCTTCGAGCAGCGGGCTTGCGCTCATGCCGAGACCCCGTCGAAGGGATGCCAACACGCCACGGCAGGCCGCAGGGCCTGCGGGTCGTCGGTCCGGCACCGCGGCGTCGCGCGGTCGCACCGCGGCTCGAAGCGACACCCCGGCGGGGGTGACACGAGGTCCGGCGGCCGTCCTTCGATCGTCGCGAGACGGGGCAGCTTCCGCTCCAGGCGCGGGGTCGCGTGGAGCAGAGCCCGGGCGTACGGGTGCCGGGGCGCCGACGTCATGCGCGGCGTCGGCCCCTCCTCGACCACCTGACCTGCGTACATCACGATCACGCGATCGGTGAAGGACGCGACGAGGCTGAGGTCGTGGCTGATGAACAGCACGGCGAGCGAGCGCTCCGCCGCCAGGCGTGCGAGCAATTCGGTTACCTGGGCCTGCGTCGTCACGTCGAGGGCGGTCGTGGGCTCGTCGGCGATCACGAGCTCGGGATCGCAGGCCAGCGCGATCGCGATCGCCACCCGCTGGCGGAGCCCACCCGACAGCTGATGCGGGTAGCCGTCCAGCCGTCGGGCGGGCGCCGGCACGCCGACCGCCCGGAGCAGGTCGATCGCCCGCGCCCGGGCAGCCGACCGGTCGAGCGACGTGTGGGCTCTGAGCACCTCCGTGATCTGCTCCCCCACCCGTACGACCGGGTTCAGGGCCGCCGTGGCGTCCTGGGGCACGTAGCCCACCCGGCTCCCCCGGATCTCACGCAGCTCGTCCTCCCTCATGCGCGTGAGGTCGAGCCCGCCGAGGAGCACACGGCCGCCGGCGATCCGTCCACTGGGCGGAAGCAGGCCGATCGTCGCGAGGGCGGTCACGGTCTTGCCGCAGCCCGACTCCCCGACGAGTCCGACGATCTCGCCGCGGCGGACCTGGAAGCTCACGCCGTCGCTCGCGCTCACAAGCCCGGCGGGTCCGTCGATCACGACCCGCAGGTCCTGCACGTCCAGCAGGACGGCTCGATCCTCGTTCGGGGCGAGGTTCATGCGCCGAGAGCGTTCGCCAAGATCCCGCCGTCGATGACGACCGTCTCGCCCGTGATGTAGGCCCCGTCGGGACCTGCCAGCATGGCGTACACGCCCGCCACGTCTTCGGGCTCTGCGAGCCGCCCGATGGGGATGCTGCTCTGCGCCGCCCGCTCACGCACCCCGAACTCCGCGTGCAACTCGGTCCGCACGTCGCCGGGACACACGCCGTTCACCAGGATCCCGTGTGGCGCGAGCTCCACCGCCATCGAACGCAGCAGCCCGATCACGGCGAACTTCGAGGCGCAGTACGGGGCGGCGTCGGCCTCCGGCGCGAGCCCCGCGATCGAGGCGGTGACGATGATGCGCCCGGGCAACCCCGCGCCCAGGAGGCGTCGCCCGGCGGCGCGCAGCGTGTAGAAGACCCCGTGCAGGTTCACCCCGAGCACCCGGTGCCACTCCTCATCGGAGGTGGCGACCACCGGAGCGCCGGCCGTGCCCACCCCCGCGTTGGCCACGACGATCTCGTACGGCTGGGGCGCCTCGTCGAAGGCGCGGTCGACCGCGGCCGCGTCCGTGACGTCGAGCTGCAGGGCTCGCGCGCCGGCGATCGTGCTCGCCATCCGGGCCGCCGCATCGCCGTCGATGTCGGCGACCGTGACCGCCGCGCCCTCGGCGGCGAGCCGGCGCGCGACCGCGGCGCCGATCCCACGCGCGCCGCCCGTGACGATCGCCGGGACGCCCTCGCGAAGGCTCCCCCTCATGGTCGTCCTCCTCTCGGTTCGAGTTCGGACCATCGCTCGATCGCTGCGAGGTACATCGTCGCGACGGCAGCGATCTCGTCCAGGGCGATCCGCTCGTCGGCGGCGTGCGCGAACTCGGGGGCGCCCGGGCCCCACACGAGCGTCGGGGTGCCGGCAGCGCTCAGGAACGACGCGTCGTTCGCCGCGTCATCGAAGCCGAACGCGGCGTCCGATCGGACCGATCGCGCGGCCTCCAGGGCGGCCATGGCGTAGGGGTCGTCGGCCTCGACCGAGCAGGGCGGCCAGATCTTGAGGACCTCGAGCTCGCCCTCGATCCCGTCGTGGCGCGCGGTCACCTCCCGCACCGCGCGGTCGACCTCCGCGATCGCCGCCTGCGGGTCCTCACCGGGGACGAGCCGGCGGTCGAGTCCGAGCGTGGCCACGGCCGGGATCACGTTGATCGCGTCCGATCCCGAGGTCAGCGTCGGGGTGAGCGACGGCGGGGCGATCCCCTCGGGGACGTCCGCCACCGGGCGAGGCAGGGAACGGATCAGGTCCGCGAGCGCGGGCACCGGGTTGCGCCCGGCGCTCGGGATCCCGGCGTGGGCCGCCGCACCGCGCAGCCGGACGGTCATCCACACGAGACCCCGGTTGCCCAGGAAGGGCTTGCCGCCGGTCGGCTCGGCGCACACGGCGATGTCGTGCGGCGCCACGCCGACCTCCTCCAGGTAGGGGAGCAGCCCGCGATCGCTACCGGACTCCTCGTCGGGGCTGACGAGGAGCTCCGTTCGCAAGGGCGGGCCTCCGAGCTCGAGCGAGACGGCGATCGCGAGCACGCTCGCCACGAGCCCTCCCTTCATGTCGCAGGTGCCTCGCCCCCACACGACGCCGTCGACGACCCGCGCGGCATACGGATCCACCGTCCACCCCTGCCCGGGCGGGACGACGTCGAGATGTCCCTGGAACAGCACCGACGGCCCTCGACGGTCGTCCCCAACCACGGCACGGACCATCGGCAGCCCAGCCGACGTTTGCTCGACCGCCGCGCCCACCCCCACCTGCTCGAGCGCCTCGACCAGGTGGCCGATCGCACGGTCGAGCGCGGGGCCGGGGCCCTCGGTCGGCTCACGGACCAGGTCGCACAGCAGCCGTTCGGCGCTCGGCATCCAGCGCCCGATCGCGGAGGCCGCCGCCACGTCACATCCTTCGTCTGATCACGTTGAAGCGAACGAAGCGGTCGACCACGTAGATCTGCGAGACCATGATCAGGTGGTTCGAGGCTGAGTAGTGGGTCTCCCACAGCTCCAGGCACGGTGTCCCGCGCTTCAGAGCGAGAAGCTCCACCAGGTTGCCGCTCGCGATCGACGGAACGATCTCCACGACGGTGTGGTCGATGGGCTCGGAGGCGAACCTGGCGGCGAACTCGAAGATCGACTCGGGGACGTCTTCGTCCTCGACAGGTCTGCGCAGCTCCGCGGTCGGGATCATCTCGGTGACCGCGATCGCCGGCTCACCGTCGGCGAGGAACAGCCGGTCGATGTACAGGACGCTCGTGCCCGGCTCGCAGCCCAAGCGCGAAGCCAGGTTGATGTCGGCCGGTGCGGTTCGTGTGCGCGTGTACGCGATCGAGGGTCGGTGTCCCGACTCGCGGATCAGGTCGTAGAAGCCCAGGACCCGGTTGAGCGTGATGCGGATGCGGGCGACGTGGGGATTGACCCGTGTGCCGATACCCCGTTGCCGCGTGAGCAGCCCCTCCTGCTCGAGGGAACGCAGTGCCCCGCGGACCGTCGGTCGGCTGACACCCAGCTGACGAGCCAGCTCCGTCTCGCTGGGCAGGGAGTCGGTGAAGACCCCGTCGGCGATCGCCTCGGCGATCCGCTCCTTGACGCGCTCCGTAAGGGGGCCGGTCTCCAGGGGCTTCAGCTGATCGATCTCACGCACGCACGCGCCCCCGAGACACCCCCACGACGACGTGGACGGTAGTTAGTCTGACGTCTGCCGTCAACCCTTTGCCAGAGATCGCCCCCGGCTCAGGGGCGCTCGACCTCGACCTCCCGCTCGGTGTGGGCGTGGTACTCGTACGCCGACATCGGACGCCCGCTCGAGCGCCACGCCCGCTCCTGGTCCGGGAGCTTCCCGAGCGCCTTCGCCATCGCCCGCACGTGTTCGGCCACGGAGCCGCAGCACGAGCCGATGTAGCGCACCCCGGCCTCGCGGGCGCGCACCGCGAACGCCGCGAGGTCCCCGCGCGGCAGCGTGATCGCCGTCAGGCCGTAGGGGAAGTGCTCCGATGCCGTGAAGTCGGGCTGCTCGTCACTCGTCCGGTAGGCCACGGGCTGAGCGGCCACGGGGACGGTCCCCCCCACGGCCTGCACCATCGCCGCCGCGATCCCGAGCTGCTGCTCGGGCCCGTTCAAGCAGTTCACCCCGACGACGTCGGCCCCGGCCTCCGCGAGCCGCCTCGCGCAGGCAGCCGGATCGTCCCCCTCGTAGGAGGCGAAGGGGATCCGCTCGAACGACATCGTGACCATCACCGGCAGTCCCGTCGCCCGAGCCCGCTCGACGAACAGCAGGGCCTCGCCGAGGTAGGAGAAGGTCTCGCCGATCCAGAAGTCCGGTGGGCCGGCGTCGAGCTGGTCCTCCAGCTGCCGGTCGAACAGCGCCCGCACGTGGTCGGCGGTGGCGGGGTCGGCCGGATCGTAGGCCCACGTGAGCGAGAGGTTCCCGGCGACGAGCGCGTCCCCCTCGGCGGCCACCTCGCGCGCGATCCGCACGGCGTTGCGGTTGATCTCGTCGACCTTGCCCTGGAGGCCGACCGTGGCGAGCTTGTCCTCGCTCGCGTAGAACGTCATCGTCTGCAGGACCTCGGCGCCGGCGCGCAGGAACTCCCGGTGGAGCTGGCGCAGCGCCTCGGGGTGCTCGATCACGACCTCCGGCGTGAACGGGCCGGCCTGCACGTACCCACGCTTCTCGAGCTCGAGCAGGTACCCCCCGTCGCCGAGGACGGGTCCCTCGGCCAGGCGTTCGAGGATCCCCCGTGCCATCGCGTGGCTCAGTACGAGTAGATCGCGGCGACCTCGCGGCCCCGCTGTTCGACCTTGTCGATCCGCGCCCAGGGGAACAGCACGCGGACCGTCTCCTCGCCGTCGCGCTCGCGGACCTCCACGCCCAGCGGCGTCATCTTCACCTCGGCCTCGTCGTCGAACTCGGTGCGCTGCCCGTCGACGAAGTGGATCAGCGTCTTCATCGGTCCCCTCCCAACTCCTCGACGCCCCGAGTATGCGGCGGGCGCGTCGAGCGCGCCACCGGCCGAACGGCCCGAACCCCCCGCGTGCGCGCCGACGCCGCTTGCGGGCGTCCCGACGCTATCCTGACGGCCATGGCCGAGACCTCGACGATGCTGCCGCTCGGAACGCAGGCACCGCCGTTCGCCCTGCCCGACGTCCGCACCGGGCGCACCGTCCGCCTCGAGGACGTCGCGGACGCGCCGGCGCTGCTCGTCATGTTCATCTGTCGACACTGCCCCTACGTCGCCCACGTACGCCCGGCGCTCGCACAGCTCGGGCACGACTACGCCGGGCGGATCGCGATCGTGGCGATCTCGGCGAACGACCCGCAGACGTATCCCGAGGACGCGCCGGCGAGCCTCGCCGAGGAGGCGGAGGAGGCCGGGTACCCCTTCCCGTACCTGTTCGACGAGTCGCAGGAGGTCGCGAAGGCCTATCGGGCCGCCTGCACGCCCGACTTCTTCCTGTTCGACGCCGACCGGCGCCTCGTGTACCGAGGGCAGTTCGACGACAGCCGCCCCGGGAACGGTATCCCGGTGACGGGGCGGGACCTGCGGGCCGCGATCGACGCGGTGCTCGAGGGCCGTCCCGTCGACCCCGACCAGAAGCCGAGCGTCGGCTGCAGCATCAAGTGGCGGGAGGGCAACGAGCCCGCCTGACCCCCCCGTGGCTCGGCTCAGTCCTGCGACCCGTCCGCCCTCACGCCGCCCGGAAGAGCCTCGGCGCCGAACCCCTCGACGTCCGGCCGTGCGGGGATCCCGCCGCCTTCGCTCACGAGCCGCTCGTACTCGAGCACCCGGTGCCAGGGGACCGTCACCCGACGGAACACCGCGCGCCCGGCCTCCGGCTCGACCCGCTCGGACAACAGCATCGACAGCGTCCAGGGTCCGACCTCGAACCGATCCGCGTGCACGAGGTGCTCCTCGATCCCGCCCTGGAGGTCGTCCAGCAGGACCCTGACGATGAGCTGGCGCGCCCGGAGGTGCTCGGGCTCCTCGGTCTCCTCGACCTCCCACTCGTAGTCGATGACCCGTCGCCAGGGATAGAAGGTCGCTCCGACGGCCACCCCCCGCTCGGAGACCTCCAACTCGACGAGCGGCACCTCGATCCTGCGCTCCTCCCCCGCCCCGAGACCGCGCAGGCGCAGGCGGACGTCCACGATCCCCCGGGAGCGCGCCATCTCGGTCCAACCGTACCGCGCTGCCGCCCATCGCGGGACCGACGGCCGGTGCCGTCGCGCCGTCCGTGACTATGCTCGCTGGGTGAGCCTGTACCGTCGCGAGTCGATCGCCCCCGAGGACCTCGTCGCCCCCGTGATGCTCGCCGCCTTCGACGGCTGGGTCGACGCGGCCGGGGCGGCCAGCGCCGTCGCCGAACACCTGGCCCGCGGCGGCGAACCCGTGGCCCGGTTCGAGGCCGACGCGCTGTTCGACTTCCGATCGCGACGGCCGGTGCTCGACATCGTCGACGGCTCGCTGGCCCGGCTCGAGTGGCCGGAGCTCGCGATCCACCGGGCGAGGGTCGATGGCCGGGACCTGCTCGTGCTCCACGGAGCGGAGCCCGATTTCCGCTGGCGCGAGCTCGGCCAGGACGTGCTCGAGCTGTGCTTGCAGCTCGGGGTCGTGGAGTGGGTGAGCCTGGGGGCGATCCCGGCCGCCGTCCCGCACACCCGCCCCGTTCCCGTCATGGCGACGGCGAGCGAGGAAGGGCTCCTTCGCACCGGCGGCCCCAAGGGGCCCCCCGGGCTGCTGCGCGTGCCGAGCGCCTGCCTGTCGGCGGTCGAGTTCGCCGTGGCGGGGGCCGGCGTGCCCTGCGCCGGCTTCTACGCACAGGTCCCGCACTACGTCGGCGGCCCCTACGCGGCGGCGAGCGTGGCCCTCATCGAGCACGTCGGGCGCCACCTGGGCGTCGAGCTGCCGCTGGGGTCGTTCCCCGAGGACGCGGCGGCGCAGCGGGCGCGACTGGACGCCGCCGTCGAAGCCGACGAGGAGGTCCGCGAGATCCTGCGCCGGCTCGAGAGCGTCAGCGAGACCGATCTGCCCTCCGGCGACGAACTCGCCGCGGAGATCGAACGGTTCCTCCGGGAGCGTCCGAACGACGGCGGTCGAGCCGGCGGCTGACCGGGTACACGTCGGGTCGCGGTTTCTGCTAGCGTTCGCTCACACCCGCGTCGACGGGGCGAAGTCCGGTAGGAACCCGGCGCTGTCCCGCAACGGTGGAGCCGCCCTCGAGGCGGACGAGCCCGGTCGACCCCGGCGACGCTCGGCCGAACGGTCCCTCGTGGGGTGGGGGCGGCGGCTCCGCCGAGCTCCCGCGCTCCCGAGACCGTTCCGAGTGGGCGCGAGGACGCCCGGAAAGGAGCGCCGATGCACCGGCTGACCCGGCGGATCGCCGCCGTCTGCGTGACCCTCACCACCCTCGTGGGAGCCTGGACCCCCGCGGCCGCCGCACCGACCGACGCCGAGCGAGCCGCCCGCGCGATCGGCTTCATCGCCACCCAACAGAACCCGAACGGATCGGTGCCCGCGTTCTCCCCGATCGGCTCGACCGCCGACGCCGTGCTCGCGATCGTCGCGGCCGGCGTCGGCGCGCCCACCCTGCGCCGCGCGCTCGGCTACCTCGAGCGCCAGACCGCCAAGGGCAACGTCGACACGGTCGGGCTGCGGGCCAAGGTGATCCTCGCCGCCGAGGCCGGGGGCGCGCGGCCGCGGTCCTTCGGCGGGCACAACCTCGTCCGCGAGCTGCGGGAGGCCTACGCGTCCTCGACCGGCGAGGGCGTGTTCGACACCGCGCTCGCGGTCCTCGCGCTGCGGGCCGCCGACGCCCCCGTGCCGGCGCGCGCGATCCGGCTGCTGCGCCGGGAGCAGTGCCCCGACGGCGGGTGGCCGTTCGACCGCTTCCACCAGGCGAGCGAGGACGAGCACTGCTTCTCGGGTGACCCCTCGACGGACTTCTTCTTGTCGGAGACGAACGCCACCGCGCTGGTCGTGATGGCGCTGCGGACGACCCGCCGCGGCCTCGACGGGCTCGCGGCCGACCCGTTCGCCTTCTTCCGCCAGATCCGCGACCCCGATCGGGGCGGATGGGGCTATTCCTGGGGCTTCCAGGCGACCGACGCGAACTCGACCGCGCTCGTCCTGCAGGCCTTCGCCGCAGTGGGGCGGCGGGGACCGACCGCGGCCCGGCAGGCCCTGCGCGACCTGCAGTACGCGCGGTGCGGGGCCTTCGCCTACACCTTCGACGCCGACCGTCGCGGGGACCCGAACCTCGGCGCGACGATCGGGGCGGTGCCGGGGCTCCTGGGGCTCGCCTTCCCCTACGAGGGGGCGGTGCGCGGTCCCGCGCCCGAGACCCCCGACTGCGCCTGAGGTGCGCCCGGGCGCGCGGCTCGCGGTCGTCCTCGCGCTGTTCGTCGGCAGCGCGTGGCCGATCGCGGCCGCGCCCGCCCCGGCCTGCGCGGCGCCGGGACCCTCGGCGGTCCTCGTCGTGGACACCGGCGAGCAGGTGCTCCGCTACTGCGTCGAGCTCGACGCCCCCGAGGTCACCGGGATCCGCCTGATCCAGCTCGCCGGCCGCCAGCACGGCCTCACGTACCGCCTGGGCTTCGGCGGTCAGGCCGTGTGCATGCTCGCCGGCGTCGGCCCGGTCTCGGGGGACTGCTTCGGTTCCTACCCGAGCTTCTGGGGCTACTGGCGCGGGACCGGGGACGGCGGCTGGAGCTGGGCGACGACCGGCGCCGGCACGACGCGGGTCGGTCCGGGCGACGTCGAGGGTTGGTCCTGGGGCACGGGGGACGGCCCCACGAGCCACCCGAGCCCGCCGCCGACCCGCGCGGGCGACGTGTGTCCGCCGCCCTCCCCCGCGCCGCCACCGACCGGAGGCGACGACGCCGCCGGCCCCGGGGGCCCGGGCGCCGGCGGGGGATCTGGCGGCGCCGGGTCGGGGTCCGGGAACGCCGGAACGGGCTCGGGTCCGGCCCCGACGGGCCCGAGCGCCACCGCCTCGCCCCAGCGCGGTCGCGCCGACGCCGCCCAGGAGCCGGGCGATCGGCGCTCGGACCAGCGCCGGGGCGATCCGAGCCCCTCGGGCACCGGCTCCACCCGCGCACCGGGCCCCTCGGCCGACGCCGCGCTCGTCCACGGAGCCTCCTCGTCGAGGCCCGTCCCGCCCCCCGCCATGTGGCTCGCGATGGTCGGGGTCGGGACGCTCGCCGCGCTCGGCCTGCGCGCCCGCCGGCGCGCCGATCGCGGGAGCCCGCCGTGAGCGACCGCGCGATCGCTCGGGTCGGGGTGCTCGCCCGGCCGACGGCGAGCGTGCATCCCGCCGCCTGGCTCGCCTGGTCCGTGGGCGCCGGCGCGTTCGTGCTCGCGACCAGCGACCCGGTTCTGCTCGCGGTCGTCGTCGCCTCGGCGTGGTTCGTCGCGACGGTCCGCGGGCGGCGCGATGCGACCGGGGTGCCCTTCCGCGGGTTCCTGATGGCCGCCGTCGCCGCGCTCGTCCTGCGCACCGCGCTCGTTGCCCTCGGCACGATCGACGCGTCGAGCATCGCGTTCGCCGCCCTCGAGGGCCTGCGCCTGGCCGCCCTCCTCGTCGTCGTCGGCGCCTTCAACGCGGTCGCCGACCCGTTCGGGATCCTGCGGCTCGCGCCGCAGCGGTTCCACGAGCCCGCCCTCGCCGCCGCCCTCGCGCTGTCGATCGCCCCGCGCACCGCGCTCGCCGCCCGGCGCGTGCACGAGGCTCAGCGCGCCCGCGGTCTGCGCCTCGGGCCGCTGCGCGCCCTCCCCGCACTGGCCATCCCGGTCCTGGCGACCGGGATGGAGGAGGCCCTGAGCCTCGCGGAATCGATGGACGCCCGGGGCCACGGCCGGGGCCGGCGGACCCGCTACCGACCTCAGCCCTGGACCCCGGAGGCGACGTTGACCGTCGTGACCGCCGCGGTCGCCGCCGGCGTCGTCGGCTGGGCCGCCCTCGGCGGGTGGGCCGAGCTGCATCCCTCGACGGCGCCGCTCGGCTGGCCCGCCACCGACCCCCGCCTCGTGCTCGCCGCGTTCGCCCTCGCCGTCCCAGGGCTCGACCGATCCCGCTGATGGACCAGGCGCTGCGCGTCGACGACGTCACGTTCACCTACCCGGACGCGTCGCGCCCGGCCCTCGAGGCGGTTCGCATCGAGATCCCCGCCGGCGCCTTCGCGCTCGTCGTCGGTCAGACCGGCGCTGGCAAGTCGACCCTCCTGCGCCTGGCCAACGGCCTCGTGCCCCACTTCTCGGGCGGGCGCTTCGACGGACGCGTCCTGGTCGGCGGCCGCGACACCCGCCGGCATCTGCCGCGCGAGCTCGCCGACGCGGTCGCCTTCGTACCCCAGCAGCCCGACGCCGCCTTCGTCCTCGACCGCGTCGAGGACGAGCTCGCCTACGGGATGGAGAACCTCGGGGTCGACCCCGCGCACATGCGCCGGCGGGTCGAGGAGGTCCTCGATCTCCTGCACCTCGCCGCGCTGCGCGATCGCAGCGTGCGCACGCTGTCCGGCGGCGAGCGCCAGCGGGTGGCGATCGGGGCCGCCCTGGCGGCGGGTCCCCGCCTGCTGGTGCTCGACGAGCCCACCTCGCAGCTCGATCCGCAGGGATCGGAGGACGTCATGGCCGCGCTCCAACGGCTCGTGCACGACCACGCGATCACCGTCGTGCTCGCCGAGCACCGGCTCGAGCGCGTCGCGGGATGGGTCGATCTCGCGGTCGGCCTGCGCCACGGCCGGGCCGCGGTCGACACGCCGGCCGGCGTGCTCGCCGAGCTCGGGCTCGGTCCCCCGGTGGCGCGGCTCGGGCGCCTGCTCGGCTGGGAGCCGGTGCCCCTCACGGTCCGCGAGGCGCGCCGAGCCGCGAGCGAGCACCGACCCGACCTCGTGCCCCGCCCGCGCCCGGCGTCGGCGCCCGGTCCCGCGCTCCTGCGCGCGCGCGGCCTCGCCGTTCGGCTCGGCGGCGCCGTCGTGCTCCATGGGATCGACCTCGAGCTGCGGGCGGGGGAGGTGGTCGCGGTGCTCGGGCGCAACGGCGCGGGCAAGACCACGCTGCTGCGGGCGCTCTCGGGGCTCCTCGGACCCGACGCCGGCGAGGTGACGATCGGCGGGGGCAGGCCCGAGCCGGGCAGGGCCGTCGCGCTCGTCCCGCAGGACCCCGAGCACATCTTGTTCGCCGACACCGTCGCCGAGGAGGTGCGCACGACCCTGCGCGCTCGGCGGGACGACGGGCCCGCCGAGCCATGGCTCGAGGCGCTCGGCATCGGCACGCTCGCCGAGCGCCACCCCCGCGAGCTGTCCGCCGGGCAGCGCCTCCTGGCCGCGATCGCGGCGGTGGCGGCGACCGGCGCCCCGGTCCTCGCGCTCGACGAGCCGACCCGCGGTCTGGACCCGGCGTCCAAGGAACGCCTCCAAGCGTTCCTCCGACGTCACGCCGACGCGGGGGGCGCCTGTGCGGTCGCTACGCACGACGTCGAGCTCGCCGCGTCGATCGCCGACCGCGTCGTGATCCTCGCGCACGGCGAGGTGATCGCCGAAGGCGACCCGGCCCGGGTCCTCGGCGACTCGCACGTGTTCGCACCACAGATGACGCGCGTGTTCGGCGCCGGCTGGTTGACCCCCGAGCAGGTCGCGGGGGCGGTGGCGTGACCCCCCCGCGACCGCGCCGGGCCGTCCTCGTCGTGATGCACGGCCTCGGGGCGCTCGCGTTCGCCTGGCCCTTCGTCCTGCGAACCGGCGGCGGGGAGCGGCCCGACGCGCCCTGGATCTTGCTCTCGCTCAGCGCCTGCCTGCTGGCCCTGCTGGCGCTCGAGCTCGGGCGCGGCGGGCTCGGGCCCAAGACCGTCGCCCTGCTCGGCGTGCTCGGCGCGGCGGTCGTCGCCCTGCGCCTGCCCGGGTTCGTCGCGGGGTTCAGCGCCCTGTTCCTCCCCGTGCTCGTCGGCGGCAACGCGCTGGGGCCGACGTTCGGGTTCCTGCTCGGCTCGGTGGGCATGCTGGCGAGCGGCCTGTTCATCGGCGGGCTCGGGCCATGGCTCCCCTTCCAGATGGTCGCGGTCGGGTGGGTCGGCGCCGGCGCCGGGCTGTTGCCCCGCTCGGGCGGCCCTCGGCAGCGCCTCGTCTGGCTCGCCGTGTACGGCGCCGCCGTCGGCTACCTCTACGGTGCGTTGATGAACCTGTGGTCGTGGCCCTTCACGACCGTCGGTTCCCCGATCGGCTGGGACCCGGACGGCTCCGCCCTCGAGAACCTCCGACGCTACGCCGCGTTCTACGCCCTCACCTCCTTCGCGTGGGACACGTTCCGGGCCGTCGGCAACGCCCTCCTCGTCCTCGTCCTCGGACGACCTCTGCTCGCCGCGCTCGAGCGGGTCGGCCGTCGGATGCACCTGGAGGTCGGCCCGGCGCCCGAGGTCGGCCCGCCGACGAGGGCCGAGCCCCCGCCGGTACGATCGGCACCGTGACGGGGCCGGCCTCCGAGCGCACGCGGGTCCACCGGCACCCCGAGCGGGGTGCCTACGACCGCGCCACGATCCACACGATCCTCGACGAGGCCCTGATCTGCCACGTCGGGTGGGTCGACGAGGAGGGCGAGCCCCGGGTCCTGCCGACGATCCACGCCAGGGTCGGCGACACCCTGTACCTGCACGGATCCCGGGCCGCGCGCCCCTGGAGGGCGCTTCGCGCCGGAGCGCCGGTCTGCGTGGCCGCCACGATCGTCGACGGTCTCGTCCTCGCCCGGAGCGCCTTCAACCACTCGATGAACTATCGGTCGGTCGTGGTCTACGGGCGGGCTCGCGAGGTGACCGAGCCCGAGGAGCTCGACCTGGCGGCGCGGGCGATCACCGACCACGTCGCCCCCGGCCGGGCGGCGGAGGCCCGGATGCCGACGGTCGATGAGTACCGCCAGACCCTGCTGCTCGCCGTTCCGATCGCCGAGGCGAGCGCGAAGATCCGCACCGGACCGCCGAAGGACGACGCCGAGGACCTCGGGCTCCCGATCTGGGCGGGGGTCCTGCCCCTGCGGCTCGCGGCGGGGGCGGCGAAGCCCGACCCGAGCCTTGCCGCCGGGGTTCCGCTCCCCCCATCCCTTCGGCCGTACCGCCGGCCCCGCCCCGCGGGTTGACGCCGGGGGCCGACGTCGGGTATCCGTATCGGGCCGATATCTCGGCACGATATATCGAGTCGATAGCCGTTCGCGACGCCGGATGGCGGGTACGGGACGGTGAGGGGGAGCGACCGGGTGCTGGAACTGGCGATCCTGGGCCTCCTGAAGGAGCGCCCGATGCACGGCTACCAGCTCTCGCGCGAGCTGAGCGACGCGCGCGGGCCGTTCTGGCGCGTGTCCTTCGGCTCGCTGTACCCCTCGCTGCGACGCCTCGAGCGTGACGGCGCGGTCGAGTCGACCCCCTCGGAGGCGAAGGGGCGGCGCCGAACCGTCTACCGGATCACGCCCACGGGCGAGGACCTGTTCCTTCAGCTCCTGCAGGGCTCGCCGCAGGAGAGCCAGGCCGAGGACGCGAGGTTCCGGGTCCGACTCGCCTTCTTCCGCTACCTACCCCCCGAGGTGCGGATCCGCCTGCTCGAGCGCCGACGCACGTTGCTGCAGGAGCGCCTGGCCGCGCTGACCGAGGCCCTCAGGGCGCCCGGGACACGCGACGACTACCAGCACGCCCTGATGGAGCACGCGCGCGTCGCGACCGAATCCGACATCGCCTGGCTGAGCGGCCTGATCCAGGCCGAGCGCAGCCGGGCCTCGTCCGGGTCGCCGCGGTATCGGGGGTCCCAGCGTCGCGCCACCGCGACGCTCCACAGGAAGGAGCGCGTCACATGACCACGATCCGCCTCGCGATCGCCGGCGTGGGTAACTGCGCCTCGTCGCTCGTCCAGGGCATCGAGTACTACCGAGACGCCGAACCGGACACGCGGGTGCCCGGCCTCATGCACGTCGACCTCGGCGGCTACCACGTGCGCGACGTCCAGGTGGTCGCCGCCTTCGACGTCGACGCGAAGAAGGTCGGCCGCGACGTCGCGGAGGCGATCGTGGCCGAGCCGAACAACACGATCCGCTTCGCCGACGTCCCCCCGACCGGCGTGCTCGTCCAGCGCGGCCCCACCCTCGACGGGCTCGGTCGCTTCTACCGCGAGGTCGTCACCGAGTCCGACGAACCAGCGGTGGACGTGGCCGAGGTCCTGCGCGAGCGCGAGGTCGACGTCCTCGTGTCGTACATGCCGGTGGGCTCCGAGCAGGCCGCTCGCTACTACGCCGAATGCGCGCTCGAGGCGGGCGTGGCCTTCGTCAACGCCCTGCCCGTGTTCATCGCGAGCGACCCGGCCTGGGCTCGGCGCTTCGGCGAGGCCGGCGTGCCGATCATCGGCGACGACATCAAGAGCCAGGTCGGCGCGACGATCGTGCACCGCGTGCTCGCGAAGCTCTTCGAGGACCGAGGCGTGCACCTGGACCGCACCTACCAGCTGAACTTCGGCGGCAACATGGACTTCATGAACATGCTCGAGCGGGAGCGCCTGGCCTCGAAGAAGCTGTCGAAGACCCGGTCGGTGCAGTCCCAGCTCGACGCGCCGCTCGCCAGCGAGGACATCCACATCGGCCCCAGCGACCACGTGCCGTGGTTGGCGGACCGCAAGTGGGCGTTGATCCGCCTCGAGGGACGCAACTTCGGCGACGTCCCGCTCACGGTCGAGCTCAAGCTCGAGGTGTGGGACTCGCCGAACTCCGCCGGCGTCATCATCGACGCGATCCGCTGCGCGAAGCTCGCACGCGACCGCGGGATCGGGGGGCCGCTGATCGGACCGTCCGCGTACTTCATGAAGTCGCCGCCGGTGCAGTTCACCGACGAGGCCGCGCGGGAGATGGTCGAGGAGTTCATCCTCGGCACGGGCGAGGCCGCGCACGCGGACTGGACGACGTTCTTCGATCCGTCCACGGCGTAACGAGGCGCTCGACCTGGCGACCCGCCACGGCACGCTCGCCCGCGCGCGGGACGCGCTGCGAGGAGCCGACTTCCGGCGCCTCGTGGGCGTCCGGCTGCTCGGGCAGGCCGCCGACGGGCTGTTCCAGGCCTCGCTCGTCGCCTCGGTCGTCTTCGCCCCCGAGGGTCGCTCGACCGCGGTCGGGCTGTTCCAGGCCTACCTGATCGTCGCCCTGCCCTTCACCGTGCTCGGCCCCTTCGTCGGGGTCTTCCTGGACCGCTGGCCCCGCCGCGCCGTGCTGATCGCGGCGCCCCTCGCGAAGGCCGCGCTCGTGGCGGCCGCGCTCGCGGACCCGATAACGGCCCCGTGGGTCTTCTACCCCGGAGCGCTCCTCGTGATCTCCGTGAACCGCTTCCAGCTCGCCGCCGCCCAGGCCGTGGTCCCCCGCCTGGTGCCGGCCGAGGACCTGCTCATCGCCAACTCGATCTCGACCGTCGGGGGCACCGTCGCGCTACTCACCGGCGTGTTCGTCGGCGGGCAGGTGATCGACGCCCTCGAGGCATCCGGGCCGGTGATCGCCGCGGCCGCGATCGCCTGGGTCCTGGCCTCGCGGATCGCGGCCTCCATCCGCAACGAGCTCGCCCCCCACGCCCTGCCGGAGGCGCCCGAGCTGCTCCGCCACGCGCTCCGCCGGGTCCTCGTCGAGCTCCGACAGGGCGTGCGGTCGATCGCTCGCACACCCCGGGCCCTCGGCCCGATCACCTCGATCACGCTCGATCAGATCGGCCAGGGGGTCGTGCTCACGCTGTCCCTCGTCGTGTTCCGCGAGCAGCTCGGGGCCGGCGTCGCGTCGTTCTCGAACCTGATCGGGGCGGGGGCGGTGGGCGTCCTCCTCGGCATCGCGACGATCGGGCCGCTCGAGGAGCGGTTCCGCCCCGAGCGGATCGTCGCCGGCGCGTTCCTGCTGGGGGGCGCGGCGCTCGTCACGACGAGCCTGCTGCTCACCGACGCCACGATCCTGCTCGCGGCCGGGGTCGTGGGCCTGGCGTTCGCCTGGAAGAAGATCCCGGTCGACACCCTCGTCCAGGGGTCGCTGCCCGATGGGCTCCGCGGTCGGGTCTTCGCCGCCTACGACGTCGTCTACAACGCCGCGCGCGCGCTCGCGGCGGGGATCGCGATCCCCCTGCTGCCCGCCGCCGGGACGCGCGGCGCGATCGCGCTCGTCGGGGCGCTGTTCCTGGCGTGGGCGCCGGTGCTGCCGCGCTGGATCGGCCGGACCCCGCCCCTGCGCGTGCGCCTCACGCCGGACCGGGCCACCGTCGCCTGGGGGTGCGTCGAGGAGCCCGCTCGCGTCATCGACGAGCGCACCGAGGGCGCGCGGCGGTGCGTGCGGCTGGCCCTCACGGACGGCACGCTGCTGGACGTGAGCCGGCCCGAGCCCGACGGGTGGTGGCGGATCGACCGGGAGGGGGGCTGACCACCTCGCCCTGAGCACCTCTCCCGATGCCCGGAGCAGCCGCTACGTAGGTCGCCCTACCGAGGCCGCGGAAGGGCGAAACCGCACGTCGCGGGTATCAACCTCGCAGCGCGCATGCGGCATCATCGCGCTACGGCGGCTCGCCGCCGCGGCTCGGGGGCCAGCCTCCCGGCCGACCCGTGCCGGCACCGACGCGACCGGGCGCTCCTCCTTCCCCCCGGATGCGCTCCGATCGGCGCCGACTCGGGCCCGCGGTACCCTCCGTCGGCGCGCGTCGACGGGCGGTCGGACCGGCACCCGCCGCTCCCGGCCGACCGCCCGGCGCGGTCTGGGACGTCGCGCCGACGGAGCGGTCCCGCCTCAGGCGAGCGCCGGACGACGCAGGCGCGCCCCCCACGACGACGAGGCCGGTGAGGCACGCCACGACGCCCGCCAGGGCGAAGCCGGCGCGCACGCCCACGTGCTCGGCGAACCACCCGATCGCCAGTGAGCCGATCGGCGTCGAGCCGAGGAAGACCGCTCCGTACAGGGCCATGACGCGGCCGCGGGCGTCGGGGCGGGCGTTCAGCTGCAGCATGGTGTTCCCCGTGATCATGAAGCCCATCGTCACGAAGCCCAGCGGGACCATGAGCGCGACCGCCACCGGCAGGCTCGGGGCGACGGCGACGAACAGCAATCCGACCCCGAACGCGACGGCGAGTCCCCCCAGCTCGGCGAGCGAGGGCCGTGCGTTGCGGTGCGCCATCACGAGCGCCCCCACGAACGACCCGAGACCCGCCACCGCCGAGAGCGACCCGAACACCTCCGCTCCCTCATGGAAGACGCGCTCGGTCAGCAGCGGGATCAGCACCATGAACTGGAAGGAGACCGTGAACACGACGGCGAGGACGACGAGCGGTCGACGCAGCCCCGGCGTCGACCAGACGTACCGCAGGCCCTCGAGGAGCCGACGCCCGCGCTCGGTGGAGCGGGCCTGAGGGTGCATCTCCTCGGGGCGCATCGCGAGCAGCGCGGCGATCACCGCGAGGTAGCTCAGCCCGTCCACGAGGAACGGCCAGGCGATCCCCACGGTGGAGATGAGCAGGCCGGCCACGGCCGGGCCGACGATCCTCGCCCCGGTGAACGCGGCGCTGTTCAGGCTCACCGCGTTGGCGAGCGCCCGCTCGCCGACCATCTCGACGTAGAAGCTCTGTCGGGTGGGGTTGTCGAAGGCGGTCACGACCCCCCCGGCGAGCGACAGCGCGTACACGAGCGTGAGGTTCGCTGCACCGGTGATGATCAGCGTGAAGGTCGCCAGCGCGATGAGCCCCAACGCGGCCTGGGTCACGGTGAGGATCCGACGGCGGTCGTGGCGGTCCGCGATCGCTCCGCTCCACGGGGCGAGCACGAGGACCGGTCCGAACGCGAGCGCGGCGTTGATCCCGATCGCGGTCCCGCTGCCCGACAGCTGCAGGACGAGCCAGGACGACGCGGTGAAGTTCATCCACGTCCCGGCCGCCGAGACGACCTGCCCCACGAGGTAGAGCCGGAAGTTCCTCGATGTGCGAGCCGCAGCGAAGGTGCGCCGCAGGGCCTCCCCGACGCGCGGGCTCATCCCTCGGGTCCCTCCGAGGGCGTGCCCGGCCCCTCGGTCAAGCGCTCGAGGATCCCCGCCGCCCGCTCGAGCGTCGCGAGCTCCTCGGGCCGAAGGGCCGCCAGACGCGCGGCGAGGAACGCGTCGTGGCGGCGGCGAACGCGGCCGAGGAGCCGGCGCCCCTGGGACGACAGCTGCAGCCACGACACACGCCGGTCGAGCGGGTCGGGCGTGCGCTCGACCAGACCCCGTTCGACCAGGGCTGCGATCGTGCGGGTCGCCGTCGGCTTGCGGATCTGCTCGTGGCGCGCGAAGGCGCCGGGGGTCATCGGCCCGTGGCGGTCGAGCGTCCCGAGCGCGGCCTGCAGGGTCGGGGACAGGTCGACGTCGGCCTCGGAGCGAAGCCGCCGCGCCAGACGCCACACGCCCGTCCGCAGGCGGGAGGCCAGGGAGGCGACGTCGACGGAGGAGGCGACCGACGGCACGCACACAGGATAGTTCTCAGAACTAACTACCGTCCACCCGGGGGTCGGCGTCCCGAGCTTCCGCCGGCACGGCGGACGCGCGGGCGGATCGCCGGCTCAGATGAACAGCGAGATCGCGGCCTCGCGCATCTCTCGGATCGCGGTCGCCGCGCCGATGGGCTCCTCGAGGCCGTCGATCAGGTCGTCGCGCTCGAGCCCGAGCAGGTCCATCGTCATCTGGCAGGGGATCAGGCGAGCCCCCATCTCCTTGGCGAGGTCGAGCAGGGCCTCGGGCCGCTCGACGTGGTGGGTCGCCGCGAGGTGCTTGAGCATCGCCGGGCCGGCGCCGGCGAACTGGTAGCGGGAGAGCTTGGCCCGCGCCGGCGAGCCGGGGTTCATCGCCGACATCATCTTCTGCATCCAGTGCCTACCGGTGATCCGCACGTCCGGGCGCACGATCGCGAACAGCCCCCAGAACGTGAAGAACACGCTCACCTCCATCCCGCTCGCCGCCGCGGTCGAGGCCAGGATCGTCGTCGGCCAGATCCGATCGAGCTCCCCGCCCCAGGCGATGATCGTGAGCTTGTTCCGCTTCTGGATGCCGGCGCGTTGCGCCTGCTCGAGCGCCTCGACACGCCGAAGCAGCTCGGCCCACGCGGCCGGGTCGACCGTCGGCTCGCGGCCCTCGATCGGACGCGCCTCGACGCGACGCTCCTCGGTGGTGGCCATCGGAGCCTCCTTCAAGCCTTGCGCACGACGTAGCGGAAGACCCCGTCGGTCGACGTGTCCACCTCCACGAGCTCGTTGCCGCTGAGCTCGGCCCAGCTCGGGACGTCGGACCGCGATCCGGGGTCGGTCGCGAGCAGCTCCAACAGGTCCCCGGGAGCGGCCTCCCCCAGGGCCCGCGCGAGCATCACGAGCGGGCCGGGGCACGCCTGCCCTCGGGCGTCGAC
Source organism: Actinomycetota bacterium (assembly GCA_026003015.1). Lineage (GTDB taxonomy): Bacteria > Actinomycetota > UBA4738 > UBA4738 > HRBIN12 > BPGL01. The sequence goes on along the minus strand of BPGL01000002.1, from coordinate 171,248 downwards.
GGTTCGGGCGATCACGGCCATGGTTCGGCTCCTTGACAGGGGTCGGCTTGGAGGGGGTGGAACCGGGGCACGCGCCGATCGGCGCCGCCCCTCAGCGGGGACAGCAGATGCGGTCGGGGATCATCGCCGCGACCGCGCCGCGCTCGCGCGTGCGGATCATGCAGGTGCAAGGCTACCCGGCGGGGCGCGGCGCGGCAAGGCCGGCGGGCGCCGGCGGCGCGACGACGCAGCCCGCCTCCCTGCCCACCCGCCGCAGCCCCTCGAGATCGCCTGGGCCGAAGTCGGTCACGCCACCCCCGCTCGGCTCCATGATCGCTCCCGGTCGGTCGACGTGACCGAGCCCCATGACGTGCCCGAGCTCGTGCAGGAGCACTGGCCCCTGGTCGCCGGGCGCGCCGAAGCCCGGCGGGTTGGGATCGCGGACGTTCATCGCGACGTACCCGCTCACGAAGACCTCCTCGCCGCTCGGCGGGCGCAGCGGGGAGGCCACGGCGGCGGCGGTGTGCCCCTCGAGTCGGAACGGGATATCGGTCTCCTCGGGCGCGACCCAGGCGATCAGGACGGGGGCCCAGCGCGCGCCGTACGCTCCGGTTGGAAGGGGGCGCGGTCCTTCGTCGGGACCTCGTCGGTGAGCCCGTCGTAGGCGAAGGCGATCCCGGTGGCCTCCGAGACGCGCCGGATGGCCTCGTGCACGTCGGCGACCGACCCCGCCGGTGCGCGCGTCGCGTTCACGACGTAGTGGATCGTGTCGCACGCGTTCCACCGCAGCGGCGAGCCGTCGACCCGCCGGTCGAGGAAGCGGTGCTCGAGGGAGGCGGGGTCGGGCGCGGTGACCCGTCGGATCGCAAGCAGCCCGCCGCCGAGCGCAGCGGTCGCGACGGCGAGGACCAGGAGGGAAGCGCCGAGCCGCGCCGCGGGCGAGGCCTGCGCCCCGCTCCAGCGCTCCCGCGGGACGTCGGGTCGGCGGGGCGGGGTGGGGCGTCCCGCCGGGGGCGGAGGGAGCGGCGGCGCGGGCAGCGGATCGTCGGCCCCGTGCCCAAGCGGTCGACCAGGACCCGCCATCGGTCCATCGTACGGCGCCCGGGCCGGCTCGGCCGCCGAGCCCGGTGGGCTCAGCGGACCAGGCCACGGCGCCCCCGCGGCCAGTACACCAGCAGGACCCGCGCCCGCAGCGCCTCCGTTCGCACCGGCCCGAAGTGGCGGCTGTCGGTCGAGGCCACCGGGTGGTCGCCCTCGACCCACCACTCGTCCGGGCCGAGCACGCGCTCCCCGACGCGTTCGCCGGGCCCGGCGAGGATCCGCTTCACCATCTCGTAGCCCGGTCGCCCCGGATGCTCCACGACCACGACGTCGCCTCGGCGCCAGCGCCGCGGGACGACGATGAGCGCCCAGTCCTCCGGGAGCAGCGTCGGCGCCATGCTCGCCCCCTCGATCCGAACCCGAGACGGACGCCACCGCAGGAAGACCCCGACGCAGGCCACCACGACCGACGCGCTCGCCGCGATCGCCCCCAGCCGCGCCCGAGCGGGGTGGTAGGGTGGCGGACCGACCGAGGCTGGATCGGATCCGGGAGGAGGAGACGACATGCTCGGAGCATCCCTGAGGCCCCGTCGGACCGTCCACGCGCACTGCGACCTGCCGTGCGGCGTCTACGACCCCGCGCAGGCCCGCATCGAGGCCGAGTCGGTCCGGGCGATCCAGGAGCGCTACCAGAAGGCCGACTCGTTCAAGACGGCCGGCGAGACCGTCGAGGACTACCGCGCACGGTGCTTGGCGATCAAGGAGGAGCGCGCGAACCTCGTCAAGGAGCACCTGTGGGTGCTGTGGACCGACTACTTCAAGCCGGAGCACCTCGAGAAGCACCCGCAGCTGCACGAGCTGTTCTGGAAGGCCACGAAGCTCGCGGGCGCCGCGAAGAAGTCGCAGGACCCGGCCCAGGGCCAGGAGCTCCTCGACACGATCGACGAGATCGCCAAGATCTTCTGGGAGACGAAGTCCTAGCGATCGCCGAGGTCGCCCCGGCGAGCGGGGGCGCTGACCCCCGAGCGCCTCGATGGTCGGCGGGCGAGCGGGGCCGTCGGCTCCCCGCCCGCCCGCACGCCTCCGAGCCTCGCCGCGGGCGCGTGAGCCCGGGGGGCCGGGGCGGGTCTGGCGGCACCCCGGCCCTCGCCGGTCTCAGGGGCATCATCGACACAGCCGAGGCGTCGAGCGCATCCACCGGAAGTCGGTACCGCATGCGACGAACGGACGGTTTCCCGGACGGGATCGAGCCCCGGTCGCCGTGAAGGAGATCGGCCTCGTCGGGATGCCCTTCAGCGGGCGCTCCACCCTGTTCACCGCGCTGACGAGGGTCGGGTCACACGGCGGCCGCGCCAACGTCGCCGTCGTCCCCGTCCCCGATCCACGGCTGGAGGTCCTCGCTCGGATCGAGCGCTCCGCCCGCGTCGTGCCGGCCCAGGTCCGGTTCGTCGACGTCCCCGGCGGCGTGTCGAGCGCGCAGGGGCTCGCGCGCCTGCGCGAGGTCGACGCCCTCGCCGTCGTGCTGCGGTGCTTCGGCACGGAGCCACGCCCCGCCGAGGAGCTCGCCGAGGTTCGAGCCGAGCTGCTCCTCGCGGACCTCATCGTGATCGAGCAAGCCCTCGAGCGAGCGCTGAAGCGGGCGCGCGGCGCCGAGTCCCCCGAGGTCCGAGCCCTCGCGGCGGCCCGAGCAGCCCTCGAGGCCGGCACGCCGCTGCGCGCCGCCGGGCTCGACGACGAGGCCCACCACGCGCTTCGTGCGCTCGGCCCGCTCACGGCCAAGCCCGAGGTCGTCGTCGCGAACCTCGCCGAGCACGCGGAGCTGCCCGAGGAGCTCGCCGCGCAGGGAGCCGTCGGCGTGAGCGCCGCGATCGAGGCCGAGGCGGCCGAGCTCGACCCGGCGGAGGCCGCGGCGCTCCTGGAGGCGTTCGGCGTCCGGGAGCCGGGGCTCCCGCGCGTGATCGCGGCCTGCTACCGAGCCCTCGACCTCGTCACCTTCCTCACGACCGGCGAGGACGAGACCCGCGCCTGGCCGGTCCGCCGCGGCGCGAGGGCGGCCGAGGCCGCCGGCACGATCCACTCCGACCTGCAGCGCGGGTTCATCCGCGCCGAGGTGATCGCCTACGAGGACCTGGTGGCCGCCGGCTCGCTCGACGCCGCCCGCTCCGCCGGGCGCGTCCGGATCGAGGGCAAGGACTACGTCGTGCAGGAGGGCGACGTCCTGCACGTGCGCTTCGCCGTGTAGGCCCTCGCGCGCGGGGCGCACCCCTCAGCGCGCGTCGAGCTCCCGTTCCTTGGCCCAGGCGTCGAGCTCGGCGTAGGCCTCCTCCTCGCTCATCGGCCCACGCTCCATCCGCAGCTCCATCAGGTGCGCGAGCGCCTCCCCAACCAGGGGCCCCGGCCCGATCCCCAGGCGAGCCATGACCTGACGGCCGTCGATCGGCGGGCGAAGCTCCTCGAGGTTCTCCTGCTCGGCCAGCCGGGCGATCCGCTCCTCGAGCTCGTCCTGCAGCGCCTCGAAGCGTCGGGCGCGACGCTCGCTGCGGGTCGTCACGTCCGCGCGGGTGAGCTGGTTGAGCCGGTCGAGCAGTGGGCCGGCGTCGCGCACGTACCGGCGCACGGCGCTGTCGGTCCACCCCTCTCCGTACCCGTGGAAGCGCAGGTGCAGCTCGATCAGCCGCGTGACGTCGTCGATCACCTGGTTCGGGTAGCGCAGCGCCTGCAGGCGCTCGCGCGCCATCCGAGCGCCGACGACCTCGTGGTGGTGGAACGTCACCCCCTCGGGTGTGTACCGGCGGGTGGCGGGCTTGCCGATGTCGTGCAGGAGCGCGGCGAGACGGAGCACGAGGTCGGGCTCGCAGCGCTCGACGACGGCGAAGGTGTGGAGCAGCACGTCCTTGTGCCGGTGCACGGGGTCCTGTTCCAGCGCGAGCGCCGGTAGCTCGGGGAGGAACTCCGCGGCCAGCTCGGTCTCGACGAGGAGCCGGAGCCCTGCGGAGGGCCGCGCACCCAGCAGGAGCCGGTCCAGCTCATCGCGGATCCGCTCCGCCGAGACGATGGCGAGGCGCCCGTGCATCCGCCGGATCGCCTCGACGACCCGCGGGGCGGGTCGCACCTCGAGCTGGGAGACGAACCGCGCGGCTCGAAGCATCCGCAGCGGGTCGTCGGCGAAGGCCACCTCCGGGTCGAGCGGTGTGTCGAGCCGCCGAGCGGCGAGATCGCGGACCCCGCCGTACGGATCGACGAGCGCCCCACCCGGAACCCGGATCGCCATCGCGTTGATCGTGAAGTCCCGTCGGGACAGGTCGGTCTCGACGTCGCGCCCGAACGTCACGGCCGGGTTGCGATGCTCCTCCGCGTAGACCTCCTGCCGGTAGGTCGTGATCTCGATCCGGACCCCGTCCTTGATCGCGCCGACCGTCCCGTACCGCGCCCCAACGAGGTAGCGACGGTCGGCCCACCCCTGCAGGATCCGGGTCGTCTCGGGCGGGTGCGCGTCGGTGCACAGGTCCAGGTCCGTGAGGCTGCGGCCCAAGATCAGGTCGCGAACGCTGCCGCCGACGAGGTGCAGCTCGTGCCCCGCCGCCTGGAAGCGCTCCCCGAGCTCCTCGACGATCGGCGGCACCGGGAGCACGGCATCCCCGGACGAGGTCCCGGCCATGATCGGTCGAGCATAGCCGCGCGGGCGACGGGACCCTCGCGCACTACCCTTGCGACGTGGGGCTCGTGCTCGGCTTCCTGTGGTCGGCGCCGAACACGCTGCTGGGGCTCGTGCTCGGCCTGCTCACCTTCCAGGTGCCGCGCCTGGCGCACGGTCTCGTCCTGTTCGACCGGGGACCTCGGGGGCTCACGTGGCTCCTGCGCAGGGCGGATCGTGCCGCGATGACGCTCGGCTTCGTCGTGCTGTCGAGCGAGCCGGTCGAGGGCCGCCTCCTGGCGCACGAGCGCCACCACGTCCGGCAGTCCTGCCTGTGGGGGCCGTTGTTCGTCCCCGTCTACCTCGCGCTCGCGATCGGCTTCGGCTACCGCCGCCACCCGATGGAGCGCGCGGCGCGGCGCGCCGAGCTCGACGTCACGTGAGGGTGCCGGCCTCCTGCTGCTGGTGGAAGGCGGACCCACGGTCCAGGACCCCGGCCAGCTGCAGGTCGAAGTCGTGCGGGTTGGACGCCGAGCGCCGAGCTTCGTCGGCCGTCACGAGGCCCTCTCGCACGAGCTTGACGAGCGCCTGGTCGAAGGTCTGCATCCCGTAGAAGGCGCCGTCGGCGATCACCTCGAAGATCCCTTCGGTCTGTTCGGGATCGACGATCCGGTCGAAGATCCGCCCGGTGTTCACGAGCACCTCGACGGCCGGCACGCGCCCCTTGCCGTCGGCCCGCGCCACGAGCCGCTGGGACACGATCCCGCGCAGGGCGCCGGCGAACGACGTGCGAACCTCTTTCTGCTGCTGCGGCGGGAACAGGTCGAGCACCCGGTTGATCGTCTCCATGCAGTCGATCGTGTGCAGGGTCGAGATCACCATGTGGCCCGTCTCGGCGGCCTGGATCGCCGAGAGCGCCGACTCCGGGTCCCGGATCTCGCCGACGAAGATCACGTCCGGGTCCTGGCGGATCACCGAACGAAGGGCCGACTGGTACGAGACCGTGTCGATCCCGATCTCTCGCTGCTCCACCAGCGACAGCTCGTCGTCGTGCACGACCTCGATCGGATCCTCGATGGTGATGATGTGGGCGCGCCGCGTCCGGTTGATGTGCCCGATCATCGCGGCGATCGTCGTCGTCTTCCCGGTACCGGTCGGGCCCGTGACGAGGACGAGCCCGCGGGGCGACTCCGCGAGCGCGCGGACGGCGTCGGGCAAGCGCAGCTCCTCGAACGTGGGGATCTCGTTGCGCACGCGCCGCACGGCGAGCCCGACGAGGCCGCGCTGGCGGTAGACGTTGATGCGGAACCGCCCGACGCCGGGCAGCGTGTACCCGAGGTCCGCCTCGTTGGTCTCGGCGAACTCCCGCCGCTTGTGCTCCGACGTGACGGCCTCGGCGAAGGCGGCCGTGTCCTCGCTGGTCAGCGGCGGGAACTCGGTCGGCTCGAGCGCACCGTCGATCCGGAGGAACGGCACGTTGCCGACCTTCAGGTGCAGGTCGCTCGCGCCGCGCTCGACGGTCACCCGCAGCAGCTCGTCGATCGTCATCCTCGTCCGCCTCCGACGTACGTCCCTCGCTGTCTTTCGGCATCCGGGGCGAGCGCCCTAAGCCTCGATCGCCGGCGGTCCGCCTACAATCCGGCGTCATGACGGCCGAGCGATCGAAGCAGCCCGGCCGACCCCGCAGGCGTCGCAGCGCCGAACGTGCGCAGGCGACCACCTCGAAGGCCGGTCGCGGCGCCCGCCGCCCTCGGCCCCGATCGCGGACCCAGCAGGAGGTCTCGGCCGGCGGGGTCGTCTACCGCAGGGCTGACGACGGAAGGGTCGAGATCCTCCTCGCCTCACGGCGTACCCGTCGGGGTTCCCTCGCGTGGGGGCTCGCCAAGGGCGGGATCGAGCCCGGTGAGGCGCCCGAGGACGCGGCGGTCCGCGAGGTACGCGAGGAGACCGGGTTCCGAGCCGAGATCGAACAGAGCCTCGGCTCCACCCGCTACTTCTACGTCTGGGACAACACCCGGATCCGCAAGACCGTGCACTTCTTCCTCATGCGCGCGGTCGACGGGGACCCCGGCGAGCGCGACGACGAGATGGAGGAGGTGCGCTGGTTCCCCCTCGAACTCGCGCTCAAACGGGCAGGGTACCGGGGCGAGCGCGACGTCCTCGCGAAGGCCGCGGAGCTGCTCGGGTGAGCCCCATCGAGATCGTGCTCGCCGTCGCGGTGGGCCTCGCGGCGGGCGTGCTCTCGGGCCTGTTCGGCGTCGGGGGCGGCATCGTCATGACCCCGGGCATCGAGGTGGTGCTCGCGACCCCCGGGATCGTCGCCCTCGCCACACCCCTTCCGGTGATCCTGCCGACCGCCGTGACCGGCGCGCTCACCTACGCGCGGGCGGGCCAGCTCGAGCGACGCGGCGCGGTGCTGATGGCGATCGCCGGGGTGCCCGCAGCGGCCCTCGGCGCCTGGCTGACCGAGTTCGTGCGCACGCCCGTCCTGCTGATCGTGACCGCAGCGCTGCTCGGATGGCAGGCGGCCGGGCTCCTGCGGGGACGGCGGCCGGATGCGCCGCGGGCCGCGGCCGACGAACCTCGGGGTCGGGTGGCCGCGTTCCTCGGGATCGGCGCGGCCGCCGGCGTCGTGAGCGGGTTGCTGGGGGTCGGCGGAGGCATCGTGATGGTGCCGCTCATGGCCGGACCGCTCCGCATCCCACTCAAGCGCGCGCTCGGGACCTCGCTGGCGGCGATCGCCGCGATGGTGATCCCCGGCACCCTCGTGCACGCCGCGCTCGGCAACGTCGACTGGGGGATCTTCGCCGCCGTGACGATCGGCGCGATCCCCGGCGCTCGGGTCGGCGCTCGCCTCGCCCTCGGCACCGCTGAGCGCACGCTCCGCCTGGCCGTCGGCTCCTTCATGCTCCTCGTGGCCATCGGCTACGGCCTCCGCCAGCTCCTGGCCCTCGCCGGCGGGTAGGGCGCCGGTACGATGGGCCCGCGCATGGGCATCCGCGGCGCGGCGCGCGCGTTCGGACCCCCGATCCTTGCGGCGACGCTGCTCGCCTCCGCGCTGCCTCACGCGCTCGCCCAGTCCCCGCCGCCCGTGTCGCTCACGCTGCTGGACCAGACGCCCTGGGTGACCCCCGAGCGCCCGCGGCTCTCGATCCAGGTGCTCGTGCGCAACGACGGCGCCGCGCGGCTCGACGACCTGCGCGTGCACCTCGTTGTCGGCCCCGCGGTCGGATCGCGCTTCGAGTACGAGGCGTCCCTCGTCGAGGGACCCCCGGCGGCGGTGTTCATCCAGAGCACGCGCGTCGACGGCGTCGTCGCCGCGGGCGCCACCCGCGCGCTTGGCGTGCGTCTCGATACCGCCGAGGTTCCGGCGATCGCGACCGATGAATCCGCGGTGTATCCGCTCGAGATCCAGCTGCGCAGCCGTGGCCGCGTCGTCGCGCGCCTGGCGACCCCGCTCGTGTCCATCGTGCGCGCGCCCGAGCGCCCGCTGCTGTTCAGCTGGTGGGCGGAGTTCGACGGGTCGCTCCCGATGGGGCCCGACGGCCGCGTGCGCGACCCCGGCGTGGAGGCCGCGATCGGGCCGGGCGGCGGCCTGCGGGCGCTGACGCGAGCGGTGGCGGCGCTCGCGGAGCGCGGCACGCCGATCGACCTCGTGGTGCACCCCGCCCTCCTGCAGCAGCTCGCCGCGATGGCCGACGGGTACGAGCGCACGACCGGCGTGGCCGTCGCCGCAGGCACCGGCCCGGCCGGCGACGCCGCTGTCCTGCTCGAGGTGCTCGCGGCCGCCGCCGCCACGCCGCAGGTTCAGGTCTCGGCCTACCCGTTCGGCGGTCCCTCGATCCCCGCGATGCTCGCCGACGGCCTCCAGCACCACCTCGCCCACCAGCGACGACAGGCGGCGGCCTGGGTCCGCGCGACCCTCGGCGTCGACCCCGCCGTCACGGTCGCCCGCCCCCCGGAAGGGCTCCTGTCGCCAGAGGCGCTCGCCTGGTTTGCCGGCGTCGGCGTCGAGGCCGTGCTCGCCGATCCCGACGCCGTTGAGCGACCCGAACAGCCGAACCTGTTCGCCGTCCCACCGACCGCGACCGTCTCGACCGCTCGCGGGACGATCTCCCTCGTGCTGCCCGACCCCGGCGCCCAAGCGCTCCTCTCGCGTCCCGAGCTGCTCGCCGACCCCGTCCGCGCGGCGCAGGCGATCGTCGGGGAGCTCGCCGTGATCTGGCGCGAGCAGCCGGTCCCGCCCGACCAGCCCGACGGAACGCCGACCCGGCGCGGGATCGCGCTCCGGCTCCCTGCCGACCTCCCCCCCACCGTGTGGGAGCCGCTCGCTGCCCGCCTGGCCCGCGCGCCCTTCCTCGAGCCCGTCCACGCGCAGACCTTCGTCGAGCGGGTGAGCCCCGCCGGGCCCGAGGGCTCGCTCCTCGAGCCCTCGGGGACCCGGTTCGACGCCGCGTACCTCGAGCGCCTGCGCGAGCAACGTCGCCGCGTCCAGGCCTTCTCGTCGATGCTCGTCGACGGGAAGGGCCTTGCCGACCGCCTGGACCGAGCCCTCGCGATCGCGACCGCCGCCGCCCACCTGCCGCCCAACCAGGCGGCCGGGGAGACCTGGATCGAGGAGGTCGAACGGGTCGTAGACGCGACCTTCGAGCGCGTGACCCCCACCGTGCAAGCCTTCACGCTCACCGCGCGGGACGGCGACATCCCCCTGCTGATGGGCGATCCGGGGCCCGTGCCCCTGCGGGTCCTCGTCGAGCTGCAGTCGTCCCGCTTCGGGTTCCCCGAAGGGCGTACGCGAGAGGTGGTGCTCGACCGGCCCGGGCGAATCGTGACCTTCCACGTCGTGTCGACGACCGCGGGACGTCATCCGATCCGCGTGCTCGTGCGCTCGCCCTCGGGTCGCGTGATCAGCGACCAGACCGTCTTCGTCCGATCGACGGCGCTGAACCGCGTGGCCCTGCTGATCACCGCGGTCGCGGGGGCGCTGCTCGCGGTGCTGTGGCTGCGTCGCCGGGGCGCCTCACGATGAGCGAGGTACCCCCCGCCTACGCCCGCAACGCCGCCCTGATGACGGCTGGCACCGTGCTCTCCCGCCTCACGGGGCTCCTGCGGGTCTCGGCGCTCGCGTGGGCGTTGGGGGTCAGCGCGTCCGGGCTGGCCGACACCTACAACACGGCGAACACGGCCCCGAACATCCTCTACGAGCTGGCCCTCGGCGGCGTGCTCACGTCGGTGTTCATCCCCGTGTTCGTCTCGTGGCGCCGCGAGCGCGGCCGAGACGACGCCTGGGACCTCGCCCGGCGCGTGCTCACCGGCGCTGCCGTCGCGCTGGCCGCCCTCGCCGTGCTGGGCATCGCCCTCGCGCCCGTCGTCGCGCGCCTCTACCTCGGCGACGCCGGGGCCGAGCGACTGGCCCTGGCCACCTACCTGCTCCGCTGGTTCATGCCCCAGGTCGTGTTCTACGGGATCGGCGCGATCGCCGCCGGGATCTTGAACGCCGAGGGGCGTTTCGCCGCCCCGATGTTCGCTCCCGTGCTGAACAACCTCACCGTCATCGTCACGGTCCTGGCCTACGCGGCGCTGCGCGACGGCGCCGCCGCCACGATCGACGAGGTGACGGGCGCCCAGCGGCTGCTCTTGGGCGCCGGGACGACGCTCGGCATCGTCGCGATGACCGTGGCTCTGTGGCCCTCGCTTCGGGCGGTCGGGTTCCGCTGGCGCCCCCAGGGGGGGCTGCGACACCCCGCGCTCGGACGGCTCGTCCGTCTCGCCTCGTGGGTGTTCCTCTACGTGGCGGCGAACCAGCTCGCCTACGCGATCGTCGTCAGGATCAACAACGGGCTCGAGCCGGGGGCGCTGACCGCCTACCAGTGGGCCTTCCTGATGTTCTCCCTGCCGCACGCGGTCGTGGCGGTCTCGATCATCACCGCCCTCGTGCCGGCGATGGCCGACCGCTGGGCCGCCCGGGACCGCGCGGGGCTGGCCGCGCTCGTGTCCCGCGGAGCCCGGGACACGAGCGTCGTGATGATCCCCGCAGCGGCGGGTCTCGTTGCGATCGGGGTGCCGATCGCGCGCCTCGTGCTCGAGCGCGGCCTCACCGCGACGTCGGACGCCGAGCTCGTCGGGCGCGTCCTGCAGGCCTTCGCGCTCGGGCTGCCCTTCTTCTCGGCCTTCCAGCTGCTCACCCGGGCCTCCTACGCGACCCAGGACGCGCGCACGCCCGCCCTCGTGAACGTCGGCGCCGCGGTCGTCAACGTCGGCGCCGCCGTGGTCCTCGCGATCGTGCTCGACCTCGGCGTGCAGGGGATGGCGCTGGCCCACGCGGCGTCCTACCTCGTCGGCTCCGGGGCGCTGCTCGTCCTGCTGCGCCGTCGCATCGGCCGGCTGGAGGGCGGGCGCATCGTCGACACGCTCGTGCGCACGACGATGGCTGCGGCCCTCACCGGCGTTGCGGCCTGGGCCACGGGGCGCGTCCTCGCCCACCTGGCCGCCCCGATCCAGGTGGCGGCGGCCGTCGCCGTCGGGGTGCTTGTCTTCGCGCTCGCCGCCTCTATCGTGCGGATCGGCGAGGTCCGCGAGGTGACCGCGGCCCTGCGCAGGAGGTGGGGCCCGTGAGGAGGCGGATCGAGGGCGAGGACGGCGTCGTCGGACGGCTCATCGTGACCTGGCTGCTCGTCGTCGCTCTCCTCGGCGTCGCGGTCGTCGACACCGTCGCGGTCCTGTTCGCGCGCTTCCGGCTCGCCGATGTGGCGACGGTCGCGGCGAGCGCCGCCGTGTCGGCCCTGTCGCGTCGGGTCGGCGAGGACCAGGCCTGTGATGAGGCCGAGGAGGTGGTGGACGAGCGCGCACCGAACGCCCACCTGCCCCGCCGGTGGTGCCGGATCGACGACGACGGCGCCGTGACGATCACGCTCCGCGCGCAGGCCTCGACCCTCGTGGCGGACCGGATCCCCTTCACGCAACCGTTCACGGTCGTTCGTGCGGAGGAGACCGTCCGCCCCGGCGGGCTGTAGCGTCGGGCCGTGGGCGGCGCCCCGACCGATCACGCGCTCGTCCGCCGGTTCCTCGACGGCGACCGTCGGGCCTTCGACGAGCTCGTCGAACGCCACCGCGCTCGGGTCTTCCGCGTGTGCCTGCGGATCGTGGGCGACCCGGAGGACGCGCTCGACGCCGCTCAGGAGGCCTTCGTGGCCGCCTTCCGCACGCTCGACCGTTTCCGAGGCGACGCAGCCTTCACCACGTGGCTGCACCGGATCGCGGTGAACGCGAGCCACGACGTGCTCCGTCGCCGCGCCCGGGCTCCGCACCTGGCCGTCGTCGGTCCCCACGAGGACGCGCCGGCCCCCGAGCCGCCCCTGCCCGACCACGCGGAGGCGGTCGTCGGTCGGCTGGACGCCGCGGCGGCCCTCGCGCGGATCCCGGAGGAGTTCCGGGCGGCGCTCGTGCTCGCCGACGTGGAGGACCTGCCCTACGAGGAGATCGCGGCGATCCTCGGGGTGGCGGTGGGGACCGTGAAGTCGCGCGTGCACCGCGGTCGGGTCGCCCTCGCTCGCGCGATGGGGCTCGCGTCCGCGGAACCGACCGCCCCGCCTCCGGCGTCCAAGGAGGAGCGATGACCCATCCCGAGGAGCTCCTGGCCGCGGCGGCCGACGGCTCCCTGCGCGACCCCGAGCGCGCGGAGCTCGAGGCCCATCTCGCGGGCTGCGCGCGCTGCCGCGAGGAGCTGGACCTCGCGCGGCGGGCCCGGGCCGCGCTCCGGAACCTCCCGACCCCCGACGTGCCCGCGGAGCTCGGAAGCCGGGTCCGGGCCGAGGCCCACGCCCGGCCGGGGTGGGGACGCTGGCCCGCCGCCGTCGCCGGGATCGCGGCCGCCGTGCTCGCCCTGGCGATCGCGCTCCCCAGGCTCGGCGGCCCGCCACCGCTCGTCGCCGATCGAGCCGGAGCTCCCGAGGACGTCGCGGCGCCGGCGGTCGAGCGCATCGCCAGCGAGCTCGAGCCCCGGGACCTCGCCGAGCTCGCCGCGGCGGCCCGTACGAGCCGCGCTCAGCCGACCGCCGAGGGCGCGCCGGCCGTCGGCGAGGAGTTCGCGGCCGAGACGACCGCCCTGTCGGCCGACGAGGCCATCGCCTGCCTGCGCACAGCCATGCCCGGGGTGACGGCCGAGCCCGTGCGTCTGTTCGTCGCACGCCTCTCGGGCGTCCCCGCCTGGATCGGGGTGTTCGTGACGGGAGCGGACCCGGCCCGCCCCGAGGCCGTCCAGGTCGTCGCCGCCTCGCGCGGGGACTGCACCCTGCTCTCCTCCGCCGCCGCGCGCCTGTGAGCCCGCGGCGCGCCGGTGGGGCCGCCGCGGCGGGGAAGGTTCCGCCGACCGCCGGCGTTCGGGGTGTGGGAGGATGCCGACGATGGACGCCGTCCGTGACGTGATCGTGCTGGGCTCCGGTCCGGCCGGGTACACCGCTGCGCTGTACTCGGCGCGCGCGGGGCTGCAGCCGCTCGTAGTGAAGGGCCTTGACGCAGGCGGCCAGCTGATGCTGACGACCGACGTGGAGAACTACCCCGGTTTCCCGCAGGGGATCCTCGGGCCCGAGCTCATGGACAAGATGGCCGAGCAGGCCCAGCGCTTCGGAGCCGAGCTCGTCGCCGCCCACGTCACGGAGGTGGACCTGTCCGAGCGCCCGTTCGTCGTGCGCGCCGGCGACGACGTGTGGCGCGCGGCGACCCTGATCGTCGCCACCGGCGCGTCGGCGCGCTGGCTCGGCGTGCCGGGCGAGGACAAGCTCCGCGGTCGCGGCGTGAGCGCGTGCGCCACGTGCGACGGCTTCTTCTTCCGCGACCGTGAGCTGATCGTCGTGGGAGGCGGCGACACCGCGATGGAGGAGGCGACCTTCCTCACGCGCTTCGCGAGCCGGGTCACGATCGTGCACCGGCGCGACGCCTTCCGCGCCTCGCGGATCATGGCCGAGCGCGCGCTCGCGAACCCGAAGATCGAGGTGCGCTGGAACGCGGTCGTCGAGGAGATCCTCGGGGACGACGCCGTGACCGGCGTCCGGCTCCGCGACGTCGTGACGGGGGCGACCGAGGAGGTCCCGATCGACGGCGTGTTCGTCGCCATCGGCCACGACCCGAACACGGCGCTGTTCCGAGGACAGCTCGAACTCGATCCGGACGGCTACATCGTGGTCGCCGAGCCCCGCACGACGACGAGCGTGCCGGGCGTGTTCGCCGCCGGCGACGTGACCGACCGCCTCTACCGCCAGGCCGTGACCGCAGCCGGCCAGGGGTGCAAGGCGGCGATGGACGCCGAGCGGTTCCTCGAGGAACGCGCCCATGAGCTGCGCTCCGATGAGGCGTCCGCGGGAATGCCCGCAGGGCCCCCGACGTTGTGAGAGCATGCCACCGGCTCCGTCGCCCGACGGAGCCGACGTCTACCCAGGAGCGAGCATGAACATCGGCAACGTGACCGACCAGGACTTCGACCGCACCGTCCTCGCCTCCGAGACGCCGGTCCTCGTCGATTTCTGGGCCGAGTGGTGCGTCCCGTGCCACATGGTCTCCCCGGTGGTCGAGGAGATCGGGGAGGAAGCTGGCGAGACCCTCAAGGTCGCCAAGCTCAACATCGACGAGAACCCCGAGGCCACGCGGCGCTACGGCGTGATGTCGATCCCGAGCCTCATCCTGTTCAAGGACGGCGAGGAGGTCGCCCGCGTGATCGGCGCGAGGCCCAAGGACGCGATCCTCAAGGACATCACGCCGCACCTCCGGTCAACGGCCGGAGCCTGAGGCCGCCGCCGCCCGACGCCGGGCGGTGAACGCCCGTGCGCGCGGGCACGTTGCCGCCGCGCCTGGGCGGCCGCAGACTCGTCGGGTGCGCAGCTTCCGGACCGGGGACCACGGCGCGGCCGTGCGCGACATCCAGCAGCGACTGCTCGGCCTCGGAGAACGGATCGACGAACGCGAGCTCGACGGGCGGTTCGGCCCCTCGACCGAGGCGGCGGTCCGCGCGTTCCAGGCGCGCCGGGCGCTGCGCGTCGACGGGATCGTCGGCCCCGACACGTGGGGCCAGCTCGTGGAGGCGAGCTGGCGGCTGGGCGACCGAACCCTGTACCTGCGCGAGCCGCCCTTCCGAGGGGACGACGTCCGCGAACTGCAGCGCAAGCTCAACGTGCTCGGGTTCGACGCGGGGCGCGAGGACGGGGTCCACGGCCAGCAGACCGACGCCGCCGTGCGCGAGTTCCAGCGCAACGTCGGTCAGGAGCCCGACGGGGTCGTCGGCCTCCACACGATCGCCACGCTCGAGCGGATGCGCCCGCAGGAGCGCGCCCCCAGCCGGGCCGTCGTCCGCGAGCGCGAGGAGCTGCGTCGGATGCGCGCGCCCATCGCCGGTCAGACGATCGCGATCGATCCCGGACCGATCGGCGAGTCCGCGGCGACGTGCCGGTCGATCGCGGCCGCGCTGGCGCGCGAGCTGGCATCCGTCGGGGCGCGCCCCGAGGTCCTCGCCGGGGCCGACGAGGACGTCTCGGCGGCCGAACGGGCGCGGCGCGCCAACGCGCTCGGCGCGGCGCTGTGCGTCGGCCTGCACGTCGGGGCCGGGGGCTCCGGCCCCACGTGCTCCTACTTCGGCACCGACCGGTCCCACTCCCCCGTCGGGATGCGCCTGGCCGGCCTCGTCCTGCACGAGCTCGAGGAGGCGCTGGGACGCCGGGGGCGCCTGCAGCGGCTGTCGGCGACGATCCTGCGCGAGACCCGGATGCCGGCCGTGCAGGTCGAGCCGGCGGCCCTCGACGACCCCGAGGCCGCCCGGTTGCTCGAGCCCGATCGCGTGGCCCGGGCGGTCGCGGCCGGGATCCGGCGGTTCTTCCGCTCCTAGGGGTTCGTCCTAGGGGTTGGCCGGCGGGTCGGGTCGACGCTCGGACCGCGGGCGGGCCAGGAGCAGCAGCACGATCCCGAGCCCGACGCCCAGCGCGAGGGCCCGCCCGAGCCGCGAGACCTCGCTCGGCCCGCGCTCGTCCCCGGCTCGCCCCTCGGCGCCCGCGTCGTTCACGGTCGTCAGGCTACCCGCCTGCGAGGTCCGCGCCGGGGTGGGTGGTACCCTGGGCGCCCCCGATGGCCGAGGTCTCGATCGACCGGTTCGTCGACCGGTACGCGCGACGCGCGGCCGGCATGACCGCCTCGGAGGTCCGCGCCCTGTTCGCGGTCGCCTCGCGCCCCGAGGTGGTCTCCCTCGCTGGCGGGATGCCCGCCATCGACACGCTGCCCCGCGACCAGCTCGCCTCGGTCCTCGACGACGTCCTCGCGGCCAGCGCCGAGACCGCCCTGCAGTACGGCGGCGGCCAGGGCCTGCCCGCCCTGCGCGAGGCGCTCACCGCGCTCATGGCCGCCGAGGGCGTGGAGGCCGACCCCGAGGACGTCGTCGTCACCGCCGGCGCCCAGCAGGCCCTCGACCTGCTCGGGAGGATCTTCATCGACCCCGGTGACCTGATCGCCGTCGAAGCCCCCGCCTACGTCGGCGCGCTGTCGGCCTTCTCCGCGTACGAGCCGCGCTACCTCACGATCGACCTCGACGACGACGGGATGGTCGTCGAGCAGCTCGAACGGGCCCTCGTCCGGGGGCAGCGCCCGACCTTCGTGTACACGGTGCCGAACTTCGGGAACCCCTCCGGTGTGACGATGTCATACGCTCGTCGGCGCCACCTCGTCGGCCTGTGCCGCGAGGCCGGGATCCCGATCATCGAGGACAACCCCTACGGACTCCTGCGCTTCGACGGGGAACCGCTGCCGACGCTTCGCTCGATGGACCCCGACAACGTCATCTACCTCGGCACGGTCTCGAAGACCTTCGCGCCGGGCGTGCGCGTCGGCTGGGCGCTGGCCGCGCCAAGCGTCGTGCAGCGTTTGGTCCTCGCGAAGGAGGCCGCCGACCTGTGCGGTTCGAACCTCGGCATGGTGCTCACCGAGCGGTGGTTCGCCGACGAGGCGCGCTGGCGCCGCGTGCTCGCCGACCTCGTCGAGCGCTACCGGCGGCGGCGCGACGCCATGCTCGACGCGATCGCGGCCCGGTTCCCGCCCACCGCTCGCTGGACCCGGCCCGCGGGCGGCTTCTACGTCTGGGTGACCCTGCCGGAGTGGCTCGACACGAAGGCGATGCTCGCCGCGGCGGTCGAGCGCCTCGTCGCCTACGTGCCCGGGACCGCGTTCTACCCCGACGGGCGGGGCTCGAACCAGCTCCGCCTCGCCTTCTGCCATCCCACCGAGGAGCGCATCCGCGAGGGGATCGAACGCCTCGGCGCGCTCTTGGAGGACGAAGCGCGGCTGTACGAGAGCCTTCGGCGGCGATGAGGATCGCCGTCCTCGCCGGCGGGCACACGCCCGAGCGGGAGGTCTCCCTGCGCGGCGGCCATCGCGTGGCCCAGGCGCTCACGGCGCTCGGCCACGAGCCGCACCTGCTGGACCCGGCCGCGACGCCGCTCGCCCCCGCGCTCGAGGAGCTCCGCCCCGACCTCGCCTGGTTGTGCCTGCACGGCAAGGAAGGGGAGGACGGCACCGTCCAGCGGCTCCTCGACCTCCTCGCCATCCCCCACACCGGTACCCCCCGCGCTCGCGTGCGAGCTCGCGTTCGACAAGCTCCTGGCCAAGGACCTCCTCGCCGGGGCCGGCGTGCCGACCCCGCCGTGGGTCGCGATCGAGGGCTGGGCGCTGCGCGACCTCGGCGCCGGCGCCGTGCTCGAACGCGCCCTGGACCGGGTCGGGCTTCCCTGCGTCGTGAAGCCCGCTCGCAGCGGCTCGGCGCTAGGGGTGGGCTTCGTCGACCGGGCGGCGGGCCTCGCCCCCGCGCTCATGGCCGCGCTCTCCTTCAGCGGCGCCGCGCTCATCGAGCGCCGGGTCGAGGGCACGGAGGTGGCCGCGCCGATGATCGGCACCCCCCTGGAGCCCCTCCCCCTCGTCGAGATCCATCCTCGCTCGGGCGTCTACGACTACGCCGCCCGCTACACGGCCGGCGCCACCGACTACGTCGTGCCGGCCCGCCTGTCCGCGACCGCGGCCGCCGGGGTCGCCGACGCCGCCGCGCGCGCCGCAGAGGCCCTTGGCCTGCGCGATCTCACCCGCGTCGACCTCATCGTCGACGACGCGGGGCGCCCCTGGGTGCTGGAGGTGAACGTCTCGCCCGGGATGACCGAGACCTCGCTGCTGCCGATGGCGGCCGAGGCCCACGGGCTCGATCTTCCGAAACTGTGCGACGTCATCATACAGTCGGCGAGGGGTCGGGCCTCGGCCCGATCCTGAGCCCGTCCCGGGCCGCCCCCGCGGCTCAGTCGGGCGCGATCCCCGGGCCCGAGCCGATGATCTCCGAGACGATCCGCTCCAGGTCGTCGGGGGAGCCGAACTCGATCACGACCCGCCCCCCCCGCTTGGCGCCCAGGTGGATCGTGACCCGGGTGGCGAGCTGTTCGGACAGGATCTCCTCGATCTCGGCGAGCCCCTCGTCCGCGGGTCGAGGGGCTCGCGCCGCCCGCTCGGCCGGGGGCGGCGTGTCGATGAAGCGTCGCACGGCCTCCTCGGTCTGGCGGACCGAGAGATCCTCGGCCACCACGCGCAGGGCCAGGGTCGCCATCGCCTCGGCGTCCCCGAGCCCGAGCAGCGCCCGGGCGTGCCCGGCCGTCAGCTTCTCGTCGGCGAGGAGCTGCTGAACCTCCAACGGGAGCGCCAGCAGGCGGATCGTGTTCGCGATGTGGGACCGCGACACACCGACGCGATCGGCGAGCTCCTCCTGCGTGAGGCCGAGCTCCTCGAGCAGCTGTCGGAACGCCTCCGCGAGCTCGATCGGGTTCAGGTCCTCCCGATGGATGTTCTCGATCAGCGCCTCTCGGAGCAGCTCGGAATCGTCGCTGTCGCGGAGGACCACCGGGATCGTCGCCAGGCCCGCGAGCTTGGCCGCCCGCAGTCGCCGCTCGCCGGCGACGAGCTCGTACGCGCCCTCCCCCGAGCGACGCACCACGATCGGCTGCAGGATCCCCACCTCGCGGATCGAGGCGGCGAGCTCCGCCAGCCGCTCGTCGTCGAAGCGGGTCCGGGGCTGCTTCGGGTTCGGCGCCACGGCGTGCACCGGCACCTCGAGGAGCCCGCGGCCGGGCTCCGCTCCCTCCGTCGCCCCCGGGATCAGCGCCGACAGCCCACGACCGAGCCCTCCGCGTTTCGACATCACTCGCCCCCCTTGCGGAACAGCCGCCACCGGCGCCGCCTGGGCGGCGGTTCGTCCTCCAGCGTCGCCCCGATCGACGTCGGCGACTCGTCCGCGCCCTCGACCAGGGGCGGCGGCGCGTCGTGCCGGCCGCGGACCGTGAGCTCTTCCTCGACCCCTTCGTCGATCACGACCACGCGCCGGTCCGCCATCTCGTCCGGGCGCGCCCGGGGGCGGCGGACCCGCGGCGCGGGCTGCCCAGCCGCCTCCTCCCACAGCTCGTCCGCCGCCTCCTCCACGGCCGCCGTAGGACCGAGCGGGTCGTCAGGCGCACCCTGGAGGCCTCCGGCCTCGACCGCGGCCACCGCCGGCCCCTCGTCCGACCCCTCGGACCCCTCGGACCCCTCGGACCCCTCGTCGCGCTCAGGCGTGGGAGGTCCCGCGGTTCCCAGGTCCTCCTCCGGTGGCGCCGGGGCCTCCTGCGTCGGCTGCAGATCGCGGACGCGGGGGACGGGCAGATCCTCGAGGTCTTCGGCGTCCGGGGGCGGCGCCGGACCCGGACCCGGCGGGGGCGCGGCGACGGTCGGCAGTCGCTCGAGCGAGGGGAGCGGGCCGCTCGGCGCTGCCCGGTCGGCGACCTCCCGAGCGAGCTCTCGGTACGTGAGGGCCCCCTTCGAGCGGGGGTCGTAGACCGTGATCGGCTGGCCGAAGCCCGGCGCCTCCGACAGACGGACCGATCTCGGGATGATGACGTCGTACACGAGGTCGCCGAAGAAGGTCCGCACCTCGGCCACCACCTGTTCCGAGAGCTTCGTTCGGGAGTCGAACATCGTCAGGACGATCCCCGAGATCCGCAGGTCGGGGTTGATGTTCTGCTGCACGAGCGTCACGTTGCGCAGCAGTTGCCCGAGCCCCTCGAGCGCGTAGTACTCGCACTGGATCGGCACGATCAGCTCCTCGGCCGCGGTCAGGGCGTTGATCGTGAGCAGTCCCAGCGAGGGGGGGCAGTCGAGCAGGATGAAGTGGTAGGCGCCGGTCCGGACCGGCTCGAGCGCGCGCTTCAGCCTCGTCTCCCGGGAGAACTGGCTGACCAGCTCGATCTCGGCGCCGGCCAGGTCGATCGTCGACGGGATGGCGTGCAGTCCCTCGATCGCCGTCGGCACGATCGCGCCGGCGGCCGGGGCCTCGGCGACGATCACGTCATACACGGTGGTCTCGCGGGCCTCGTGGCGGATCCCGAGCCCGGTTGAGGCGTTGCCCTGGGGGTCGAGGTCGACGACGAGCACCCGGAACCCCATCTCGGCGAGGGCGGCGCCGAGGCTCACCGCCGTCGTCGACTTGCCGACGCCCCCCCTTCTGGTTCGCAATCGCGATCACGCGCGCGACCTCGGGGGGGGCAGGCGTCGGCGACCGCCGCGGACCTCTCGACGGGCGAGGAGCGGCGGTCGGGGTCCCCCGTGAAGAGGCCGGTGCCGCGGCTCGACCCGAGGAAGACGTGGTCACTGCCGACCCATGATAGCGAGGGGTCCGGCCCGCGCAAGCGCCGAGGCCGGGACCAGGCGCACCGCGGCGTCCACGCCCGCGGGGTCGAAGCGGGCGCCGGCCCAGTAGAGGACCCGCCCGCCCGAGGCGAGTAGGCGCTCGGCCAGCGCCCAGCTCCTCGCCGCCGGCGCCAGGGCGCGCGCCGTCACGACGTCGAACCGTGCCTCGACGGCCTCGGCCCGCCTCGGCAGGATCGACACGCCTCCGAGCTCAAGGGCGTCCGCGACGAGCTCCAAGAACGCGACGGCCCGGCGCCGAGGCTCCACGAGGCTTACGCTGAGGTCCGGGCGCGCGATCGCGAGCACCACGCCGGGGAGCCCCGCACCGCTTCCCAGGTCCGCGAGGGTTCGGGCCTTCCGAGAAAGGAGCGGGACGGCGCGCAGGCAGTCGAGCACGTGGCGCTCTCGGAGGCGATGGGCGTCGCCCGCGGAGACGAGCCCGAGAGGGACCGCGTGGCGCCGGAGCAGGTCCTCGTAGGCGGCGAGCCGAGCGGCGTCGTCGGCCGACAGGTCGACCCTGAGCGCCGCCGCTGCGTCGCGGATCGAACCCTCATGTTTCACGTGAAACACCGCCCGGTGCCGGGGGCGGCCGTCGCGGTCAGATCCGACGGATCACCACGTGGCGGTTCGGCTCCTCCCCCCGGCTGATCGTCTCCACGCCCTCGACCCCGTGGACCGCGTCGTGGACGATCTTCCGCTCGAGCGGGTTCATCGGCTCGAGCGCTCGCTCCCCGCCCTCGCGCCGCACATCCTCGGCCAGCCGTCGAGCCCGCTCCTCGAGCGCCTGGGTGCGCCGCTTCCGATAGTCCTGGACGTCGACGATCACCCGGATCCGCTGCCCCAGCTGCCGACCGACGATCTGGCGGGCGAGCTCCTGGATCGCGTCCAGCGTCTGTCCGTGCTTGCCGATCAGCACCGCGAGGTCCTCCTCGGGGGCGTCCAAGACGTCCACGTAGACCCGGCCCCCGACGATCGTCGGCTCCGCGATCGCGTCGATGCCCATCCGCGCGAGCAGCTCCTCGACGAAGTCGGCGACGGCGTCGCCCTGTTCCTCCAGGTCCTCGGTCGAGGCAGGCTCGCGCGTGCCCGCCGTCGGCTCCTCAGCCACCCGCCGACCCCTCCGAGGACCCATCGGACGGGCGCCGCGCGCCCCGCTCCCTCGGCGCGCCGCCTCCCTTGCGCGAACCGCCCTTGCCGCCCCCGCCGCCCGAGGCGCGCCGATCCCGCCCCCCGGACGCTCGGCGCCCGGGGTCGGCCCCGGCGAGCTCCGCCCGCTCCATCATCCGCTCCATCCAGCCCTTGCGGCGCGGCTCGTTCGCCCGGGCCCGCTGCTCGGCCAGGCGCCGCTCGATGGCGTCCGGCCCGATATGACCGGCCCGCAGCAGGAACGCCTGCTGCCCGATCTGGAAGACGTTCGAGGTCGTCCAGTACAACACGAGCCCGGCCGGGAACGAGACGCCGAAGAAGGCGAACATCAGGGGCATCACGCGCAGGATCGCCTGCTGCTGCGGTGACTGCGAGCCCGGCGGGCTCGCCTTCTGCATCTGGCGCTGCTGGTAGAAGGTCGTCCCGACCATGAGGACGAGCAACAGGGCGAACGGGATCGTGTCGGGCACCTTCGCATCCCCGCAGTCCAAGAACTGGCCGCTCGGATCCCCCGCGGCGTCGGGGATCTCGACCCGCTCGCCCGCCTGGAGCAGCGAGCACTGAAGGTTCATGAACAGGAAGCGGGTGCCCCCGTTGTTGTGTCGGGTGACGTCGGCGTACAGTCGGGAGTCGACCGGGTAGTGGTTGTTCACGAACGCCGGCGCCGCCGGATCCGTGGCCGCCTCGGGGTTGGGCAGGGGCGTGCGCAGGACCGAGTACATCGCGATCAGGATCGGGAACTGCAGCAGCAGCGGCAGGCAACCGCCCAGGGGGTTGACCCCGGCCTCTCGGTACAGCTTCATCTGCTCTTCCTGCAGCTTCTGCCGGTTGTTCTTGTAGCGGCGCTGGAGCTCCTTGAGCTTCGGCTGGATCGCCTGCATGTGCTGCATCGACTGGATCTGCTTGATCCCGAGCGGCAGGAGCACGAGCCGGATCACGACCGTGAGCACGATGATCGCCACCCCGAAGTTCGGCACGGCGTCGTAGATGCGGGCCAGGAGCCACCCCAGCGCGTCCAGCAGGGCCTGCCAGGGGCCGAAGGCGAGCACGCCGGTCACGCCGCCCCCCTGATCGGGGTCCGATGTATGACAGCGTCGCACGCATGACCGTCCTCGGCCGCCGCTCGCCGAGGCGGCACCGGATCGACGCCCCCTCGACCGAAGGGTTGGCAGCGCAGGAGCCGCCATACGGCGAGCCCCAGGCCCCGGGCTGCGCCGTGCACGCGGATCGCCTCCTGCGCGTAGCGGCTGCAGGTCGGGAAGAACCGACACTGGCCGCCGAGCGCTCCCGCCAGGGTCCACCGGTAGACCACGATCGCGGCCACGAGCGCGGCTCGCACCGGCGCCCCGAGCGCCCATGCCGCGCGCCGCAGGCCCCTCATCGCCCCGCGCCCGCCCGCTCGATCAACTCGCCCACCTCGGTCACCAGGTCCTGCGCCTTCGCGCCCCGGATCCCCCGACGGGCGACCAGGACGACGTCGTGGTTCGGGGCCACCCGCGGCTCGACGGCGCGCCAGGCCGCCCGCAGCACGCGCCGAGCGCGGTTGCGCTCGACCGCACCCCCGACGACCCGGCCGGCCACCGCGGCCACCCGGCCCGATCCGGGGGCGAGGAACAGTATCACCCGGTCCCCGTGCAGGGGCCGGGCTCGGTCCAAGACGGCGCGGACCTCAGCGGGGCGCACGGCCGAGCCGCATCATGCCGACAGCCGCCGGCGCCCTTTGCGCCGGCGCGCCGCGAGGATCGCCCGGCCGGCCCGGGTGCGCATGCGCGCCCGGAAGCCGTGCCGCTTCGCTCGTCGCCGTCGGTTCGGCTGGTAGGTCCGCTTGCCTTTGGCCATCGGGTGCTCGCTCGATCGGGCCGAGACCGACACCGCGCCGGGCGGCCCGCAACGCGGCCGAGTATACGGGCGCCGCATCGACGCTGGCCACGCCCCTTGACAACAGAAAGTCCGCCAAGACCCGCCCGCCTCCGTGGAGCGCTCGCATCCCCTGTGCTAGGTTCCGGGGCGCCTTCCCCCAGGGTGACCGCCCCCCGCTGATGGGTCAACCCGACGGGAACCCCGGCGCCGGGTTTTCCACCGTTGTGGAAAGGTCCTGTGGAATAGGCATGGCTCCAGCGTCCTCGCACGACACGGCGGCCGTCACCTGGTCGGCAGCGCTGTCGCGCATCCGAGACGAGCTGCCCGAGACGACCGTGGCGATGTGGTTCACCGACGTCCGGGCCCTCGAGATCGACGACGACGTCCTCACGCTGGGGGTGCCCAGCGTCCTGGTGAAGGAACGCCTCCAGCACAGGCATCTCCACCTGATCGAGCGCGCCCTGGCGACCGCGGCCGGGCGCCCCCTTCGCGTGCGCCTCGAGGTGCGCAACGGCCTCCGGGCCCTCGAGCCCGCCGCGGGCCGCTGCCCCGGGCGCGATCCCCGGCCCACAGGCCGACCGGGCCCCGTCGGCGCCCACCGACCCCGAGCCCGCCCGACCCCGGGCCTCCGGGCTCCCGTTCCCCAACTACACGTTCGACGCGTTCGTCCCGGGACCCTCGAACCGCTTCGCGCACGCCGCCGCGATGGCCGTGGCCGAGGCGCCTCCCTCCAGGGCGTACAACCCCCTGTTCATCTACGGGGGCGTAGGGCTCGGCAAGACCCACCTGCTGATCGCGGTCGGCCACCACATGCACCGGCTGAAGCCGTCGCTGCGGGTGAAGTACGTGACCTCGGAGCAGTTCGTCACCGAGTTCATCAAGGCCGTTCGCGAGCGGCAGGGCGACGCGTTCCGCCACAAGTACCGCGAGACCGACGTCCTGCTCGTCGACGACATCCACTTCCTGGCCAAGCGCGAGGAGACGCAGACCGAGTTCTTCCACACCTTCAACCACCTCCACGCGAGCGCCCGGCAGATCGTGATCGCCTCCGATCGCCCGCCGCACGAGCTCTCGGGGCTGGAGGAGCGCCTCGTCAGCCGGTTCCGGTGGGGGCTGTGCGTCGACGTGCAGCCCCCCGACCTCGAGACGCGGATCGCGATCCTCCAACTCAAGGCCGAACGCGAGCACCTGCACATCCCCCACGACGTCATCGAGTTCATCGCCTCGAAGTTCGACCAGTCGGTGCGCGAGCTCGAGGGCGCGCTCGTGCGCGTCGTGGCCTGGTCCGAGCTCACCGGCCAGGCCATCGACCAGCAGCTCGTCGAGCGAGCGCTCCAGGACCTGCTGCCGCAGGCTGAGAGCGAGATCCCGCCGCAGGTGATCCTCGAGGAGACGGCGAACTACTTCTCGCTGTCCCCCGCCGATCTCGTGTCGAAGTCGCGCTCGCGCCCGTTGACCCAGGCACGGCACATCGCCATGTACCTCATGCGCGAGTGCACCGGCCTCAGCCTCGTGAAGATCGGCGAGATCTTGGGGGGGCGGGACCACTCGACCGCGCTGCACGGGATCAAGAAGGTCGAGGCGGACATGCGGGCCCGCGACGCCACCTTCCGCCAGGTCCAGGACCTCACCCGGAGCATCCGCGCACGGGTGCGAGGCGCCGCATGAGGGGCGCCCGCGGTGTGGATACCGCTGTGGACGTTCGTGCATCCCGCCCGCTCCCCGCGACGCCAGGGGTGGACCGCGCCCCGTTGTCCACCGCTTCTCCCCATGTCAGAACCCCCTCGTACCCTGCGACGACGGCTCCTCGTCCCGATTTCCCCAACGCCTACCGCTACCGCTTGAGACAAGAACAGCTGAGACAGGGCCACGGCCCGGGGGGTGGATGATCCATGAAGTTCCGCTGCGACCGCGATGTGCTCGCCGATGCGCTCCAGACCGTGCAGCGCGGGGTCTCGGCCCGGCCGGGGATCCCGGCGCTGACCGGCGCCCTGCTCGTGGCCGAGGAGGGTGGAACGCTCACGATCACGACGACCGACCTCGAGGTGGCGGCGAGGCTCGCGATCGACGTGCACGTGCCGGAGCCCGGGACCGCGCTGGTCCCGGCACGGCTGCTCGCGGACACGGTGAAGTCGCTGTCGGACGCGCCCGTCGAGTTCGAGGCGGACGCGACGCAGGCGCACCTGCGGTGCGCGAACTACGAGGCCGCGCTGCGGCTCCTGCCGGCGGAGGACTTCCCGAGCGTGCAGGAGCCGGCGGGCACGGCCGTGTCGGCGGACGCGGCGGCGTTCGCCGAGGCCGTGGGGCAGGTGGCCCGAGCGGCCAGCCGTGACGAAGCCCGGCCGGTCCTGACCGGGGTCCTGGTCGAGGTGAGCCGGGAGGGGTGCGTGCTCGTGGCGACGGACTCGTACCGGCTCGCGGTCCGCGAGCTGGTCGCGACGGCCGACGGGGAGGCCCGCGCGATCGTGCCCGAGCGGGCGATCAGCGAGGCGGGCCGGGCCGCCGCGCTCGGGGACAAGGGGACGGTGGAGATCCGGTTGGACGAGGCGCAGATCGCGTTCCGCGCCGGGGGGCTGACGCTCACCTCGCGCCTGATCGAGGGGGAGTTCCCGAACTACCGTCAGCTCCTGCCCGAGGGCCACGAGAACCGCCTGACGGTCTCGCGTCAAGGGTTCCTCGACGCCGTGCGCCGCGTCGGGCTCCTGGCGCGGGACGCCACACCGGTGCGTCTGGAGTTCAACGCGCTCGGGGTACGGCTGTCGTCCTCGAGCCCGGAGCTCGGCCAGGCGGTGGAGACGGTGGAAGCGGAGTACCAGGGCGAGGACCTCACGGTCGCGTTCAATCCGCAGTACCTCATCGACGGGCTGCAGGCGGCCACAGGGGACCTGGCCCGCATCGATGTGCGCGACGGCTTGAAGCCCGGTGTGATCCGAGGCAGCTCCGAGGGGTTCACCTACCTCGTGATGCCGGTGCGCCTGCCGGCCCCGGTCGCCTAGCCGCGCCCGCCCGGATGCGGTTGGCCTGGGTGGAGCTGCGCGATCTGCGCAACCACCGCCACACGGTGCTCGAGGACCTGCCCGATGGGCTGCTCGTGTTCGTGGGGCCGAACGGGGAGGGCAAGACGAACCTGCTGGAGGGGATCTTCGTGCTCTACGCCGTCGGGACCCCGCGAGCCGCGACCGCCGAGCCCCTCGTGCGTCGCGGCTGCGAGCGGGCCTACGCGCGGGGTGAGGTCGCCTCGGCGCAGGGGCGGGCGCTCATCGAGGTGGAGATCCCGCGCCGCGGGGCGGCGCGGATGCGGGTGAACCGCTCGCCGGTGCGCCGACGCCGGGATCTGCGCCGCCACGTGCGCGCCGTCCTCGCGAGCCCCGCCGACCTCGGGATCGTCGTGGGCGACCCCGCCCGCCGGCGAGGGTTCCTCGACGAGGCGGTCGTCGCGCTCCAGCCCGCGGCCGATACGCTGAGCTCGGCCTACGACCGCGTCCTGCGTCAGCGCAACCGTCTGCTGAAGGAGCACGAGGGCGGCGGGGCGCCGGTGGGGCTCGAGGCCTGGAACGAACAGCTCGTCGTCGCGGGAACGGCGCTGACCCGGGCTCGCGCGGCGGCCGTGGCGGAGGTGGGCCCGGCCGCGAGCGAGGCCTTCGAGCGGATCACAGGGTCCGCCCTGCAGGTGCGCTACGCCTCGAACGTCCCGACCGACGGCGACCTGGAGGAGGGGTTCAGGGCTCGCCTGGCCGAGCGCCGCGACGACGAGATCGCGCGGCGAACGACCCTCGTGGGGCCCCACCGGGACGATCTCGACCTGGGAGTGCGGGAGCTGCGAGCCCGGGGATTCGCGTCGCACGGAGAGTCGTGGGGGGCGGCGCTGTGCCTGCGGCTCGGGTTGGCCGCGGCGATCGAGCGGGCGATCGGCGAGGCGCCGCTCGTGCTCGTCGACGACCCCTACAGCGGTCTGGACCCCGAGCGGCGCGTCCGGCTGGGGGAGGACCTGCGCGCCCGGGCGGACAGGGCCCAGGTCGTGGTGACGGTCGCGGACGAGGGACACGTCGGCGAGGCCTCGGCGGTGTGGGAGATCCGGGCGGGCGAGGCGCGCCGACGGGGGGCCGCGTGAGCCGCCGGCGCGAGGGCCCGGAAGAGCGCAGCGCCGAGCCGGTGGCGCTCGGGGAGGTCCTGGAGGGCCTGCTCGCTCGGCGGGCTTTCGCCGCCGGGGTTCCGATCGCGACGCTCGCGACGCGTTGGCCCGAGGTCGTAGGCGCCCGTCTGGCCGAGGCCACCGAGCCGGCGTCGCTCGAGCACGGGGTGCTCGTCGTGCGGGCGGACGACGGCCCGTGGGGAGCCCAGGCGAGGTTCCTCGCGGAGGCGATCCGCGCCCGAGCGGACGAGGCGCTGGGCGGCGGGGTCGTCCGGACGGTGCGCGTCGTCGTCGGGGAGGGCCCGGAACCGAGAAACCGCAGGTCAAAGGCCTGATCGAGCGTCGGCGGCCTCCGCCGGGCGTCGGGGTCGTCGGGTAGAATGACGCTCGTCAGCGCGGCGGTCGCGCGCGCCTCCCGCAGGGATCGGGCCGGTGGCGCGCGGGCCGGACGCGGCCCCGGACGGGAGGACGGTTGGCGAGCACAGCGAAGCGGAAGACGACGCCCGCGACCTCGGGCGGCACGTCCACCACCACCCGCACCCGCGCCCGTGGGGGCCGCTCGGGCTACGACTCGGCCAACATCCAGGTCCTCGAGGGCGTCGAGCACGTGCGGCTCCGCCCGGGGATGTACATCGGGACGACGAGCAGCAGGGGGCTGCACCACCTCGTCTACGAGGTCGTCGACAACTCCATCGACGAGGCGATGGCCGGCCACGCGAGCAGGATCGTCGTCACGCTGCACGCGGACGGAAGCGTGAGCGTCGAGGACGACGGCCGGGGCATCCCGATCAAGCCGATCCCCGGCGCGAAGGACCGTCGGCCGGCCGTCGAGGTGGTGCTCACGACGCTGAACGCGGGCGGCAAGTTCGGGGGCGGCGGCTACCGGATCTCCGGAGGGCTGCACGGCGTCGGGGTGTCGGTGGTCAACGCGCTGTCGGAGCGGATGGTCGCCGACGTCGCCCGCGACGGGTTCACCTGGCACCAGGAGTACGCGCGGGGTCGCGCCACGACGAAGCTGAAGAAGGGCCGGGCCGCGCGCCGCACCGGCACGACGATCCGGTTCTGGCCCGACCCCGAGATCTTCACCGAGGGGATCGAGTTCAAGCGCGAGATCCTCGCCGAGCGGCTGCGGGAGCTCGCGTTCCTGAACAAGGGGGTGGAGATCCGCCTCGTCGACGAGCGCGAGGGCGGCTCGACCGAGGTGTTCAAGGCCTCGGGCGGGCTCGTGGACTTCGTGAAGTACCTGGCGCAGGGCAAGGAGGCGATCTCCCGGATCATCGCGATCGAGCACCGCGGTGAGGACGCGGAGGTCGAGATCGCGATGCAGTGGACGAGCGGGTACGCGGAGTCCGTCTACTCCTTCGCGAACACGATCAACACCCACGAGGGCGGCATGCACGAGGAGGGCCTGAAGAAGGCCCTCACGAACGTGCTGAACCGCTACGCGCGGCAGAAAGGGCTGCTCAAGGAGCGGGAGGAGAACCTCATCGGGGAGGACGTGCGCGAGGGCCTCGTCGCGATCATCTCCGTCAAGCTGCGCGAACCCCAGTTCGAGGGGCAGACGAAGACGAAGCTCGGGAACGCCTCCATCCGTTCCCTGGTCGAGACGACCGTGAACCAGCGCTTCGCGGAATGGCTCGAGGAGCACCCGACCGAGGCGCGCCGGATCGTGCACAAGTCGCAGGCGGCCGCGAAGGCCCGGATCGCCGCGAAGCAGGCGCGCGACCTGACGCGGCGCAAGTCCTTCCTCGAGTCCGGATCCCTACCGGGCAAGCTCGCCGACTGCCAGCTGACCGACCCGGCGTCGTGCGAGCTGTACATCGTGGAGGGCGATTCGGCCGGGGGGTCGGCCAAGAGCGCCCGGGATCGGGCGACGCAGGCGATCCTGCCGATCCGGGGGAAGATCCTCAACGTCGAGAAGGCGCGGATCCACAAGATCCTCGAGAACGCCGAGATCCAGGCGCTGATCACCGCGATCGGGACCGGGGTCGGCGAGGAGTTCGACCTGGCGAGGGCTCGCTACCACCGGATCATCATCATGGCCGACGCCGACGTCGACGGCGCTCACATCCGCACGCTGCTGCTGACCTTCTTCTTCCGCAACATGCAGGCGTTGATCGACGCGGGGTTCGTCTACCTCGCGCAGCCTCCGCTGTACCTGCTCAAGCAGGGGAAGGAGGAGCTGTACTTCTACACCGAGCGGGAGTGGGACACCTGGCGAGCGAAGCACGGCGACGGCCGCAAGCTCGAGCCGCAGCGGTTCAAGGGCCTGGGCGAGATGGACGCCGATCAGCTGTGGCGGACGACGATGGACCCCGAACAGCGAACCCTGCTCCAGGTGACGCTGGAGGACGCGGCGACCGCGGATCGCCTGTTCACCGTGCTCATGGGCGAGGACGTTCCCGCACGCCGGGCCTTCATCGAGCAGAACGCGAAGTACGTCGAGAACCTCGACGTCTGACGGAGGAGCGGGGTTGAGCCAGAGCCTGCTCGCGGGGCGTATCGAGCCGGTCCAGCTCGAGGACGAGATCCAGCGCTCCTACCTCGACTACGCGATGTCGGTGATCGTCGGGCGCGCGCTGCCCGACGTCAGGGACGGGCTCAAGCCCGTGCAGCGGCGGATCCTGTGGTCGATGCTCGAGTCGGGGCTGCGTCCCGACCGCCCTCACCGCAAGTCGGCGGCGGCGGTGGGGGAGGTGCTGAAGAAGTACCACCCGCACGGGGACCAGTCCGTCTACGACGCCCTCGTGCGGCTGGCCCAGGACTGGGTGATGCGTGCTCCGCTCGTGGACGGCCACGGGAACTTCGGATCGGTCGACGGAGATCCCCCGGCCGCCCAGCGGTACACGGAAGCGCGGCTGGCCCCGCTCGCGATGGAGATGCTGCGCGACATCGAGGCCGAGACGGTCGAGTTCGTCCCCAACTACGACGGGTACGAGCGCGAGCCGGTCGTCCTGCCGTCTCGGTTCCCGAACCTGCTCGTGAACGGCGCGGCCGGGATCGCGGTGGGCATGGCGACGAACATCCCTCCCCACAACCTGGGCGAGGTGATCGATGCGGTGGTCCACTACCTGGACCATCCGGAGGCCACCCCGAAGGAGCTGATGCGCTTCGTCAAGGGGCCGGACTTCCCGACGGGAGCCGTGATCCTCGGACGCCAGGGGATCCGAGACGCCTACGAGACCGGCCGGGGCTCGATCAAGGTGCGGGGCGTCGCCACGATCGAGGAGGGCGCCGGCGGGCGATCCCAGATCGTGATCACGGAGCTGCCGTACCAGGTGAACAAGGCTCGCCTGGCCGAGAAGATCGCCGAGCTGGTCCGCGCCGGCCGCCTGAAGGACGTGGCGGACGTGCGCGACGAGTCGAACCGCCAGGGGATGCGGCTCGTCGTGGTGACGAAGCGCGGAGCGAACCCTCAGGTCGTCCTCAACCAGCTGTACAAGCACACGCAGCTGCAGGAGACCTTCGGGGTCATCATGCTCGCCCTCGTCGACGGCGTGCCGCGCACGCTGACGCTGGCCGAGCTCGTCGGCTACTACGTCGATCACCAGGTCGATGTCGTCACCCGGCGCACGCGCTACGAGAAGCGGCGCGCCGAGGAGCGCGACCACATCGTCCAGGGGCTGTTGATCGCCCTCGACCACCTCGACGAGGTGATCCGGATCATCCGGGGGTCGGCGGACGCGGAGGCGGCACGCGCGAAGCTCATGAAGACGTTCCGCTTGACCGAGGTCCAGGCGAACCACATCCTGGACATGCCGCTGCGCCGGCTCACGAGGCTCGCCCGCACGGAGCTGGAGCAGGAGCACGCGGACCTCGTCAAGCGGATCCGCTACCTGAACTCCCTGTTGCGCAGTCCGGCGAAGCTGCGCGGCGTGATCAAGGACGAGCTCGCGGAGATCCGCTCCCGTCACGCGGACGCTCGGCGCACGCGCATCGGGCGCGACGAGGGGGAGCTGGACGCCGAGGACCTGATCGCCGAGGAGGACGTGGTGATCACGGTCACGCGGGCGGGGTACGTGAAGCGCGTTCCGATCGACACGTTCCGGCGGCAGGGCCGGGGCGGCCGGGGCGTTCGGGGCGCGACCCTCAAGGAGGAGGACGTCGTCGCGAACGTCTTCCACCACGACGACCCACCACTGGCTGCTGTTCTTCACGACGAAGGGCCGCGTGTACCGGGTGAAGGTACACGAGGTCCCCGACGCGAGCCGCACGGCCAGAGGCGTGTACGCCGCGAACCTTCCGGGGGTTGTCGATCTCGGGCGACGAGCGGATCAGCGCCGTCCTCGACCTCAAGAGCTACGACG
The DNA here is from genome assembly GCA_026003015.1 of Actinomycetota bacterium. Taxonomy (GTDB): domain Bacteria; phylum Actinomycetota; class UBA4738; order UBA4738; family HRBIN12; genus BPGL01. The sequence goes on along the minus strand of BPGL01000002.1, from coordinate 139,429 downwards.
ACGAGCGGTTCCTCCTGTTCGCCACCCGCAGGGGCATGGTGAAGAAGACCCCGTTGGCCGAGTACGACTCCGCGCGTACAGGGCTGGTGGCGATCAAGCTTGAAGCCCGGGGGACGAGCTGATCGACGTGAAGCTGACGAACGGCAAGGCCGACGTCTTCCTCGTGTCCGAGCGCGGACAGGTGATCCGTTTCAAGGAGTCGCTCGTGCGGCCGATGGGCCGGGCTGCGGCCGGCGTGATCGGGATGCGTCTGGCCCCCGAGGACCGCGTGATCTCGCTCGGGCTGTCGACCGACGGCGAGGAGATGATCAGCGTCTCGCAGCAGGGGTACGGCAAGCGTACGCCGCTGCGCGACTACCCCGTGAAGGGGCGAGGGGGCAAGGGCGTGATCGGCCATCAGCTCACGTCCAAGACCGGGGCGTTGGCCGGGGCGTTCATCGGATCGAAGGACCAGGACATGTTCGTGATCTCCTCGTCGGGGATCGTGATCCGCGTGCCCGCCGGCGAGATCCGCCGGGTCGGGCGCGCGAGCCAGGGCGTGCGCACGATGCGGGTGGAGGACGGAGCCCACGTCGTGGCGCTGGCGCCCGTGATCGTCCAGAACGACGATGCGTGAGCCCGTGGGCGTCGCCGTGATCGGGGCGGCGGCGGCGCTGCTGGTGGCGGTCGCGGCCGTGGGGCCTCGTCGGCTGCGCCCTCGAGCGGTGGACGCGCTGCTCGCCGTGGCCGGAGCCGGCCTCGGGCTCGGGGGCCTGCTCCTCCTCGAGGACGTCGGGCTGCCCTCGTGGGTCGCGGCGCCCCTGGTGCTCGCGGTGCTCACCCCGCTGCACGTCCGGGCGCTGCTGGCCGGCGACGGACCCCTGCGCGTCTGACGGGGCCGCACCGCGGGCCAGACGGGCGGGGTTCCATGCTCGGGGGGCTCGGAGGGCGTAGCCTTACCGACGTGAGGCGCGATGGTGACCGCTGAGGAGCCCGGCGCCGAGGGCCGAGCCCGGCACGCGGCGGGCACGGAGGTGCGGACGGTCCGGACCCGCTCGCGCCGACGCGCGCTCCTGCGCCCCCCGAGGCGGACGCGCGTGGAGGTTCGCCGGGTCGGCGCCCTGTCGGTCCTGAAGTTCTCCCTGCTGTTCTACCTGTGCGCGATGCTGATCACCGTGCTGGCGCTCGCGCTGATCTTCCAGGTCCTCGAGGCCGCCGGCGTCATCCGAACGCTGGAGACCGACCTGCTCGGCTGCCTCTTCCAGACCGGCGAGCGGCCCACGACGGGTGCGTGCATCCCCTACGACATCAACGGTGGGGTCCTGTTCCGGTGGCTGGTCCTCGCGGGGCTGGCCGCGACGGTGGTGGCCGCGCTCCTCAACACGTTCATCGCGATCGTCTACAACCTGATCAGCGACATCGTGGGCGGCGTCGAGGTGACGCTCGCCGAGCGCACGCGTGATTGACGGCCACGCGCGATTGACGGCGCCGAGGGCCCTGGCTACCCTGGCGTTCCCAGCACCGACGGTGCCTGACCTCGGGCCTGTAGCTCAGCTCGGTTAGAGCGCTTCCCTGATAAGGAAGAGGTCGATGGTTCAAGTCCATCCAGGCCCACTCCCGCGGGGTGCGCGGTGCGAGCCCTCGGCGTAGGCTGAGGACCCGGGCCGGGCCGACCGGCCGCTCGAAGAGGAGGGGACCCACATGGCGGAAGCGACCGAGGACGGCAAGAAGGGCGGGTTCTTCCGGGGGCTCATGCGCCTCGCGTTCATCGGGGCGATCGTTGCTGCGGTCGTGCAGGTCGTTCGGCGGCGGCGCGGCGCCGACCTGGACGATGTCGAGTGGCAGGAGCTGCCGCCGCCTGCGGGCGGCTGATCCGCTCCGCGCCTGGCCCGGATGACCGACGGCTGGGCGCTCGCGACCCGGGCGGCGGCCGCGGCGGGCGTGGCGCTGCGGCCCCTGGCCTCGGCCGAGGACGCCGCCGAGATCGCCCGGGTGATCGAGGCCACCTGGGGAGAGCAGCCGGTCGGGCCGGAGATCGTCCGTGCCCTCGCCGACAGCGGCACGGCTCCCTACGGGGCCTTCGCCGGTGATCGACTCGTCGGCTTCGTCCTGGGCTGGATCGGTGTGGACGACGAGGGCTTCCACGTGCACTCGCACATGCTCGCGACGCTTCCGGCCCATCGACATGCGGGCGTCGGCTACGCGCTGAAGCTCGCGCAGCGCGCGCAGGCTCTCGACCGGGGGGTCCACCTCGCGCGCTGGACCTACGATCCGCTCGTGGCCCGCAACGCGCACCTCAACCTCGCGAAGCTCGGCGCCGTCGCCGACCGCTTCCAGCGGTCCTTCTACGGGGAGATGGCCGACGAGATCAACCGCGGAGATCGCTCCGACCGCTTCACGGTGCGGTGGGACCTCAGGCGCGAGCCGGGGGGACCGATCGCGATCCCGCCGACCGTCCCGACCGCGCTGGCTCGCACCGGCGATCCCGATCGCCCCGAGCCCTCGGCCCGCGCCGAGCCCCATCCCCCGATCGTCGTCGAGATCCCGCCGGCCTACCACGAGCTGCGAGCGGCCGACCCCGCCCTCGGGCGTGCGTGGCGGGACGCGGTCGCCGAGGTCGTCGAGGCCGCGATGGCCGAGGGCGCCCGGGCGGTGACGTTCGACCGCGCCCGCGCGGCCTACCTGTTGGCCGTCGAGGGCGACTGATGCGGGTCCTCGCGCTCGAGCTCCGCCTCGTGCGTCTGCCGCTCGTGCGGCCCTTCCGCACGAGCTTCGGGGAGATGCGGGACAAGACCTGCGTGCTCGTCCGTGCGGAGACCTCCGCGGGCGAGGGCTGGGGTGAGTGCGTCGCCGACGCCGTTCCGGACTTCAGCGGGGAGTTCAACGAAGGAGCGTGGCTCGTGATCCGCGACGTGCTGGCTCCGTCCCTGCTCGCCCCGTCGTCGCTCGAGGTCGAGGAGCTGGAGGACCTGCTCGCGCGGGTGCGCGGCAATCCGATGGCCAAGGCGACGGTGGTCAACGCGATCCTCGACGCCGAGCTCCGGGGCGCCGGCCGCTCGCTCGCGTCGTTCCTCGGGGCGGTTCGCGAGCGGGTGCCCTGCGGGGTCTCGGTCGGGATCGCGCCGAGCGAGGCGGCGCTGCTGGAGGAGGTCGAGGCGCACGTGGCCCGCGGCTACCGACGGATCAAGCTGAAGATCGCCCCCGGCCTCGACGTCGACCGAGTGCGGGCGGTCCGCCAGCGCTGGCCCGAGGCGCCGCTGTCGGTGGACGCGAACGCCGCGTACGACCCGGATCACGTCGACGCGCTGCGGGCGCTCGATGAGCTCGACCTGCTCATGATCGAGCAGCCGCTGCATCACGAGGATCTCGTCCGGCACGCGCGGCTGCAGCGCGAGCTGCGCACGCCGATCTGCCTGGACGAGTCCATCCGCTCGGTCGCCGACGCCGAGGCGGCGATCGAGCTCGGGGCCTGCCGGATCGTCAACGTCAAGCAGGGCCGGGTCGGCGGTCTGCTCCAGGCGCGGCGCCTGCACGACGTGTGCCGTGACGCCGGGGTGCCGGTGTGGTGCGGAGGGATGCTCGAGACCGGCATCGGACGCGCGACGAACCTCGCGGTCGCGGCGATGCCCAACGCCACCTTGCCGGGCGACACGAGCCCGTCGGACCGGTACTTCGTCGAGGACGTGACGCCCCCCTTCGCGATGGCGTCCGACGGGACGATCGCGGTGCCGACCGGGGCCGGGATCGGGGTCGAGCCCGTCCCCGAGCGCCTGGAGGCCGTGACGGTGCGCCGGGAGGTCGTCCGCCGCGGCACGGCGTCGGGGGTTTCGGCGAGCGGGATGACGAACGGCTAGGCTGCCTCGTGTGGAGCGCCCGCCGACCGGCCAGGTCGGACCGCCCGAGGATCTTCCCCCGCCGCCGAGGGACACCGACGTCGAGCCCCCCGCCCCCGAACCCGCCCCCGAGGGGGCGCGGCGGACCGTGCCCGCGGAGCAGCCCGCCGGCTGGCGCGCCGCGTCGGCGTGGGTCGCCGCCCACCGTCGCCCGGCCCTGGCCGCCTCCGTCCTCGCCCTGCTGCTCGGCGTGACCGTCGCTGCGGCGGCGATCCTGCGCGGCAGCACGGTCCACCTGCTCGCCCGGGTCCCATCGGGGGTCGACGCGGTCGTCGTGCTCCACCTGGACCCGAGCGCCGCTCAGAAGCTGAACCTCGCGAGGATCCGCTCGTCGTTCCCCCAGGTCGACGGGGACCAGGAGCTCCTGGCCCGACTGCGGGCCCTCGGCGACGAGCTGTTCGCCGGAACCGGCATCGGCGGGGGCGACCTGCTCGGCTGGGTGGGCCCGGAGGTGGTCGCGGCGGTGGACGTCGCGGAGGGCGAGGGCCGCTCGGCCCTCTTGGTGGCCGTGGCGGACGAGACGGGGGCTCGGACGATGCTCGCCAAGCTCCAGGCGCCGGGGGCGGCCTGGGAGGGCGTGGGCTGGTCCGAGCGCGTCCGGCAGGGGGTCGAGATCCGGGTGCCCGACCGGGCCGGGGTGCCCGCCTACGCGTTCGACCGCGACGCGCTGATCCTCGCGAGCGACGCCGCCTTCCTCGAGGCGGTGATCGACACGACGCGGGAGCTGCGGCCCTCGATCCTGCGCGACGTGGGGTACCTCGAGATGGAGTCGGCGCTGCCCGACGGGCGGCTCGTCAGCGCCTACGCGGACCTGCGGGCGATCGTGGAGGGGGATGGACCTCGAGACGACCTGGCCGCCCTGTCCGACGGCGACCTGGGGGCCGTCGACGGGCTCGGCCTGAGCGTCTCGGCCGAGCCGGGCGGCCTCGCCGTCGACGTCGCGGCGCGGATCGATCGGGCGGCGCTGTCCCAGGCGGCGCTCGCGTCGATCGACGCCCCGGAGGCCCCGAACGAGCTGCTGGGGCTCGTGCCGGCGGAGGCGCTCGGGGTCGTGTCGCTCCGCCACGTCGACGTGATGGCCGAGGTCGCCCTCGGCGAGCTCGTCGCCGCTTCGCCGCGTCAGGCCCCGGCGCTCGAGCGGCTCGGCCTGACCGGGGAGGACGGGTTCCTCGCCCGGCTCACCGGCGATGTGGCGATCGAGGCGGTGCGCGAGGACGACGGCCTCGCCGGGGCGGCCGTCCTCGGGGTGCACGACCCGCCCGCGGCGGCGCGGGATCTCGAGCGGCTCCTCGGCCGGGTCGCGCAGCCCGATCCCCGCGGCGGCGTCGGGCGCGACCTCGTGTGGCGGACGGCGACGATCGAGGGGGTGCGCGTCCGCGTCTCGCGGGAGCCCGTGGTCGCGATCGCCGCCACGGAGGCCGCCGTCGTGGTGGCTACGACCCCCGCGCACGCGGCCGTGATCGCGCGAGCACGCGGGCCGTCGATCGTGGCGTCCGACGCGTTCGTCCGCGCCACGGCCGGCCTGCCCTCGGACGACGGGATGGTGTTCGTCGACGTCCAGGCGGTCGCGCGGGCGGTGCGCGACGGCCTGGGCGCCGACGAGCGCGAGCGGTTCGACGAGGTCGTCATGCCGTGGTTGCGCTCGATCCGCGCGGTCGCGTTCGGCGCCGGCTCCGCGGGGACCCTCCAGCGCGCGCGTTTGCTGATCCAGGTCGCGTCGCCGGGCGGTCCCGGCTGACGTCGTCGACCACCGTGCTTGAGCGGCGCGGTCGGGTGCGCGAGGATACCCGCACGCCGGGACCTTCCCCCCGGCCCGCCTTGATGAAGAGACGCGTTGTGCGTGCGGAGGGCTTCGAGGTCGTCGACGAGCACGGTCGGGTTCGGCTGCGGATCGGGGTCGCCAACGACCAACCGTTCCTCTCGATGCTCGACGACGAGGGACGGGTGCGGGCCCGCTTCGGCATGCAGCCCGATGGGGCGACGGGCCTGGCCATCGCCGACGGCGAGGGACACGTGCGCGCGACCTTCGGGCTGGCCGCCGACGGGTCGGCGTCGCTCGCCTTCGGGGATCGCCACGGCAAGATCCGCGCGAAGTTCGGGCTCGCGCCCGAGTCCTCTCCGACGCTGGGGGTCCGGGAGGAAGACGGGGAGCTCATCCGGCGCTTCTCCCTGGCCGAGCAGGGGTCCCCAACGATCGGGCTGTACGACCAGAGCGGGAAGGTCCGGGTGCGCTTGGGCCTCGCGGCCCACGGGGCGCCGATCATGCGGCTCCTCGGTCCGGGCGGCGAGCTGCGCGCGCTCCTGGGCCTGACGGACGAAGGGACGCCCTTCGTTCAGCTGCTGGACGCCGACGAGCGAGCCACTCACACGATCCGATGAGTGGCTGGTGGGCCGTGGCGTTCGTCGTGCAGTGGGTGCTGCTCGTCGTCATCGCGCTGGTCGTCGTGGCGCTGGCGCGACAGGTCGGGACCCTGCACCTGCGCCTCGGGCCGCGGGGCGCGCTCGAGGTGGACGACGAGGGCCCCGAGCTCGGCGCGGGGATGCTCCCCACCGAGGCCCTCGCCGACGACGGCACCAGCGTCACGATCGGCGGGCCCGGCGCGAGGCGCCTCGTCGTCTTCTCCTCCCCGACGTGTCCGGTGTGTCGTGAGCTCGCGCCCGCGATCCCGGCGGCGGCGCGCGCGGCCGGCGTCGAGGCGCTCGTCGTCCACGACCCCGAGGCGGAACGCGCGTGGGACGTCCCCGGCACGCCGTTCGTCGTCGTCCTCGACGAGCTCGGGGTTGTGCGTGCGAAGGGGACCGTGAACAACCTCGAGCAGCTCGAAGGGATCCTGGACACGGCGCGGGCACGGGTCGGACGGGAGGGCGAGCGGTGGGCGAGCTGAGGCTGTCGCGGACCGAGCTCGCCGAGCGGGCCCTCGCGCAGCGGACGAGCCGGCGGGGGTTCCTGGGCCGACTCGGCCGGGCGATCGTCGCGCTCGCCGGCGGAGGCCTCGTCGCGGCGGCCCTCGACCCGACGCGGGCCGAGGCGCACCACTTCTGTGGGCACACGTACACGACCGGCTCCTGCCCGCACCCCTACGCGCCGCTCACGAGGGTCAACCGTCGCGGGTGGCCGCTGCACCCGACGTTCGGGTTCCCCGTCGACGACGAGGGGCGGATCTACCTCGACCCCGAGACGCAGGTGCGCCACCGCACGTGCCAGGAGCTCGTTCCGATGCGCTACCCGTTCGTGCGCAACCCGCGCTACGGGGGCGGGTGGACGCGATGCTGCTCGGGCCGGCTGCGCCACATCATGGACTGCTGCTCGACCTCGCGGATCCGGATCAACGGGGACGCCGCGGTGCGCGGCTACTGCCCCAGGGGGCTGCGCGTGTTCTGCGTTGGGTACCGGGAGCTGAACCGGCGATGCTAGAGGACCAGACCGTGCTCGCGGCGCTCGTGGCCGCCTCGGCGGTCGCGGGCTGGTCGGCGCGCTACGGGCCCTGAGGGCTGTCGATGGTGGAGACCATCACCCCCGTGGTCCACGGGGGCCGAGGCAGGTGGCTCGCGGCCTGGGCCGCGCACGCGGCCGCGGCTTCGGCCGTGGGGGCGGCGTTCGGGGGGCTGCTCGCCGGCATCGGCGCCCTCCTCGGCGCGCCGTGGGGACGAGCCGGGGCCGCTGCGGTGGCGATCGCTGCGACCGCCTACGGCCTGGGCGAGCTCGTGGACCTTCGCCTGCCGGTCCCGCAGCTGCGTCGGCAGGTCCCGGACTGGTGGCGGAGCTTCTTCGGGCCGACGACCGCGGCCCTGCTCTACGGCGCGGGGCTCGGGATCGGCTTCCTCACGTTCCTGGCGCACGGCACGCTCGTCGTCGTCGCGCTAGCCGCGCTCGCGAGCGGGCGGCCCCTGCTCGGCGCGGTGGCGCTCGGCGCGTTCGGCCTGGCCCGCGGGCTCGGCGCCCTCGCCGGCGGCCGGTTGGGTCGGGACGACGACGGCCGCGCGCTCGTGGATCGGCTTGCGGGTCGCCCGGAGTGGCCGAGGCGCCTGACCAACGGCCTCGCGCTGGTCGCGGTCGGGGTCGCGGCCGCGGTTGCCGCGACCCGCAGCCAGGGCGGATGGTCGGCCCTCGCGGTCGCGGTGATCGCGCTGGCGTTCGCGTGGTCGAGCGCGGCCAAGCTCGTCGCGCCGGCCCGGTGGCGCCGAGCGCTCCAGGCCCGGCGGCTGCCGGTCCGGCTCGAGCGCGCGGCGGCGTGGGCGGTGCCGCTCGCGGAGGTCGGCGTGCCGATCCTCGCGATCGTGGGGATGCGACGCGCCGCGAGCCTGTGGGCGCTCGGGCTGCTCGTGGTCTTCAGCGCCGAGATCGTGCGCGCCCGCCTCCTCCTCGGCCGGGAGCTCGGGTGCGGGTGCTTCGGGGAGCGGCGGCCGCTGCAGGCGTGGGCGCAGCTCGTGCGCAACGGCGCACTCGCCGCCGTCGCGGGGGTCGGGGCGGCCGGGGCCACGGACGGGGCGTTCGCGTGGTCGCCGGGGGTCCCGGAAGCGGCCGACCGGCTCCCGGCCGCGCTCGCGCTCGCGGGCCTCTGGGTCGCGATCTGGACCGCGTGGCGCTCGGCCCGCTGGCTCAGGCTCGGGGGGCGCCGGTGATCCGCAGGAGCGCCCCTGTCGCGCTGGCGTTGGCCACGGTCGTGGCCGCAGCGGCATGGGCCGCGATCATGCCGCAGCGGGTCCTCGATCCGAACGACACGCCCGGGCGGCTCGACGTGCGGGTCGTCCGGTTCGAGGATCCGCCCGGCACCGGGCCGGAGTGGACGGTGATCACGTTCGACCCCTGGACCGTGGGGCAGATGTGGGACCGCGGCTGGGTCTACCTGCTCCTCGACACGCGCGGCGACGAAGCGGCGGACCACCTCGTCGTCGTCCGCTCCGACGGGCGTCGGCTGCTGGGGTCGCTGTGGCGCGTTGCGACCGGAACGGGTCGCGACCGCTACCTGCGGGCGGTGGCGGCCGAGAAGGTCGGCGAGCGTGCCGCATGGGTGCGTCTGCCCCTGCGCGCGCTGACGTTCGGGCCGTCGAGGACCTTCTACCGGTGGTGGGTGCAGACCTGGTGGGAGTGCGAGGGGCGATGCGCCGATCGAGCTCCCGACGTGGGGTCGGAGCTCACGTACCGACCGGGCATGTCCCCGAGCCCGAGCCCTTCACCCTCACCGGAGCCGCCCCCGGAACCCTGAGGCGTCCGACGCGCGGTACGCTTGCGCCGGCGGGGACGTAGCTCAGCTGGTAGAGCACCTGCTTTGCACGCAGGGGGTCGGCGGTTCGAGTCCGCTCGTCTCCACCATCGGCTCCCCGTCATGAACGGCGATCGAGCTCGGGACCGTTCCCGGGGCCACGCACCTGATCGCCGTCTTCCCGCGCTGATCGCCGCCCCGATCGGCCGAGCGACCGGTTGGCCGGGGCCATCCGGCCGACCCCGAGGCGGCCTACCGCGTTCTCAGGGTTCAGCTTCACCGGTCGTCGTCCGAAGGAACGAGAGACGGGGACCGGCCGGAGGGTCCGTCCGGTCCGAGGAGACGCGATGATCGGGGGACGCCCGAAGCCAAGGGGCACGCGCTGGCCGCTGGCCGGCGGCCTCGCCGTGGCGTTCCTCCTGCTCGGCGCCGTGGCCGGTCTGGTGCACGAGCTAGGGGTCGAGCGCGAGGTCCGCGCGCTGGAGCGTGCGAGCGAGCGCGCGGGACAGCGGCTGTGGCCGCTCCTGCGCGGCGTCGACCCCGCCGCCCCGCTCGGCGATCGCCTGAGCGAGGAGCTGAACCGAGCCCTCCAGGACGTCCGCGGCGAGGGGGTCGAGCGCGCCCGCGTCATCACCGACCGCGGCGCCATCGTCGTGTCCTCCGACCCGCTCGATCGCCCGGGAGCCCGCGCGGGCCTCGAGGCCTCCCTCCTGCAGCGGGCCGTCGCGGGCGCCACCGCGAGCGAGCGCACGCAAGATCCCCTGGCTGGAGACGACGTCCTTCGCACCGTCGCGCCGATCGCCGAGGCATCGGGGTCGCGCTCTGAGTTCGTGCTCGTCGTCGATCGATCGCTCGACGTGGTGGAAGGGGCGGCCGGACCGTGGCCGACGCTGCGTCTGGTGGCCTTCGCGGCGGCCGCCGTGCTGGGGGTGGTCGCGCTCGTGTCGCTCCGCGAGTGGCTGGGGAGCCGTGGCGGCCCCGGCCGGGCGTCGGGTCCCGCGCAGGCGTCGGGGGGTGCGACCGCCGGGCCCCCGGGACAGCAGCCGGGCGCGACGACGTCGTCCCCCCGGAGCCCGAGGACCGCGGGGGCGTGGATCGCTCGACGTCGCGCGGGGCGTCGTGCGGGTCGGAGCCAGGCGGCGGCCGAAGAGCGCGAGACGCCTCGTGAGGACCTCCGGCTGGCCGTGGCTCGCGCCGAGGAGCGCGCCCGCGAGGCCGAGGAGCGCGCCCGCGAGGCCGAGGAGCGTGCCCGCGAGGCCGAGGAGCGTGCCCGCGAGGCCGAGGAGCGCGCCCGCGAGGCCGAGGAGCGTGCCCGCGAGGCCGAAGCCGAGCACGGGCGCCTGGCGGCCGAGCTCGAGGAGGCACGCGCCGAGCTGGCGCGGCTGGGCGAGGAGGTCGAGGCCCTGCGGGCGGCCCCGGCGCCGACGCGCGAGCCACACGTGGCGATCTCCGGGGGGTCGGTCCAGGCCCAGGCGGCCCTCGAGGCCGCGCTCGAGCGCGCGAGGCTCGCCGAGGAGCGGGCGGGACGCGCCGAGGACCGCGTGACGCAGATCGAGGCGCACGCCTCGACGCTGGCGAGCGCGCTCGAGGAGCAGCGGGTTCGGCGCGAGCACCTGGAGCGGATGATGGGGGACGCGCAGGCCGAGCTGGAGCGGCTCCGCGGGCGCGCGGACGAGCTGGAGGGGTTCGCCGCGCTGGCGGGCCGTGAGCGGGACCTGGCCCGAGAGCGGGAGGCGGCCGTTGCGGCGGAGCTCGATCGGCTCCGGGCCGAGCTGGCCGCCGCGCTCGAGCGCGCGCGGCAGCTCGCGGAGTCCGCGGGGCGAGCCGAGGGGCTCGAACGGGAGCTTGAGGAGGCCCGCCGCTCGGCAGAGTCGGCCGAGGCGCGGTGGGCCGAGCGGGTTGCGGCCCTCGAGCGCGAGCTGGCCATGGCGACGGCCGCGGCGGCCGAGGCGCGGACCGCCCTGGACGCGGCGACCCAGCGCGCCCACGAAGAGCTGCGGCGCTCGCTCGAACGGGTTCGGATCGAGGCCGAGGCGGAGCTCGAGCGCCTCCGGCGCTCGGCCGCCGAGCAGGCGGCGGCCCTCGAGCGCCAGGTCGCCGAGCTCGAGCGCGAGCTCGCCGCCGAGCGGGCTCGGGCGGCCGCGCTCGAGACCGAGCTCGCCCGATCGCCCGCGGCCACGCCGTCGACGCCGATCTTGCCCGAGGGCGAGGTCCCCCCGCCCACGCCGCCCCCGACGCCCGTCGCGGGGTCGCAGGTCGAGCTCCCTCCGCCTCCGGCCGACGCGGAGGCGGAGGGCGAGGGGCCGAGCCTCCGCTTCCGCCTGGCCCGGGCGGCGGAGCGCAAGCACGGGCAGGGCTCGCACTGAGGGGCTCCCTGCGGCACGATGGTGCCGTGCTCCGGCGCCCGCTCGCGATCCTCACGCTCGCCCTGCTGCTCGTCGGCATCGGCGCCGACGCGGGGGCCGCCGCGGGGTTCGAGGCCGAGGTCACGAGGATCCCCGCCCATGTGAAGGAGCGGATGCGCGGGTCGTCCTGGCGGCCCGGCTGCCCGGTCGCGCTCCACGACCTGCGCCTCGTCCGGCTCACCTACTGGAACTTCGAGCGCCGCCCCGCCGTGGGGCGGCTCGTCGTGCATCGAGGTGTCGCCGAGGACGTCGTGACGGTGTTCCGACGGCTGTGGCGCGCGCGGTTCCCGATCCGGCGGATCCGGCTCGTGGACCGCTACGGCGCCGACGACAGGCGATCGATGCGGGCGGACAACACGTCGGCGTTCAACTGCCGCTACCGCGGCGGCGTGTGCTGTACGTGGTCGATGCACGCCTACGGGCGTGCGATCGACATCAACCCCGTGGAGAACCCCTACGTGGGCAGCTGGGGTGTGTCGCCGCCGAACGGTGCCGACTACGTGGACCGAACGCCGATCCGCCGCGGCATGATCGCCCACGGCGACGTCGTGTGGCGGGCGTTCCGACGGATCGGCTGGGCCTGGGGCGGGGACTGGGGTTGGCCGATCGACTACCAGCACTTCAGCACGAACGGACGCTGACCGCCGGGCTCAGCGCGGCACGCAGCTGGCCACCAGGTAGGGATAGGGGTCGACGGGGGCTCCGCCACCCGGACGCCATTCCAGATGGTCGTGCGGCGCCGTGGCGTTGCCGGTCGCTCCCACGTAGCCGACCACGGTGCCGGCCCGGACCCACCCCAGCCGCCCGTAGGCCGACAGGTGGGCGTTGAAGACCTCACCGGCCGCGCCCCGGACCGTCACCTGGTTCCCGCCGAGCGGGCTCCACGACGCGACGGCGTACCCCTCGAACGGCGCGAGGATCGCCGAGCCCGTCGGCGCGCTCACGTCGCTGCCCAGGTGGCGGTGCACCGGCACGCCCTCGAGCCGAACCATCTCGCCGAAGTCGTCGTGGATCACCGTGAAGCCGGGGACGGGGCAGACGCGGAACACGCCCCAGGTCTCGAGCCAGTCCCCGAGCGCCTCACGACGGCGCTCGAGGGCGCGCAGGCGCGATCGCAACCGGCGTGCCGAGAGGCGGGCGTCGCGACGGACGAGCCGGACGGCCCGACGGATGGCGCGGGTGTGGCGCCGGACGTGGTGCGGATCGTCGCCGGCGCGGTAGCCGGCCCGCGCGGCGATCAGCTCGCCGCGGCGCGCGTAGGCGCGCGCGCGCTGGAGTTCCGTGCGCAGCTCAGCGCGAAGACCGCGGATCCGCTCCGCCGTCGCTCGGCGGGCCGCGATGACCGCCTGGACCTGCGTCTGGGCCGCCGCGGACGCGGCCTGGTCGGCGAGCGCGGCGAGCACCGCGCCCGCGACGAGGCCGGCCGCGAGGCGGCGACGAGCGCTCGCCATCCCCCGATCCCCTCGGCTCGTGCGTGTCGTCGGGTATCGGCACGAGGACCGGGGGGGTTGACCGGGGCACCGACGAGGGGCACGCGGGCGGGGCCGGTGGCCGAGCGCGCTTCGCGCCTACAGTTCGCGCCTACAGGACGAGGGCGTCTACCGCGTAGGTGTCGCGCAACCGGACCTCGACGGGTCCGGCGGCGAGGAGCCGCCGGGGGTGCATCCCGTAGCGGCGGGCGAGGTCGAGGTGGGGGTTGCAGAACGGCACGAGCTCGTCCCGCGGGAACCACCCCACCACGGTCGGGCGAGAGCCGAGCGGGCCCCACTGCCAGAAGCAGAAGCGGCAGACGAGACCGAGGACCTGGGGATAGCCGTACTGGGCGCGGAAGCCGAGGTCGTGCTCGATCACCCGGCCCCACAGCGCCACCCGGCCGAGCACCGCGGGGCTGCGGGCCCAGCGCAGCACGTCGATCGCCCGCGTGCCGTGCAGGCCGCAGGAGCAGTCCACGTTCGGGGCGGCGTGCAGGCGGGCGTGCTTGCAGGCGGCCTCGGCGGGCTCCCGCGGTCGCCACGGACGCGAACGGCCGGCCACGGGCCGCAGCAGCAGGTCGGTCCCGTCGCGCCGCCCCGACAGCGCCCAGGTCCGCCAGGCGAGCACGGGCTCGGTCGAGACGTCGGTGGTGAGGTGCCGGGCGAGGGAGGTGCGATCGCCCACGGTCCCGCTCACGGGCTGCGCGGCTCCGCCGGTCGGAGCGGTTCGGGCACCGGCTCGACGGGCGCGTGGCCGGGTTCGGGCATCGGAACCGTCGGGTCGGGCAGAGGCAGTTCCTCCGGCACGATCTCGATGATCCGCCTGGGTTGACCGATGTTCACGAGGTTCACCTCCGGGGAGAGGGTCCCGCTCGTCGACCCTGGTTGTCGCGAGCCTACCGCGGTGGGCCGGGCCCGCGCCATCCCGACGTTCAGGGCCGACGTTCAGGGGCTGACGAGCCGATAGATCCCCCGGGCGGTGCTCAGGAAGATCCGCCCGTTCGGGGCGACCTCCATGGAGTGGATGCCGCTGGGGGCGGTCGCGAGCACCCGGACGCCGCCGACGAGCCGCCGGCGCCCGTCGTCGAGGTCGAGCGCGCGCACGCGTCCGTCGTTCACCGCGCCGAACAGCAGGTCCCCGTGTCGGCGGGCGCCCAGGCCACAGCGATCGCAGAAAACGACGCCGGTGATCCCGATCGGGCTCGGGAACCGCCACTTCGGCAAGCGCCGGGGTCGAGGCCCGTCCCGGTTCGTGTCCTGGATCGTCGGCGGTGAGGAGCACCGCCAGCTCGGCCCCCAGGCGAAGTTGCCGCCGCGCACGATCCGGTTGATCTCGTCGTTGCACGTCGGTCCGTTCTCCGTCTGCCACAGGCGCCCCGTCCAGGGGTCGAACGCGAAGCCGAAGGCGTTGCGGTGCCCGTAGGACCACACGGGGGTGCCGAAGGGGTTGGACGCGGGGACCGAGCCGTCGAGGTCGATCCGAAGCATCTTGCCCCGCAGCTCGTTGGACAGGTCCTGGGCCGTTGCGGGGTTCGCGTTGTCCCCGTCGAAGATCCAGAGCCGGCGGTCGGGGCCCACGAGGATGCGGCCGCCGTTGTGGTTCGACGCCGCCCCCACCGGCGAGCGCAGGAGCACCCGGAACCCGACGCCCCGGTCCCCGGCGGCGCGGATCCGCAGGACCTGGTTCCACAGGCGCCCGTCCTGGCGGCGCGTGGCGTAGACGTAGACGAACGGCTCGCTCGGGAAGTCCGGGTGCAGCGCGATCCCGAGGGCGCCGCGCTCGCCGGCGCCGTTCACCTTCGTCACGCGGAAGAACACGCGGTCCCGGCCCGTCGCGCGGTCGAGGATCCGGACCCGGCCGGTCAGCCGCTCCAGGTACCAGATCCGGCCGGCGGGGTCGAACGTGAAGCCCGAGGGGCTCGCCAGATCGGTGGCCACCGGGACGACGCGCACCCGCCGGGCGAGTCGCTGCGAGCCCGGTGGGGAGGCCGCGGCCTCGCCCGTCGCGGCGGCCAGCACGCCGAGGACGACGAGCCCGACGGCGGCGCGCCGGGCCCGTCCCGCTGCCCGACGGCTCACATGGGGACGGGGGGCGGTGGCGCTCATGCACGACTCCTTCCGCTTCCGGGGCCGAAGCGCGTCTGTGGGAGCATGACCCGCGTGAGAGCACCGTCACCGTCGGCGTTCGGGACGGCGCCCCTGCGGACCGAGGACCCGAGGTTCCTGCGCGGCCGGGGCCGCTACCTCGAGGCTGTCGAGCTCCCGGGGGCGCTCCGGGCCGTGTTCTGTCGCTCCATCATGCCGCACGCCGAGGTTCGGGGCATCGAGGGGCTCGAGCTCGCCCGCCGGTCCCCCGGCGTCGTCGCCGTCGTGACCGCCGAGGAGCTGGGGCTGGCCCCGATGCCGCCGGCCGGCAACGTCGAGACCCCCTCGGCAGGCGGTCTCGCCGAGACCTGGGGGCGTCACCCCCTGGCGCGCGAGCGGGTCCGCTTCGCCGGCGAGGCTTACGCGGTCGTCGTCGCCGAGTCGCTGGCCCGCGCCCTGGACGCGGCCGAGCTCGTGCAGCTCGACGCGGAGCCCCTGGAGGCCGTCGTCGATCCGGAGCGGGCGGCCGCTGACGGGGCGCCGCTGCTGTTCCCGGAGGCCGGCACGAACGTCGCTCACGCGTTCGAGCACGCCTGGGACGAGGACGTGCTGGCCGGGGCCGACGTCGTCGTGCGGGCCCGGTTCGAGAACCAGCGGCTCGCCCCGGTGCCGATGGAGCCGAACGGGATCGCGGTCGTTCCGCCGACCGGGACGGAGCCCTGGACCGCGTGGGTCTCCACGCAGGTGCCGTTCGACGTGCGCGACGATCTCGCGGAGGTGCTCGGCGTCGGGCGGGAGGAGCTGCGGGTCATCGCGCCGGACGTCGGTGGCGGGTTCGGAGCCAAGCTCCAGGTCTACCCCGAGTACCTCGTGGTCGCCGCCCTCGCTCGCCGGCTGGGGCGGATCGTCCGGTGGTCCGAGACCCGCAGCGAGTCGATGGTGGGTCTCACGCACGGCCGCGCGCAGGTGCACCGGGTCGAGATCGGCGCCCGCCGCGACGGGTCCATCGTCGGGATCCGCGCCGATCTGCTCGCCGACATGGGCGCCTACCCGATCGGGGCCTACCTGCCGACGACGACGGGCGAGATGCTCGCCGGCCCCTACGCGATCGAGCGGATCGCCTACCGGGGACGGAGCGTGGTGACGACGACGACGCCGATCGGGCCCTACCGCGGCGCCGGCCGTCCGGAGGCGACGGCGCTGCTGGAGCGAGCGGTGGATCTGCTCGCACGAGAGCTCGACCTCGATCCCGTGGAGCTGCGCCGGCGGAACCTGATCGCCGCCGAGGCGTTCCCGTACCGGACCCCGACCGGGCTCACGTACGACTCCGGCGAGTACCGACGCAGCCTGGACGAGGCGCTGCGGGTCTGTGGGTACGAGGCCCTGCGGCGGCAGCAGGCCGAGCGGCGGAGCCGAGGCGGGTCGACCGCGTTGGGGATCGGCGTGGCGACCTACGTGGAGATCACGTCGTTCTCCTCGAAGGAGTTCGCCGAGGTGCGGATCGACCCCGACGGCGGCGCGACCGTGCTCGTCGGGACCTCCTCCCACGGACAGGGTCACGAGACCGCGTTCGCGCAGGTGGCCAGCGGGGTGCTCGCGATCCCAATCGACCGCATCCGCGTGGTGCACAGCGATACCGCGCTGGTGGCAAGGGGGGACGGCACGTGGGGCTCGCGGTCGCTGCAGGCCGGTGGCTCCTCGGTCCACGAGCGGGCGCGGGAGGTCGTCGCGCTGGCGCGGCGCCTGGCCGCCGCGGTGCTGGAGGTCGACGAGGCCGATCTCGCCGGGCCGGGCGAGGAGGGGTTCTGGGTCGTCGGCGCGCCGGGTCGCCGTCTGCGGTGGGAGGAGCTGGCCGCGATCGCCGGCGACCCGGCGCGCCGACCCGACTGGCTGGACGACGGGCTGCGCGCCAGGGGCGTGTACCGGGAGCCCGGCTCGACGTTCCCCTTCGGGACGCACGTGTCCGTGGTGGAGGTCGACGTGGAGACGGGTCGGGTGGTGCCCCTGCGCCACGTCGCCGTCGACGACTGCGGCCGGGTCCTGAACCCGGTCCTCGTGCGCGGTCAGCAGCACGGCGGGATCGGCCAGGGCATCGCGCAGGCGCTGTTCGAGGAGGTCCGCTACGACGACGGCGGAACGCCGCTCACCTCGACGCTCGCCACCTACGCGATCCCCTCGGCGGCCGATCTACCGAGCTTCGAGGTCGCGACGACCGAGACGCCGACGTCGCTGAACCCCTTGGGCGCGAAGGGGATCGGCGAGTCGGGCGCGATCGGCTCGACGCCGGCCGTGCACAACGCGGTCGTCGACGCGCTCGCGCACCTCGGCGTTCGCCACGTCGACCTGCCCTGCACCCCGGAACGGGTGCTTCGCGCGATCCGGGAGGCCGGTGGCCGCTAGGGGTACCAGCCGCGCAGACGCCCGGCCTCGGCAACGCGCTCGACGGCGATCTCGTAGGCGGCGGCCCGCAGGCTGATCGCGCTGCGGTTCGCCCGGTCGAGCACCGCGTCGACCGCGGCCTCCATGAGCGCCTGCAGGCGCTGGTTCACCTTGTCCTCGGGCCAGCGTGCGTGCTGGTGGTTCTGGACCCACTCGAGGTAGCTCACGGTCACGCCGCCGGCGCTGCCGAGGATGTCGGGCACGACCGTGATGCCGCGGTCGGCGAGGCGTCGGTCCGCGTCGGGGGTGACCGGGTGGTTGGCGACCTCCAGGATGAGGTTCGCGCGGATCCGCTCGACGTTGGCGGCGGAGATCGACTCCTCCAGCGCGGCCGGCACGAGGACCTCGCAGTCGAGCCCGAACAAATCCTCGCGCTCGATCGTCTCGGCGTGCTTGGCGTCGACGACGCTGCCCGTCTCGCGTTTGTGCGCGAGGATCTCCCGCGGGTGGAGGCCCTCGGGGTTCCACACGGCGCCCCGTGAGTCGCTGACCGCGACGATCCGGTACCCCGCCTGGTGCGCGAGGATCGCGAACCACGACCCGGCGTTGCCGTAGCCCTCGACCGCGATGCTGATCCGCTCTCGGCTCCAGCCCCGGTGGTGGACGATGCGGTCCAGGCACATCAGCGCGCCGCGTCCGGTCGCGGCGTCGCGGCCGAGAGAGCCGCCGAGCCCCACGGGCTTGCCCGTGATCACCGCGGGGGTCTCGCCGTGACGCTGGGAGTACTCGTCGAGCATCCAGGCCATCTCTCGGGGCCCGGTGTTCACGTCCGGCGCGGGGATGTCGCGCTCCGGGCCGATGACCATCTCGATCGCCGCGAGGAACCCGCGGCAGAGCCGCTCGAGCTCGCGTTCCGACAGCGCCTTCGGATCCACGCGCACCCCGCCCTTGGCCCCTCCGAACGGCACGTCGAGCAGCGCCGTCTTCCACGTCATGAGGGACGAGAAGCAGCGGAACTCGTCCAGGGAGGCGTTGGGGTGGAACCGCAGGCCGCCCTTGTAGGGGCCGCGGGCGCCGTTGTGCTGGATCCGCCAGCCGGGGAACACGCGCACGCTGCCGTCGTCCATCGGCACGCGGACCGACACGGCGACCTCCCGGCGGTGCCGGGACAGGACCTCCCGGACGCTCGCGTCGAGCCCGAGGCGGTCCGCGGCCTGGTCGACGTAGCCCTGGACGGCCTCGAAGAGCGTCATCTGCCGTGCCCCCTCGATCGACGGTCCCGTGGGGCGATGCTAGACCCGAGGGGGCTCGGCCCGCTAGGGGGTACCGTGGAGCCGTGCCCACGTGGCTCCTGATCGTCACCGCGGTCCTGCTGGCCTACGCGATCTGGCGGGTAGGGATCGCGATGGTGCGCTCGTTCTCGTCCGGTCCCGGCGGCGCGTCGATCGATCGAGGCCCCGAGGAACCCGAGGACGTCGAGGACCTCGACGTCTACCTCGTCTGCGGCGAGTGCGGCACCGAGCTCAAGGTGGCCCGGCTCGGCGAGCTGCAGGTCCCCCGGCACTGCGGCGAGCGGATGCAGGTCGTGCGCCGAGGGCCCGGGCCCTGAGGTCAGCGCCAGTACATCGTGCCGACGAAGCCGACGGCGATCATGCCGAACCCGGTCCACAGCCAGCCGTTCGAGGGCGCCCCGGGCAGCAGGATCCCGATGTAGTTCGAGACGATCACCGCGACGCCGAGCCCGATCATGGCCAGCACGGCCGGCCCGTACCAACGAGGGCTCCTGCTCGGCCGCTTCCGACGCTGCGGCTCGAGCTGGTAGCGGCGGTCGCGACGCTTCGTGCGGTGGCGCGGCTCCGGCATGGGCTGGATGCTAACGCGCCGAGCGGCGCACCCGATCAGGGGTAGCGGATGTTCACCTCCTGCGGCTCGATCCAGTCGAACCACCCCGGGTAGTCCTCGGGGAAGTCCCAGAAGGTCCCGTAGGCGCGCACCTTGGGTCGGGGCTGTGGGGGACGGGGCCTGCGACCGAAGTCGAAGACGTGCTCGAAGTTGTGGGACCGCCGGATCCTCGGGGTGAGGTAGGGCAGGCCCCAGTTGTCGGCGATGAAGCGCAAGGGCGAGGAGAACTCGCCGAACGCGTCGTCCACGTAACCGCGCTTGGCGTAGGGGGAGATCACCAGGAGCGGCACGCGGAACCCGAGCTCCATGTGGTCGATGCGCGGGGGCGCCACGTGGTCGTATAGCCCGCCCCACTCGTCCCACGTGATGAAGATCGCGATCGAGTCCCACATGTCGCTGCGCATGATCGCGTTCACGATGTCGGTGACCCAGTTGTGCGCGTGTTTCGTGCTGAACGGCGGGTGGTCCGACAGCTGGAACCGCGGCGTGACCCAGGTGACTGGCGGCAGCGCGTTGGCCTCGATATCGCGCAGCAGGTCGTCGACCGGCCAGATGTGCTCGTCCCACAGCTCCTCGTCGTGGAAGATGTCGCGGATCGAGCTGTAGGCTTGCCAGATGTAGCCGGCCTGGTAGGGGTCGGCGGAATACGAGGCCCAGTCGATGTCGCGCTCCGACAGCAGGTGCCCCATCGTGCGGAAGTCGAAGCACGTCTCATGGCGGCGCCGCGTTCCGTCGGGATCCTCGACCCAGACGTAGACGTCCTCGCCGTACGCGTCGCACCCCCAGGACTTGAAGATGCGGCCGTCGTTCAGACGCTTCGTTCGGATGTTCTCCGGGTTGTCGACCGCGCCCCCTGCTTGACCGGCGATGAAGTAGAGGTGGTTCGGGTAGGAGGGACCGGCGACCGAGGCGAAGAAGTTGTCTGCGAGCACGAACTCGTCCGCCCACGCGAAGTAGTTCGGGATGTCCCGCCGGGAGAACTGCGAATACGCGTACGGCGCGTAGGGCCCGATCGCGAAACCGTCCATGCGGCCGCCGTTGTAGGACACGTGCCAGGCTCCCGTGTCGTGTGGCAGGTCGCCGGGCAGCCACTCCGGACATCGGATCAACGGCACCTCCCGGCCCCATCGGACGCCGGTCGTCGTGCCGTTCGCCCCCGGGTACCGCCCGAAGAGGTTGTCGAAGCTGCGGTTCTCGAGCATCAGGTAGACGACGCGCTTGATCGGCCAGCGGGTGTCGATCTTCGGGGCGGGGGTCGCGCTGAAGGTTGGCCGCGGTGTGGGGGCGGTCGACAGCCGCTCGCCGAAACAGGAGGTCAGGAAGAAGCCCGCGGCCGCTGCGGCCGAGCGGCTCATGAGCTCGCGTCGGGACAGGCGCGAGGGGAACACGCGTCGCCGAGCCTACCCGACGGAGTGGGTCCCGGTCAGCCGAGCCCGAAGTCGCTCCGGAGCCAGTTCAGGTCGTCGGCCTGGTCGACGCGGTACCCGCCCGAGGTCCCTGTGCAGTTGGGGCTGATGCCGAAGGAGACCACCGCGACGATCGTCCTCGTGCCTTCGACGAAGACCGGCCCGCCGGAGTCCCCGTAGCAGGTTCCTCCCTTGTGGACCACGCCGCGGTTGGACGAGAAGATCGCCCACGTGCCCTGGAGGGACGGCATCGTGCCGTTCAGCGTGATCAGCATCTGGGTGGCGGCACGACGGGTGTCGCCGCCGATCGCGGCGAAGGGCAGGACCGTCTCCAGTCCGTAGCCGACCGTGGTGAAGCGTCGGTCGCGCCGCGGCATCGTCTGGTACGGATCGAGCTGCCCAAGGGCGGGGAGCCGTCCGTAGGCGGGCATGCGCACGGGCTCGTCGAGCACGACCACGCCGAGGTCGAACCGGAAGAACGCGGCCTCGTCGTAGTTGGGGTGCGAGTAGGCTCGTCCTCGATGCCATCTAGGCTGCGTGGCGAGCCACGCGACCCGGTCGGCGTAGCGCTCCTGGTTCTCGTCGGGCCCGTAGTTCGAGCTCGGCGGGAAGCCCTCGTAGGAGGGCACCTCGTCGAAGTTGACCCAGACGTCGTTCCCACCCCGGCCGTCACCGCCGCCCGCCGTCGTCGACGCGCCGTCGTCGCCGATCGCGAACGTGCAGTGGCCGGCGGTGAGGACGATCCTGCGGGTGATGAGGGTTCCGGAGCAGTTGAACCAGGAGCCCGGGTCCTCGAAGCGCGGGTCCACCTCGTCGGGCACGTAGAACAGCAGCTGCCCGACGAAGGGGTGGGCGTTGCCGTCCGGCTCGCCGTTCGTGATCGCGCCGCCCGGAGCGGGTGGGAGCGTCCCAACCAGCGCGACGACGGCCGCAAGCGTCGTGACTGCCCTGCGCATGGCCTCTTCCTCCTCGCGGGGGCCGTGCTCGTCTGGTACGGCCGGGAGTCTAGGGCTCCAGCCGCAGTCCGTCCTCGGCCGTTCGACCGAACCGCAGGCGGTGACCCCGCCCCGCGAGGTAGTCGGCGATCTGGTCGTTCCAGTGGGGGCTCGCCGGGTTGCCGCTGTTGCCGGCGGCGAGCGTCCCCACCGACCGGTCGGGGTCGGCGAGGTCGAACACCGCCCGCCACGAGGCGACGACCGCGGCGGCGTACCCTCGGGTACCGTCGATCCCCGTCTGGCTGACCGTCTGCTCGTCGCCGCCCACCGGGACCGACGCGGCGGTGAACAGGGGTTCGAGCCCGGGGATCTGCGCCAGGGGATGGGCGAGGGTCAGCCGATGCAGCGCGCCCCAGGACCAGGTGGCGGGGTCGGGTCCGAGCGCGCGCTCGAGCTCGGCGAGCGCGTCGTCGAGGGCGCCGAGGAGGGTGGCGCGGTCGGCGCGGGGATGCCCCGCCTCCAGGAGGGCGGGCAGGGCGCCGGAGACCCACCGTTCCCTCCACGCGAGGTAGGCGCGGGCCGGTTCCTCGCCGAGCCAGGGCTCGAGGATGCGCCGACCGATCGCCGCGACCCACGCGTTGGCGATGGCGGCCGGCCCGGAGGCGGCGTCCAGGTCCCCTCCCCAGCGCCGGAGCCGGTCGAGGGCGTCCCCGCGCCGGCCCGACGCCCGCGAGCCGACAGCGGCGAGCAGGAGGGGCACGAGCCGTCGCATCGGCAGCGATCGGGTGTCGCGCTGGATCGCGAGCATCGAGGCGACGTCGTGGTCGGTCCTGGCGGCGAGCAGCGCCGCGATCCGCCGCGCCCGGTGGGGCTCGTGGAAGTCGGACGAGATCAGGTACGGGTAGGTGTCGTCGTGCGGGCGGTGGTTCGCGCTGACGAGGAAGCCGTGCGCGGGGTCGACGGACCAGGGAAGCGCCTCGGAGGGGATCCACCCCACCCACTCGTGCTCCCCGTCCCACCCCGGGACCGGCCACGTGCCGTCCCCGCGGGCGCGGATCGGGTAGGCGCCGGTGCACTGGAACCCGATCGTGCCCTCCACGTCGGCGTAGACGAAGTTCTGGCCGGGACAGTCGAGCTCGACCACGGCGCTGCGGAAGGCCGCGAACGACGACGCGGTCGCGGCCCGGCGCGCGAGGCTCGGACGCAGGCCCCGGCGGCGCCCGACCCAGGCCAGCGCGTAGGCGTGCCCCGCCGGAGGCTCGGTGGGAACGAGGGTCGGGGACAGCAGCCCGAGCTCGGCGACCTCGAGGATCGGGCCGTGGCGGGTCTCGCGCACGACGTGGCGGCGGGGCTCGGGCTCGCCTCGGACGGCGATGGCCTCCTCGCGCACGACCACCGGCTCCCAGCGCTCTCGGAACGCCGCCGCCGACCCGTCGGGCGACAGGCGCTCGACGAACAGGTCCTGGACGTCGCCCGAGGTGTTCGTGATCCCCCAGGCGTGGTGCGGCGTCGCCCCGATCACGACACCGGGGGCGAAGGGCAACGCCACGCCGCGGACCTCGTACCCGGGGGCGGAGCATCCGAGCTCGACCCAGGGCGAGGGGTGCAGGGCGAGCAGGTGCGGGTCGTTGGCCAGCAACGGCGCACCGCTCGCGGTCCGCGCGCCCGCGACCGCCCAGGCGTTCGAGCCCAGCCCTCGCCCGGCTCCCCCGACGGCGGCGCCGGCCCCCGGGACGACCTCGGGCGGGTCGGCCGGCAGCGGCGGCAGGAGGATCTCGGCGGCCTCCCGGCCGGCCGCCGCCGCGATGCGGGCGCGCAGCAGCTCTTGGTCGTGGTCGTTGGACAGCTGCCATCCGAGCCAGGCCAGGCAGGACGCCCAGGGCGCGGGGTCCTCCGGGAGCGACGGGTCGATCCCCAGGAGCTCGTACTCGAGCGGTGCGGCGGGCATCGCCTCCAGCCAGGCCCGAGCGCCGGCCCGGAACCGCCCGTGCATCTCGTGGTCCTCGTCGGTCCAGGTCTCGACGTACTCGCGTCCGGCCAGGTGCAGGCCGATCGTCCGCACGAAGCGGTCCCGATCGAGCGCCGGCTCACCGAAGACCTCCGCCAGGCGCCCGGTGCTCGCCCGGATCGCGAGCTCGAGCTGGAAGAGTCGCTCCCCGGCCGTCGCGAACCCCTGCGCGAACCAGAGGTCGTCGAGGCGCTCGGCGCGGATCAGCAGGGCGCCGCGTTCGTCGCGAGCGATCGTCACGGGCCGGGCGAGCCCCGGGACCCGCAGGCTCCCGTCGACCGGGAACGCCGCCGCCGCCGCTCGCGCCCGCAGGGGCGCCAGGGCGTCGTTCACGGTCGGCCGTCCCCGTCGGGTCGCCCGCCGGAGCCGGTGTTGCCGAGCCAGCGGTCGTACAGGCGCGCGTAGACGCCGCCGGCGCGCACGAGCTCGGCGTGGGTCCCGGACTCGACGAGACGGCCGGCGTCGAAGACGAAGACCCGGTCCGCCGCCTCGGCCGTCGAGAGCCGGTGCGCGATCGTCACGGTCGTGCGGCCCTCGCTGGCTCGCCGCAGCGCCTCGGTGATCTGCCGCTCCGTGGCCGGGTCGACCGCGCTCGTGGCCTCGTCGAGGATCAGCAGACCGGGGTCGCCGATGTGGGCGCGAGCGAGCGCGACGAGCTGGCGTTCACCGGCGGACAGGGCCTCCCCGCGCTCGCCGACCGGTGTGGCCAGGCCCTGGGGGAGCGTGTCGACCCACGCACCCAGCCCGAGTTCCTCGAGCGCCGCCCGTGCGTCGCGCTCGGTGGCCCCAGGCCGGCCCAGCCGGACGTTCACGCCGATCGTCGCGTCGAACAGGAAGCCGTCCTGGGGCACCATCCGGATCGCCGAGCGTCGGGCGTCGGGGTCGATCCGACGAAGATCGATCCCGCCGATCTCGATCGTCCCGGCGGTCGGATCGGCCAGGCGGGCGAGGAGCTTCGCGAAGGTCGTCTTGCCGCAGCCGGTCGCCCCGACGATGGCCACGTGGGCGCCGGCTGGGACGTCCAGCGAGATCCCGAGCAGGACCTCCGGCCCGTCGCGATAGGCGAAGCGAACGCCTCGGGCCACGATCGGAAGCGGTCCCGACGCGAGCCGCTCGCCCTCCGCGGGCTCGACGACGTCGAGCGGCAGATCGAGGACGGCGAGGATCTTCCGCCAGCCGGCGATCGCCGTCTGGGTCTCGGCGTAGATCTCGGGGAGGTCCATGAAGACCCCGAGGAAGACGGTCGCGAGGAACAGGAACGCGGTGACCCGCCCGAGCGTCAGACCCCAGTCGGGGCCGAGCCCGGAACCCACGGCGACCACGACGGCGAGCGCGATGGCGTAGAAGGCGGTCGCCATCGGCCACAGGGTCGCCGCGCGCAGATGCGCGAGCACCTCGGCGCGGTAGCGCTCGTCGATCGCTCGACGGACCTTCGCGTGGGTGTGCTGCTCCAAGCCGTAGGCGCGCACCACCGCCGCGCCCATCACGCTCTCGCTCACCTCCGAGAGCATCTGGCCGACGCGGGTACGCGCGACGTTGAACGCCTGGGTCAGCCGGGCCTGCATCGAGCCGACGATCGCCAACATCGGGATCAGCAGGAGCACGATCGCGAGCGTGAGCTGCCAGGAGAACACGAGCATGAGAACGAGGGCCCCGGCCGCTTGCGTGCCCGAGACGATCCACGCGACGCCGCCCCACTCCATGAACTCCTGCAGCGCGTCGACGTCGGCGGTCACCCTCGCCACGAACACGCCGCGCTTCTCCTCGGACTGGTCGGCGATCGAGAGCCGGTGGATGTGACGGAACGTCCGCACGCGGAGGTTCCGCAGGGCGAGCTCGGAGGCCCGCACGAGTCGGCGCCCCGCGATGCGGGCGCCGACGAAGGTCACCAGCACGACGAGGAACGCGACGGCGCAGATCGTCCAGACGAACCCCGGCCGGAACGGATCCAGGCCGCGATCGAAGACCTGCTGGACGAGCAGCGGCGTGGTGAGCTCCGCGACGGTGACCCCGAGCGAGACGACCACCGTGAGCCACAGCCCCCTGCGGAGCTCCGGGCTCTCCCGCAGGCCCCGGCGGAGCACGGCGAGCGAGCCCCGCAGCGCGGGGTCCGTCCGGAGGTGGTCCTCGGTGACCATCAGGCCCGCCCTCGCTCGTAGGCACGGATGATCGCCGCGTACCCGGGGTGGCGGAGGAGCTCCTCGTGGGAGCCGGTGGCCGCGACGCGTCCGTCCTCGAGGTAGACGACGCGGTCGGCGAGCTGGATCGTCGACAAACGGTAGGCCACGACGAGCAACGTCGCCGAGAGCTCCTTGCGCAGCGCCGCGAGGATGTCGGCCTCGATCGCCGGGTCGACCGAGGAGGTCGCGTCGTCGAGGATCAGGATCCGCGGCGAGCGGACGAGGGCTCGGGCCAGCGCCACCCGCTGCCGCTGCCCCCCCGACAGCGTGTGGCCTCGCTCACCGACGACGGTGTCGTAGCCCGCGGGCAGCTCGCGGATGAACCGATCCGCCGAGGCGATCATCGCGGCGCGCACGATCTCGGCGTCGGCGACGTCGCGGTCCAGCGCGATGTTGTCCCGCACGGTCGTGGCGAACAGGAAGCTGTCTTGGAACACGATCGCCACGGCCCGGCGCAGGTCGGTCGGGTCGGCCTCGCGGACGTCGATCCCGCCGATCAGGATCCGACCCTCGTCGGGGTCCGCGAGGCGGACGAGGAGCTGGGCCAGGGTGCTCTTGCCGACCCCCGTGGGCCCCACGATCGCGACCGACTCCATCGGGGCGACCTCGAAGGACACGCCGTCCAAGACGACGTCGCCGTCCAGGACGTGGCGCACGCCCTCGACGCGGAGCCCGAGGGGCCCCTCCGGCAGGCGCACGGGACGCGCGGGCGGGCGCAGCGTCGGCTCCCGACGGAACACCTCCTCGAGCCGCGCGTACCCGACGACCGCGCGAGGCAGCTCGGCGAGGATCCAGCCGACGAAGCGCATCGGCCACGAGAGCAGTCCGAACAGGGCCACGAAGCCCACCAACTCGCCCGGCGTCACCGACCCGCGGGACACGCGCCAGGCTCCGACCGCGACGAGGACCGCGGTTGCGAGCGAGGGCATCGCGTCGAGCGCGGCGTCGAAGGTGGCCCTGAGCTCCCCAGCCCGCACGCGCTCGCGGCGCAGCTCCTCGGCCCGCTCGGCCAATCGCTGCGCCTCGACGTCCTCGAGGCCCAGCGTCTTGACGACGAGGGCTCCGTCGATCGATTCGTGGGCGACGGCGGAGACCTCGCCGATGCGCTCCTGCGCGCGTCGGGCCGGGCCCTCCACGCGTTTGGCGAAGCTCCGGTTCATGAGGGCGAGCGATGGGAACAGGACCGAGCCGACGAGGGCGAGCCAGGGGTCGGCGCGCAGCAACGAGCCGAGCGCCAGCAGCGTGAGGACGATCACGCCGGTGGCGAAGGGGACCGGCCAGTAGACGTCGACCGCGGCCTTGACGTCGGCCTCCATGTGGGCGAGCAACTCGCCGGTGGGTGTTTCGCGGTGGAACCGGAGCTGCAGGTCGCGATAGCGATCGGCCACGCGCGTTCGCAGCGTCGCCATCACGCGCTCGCCGGAGACGCCGCTGTAGTAGCGACGGATCATGATCCCGAGCGAGCGCAGACCGCCGAAGACGAGGAGCCCGAGGACCGCGAACCACATCCGGCGTTCGTCGAACGCACCGCGGAAGGCCGGTCGCACCACCGTGTCGATCGCCCTCCCGAGGGTCGTGGTGAGCGCGATCGAGGAGACGGCGAACAGCAGGGCTCCGCCCACGGAGGCCGCGAACGGTCGGGGGTGCAGGCGGACGTAGCTCAGCACGAGGGCCATCCCCCGGCGGAAGAGCCGACCCTCGACGGGGGCGGAGGCGGGGTGCGCGGTGGCGGACACGCCCCTATGATGCCCGGATGACCGACCACCGACCCTGGTTCGCGTCGTGGCCGGCCGACGTGCCCACGACCCTGGAG
Organism: Actinomycetota bacterium; assembly: GCA_026003015.1. Lineage (GTDB taxonomy): Bacteria > Actinomycetota > UBA4738 > UBA4738 > HRBIN12 > BPGL01. The sequence continues at coordinate 111,768 of BPGL01000002.1, read as the reverse complement.
CCCTACCCCGAGATCTCGGCCTTCGAGTACCTGCGGCGGTCGGCGGAGCGCTTCGGCGATCGTCCCGCGACCGCCTTCTTCGGCAAACGGCTCACGTATCGGGAGCTGCTGCGGCAGGTCGAGCGCTTCTCCGCGGTGCTCGTGTTGCTCGGGGTGCGGCAGCGGGACCGCGTCGGCCTGCTGCTGCCCAACTGCCCGCAGTTCGTGATCGCCTGGTACGCGTGCCAGCGGATCGGCGCGATCGCGGTCGCGAACAACCCCCTGTACACGCAGCGGGAGCTCGAGCACCAGCTCACCGACGCGGGGGTCGAGGTGATGGTCGTGCTCGACCAGGTCTACGAGAACTTCGGGAAGGTCCGTGACGCCGTCGGCATCCGAGAGGTCGTCGCGACGAAGATCACGGACGCGATGCGCTTCCCGCTGAACGTTCTCGCACCGCTGAAATTCCGACGCGAGGCCCGCCACGAGCACAAGCCCTGGCCACCGATCCCCGAGGGCGCCCGGGTGCGCTGGTGGTCGGACCTGATGCGTCGAGCCGAGCTGATCCCGCCGGTCGCCGACGTCGATCCGCGCCGCGACCCGGCCGCGTTCGTCTACACGGGCGGCACGACCGGCTCCTCGAAGGGGGCGATGCTCTCGCACTTCAACCTCGTGGCCAACGCCCTCCAGGCGCGCGCGCTGTTCAGCGAGGTCATCGACGGCGAGGACTCGATCCTGTGCGTGCTGCCGTTCTTCCACTCCTTCGGGCTCGTCGCGATGAACCTCGGGCTTGGCCATGGGCTCAAGCTCGCGATGCTCCCGCGGTTCGACCTGAAGCTCACGCTCAAGGAGCTCGCCCGAGAACGGGTCACGCTGTTCCCGGGCGTCCCCCGGCTGTACATCGCGCTGAACGAGTCCCCGCTCACGGCCAAGTACGACCTGAAGTCGCTCAAGGCCTGCATCTCGGGCGCCTCCCCGCTGCCGCAGGCGGTGGCCGACCGCTTCGCGGAGGTCACCGGCGGCGCGCAGGTCGTCGAGGGGTACGGCCTGACCGAGGCGTCGCCCGTGACCCACGTGAACCCGATCAAGGGCCGGCGCAAGGAGGGCTCGATCGGACTGCCGATCCCGGACACGGACTGTCGGATCGTCTCGCTCGACGACCCCGACCGCGAGCTCCCTCCGGGGGAGCGGGGCGAGCTCTGCATCAAGGGGCCCCAGGTGATGCTCGGCTACTGGAGGCGGCCGGATGCGACCGCCGAGGCGATCCGCAACGGGTGGCTGCACACCGGCGACGTCGCGGTGATGGACCCCGACGGGTACTTCCGGATCGTCGATCGGATCAAGGAGCTGATCTTGGTGAGCGGGTTCAACGTGTACCCGACCGAGATCGAAGAGGTCATCTACCGCCATCCGAAGGTGCTCAAGGTGAGCGTCGTCGGGGTTCCGGACGAGGTCACCGGCGAGCGGGTCAAGGCGTTCGTGGTCCCCCGCCCCGGCGAGACGCTCACGGCCGAGGAGCTCGACGCGTTCTGCCGCGATCCGGCCTCGGGCCTGGCCGGCTACCGGGTGCCGAAGGAGTGGGAGTTCCGCGAGTCGCTCCCCGAGACGCTCATCGGCAAGGTCCTGCGGCGGGTCCTGCTCGAGGAGGAGCTCCAGAAGCGCCGGGCCGCCGGATCCGCATGACCGCCGCGCCCGCGCCGGCCCGGGGGCCTCGCGCGGTCGTGTTCGACCTGTTCGGAACGCTCGTCCCCGAGCTCGGCCGCGAGGAGTTCTACGCGAGCGTCGACGCGGCCGCCCGCCGGCTCGGCTGCGATGTCGAGGCGTTCCGAGCCGCCTGGATCGCGACGGCGCCGGAGCGCCAGACTGGCGTCTGGCCGACGATCGCCGACAACGTGCGCGCGATCTGTCGGCGGATCGGCGCGCCGGAGCCCGACGCGACCTCGCTCGCGGTCGCTCTCGAGCCCCGCGCGGCGCTGTACGCTCGGCGCTTCGCGCCACGGCCCGGCGCCATCGAGGTCCTGCGCGAGCTCCGCTCGCGCCGTCGACCGGTCGGGCTGATCTCGATGTGCGCCCCCGACGCCCCGGCGCTGTGGCGCGCGACGCCCCTGGCGCCCCTCGTCGACGTCGCGGTGTTCTCCTGTGAGGTCGGTCTGCGCAAGCCCGACCCCGCGATCTACCGACTCGCCTGCGAGCGGATGGGCGTCCGGCCGGCGGACTGCCTGTACTGCGGCGACGGCGCCTACGGGGAGCTGCGGGGAGCGGTCGAGGTGGGGATGACCGCCGTGCTCGTGCGCGACCCGGGGCTCGACCCCGCGGAGGCGCTGCGTCCCGATCCGGAGGACTGGGACGGCCCCGCGATCGACGATCTGCGGGAGGTCCTCCGCCTCGTCGCTTGACCCGAGGGCCCAAGGGCGAAGCGCGCCACCTCGCCGACGACGAGCGTGGCGGGAGGGCCGATGCGCGCCGCCGCGGCGAGGGATGGCAGATCCCGCAGGGGGCCCGCGACGGCCCGCTCCTCGGGGGTCGTCGCCCACTGGACGATCGCGGCCGGCTCGTCGGGCGGCCGTCCGGCGGCGACGAGCGCCTCACAGGTGGCGGCGAGCTTGCCCGCCGCCATGAGGAGGACGAGCGTGTCGACGGCGCGCGCGACCGAGGCGAGGTCGCGAACGGCGTCGTCGGCGTGCGCCCCGTCCGCCGTGGAAGCGGTCAGGACCGCGAACGAGCGCGCGACGCCCCGGTGGGTGAGGGGGACGCCGATCGCGGCGGGGGCGGCGAGGGCGCTCGTCACACCGGGGACGACCTCGCAGGGGACGCCGACCTCGAGGCAGGCCAGGAGCTCCTCGCCCCCCCGGCCGAACACGAAGGGGTCGCCGCCCTTCAGGCGCACGACCGTCGCGCCGCCGCGCGCCCGCTCCACGAGCAAGGCGCAGATCGCCGGCTGCGGCCAGGCGTGACTCCCGGGTTCCTTGCCCACGTAGACCCGCTCGGCGGTGGGCGGAGCGAGCTCGAGCAGGGCCGGGGCGACGAGCCGGTCGTAGACGACCACGTCGGCGGCCGCGAGCGCGCGCGCGCCGCGAAGCGTGATCAGCTCGGGATCCCCTGGACCCGCGCCGACGAGGATCACGCGTCCGGTCACGGCTCGACCTCCGTCCGATCTGCGGTGATCCTGGCGACGAGCCGCCCCCGGAGCTCGGCGGCCCGGCCCGTGCGCACGAGCTCCTGGGCCTCCGCGAGGTCGAGCGCCTCGCGCCACCGAGCGGCCCGCACGCGCAGCGAGGGCACGAGGGCCCGCGTGCGGTCCCGGACCTCGCGCAGGACCTCGACGACCTCCGCCCACTCGGGGCCGAGCTCGCGCTCGAACCGCTCGCGCAGGGCCCGTGCGAGCGCCGGCGAGGCGCCGCCCGTGCCGACCGCCACGACCAGCTCGCCGCGGCGCACGACGCTGGGAGCCGCGAAGTCGCAGGCGCTCACGTCGTCCATGACGTTCACGAGCGCGCCACGGGCCCGGGCCTCGCGTGCGAGCGCGGCCCGTTCCTCGGCGTCGCGGGATGAGGCGAGCACGAGCGCCGCGCCGTCGAGGTCGGCCGGGCGCCACGGGCGGCGGTGGACGCGCACCCCCGGGATCCCCTCGAGCCTCGCGAGTCGGTCCGCAGGGGCGTCGGCGACGACGAGGACGTCGGTGGCGCCGGCGGCGAGGAGCCCCTCGGGCTTGCCCTCGCGGACCGCGTCGGCGCCGACGACGACGCACCGGCGATCGGTGACCTCGAGCATCACGGGGTAGCCGAACGCCATCTCAGGCCTCCCCGGGATCGACCGAACGGGGCTCGACCGGGGACGGGATCCCGTTCGCCTCGCGCTCGCGGTCCGACATCGATCCGAGCAGCGCCACGGAGCAGTGGATGCCGCACTCCTTGTCGGTGTCCTGCTCCCACCACCAGCGGCCGGCGCGCTCCGGCTCCCCCGGCATCACGGGCCGCGTGCACGGCGCGCAGCCGATCGAGGTGTACCCCTTGTCGAACAGCGGGTGGTAGGGCACGTCGTGCTCCCGGACGTAGGTCCACACCTGCTCGAGCGTCCAGTCGGCGAGGGGGTTCAGCTTCACGATCCCACCGTGCTCTCGATCGAGCTCGACCTTCGCGATGTTGCGCCGGCTCTTCCACTGCTCGCGCCGAAGGCCCGCCACCCACGCGTCCAGGGTCGCGAGCTTGCGCTTCAGCGGTTCGACCTTCCGCACGTTGCAGCAGGCCAACCGCAGCTCGAGCGATCGGTACATCAGGTTCGGCCCGTGTTCCGTCACGAGCGCGGACACGTCTTGCCCGTCGGGCTGTTCGAACTCCACCCGGATCCCGTAGTGCTCGCGAACCCGCTCGAACAGCTCGTAGGTCTCCGGTGGCAGCCGTCCGGTGTCGAGCGTGAACACGCGCACGTCGGGCCGGATCCGCCACGCCATGTCGATCAGGGCCATCCCGTCCACGCCCCCGGCCGCGCTGATCGCCATGCGCGGGTGGAACCGTTCGAGGGCCCACGAGAGGAGCTCCTGCGCGCTCGCCCGTTCGAAGCGCGCGGCGGCCTGATGGACCCAGGCGGCCTCCTCGTCGACGATCGGCGTCGCCGGCTCGTGGATCGGCTCGACGCGGTCGGGTCTCATGGGCGCTCCTCGTCGTCCTGGACGAGCCTCAGGGCGAAGCGACGGTCACAGCTCGGGCACCACCACCCGCTCGGTTCGGCCGGGCGTAGGTCCTCCTCGCCGCAGAACGGACAGTAGAACGGCACGGCGCGCGGCGTGCTCACCTCCTGCCTCCCGGGGCCGCGAAGCGAGCCAGGGCCTCGGCGTCCAGGCGGGCGACGAACGACGAGAACGTGTCGTCGGGCCGCCGACGGCTGCGGTAGCGCCGCAGCAGCAGCTCGACGTAGTCGGCGGCGTCCTCGGCGAGGATCTTGACGCCCCGGACCTTCCGAGCGAACGCCGAGCGCTCGGGCCCCTCCAGCGCCCCGCCGAGGTGCACGAGGAAGGCGTCGCTCTTCGTACCGTCGGGTCGAACCTGCAGGGCCGCCATCAGGCCGATGTCGGCGACCTGGAAACGGGCGCAGGAGTTCGGGCAACCGTTCACGTGGATCCGGATCTCCTCGTCGAGGTCGGGGAGCCGATCCTTCAGCTCGGCGGTGAGCCACGCGGCCCGCCCCTTCGTCTCGCCGATCGCGAGCTTGCAGAACTCGATCCCGGTGCAGGCCATCGTTCCGCGCCGGAAGGCGTCGGGACGCACCGGCAGGTCGAGCCGCTCGAGCTCCTCGATCAGCGCCGGGGCGCGCTCGGGGTCGACGCCGATCACCACGATCTGCTGCTGGGGGGTGAGCGCGAGTCGCCCCGACCCGTAGCGGTCGGCGAGGTCCGCGACGAGGCGCAGCTGGTGGCCGGCGATCCGGCCGGCGCGCGGCGCGGCGCCGACCGCCACCCGACCGTCGCGCTGGGGCTGGACCCCGACGTGGGTCCGCGCCGCCATCGGCTGGACGACGGCGGCGGGCCCGTCGGGCAGGGGCGCGTCGAGGAACTCGCGCTCGAGGACGTCGCGGACGCGATCGGCGCCCCAGTCGGCGACGAGGAACTTGAACCGCGCGTGGTTCCGCGAGCGTCGGTACCCGTACTCGCGGAACAGCGCGGTCACGCCGAACCAGGCCTCCGCGACCCGCTCGGGCGGGACGAAGGCCCCGAGACGCTTGGCGAGCATCGGGTTCGTCGACAGGCCCCCGCCGACCCACAGGTCGTAGCCGGGTCCGAGCTCCGGGTGCTCGACGCCCTGGAACGCGACGTCGTTGATCTCCGGGTTCGTGCAGCCGCGCAGGCATCCCGAGATCGACGTCTTGTACTTGCGAGGGAGGTTCTGGACCTCGGGGGCCCCCACGTAGCGCTCCGCGACGGTGCGGATCGCCGGGCTGGCGTCGAGGACCTCGTGGGCGGTGATGCCGGCCAGCGGGCACCCGAGGATCACCCGGGGCGTGTCCCCGCACGCGTCGGCCGTCGTCAGGCCCACCTGCTCGATGCGTTGCCAGATCGCGGGGACGTCCTCGATCCGGATCCAGTGCAGCTGCACGTTCTGCCGGTCCGTGATGTCGGCGACGTCTCGTCCGTGGCGCTCGCTCGCCCACGCGATCGCACGGAGCTGGTCGCTCGTGAGCCGACCGCCGTCGACCCGGATGCGCAGCATGAAGAACTCGTCCTCGAGCTCCTCGGGTTCGGCGCTGCCGGTCCGCTCGCCCGGCACGCCCTGCTTGCGCTGGGTGTACAGACCCCACCAGCGGAGCCGGATCCGCAGGTCCTGCTTCGAGATGGATCGGAAGCCTCCGGGCGCGAAGATCCGCTCGATCCGCTCGCGCACGTCCAACGGGGGCCCTTCCTTCTTCGCCTGCTCGACGGCGTTCAGCGGCTCGTGGTACCCCAACCCCCACTGGCCTTCGCCGCGGCGCCGGGGTGTGGGTCGTCGGGTGGTCGTGTCGCTCACGGTTTCGCTCGGATCGGACGGTGATCGGTTCGTCGATGGCACGAGGCCGCCGGGTCGGCGGCCTCGACGCGGTGCGCTCGGTGCGGAGCGGCTCAGGTGCGTGGGTCGCCGATCGCGGCGGCCGGCTCGGGACAGCACAGACGGGCGGGGATCATCGCGGCCACCTGACCTGCGGTCCTCGTGCGGATCATGCCCGGAAACCCTACGCTCGCGATCGGGATTGCAGGTGCAAACCCTAGGCAGCCGCGCGCGCGGGTGTCAACCAAGCCCGGGCACGCTGGCGCCGGGTGGCGGCTCGCGAGGAGAGCTGGCAGGCTGGCGGGGTGCGCATCGAGCTCGTCCACGACCCGGGGCTCGGCAACGGCGCCTACCTCGTCGAGGTGGATCGCGGCCGGGCGCTCCTGGTGGACCCCGACCGCCGTGTGGGCCGGTACCTCGCGGCGGCCGAGGCCTGTGGGTGGGAGATCGTCGCGGTCGCCGAGACGCACCTGCACGCCGACTTCGTGAGCGGCGCGCTGGAGATCTCGAGGGCGACCGGCGCCGACGTGATCGCCCCGGCCGAGGCCGAGGCCGCCTTCCCCCACCGGCCGGTCCGCGGCGGCCAGCGACTCGACCTCGGCGCCGTCGAGCTCGAGGTCCGAGCCACGCCGGGGCACGCGCCCGAACACGTCGCGTACGTCGCGCGCGCGGGATCCGATGAGCCTGCGGCGGTGTTCAGCGGGGGCGCCCTGATCGCGGGGGGCGCCGCCCGCAGCGACCTCGTCGCGCCCGAGCGTACCGACGAGCTCTCCCGCGCCGCGTTCCGGAGCGCCCGCGAGGCGTTCGCCGACCTCCCCGACGACACGCCCGTGTACCCGACCCACGGCGGTGGCTCGTTCTGCTCGACCGGCGGCGGGGGGTCGCACACGACGACGCTCGGCACGGAGCGCCGGACGAACCCCGTGCTCACGTTCGCCGGCGGGGCGGACGCCTTCGCCGCGTGGTGGCCGACCACCTTCCCCGCCACCCCGACGTACTTCGCCCGGATGCGGGCGGTGAACCGGGCCGGGCCCCGCCCGGTCGGCGAGATCCCGCCGCCGGCCCCGGTCGACCCGCACGAGGCGGCGGCCCTGGTCGAGCGCGAGGACGTCCTGACGCTGGACTGTCGCCCCGCCGACGCCTACGCGCGATCGCACGTGCAGGGGTCGCTCGCCATCCCGCTTCGCGACGCGTTCCCGACCTGGCTCGGCTGGCTGGCTCCGGCCGAAGCGCGGCTCCTGCTCGTCGCGGACGAGCAGGACCTGGACGCGATCGTCGACGCCTGCCTCGTCGTGGGCTACGAGTCGTTCGCGGGCTGGCTCCGCGGCGGGATCGAGGCCTGGATCGACGAGGGCCTGCCCGTTCGCTCGCTCCCCACGATCGGGCCCGAGGACGCCGTGCCGTGGCTCGAGATGGGGGCGCGGCCGCTGGACGTGCGGGAGCGTGAGGAGTTCGAGCTGGGCCGGATCGCCGGGGCGGTGAACGTGCCGCTGGGAGCGCTCGCCGAGCGGGCGGGGGAGCTCCCGGACGGGCGTCCGCTGCTCGCGTACTGCGCGAGCGGTCTTCGCTCGACGACGGCGGCCTCCGTGCTCGAGCGGATCGGCGTCGGGCCGGTCGTTCAGCTGCGCGGCGGCTACGGGGCCTGGCGACTGGCCCACGTCGACTGAGCGAGGGCCTCGCCGACCTCGACGTCGAGGTCGAGCACCCGTTCGCGCTCCTCGGGCTCGAGGTCTCGCAGCGGCGCCCGCACGTCGCCGCACGCGAGCACCCCCCGGGCGACGAGGACCGTCTTGAGCGCCGCGTGGAAGGGCGTGTGGGCAAGGTGCCTGCGAAGCCGCACCGCGAGGTCGTGCGCCAGGGGGCTCCGATCGCGGACGAGGGCCGCGACGACGTTGGGCCAGGCGGCGGCGAGGCCGCTCACGGCCCCCGAGGCGCCTCGCTCGAGCCCGGCCAGGACGAGGGGCTCGGATCCGACGAAGACGTCGAGCCCGGGCACGAGGTAGGTCTCGATGGCCTCGAGGGAGGGGTCGGAGACCTTCAGTCCCGCGAGGTTCGGTGCGCGGTCGCGCAGCCGTTCGATCACCACCGGGGAGATCGCGTAGCCGCTGCGGGCCGCGAACTCGTAGGCGTAGAACGGCACGGGTGCGCACGCGGCCGCGGCGCGCTCGAGGTGGGCGAGCACCTCCCGGTCGTCCAGCGGGAAGGTCGGCGGCGCCATGACGACGACCGCATCGGCCCCCTGGTCCCGGGCGTGCGCGGCGAGCTCGACGGTGTCGGCCGTGGTCTGGGCTCCTGCGTGGATCGCGATCGCGAACCCGGGCGGTCGCGCGCGCAGCGCCACCTCCGCGAGGCGCCGGCGCTCCTCCGGTCGCAGCAGGATCCCCTCGCCGGTCGTGCCGCCGATCAGCGCCCCATCGAGACCCGCCCGCGCCAGGAACGCAAGCATGGGGCCGACGGCGCTCTCGTCGAGCCGCTGGCCCCGCTCCGCGAGCGGCGTCACGGCGGCGGCGATCGCCCCGCGCAGGGGTCCGGTCATCGATCCGTCGCTCCGGGCGACGGGCGGGCGACGAGGGCGCGGAGGGCGAGCAGGGCGTTGGCCGGTCGCTCGGCGAGACGGCGCATGAACCACGCGTACCAGCGGGTGCCGAACGCGATCAGCACGCGCACGCGGAACCCCTCACGCGCGAGGCGCTCCTGGTCGGGGACGCGGATCCCGTAGAGCATCTCGACCTCGAACGCGCGCCGGTCGATCCCCTCGGTCCGCGCCTCGTCGTCGATCGCGCGCACGAGCTCGACGTCGTGCGTGCCGAGGACGAGGCGACCCGAGGCCGTCTGCGGTCGACGCCGGAGGATCTCCAACGCCAGGCGCTGGTAGGCGGTGCGAACCTGGGCCCGCCGAGGGTAGGCGATCGACGACGGCTCCCGGTAGGCGCCCTTGACCAGGCGGAGCGACGGGTCGAGCGGCAGGAGGTCGGCGACGTCCTGGGGGGTCCGGCGGAGGTAGGCCTGGACGCACACCCCGGTGCGCGGGGATCGGGCGAGCAGGCGCCGGTAGGCCGCGAGGGTCCGGTCGACGTACTCGCTCGACTCCATGTCGAGCCACAGCCGGCCTCCGAGGGCCTCGGCCCGCTCGGCGATCCGGGCGGCGTTCGCGTGCGCGAGGTCGGGATCCAGGTCGAGCCCGAGGTGGGTGAGCTTCACCGAGACCTCGCCGTCCAGGCCTCGCTCCGCGATCCGGTCCAGCAGGTCGAGGTACCGCTCGGTGGCCACCGCGGCCTGGTCGGCGTCGGTCACGTTCTCGCCGAGCTCGGTGAACGCGCAGGCGATCCCGCGCTCGGCGAGCCGGTCGGCGGCCGCCAGCGCCGCGTCGGCGGTCTCGCCCGGCAGGAACCGGGCGACGGTTGCGCGGACCGGCGCGAGGCGAGGGAGGCGCTCGGCGAGCGCGGGGCTCTGCGATGCCCACAGGAACAGATCGCGCAGCGGCTCCACCGGGCGGCATGGTAGTCCCGCGCGCCCCTAGCCGAACTGCGCCTCTTCCGTGCTCCCGTGCAGAGCGAGGGTCGACGAGCTGCCTTGACCGATCGTCGTCGCGACCAGGTCGAAGTACCCGGTGCCGACCTCGGCCTGGTGGCGCGTCGCGGTGTAGCCCTCCTCCTCGAGCTCGAACTCCCGCTGCTGGAGCCGGACGTAGGCGGCCATCCCCTCCTGGGCGTAGCCCCTGGCGAGCTCGAACATCGACGCGTTCAGCGCGTGGAAGCCCGCGAGGGTGACGAACTGGAACTTGTAGCCCATCGCCGCGAGCTCCTTCTGGAACCGGGCGATCGTGCCGTCGTCGAGGTGTTGGCGCCAGTTGAACGAGGGGGAGCAGTTGTACGCGAGGAGCTTGCCGGGGAAGCGGGCGTGGATCGCCTCGGCGAAGGCGCTCGCCTCCTCCAGATCGGGCGTGGAGGTCTCGCACCACAGCAGGTCTGCGTAGGGCGCGTAGGCCAGGGCCCGCTCGATCGCGGCGTCGAGCCCGGGTCGCACGACGAAGAACCCCTCGGGCGTCCGCTCGCCGGTCGTGAATCGCCGGTCGCGCTCGTCGACGTCGGTGGTGAGCAGGGTGGCGGCGAGAGCGTCGGTCCTCGCGATCAGCAGCGTGGGGACGTCGAGGACGTCGGCTGCCAGGCGCGCCGCGACCAGGGTCCGGACGAAGGCGGCGGTCGGCACCAGCACCTTGCCCCCGAGGTGGCCGCACTTCTTCTCGCTCGCGAGCTGGTCCTCCAGGTGCACGCCGGCGGCTCCGGCCTCGATGAGCGCCTTCGTGAGCTCGAACGCGTTCAAGGGGCCGCCGAAGCCGGCCTCGGCGTCCGCGACGATCGGCAGGAGCGGATCGGCGTCGATCCCGCGGCTCCAGGCGATCTGGTCCTCGCGAAGGAGCGCGTTCACGAGTCGGACGACGAGCGCGGGCACGGACGTCGACGGGTAGAGGGACTGGTCGGGGTACGTCTGGCCCGCGAGGTTGGCGTCGGCGGCGACCTGCCAGCCCGACACGTACAGCGCCTTCAGGCCCGCCCGGTACATCTCGACGGCCTGACCGCCGGTGAGCGCGCCCAGGGCGGCCACGAGATCCTCCTCGTGCAACAGCTCCCACAGGCGTTGGGCGCCTCGGCGTGCGACGGAGAGCTCCTTGCGGAAACGTCCGCGCAGGCGAACGACCTCCTCGGCCGTGTAGGGCCGCTCGATCCCTCGCCACCGCCGGTCCGTCGCCCAGCGCTCGCGCAGTCGGTCCGCTTCGGTTCGGATCAGGTGCTCGACGCTCATCGTTGCCCCCTGGGGTCGGGTCGGGAACGGAAACGGAAACGACCTCCCCGCGGTGGAGAGGTCGTGCGCACGCGCGCGGTGCCGCGCGTGCGTTAGGACGCGGATACGCTGCGCCGCAGCGCCGACGCGCTGTCGATGCTCGCGCTGAACCGCCGTTCAGGCATGGGGGCATCGTGCCAGACCGCGGCGTGGGCTGTCAACGGCGTCCGCCTGACCTCGGGTCGGGCCCCGGGCCTAGAACCGCCGGAAGGCCCCGACCCGCACCCGCTCGATCGTGAGCGCGCCCGCGGCGGTCACCGCCATGAGCACGACGCTCATCGCCGTCGCCTGCGCGACGGCCGCCTCGCCCGGTTGTCCGAGCAGCCGCGCGATCGCGACCGGCAGCGTCGGCTGGCCGGCGCGGGCGAGCAGGGCCGTTGCGCCGAACTCCCCGAGGGACACGAGGAACGCGAACAGCGCGCCGGCGAGCAACGCCGGGCTGGCGATCGGCAACGTCACGTCGAGGGCGGCCCGGACCGGGGACGCGCCGAGGTCGGCGGCCTGCTCGGCGAGGTCGCTGGCCGTCGACGACAGCACCGGCGCGACGGTGCGGACGACGAACGGGATCGCCACGATCGACTGGGCGATCGGCAGGGCGAGGAACGACCCGCGAAGGTCGAGCGGCGGTCGGTCGAAGGCGACGACGTAGCCCAGTCCGACCGTCACGGCCGACACGCCCAAGGGGAGGCCGACGAGCCCGAGGAGGCCGGGGGAGCGCCGCGCCCGCGCCACGGCGGCCGCGGCGAGGGTCCCTACGGGAAGGGCCACCGCCACGGCGATGGCCGAGGTGGCCAGGGAGGTGGCGATCGCGGCGAGCGGCGAGACGGCGAGGATCCCGCCCGCGCGCAGGCTCCCGAGCTCCAGGTACCGCTCGAGCGTGAACCCGGAGGGGCCCCACAGGGAACGCACGACGAGCGTGCCCAGGGGCGGGAGGAACCACGCCGCCAGGGCGAGCGCGGTCGTCGCGACGAACGCGACCTCGCCGAGGGTTCGGGGCGCCCGGGCGACGGCCGAGGACGGCTGGAGGGTCTGACGCTCGGCGCGGGCCTCGACGAACGCGCCGAGCCACAGGAGCGCGCCGACGAAGACGAGCTGCAGGACGGACAACGCCGCGGCGGTCGACAGGTCGAGCAGCTGGGTGGTGCGCCGGTAGATCTCGACGTCGATCGTCGCCCGCGTGGGCCCGCCGAGCAGGAGCACCACGCCGAACGAGGTGAAGCTGAACAGGAAGACGAGCAGGGCCGCGCCCGCGATCGCGGGGCGCGCGAGGGGCACGAGCACGCGCCACACGCCTCGCCAGCCCGGCGCCCCGAGGATCGCCGCCGCGTCGACCAGCTCGGGATCGACGTGGGCCCAGGTCCCGCCCACGACGACCACGACGATCGCGACGTTGAAGAACGCGTGGGCGGCCACGATCGCTCCGACCGAGCGGTGGAGGCCCTCGCGCACGTCCATCCCGAGCGCGTCCAGGGCCGCGGCCACCGGACCCGCCGGCCCGAGCAGCCCGATGAACGCCGAGGCCACGACGACCGTTGGGAGCACGAACGGCATCACCACCAGCGTCCGCAGGGCGCGCCGCCCGGGGAAGCGGAACCGCGACAGGACCAGGGCCGCCGGAAGACCGATGGCGAGGGTGAGCGCGGTCGACGCCAGGGCTTGTCCGATGGTGAACGCCACGACGCCCCGCAAACCGGGATCGACGAGCGGTCGCAGCAGGATCGAGGGCGTGAACACGCCGTGCGGACGCAGGCCGAGGTCCAAGATCGCGACGACCGGATAGACGAAGAACAGGCCGAGGAACGCGAGGAGCGGCGCGGCGAGGGCCGCCCGGGCGGCGAGCCGCCTCAACGGAGCACGATCTGCGTCCAGCGCTCGACCCAGTCCCTGCGGCCGGCGGCGATCGCGTCGGGTGACAGACTGAGCGACCGTGGGATCTGCACCGCGTGCTCGCGGAAGACGGGCGGCAGCTCGGCGTCCGTGGCGACCGGGTAGACGAACATCCGCAGCGGGATGTCCTCCTGGAACCGTCGCGACAGCAGGAAGTCGATCAGCCGTTCGGCGCCCTCGGGGTTGCGGGCCCCCCGCAGGATCCCGGCGAACTCGATCTGCTCGAAGCAGCTGGAGGTGACCACCCCCGTCGGCGGCCGCTCGATCGGCTCCTCGGCGAAGACCACCTCTGCGACCGGACTCGTCGCGTACGAGACGACGATCGGACGCGAGCCCTCGCCTCCACCGGCGCCGGAGAACTCGCCGAAGTAGGCGGACTCCCATCCGTCGGTCACGAGCACGTCGTTCGCGCGCAGCGCGCGCCAGTAGGACTCCCACCCGTCCTCACCGAACCGAGCGATCGTCGCGAGGAGGAACGCCAGCCCCGGCGTGGAGGTGGCCGGGTTCTCCACGACCGTGAGTCCCCGGTAGGTCGGCGAGGTGAGGTCGGCGAGGTCCGAGGGCGGCTCGATGCCCCGCTGCTCGAACCACCGCCGGTCGTAGTTCAGGCACACGTCGCCGCGGTCGATCGGGGTGACGCGGTGCTCGGGGTCGAGCTCCAGGGCGTCGGGGACCGAGTCCAGGCGCGGTGAGGCGTAGGGGACGAACACGTCGGCCTCAAGCGCCTCGGCGAGCAGGTTGTTGTCGACGCCGAACAGGACGTCGCCCTCGGGGTTGCCGGCCGTCAGGATCGCGCGGTTCACGAGCTGACCGGCGTCGCCCACGCGCAGGACCCGCACCCGGATCCCCGAGGATCGCTCGAAGGCCTCGAGGACCGAGCGCGTGACGTCGAAGGAGTCGTGGGTGAGCAGCGTCACCGTGTCGGGGGTTGGCTCGGACCCGCCCTCCTCGGCAACGCAGGCCGCCGCCAGCACCATGGCGGCCGCGACGCCCGTCGCGAGGAGCGCGCGCCTCACGGCCGCGGCTCCTCCCTCAGGGGATGCGGCCGCACCGCGACGAGCACGCCGGAGGCCAGCTCGACTTCGGCGATGGGCGCGACGAACCGGTTGCTGAGCCCTCGCGTCGTCCCGGGCGTCAGATCCTCCCCGAGCAGCGCCCAGCGCAGCCCCCTCGTCCGCACGTCGCGCGCAACGCCGCCGACGGGCAGGAGGCTGACGAGCTCGCCGGGCGCCCCGAGGAGCCGGCGACGTCCTCGGATCACGTGCACCGCCGCGGCGCCGAGGTAGCCGTCGACCTGCATGCCGGCGAAGCGCTCCGATGCGAGCACGAGCAGGTTGCCCAGCAGGTGGTCGAGCCGACCGAGCGCCCCGCCGAGCACGAGGACCTCATCGGCTCCGAGCGCCATCGCCTCGTCGAGGGCGAGCTCCAGGTCGGTCGCGTCCTTGTCGGTGGGGTGGCGGCGCACCCGACCGCCGGCGGCCTCGACGGTGCGCACGTGCTCGGGCGCGGCCGAGTCGAGGTCGCCCACCACCACGTCGACGGGCAACCCGAGCCGGAGCGCCTCCGCGACGCCACCGTCGGCCGCGATCACGGCGGCCGGGTGGGCGAGGGCGTCCGGATCCGGTGACGTCGGCCCGCCGTCGGTGACGACGAGGACCCGTCGAGCCATGACTCCCTCCGCCAGCATGACCTGGATCAGGTTCGCGGGTCGCCGGCGCGTTCAGCCGGCCTCTCAGCCCGGTCGTGCCCGGACTCCCCGGTCTGGTTGTCGGTTCCAGTATAGGCGCGCGCGGGACGGAAGCGCCCCCTCGGCGACGGCGGGCAGGACGCGGATCAGGGGACGATCTTCGAGATGGGTAGCTCGAGGATGTCGGTCGCCCCGGCCGCCTTGAGGCGGGGGATCAAGCGGTTCACGCCGCGCTTGGCCGCGACCGTCTCGATCGCGAACCCCCCGTCGGACAGCTGCGAGACGGTGGGGGCCTTCATCGCCGGCAGGATCGCGAGCACCTCGTCGAGGTGCTCGGGCGCGACGTTCAGCTTGATCATCACCTTGCCCTCGGCGCGGAGCGCTCCGAGCAGCAACGTGGTCAGATCGTCCATCGCGGCGCGGCGTTGCGGGTCCGCGACCGATGTGCGGTTCGCGATCAGCACGGGGTCGCTTTCCAGCAGCGTCTCGATGATCTTCATCCCGTGCGCGCGCAGCGTGCCCCCGGTCTCGGTGACGTCGACGATCGCGTCGACGATCTCCGGCACCTTCGCCTCGGTCGCGCCGTAGGACCAGCTGACCTTCACGTCGATCCCGAGATCGGCGAAGAAGCGGGTCGTGAGCTGGACGAACTCCGTGGAGATCCGGGTGCCCTCCGGCAGCTCCTTCGCCGAGTTCGCGGGGTGGTCGGCGGGGACCGCCAGCACGACCCTCGTCCCGTGCCCGGGCCCGGTCTTCGCGTAGCGCAGCGTCGTGAGGATCTCGACGTCGGCGTCGGTCTCGGCCACCCAGTCCCGTCCCGTGATGCCGAGGTCGAACAGGCCGTCCTGGACGTAGAGGGGGATCTCCTGCGGACGCAGGATCGACACGCGCTCGATCCGGTCGTCGTCCACGGTGCCGTGGTAGTCCCGCTCGCTGCCGCGGCGCACCTTGAGGTCCGCCTCCTCAAGGAGCCGGAGCGTTTGGGCCTCGAGCGAGCCCTTCGGGATCACGAGCCTGAGCACGGTCGGGGGGAGTGTAGCCCTGCCGCGCTCAGCGTGGCCCCACGAGGCGTCGGAAGAAGCAGCTGCGCTCGCCCGTGTGGCACGCGGACCCGGCCTGGTGGACGCGGGCGAGCACCACGTCGGCGTCGCAGTCGACCCACAGCTCCTCCCAGTGCTGCACGTGACCGCTCGTGTCGCCCTTGCGCCACAGCTCGCCGCGCGAGCGCGACCAGTAGACCATCCGGCCCTCCTCGAGCGTGCGCTCGAGCGACTCGCGGTTGGCCCAGGCGAGCATCAGCACCCGGCCCTCCTGCGCGTCCTGGACGATCACGGGCACGAGCCCCCGCTCGTCGAACCGCACCGCGTCTAGGTCGAGCGCGCTCATCGCCGCACCGGGATGCCCCTGGCCGCGAGGTAGTCCTTGACCTCGCCGATCGTGAGCTCCCCGTCGTGGAACCGGCTCGCGGCCAGCACCGCGTCGGCCCGGCCGGGCGCCAGGGCCTGGGCGAAGTGGCCGGGTCGCCCCGCCCCGCCGCTCGCGACGAGGGGGACCGGCACGGCGGCGGCGACCGCCTCGAGCAGCTCCAGGTCGTAGCCCTCGCCCGTGCCGTCACGGTCCATCGAGGTGAGCAGGACCTCGCCGGCGCCCCGGCGGGCCGTCGCCTCGTGCGCCCACCGCACCGCGTCGAGCCCCGTGGGGGTTCGGCCGGCGTCGATCACGACCTCCCATCCCCCATCGCGACGCCGCGCGTCGATCGCGATCACGATGCACTGGCTCCCGAACGCGCCCGCGCACCGGGTGAGCAGCTCCGGGTCGCGCACGGCGGCGCTGTTCAGCGCGACCTTGTCGGCGCCGGCGCGCAGGAGGTCGCGGACGTCGTCCTCGCCGCGGACGCCGCCGCCGACCGTGAGGGGGATGAAGACCTGCTCGGCCGTGCGCGAGACGACGTCGAGGGTGGCTCGGCGGCCCTCGAGGGTCGCCGTGATATCGAGGAACACGAGTTCGTCGGCCCCCTGCTCGTCGTAGCGGGCGGCGAGCTCCACGGGGTCGCCGGCGTCGCGGAGGTCGACGAACCGCACGCCCTTCACCACGCGCCCGGCGTTCACGTCCAGGCAGGGGATGATGCGTCGCGCGAGGCTCACCTCGGTTGCCCCCTGGTCACCTGACCGATCCGCAGGGTCCCCTCGTACAGGGCCTTCCCCGTCACGGCCGCCTCACAACCGACCTCGCGCAGCGCCCAGATGTCGTCGGCGGTGCGGACCCCGCCGCTCGCGATCACCGGTCGCTGTGTGTGGCGGAGCACCTGCTGGTAGAGACGAAGATCGGGCCCGTCGAGGGTTCCGTCCCGCGCGATCGAGGTGACGAGGTAGCGGGGCGCGCCGGCCTCTTCCAGCGCCTCGATCGCGTCCTGCAGCGGTGGCCCCTCTTCCCGCCAGCCGCGGACCATCACGCGCCCCGCTCGAACGTCGACCGCCACGACGACCTTCTCCGCGTGCTCCTCGACCGCGCGGGCGACGAAGGCCGGGTCGAGCGCGGCACGCGTACCGAGCACGACGCGCTTGGCGCCGAGCCCCAACGCCCGCTCGATCGCCTCGAGGTCGCGGATCCCGCCGCCGACCTGCACGGGGACCTGGGTGCTGCGGCAGATCCGCTCGATCACGGGGCGGTTGTCGCCCTCTCCGAGCGCGGCATCGAGGTCGACCACGTGCAGGCGCCGGGCTCCCTCCTCCTGGAAGCGCAGGGCCAGTGCGACGGGATCGTCGTCGTAGACGGTCTGCGCCTCGGGGTCGCCGCGCAGGAGGCGAACGGCCCGCCCCCGCCGGAGGTCGATCGCTGGGATCACGATCACGTGGAGGCCACCGCCTTGACGAAGCGCTCGTAGAGCTCGAGGCCCGCCTCGCCGGACTTCTCCGGGTGGAACTGGGTCGCGAAGACCGAGCCGCTGGCGACGGCGGCCGCGAAGGGACGCCCGTGTTCGGTGATCCCCACGGTCGTGACCGGATCGGGGTCGGCCGCGTACGAATGCACGAAGTAGAAGGAGGTCTCTCCCATGCCCGCAACGAGCGGGTGGTCGGCGACCCACCGCACGGTGTTCCACCCCATGTGCGGGACCTTGACGTCCTCGGGCAGGCGCCGGACCGTGCCGGTGAGCAGCCCGAGGCCGGGACGGTCGGTCTCCTCGCTGCGCTCGAACAGCACCTGGAGGCCGAGGCACACGCCGAGGATCGGCCGCCCCTCTCGGGCCGTCGCGAGGATCGCTCGATCGAGCCCGAGCGCGGTGAGCGCCTCCACGCACCGTCCGACGTGGCCGACGCCCGGGATCACGATGGCGTCGGCGCGAAGGACGCGCTGCGGGTCGTCGGTGACCTCGGCGTCCCCGCCTACCTTCGCGAGCGCCCGGGCCACCGAGTGCAGGTTTCCGCTGCCGTGGTCGAGGATCGCGATCGTCACAGCGTTCCCTTGGTGCTCGGGACGTCGCGTGAGCCCGTTCGGGCGGTGGCGTCGCCGAGCGCTCGGGCCATCGCCTTGAAGGTCGCCTCGGCGATGTGGTGCGGCGAGCGACCGGAGCGCAGGCGCACGTGGATCGTGATCCGGGCGCTTTGTGCGAACGCGCGGACGAAGTCCTCGAGCAAGCCGGTGTCGAAGTCGCCGATCGTCTCGTACGGATGCTCCACCTCGTAGACGACGAACGTGCGTCCAGCCAGGTCCAGCGCGACCTCCACGGCGGCCTCGTCGAGGGGGACGACGACCGAGGCGAAGCGGCGCACGCCCGCCTTGTCCCCCAGCGCTTCCAGGAGCGCCTGCCCGAGCACGATCCCGCAGTCCTCGACCGTGTGGTGTCCGTCGACCTCGAGGTCGCCCTTGCAGGTGATCGTGAGGTCCCAGCCGGCGTGCCTGCCGAGCTGCTCGAGCATGTGGTCGAAGAACGGGATCCCCGTGTCGGCGCTCGAGCGACCGCTGCCGTCGAGCTCGAGCTCGACGCGGATGTCGGTCTCCTTCGTCGTCCGCGACACCGATGCCGTGCGGCTCATGCTCGTAGCTCCTCCTCCAGGGCCTTCAGGAACAGGTCGACCTCGTGGCGGGCGCCCGCCGTCACACGCAGCGCGCCGGGCACGACCGTGCTCAGATCGCGGACCAGCACACCGCGGTCGAGCAGCCGCCGCCACAGCTCGGTGGCGTCCATCGGCGGGACGAAGAGCACGAAGTTCGCCTGCGACGGGAACGACGTGACGCCCGCGAGCGTCGACAGAGCGGCCGCGATCCGGTCGCGCTCGCGGCGAACCTCCTCGCAGATCGCGAGGGCGTGGCTCCGGTAGTTGAGCGCGACGACCCCGGCCGCCTGAGCGAGCGACGACAGGTGGTAGGGAAGCCGAACGCGCTCGAGATCGCTCACGACCTCCGGCGCGGCGAGCGCCACGCCGAGCCGCACGCCGGCGCACGCGAAGGCCTTCGAGAACGTGCGCACGATGGCGACGTTCGGGTGGGTGGCGACGAGCGGCAGCGCGCTTTCGGCCCCGAACTCCACGTAGGCCTCGTCGACGATGACGAGGGAAGCGGGGAGGCGCTCGGCGAGCGCTCGGATCGCCGCGATCGGCTGCGCGTTGCCCGTGGGGTTGTTCGGGGAGCAGACGAAGACGACGTCGGGGCGCTCCGCGACGGCCCGTTCGATCTCGGCCTCTCCCAGCGCGAAGCCCTCGGCGAGGCTCAGGCGCGCCACCTCGGTGTGCGTGAGCCAGGCGATCCTCGCGTGCAGGAGGTACGTGGGCTCGAACGTGACCGCCCGCCGCCCGGGACCGCCGTAGGCGAGGAGGAGCTGCTCGAGCACCTCGTTGGAGCCGTTCGCCGCCCACACGCCCGCCACGGGGTGGTCGTAGGCGTCGGCCAGGGCCTCGCGCAGGCGGGCCATCCGCTGGTCCGGGTAGCGGTTGAGGGGGAGCGCCCGCACCGCTCGGGCGAGCTCCGCCGCGAACCCCTCGGGGAGCGGGTAGGGGCATTCGTTCGTGTTCAGCCGGGCGGCGACGTCGAGCTGGGGCGACGTGTAGGGCTCGACGTCTCGAACACCGGGGCGGGGGGTGGCGGGGCTCATCCGCCCTCCTCGCCGTCGCCGGCTTCGGCGCGAACCTCCATCGCTCGCGCGTGGCCGGCGAGCCCCTCCGCGCGGGCGATCGTCGCCGCCCCCGGCGCGTAGCGGGCCGCGGCCGCGCCCGACATCTCGACGACCGACGAGACGGTCACGTAGTCCGCGGCGCGCAGCCCGCTCGCGAAGCGAGCCGTTCCGGCCGTGGGGAGCACGTGGTTCGAGGCAACGCCGTAGTCGCCGAAGGGCACGGCCGACCAGGGGCCGAGGAAGATGGCTCCGGCGTTGCGCACCCGCTCGAGGAACGCCTCGGGGTCGGGGACGAGGACCTGCAGGTGCTCGGGCGCCACGTCGTTCACGGCCTCCGCGGCGTGCTCCAGGTCTCGCACGAGCACGAGGCGGGTGTGGGCGAGCGCGCGGTCGACGATCTCACGGCGGGCGGCTCGCTCGACCTCGCGTTCGAGCGCGGCGTCGACCTGCTTGGCGAGCTCCACGTCGGGCGTGATGAAGAACGTTCGGGCCTCGGGGTCGTGCTCGGCCTGTGCGATCAGGTCGATCGCGGCGATCCGGGGATCGACCGAGCCGTCGGCGACGATCGCGAGCTCCGAGGGGCCAGCGAGCCCGTCGATCCCGACGAAGCCGGCGACCTGACGCTTGGCCTCGGTGACGTAGACGTTGCCCGGGCCCACGATGCGGTCGACCGGCGGCACGGACTCCGTGCCGTAGGCCATCGCCGCGATCGCCTGGGCGCCGCCGCTCTTCACGACGTGGGTCGCCCCCGCCAGCCGCGCCGCCACGAGCACCGGTGGGGGGATCGACCCGTCGGCTCGCGGGGGGGTGCACAGGACGATCTCACCGACCCCCAGCGACGCGGGCGGGCACGACCGTCATGCACACCGACGACGGGTACACGGCCCGCCCGCCGGGCACGTAGCACCCGACGGCACCGAGCGGTCGCACGACCTCGCCGAACCGCACGCCCTCCCGCTCGTCCCACCAGGTGCGGGGGAGCTGACGCGCAGCCAGGTCGGCGATCCGCTCGCACAGCTCGGCCAGGGCGCCGCGCAGATCGGCGGAGACCTGCGCCTCGGCGCGCTCGATCTCCTCGTCGGTCACCGTGATGCCACCCGACAGGTCGGCGCCGTCGAAGCGGCGGGCGAGCTCGACGAGGACCTCGTCTCCCTCCACGAAGACGCGCTGGAGGATCGAGCGGACGGTCTCGGTCACCGGCGGGTCGATCTCGAGCCTGGAGGGCTCGAGCCTCCCGCCCCGCTCTCGCAGGTCGAGGAGCTCGAGCATCAGCGCTCCCCGTGGACCTCGGCGTGCTCCGACCCCGCCTCGAAGGAAGCGCGCGCGTGGCGGGAGCGCAGGACGAGCGCCCAGCCGCTGCAGCCGACCGTGAGGGCGGCGGCGGTCAGGGCGCCGAGCGCAAGCAGAAGGGCGGCGTCACGGCTCATCGGGGCGCGACCAGCCTACCGAACGGCGGAACCCGGTGGCTCCGCGTCCACGCCGGCCGCGCGGCGCTTGCGCTCGGCACGCCGCTCGGCCTCCAGTCGCTCGAGGTCGACGTCCTCGTAGCTCACGTAGGTGAACGCGGCCCCGAGCGCGGGATGCACGCGGGCGATCTCGCGGTGCATCGCCTGGGCCACACGCCGATAGGTGGGGTGTCCCTGCGGGGACGAACGGAGCTCCGTCAGGTGCATCGCCTCCCGCGCGTTCATCTGCATCACGAACCGGACCCGATAGGCCATCGCGACCGCGTACTGCGCGGCCTCCGGGAGCCCGGCCGCCGCGATCTCGTCGTGCAGCTCCCGGGAGCGGACCATGATCCGGTCCCATTCCGAACGGAGCCCCGCCTCCTCGACCGCGGCGGGGACCTCGTACCCGAAGGACGGTCCGAGCCGCTGCCACTCGATGGTGAGCGGGCGGTGTCGCTGCAGGTCCCGGAACGCCCCGTAGTCGCACAGCACGTCGAACCGGTAGGCGGTCCGCTCCCACGCGCGTCCGGGCTTGTGGCGACGGTTCCGACGGCCCCCGACGCTGGCCGCGAGGATCCGGGCGCGCTCCTGGGAGGGGAGGTCTCGGACGAGCTCGAGGAGCTGATCGTCCGGCAGGTCCGAGTAGGGATACAGGACCGCGGCCGTGACCTTCAGCTCCCCCTCGGGGTCGTGGTCGACGAGCGTCACCTCCTCGCGCTCCTCGGGCTCGATCCCCGCGAGCAGCCGCTCGGCGATCTCCGCCGTCCGTTCTCGCTGCTCGCGCCAGTACCGGGCCCAGGCCACGCCACGCTCGGGCTGATCCACGCGGGTCAGGAACTCGGGGATCACCTTGCGCAGTTCGGCCAGGACCAGTCGTCCGTAGGCGCGTGCCTCGGCGAGCGGGTGGACCGATAGCCGCATCACGAGGTGCTCGTAGGACTGGCCGCTCGCGTAGATGCCGAGGTTCGAGCGCGTCCCGGCGGGCAGCAACAGCCGGAGCGCGTCGCACGTCTTCGCCGTGATCGTCTGACGGTACACGGTGTCGCTGTCGCCGGGTTGTTGCGGGTAACGGCGGACGAACCACGACCGCAGCGGTTCGTACATCCGCCCGTAGGTCGTGAAGACGTCGTCGAGGAAGGCGCGGTAGTCGTCCGCGAGCGAGCTTGCCTCGAGCTCCGGGGGGACGGTCGCCCGCCAGCGGCCGCCCGGGCGATCGTCGTACCGGAGGTACCGGGTGGACTGCTCGAGGTAGGCGGCGAGGCGACCCCACTCGAGAGCCTTCGCGAGCAGCTGCGATACCTGTTCGCAGGCGAGGTGGACGCCGCCGAGCTGGGCGACGGAGTCGTCGCCGTACTCCACGAACACGTTCTCGTACAGGCGCCGCGCGCGCTCACGACCGACGTCCTCATCCGGGCCTGGGGCGCCGAGGACGCGGTCGGCGAACTCGTCGAGGAACAGCCGACGCAGCGGCTTCGTCGTCCGGGAGTACCGGGCGAACAGCGCCCCCTTCGTGGCCTCGGGGAGGTTGATGAGCGCGAACACCGGCCCGTCGAGGTTCGTGACGTAGCGGGAGAGGATCGCCCGCTCCTCGGGCGTGAACGTCTCGTCCGCGTACCAGAGCTCGGGCTCGGCGGCCACGTCAGGCCTCGGGGGTGGGGCTGGGCGACGGGGGTGCGCCCAGGTACAGCGTGATCGCGGTGTCGGGGCTCACGACGGAGCCGGCGGCCGGGCTCTGGTCGGCGACCTTGGACTCGTTGCGCGGACAGGCGCTCGGCAGCGGGCGGCGCTCTGCGGCGATCGTCACGTTCGTGAACCCCTCCTGACGGAGTCGGTTGGCCGCTGCGGAGCCGGACAGGCAACGGACGTCGGGCACGGAGATCTCGGCGGGACCGGAGGAGACCCAGATCCGCACCTCGGTTCCCGGCTCGACCGAGTCGAACGCGAGCGGCTCCTGACGGAAGACGGTGTCGACCGGCGCTTCGGATGGCTCGCGCACCACCGGGCCGAGGACGAGGCCGTCGGCCTCGAGCACCTGGCGCGCTTGGTCCTCGGTCAGGCCGAACAGGTTGGGAACCTCGACGAGCTCGGGGGGAACGGCGACCCGGACCTCGACCTCGGTCCCCGGCTCGACGCGCTGGCCGGCGTCGGGCACGGTGCCCAGCACGGTCTCGGGCGGGAACTGCTCGGGGTCGCGCACGCGCTCGACCCGCACCGGCCGCAGCTGCAGCGCCTGCAGCTGGGCCGCCGCCTCCTCCCAGGTGAGGCCGCGCAGCTGCGGGATCTCGACCGTGGGGGCGTCGTCGCCGGTAAGCGCCTGGACGGCGAGCCAGCCGGCGCCCGCCGCGAGAGCCACGATCAAGATCCCGATCAGCACGCCGACCCACATCGAGCGCCCTCGACCAGGTTCGTCGTCGGCGGGCGGGAGCACCTGGGTGGCCTGCGGCCGGGCGATGACCTGGGTCGCCTCCGCCTCGGTCGGCAGCAGCGGCGTCGCTTCGACGGGCTCGCTTCGACGGACGCGCTCGAGGTCGTCGCGGAGCTCCTTCGCGCTCGCGTAGCGGTTGGCTGGGTTCTTCGCGAGCGCCTTCATGACCACGGCGTCGAGCTCCGGCGGGACCTCCGGGTTGAGCTGCGAGGGTCGGGGAGGCGTCTCGTTGACGTGCTTGTAGGCGATCGCGACCGGCGAGTCGCCGGTGAACGGCGGACGGCCGCAGAGCAGTTCGTACAGGACGGCGCCCAACGAGTAGATGTCCGTGCGGGCATCGATCGGCAGTCCCTGCGCCTGTTCGGGCGAGAGGTACGACGCGGTTCCGAGCACGGCGCTGGTCTGCGGCGCGGTCTCGGAGGACTCGATGCGGGCGATCCCGAAGTCCATCACCTTCACCGCGCCCTCGCGCGTCACCATGATGTTGGCCGGCTTGATGTCCCGGTGGATCACCCCCTGCGCATGTGCGGCGGCGACCGCCTCGGCGATCCGCTCGGTGAGCTCGACGGCCTTGAGGACGTCCAGGCGGCCGCCCGAGGCGAGGAAGTCGTGGAGCGTCCGTCCCTCGACGAACTCCATCACGATGTACTGCGTGTCCTCGTCGGTCCCGGTGTCGTACACGCTGACGATCGCGGGATGGTTGAGCCGCGCCGCAGCCTGCGCCTCGCGGCGGAAGCGCGCGACGAAGCCGGCGTCGCGCGCGAACTGGGGCAGGAGCACCTTGATCGCCACGGTGCGGTTCAGCACGGGGTCGAAGCCGCGATAGACCTCGGCCATGCCGCCCGAGCCGATCCGGGCCTCCACGCGGTAGCGCTCGCCCACGACCGAGCGGTTCACGTCGTCGCTCCCATCCTCACCTCATCCCCCGAGGTAGGCGGCGATCAGGTCGCGGGCGATCGGCGCCGCGACCCGTCCGCCGGTTGCCTCGTTCCCCAGGTCCCCGCCGTCAAGGACGATAACCGCTACTGCGATCCGGGGCGTCTGCGCCGTGCCGGCCGGCGCGAAGGCCGCGAACCAGGCGTTCGGCGGCCGTCCCTCGCCGTTGGTCGCGGTGCCGGTCTTGCCGGCCACCGGGATCGGGAACCCGGCGAAGGTGCTCGAGGCCGTGCCGCCCTGCGTCACGGCGAGCATCAGGTCGGTCATCCGTCGCGCGGTCGTTGGGGAGATCGGACGCCCGGCGATCTCCGGATCGAAGGAGCGGACGACCCTGCCCTGCGCGTCGCGCACCGACGTGACGACGCGGGGGGCCATCAGGTCGCCGCCGTTGGCGATCGCACCGGCGATGAGCGCTAGGTGCAGCGGGTTCGTGAGGACGTTGTCGAGCCCCACGGCCGAGTACGCGATCGCCGGAACGCGCCGCTCGAAGTACGGCGGGGCGGGGAACCGGCCGTTCTCGAACGGCAGCGGTGAGTCGATCGCGGGCTCTGCGCAGTCGGTGCGCTCCGGCGGCAGGGTCGGGCAGAACCCGTAGGCGATGGCCTGGTCGGCCAACGCCTGCGCGCCGAGCTCGAGGCCGATCTCCCCGAAGGTCACGTTGCACGATTCCTGGAACGCACGCCGCAACGAGACCCGGGCGACGCCGCCGGCGCACAGCGATCCGCCGAAGTTCTCCAGATCGTCGTCGGTCGTCGCGAGATCGAGCACGCGCGGGTTCGGCCACAGCGACTCCGGGCCGAAGCCCGCCTCGAGGGCGGCCGAGGCGGTTACGAGCTTGAAGGTCGACCCCGGCAGGTAGAGCTCCTGCATCGCCTTCGACGTGAGCGGTCGCTGGGGGTCGTTGACGAGTCGCGCCCACGCGCGACGGATCTCCTCGTCGGTTCCGCTCGACAGGTCGTTGGGGTCGAACCCCGGCGTCGAGTAGGCGGCGAGGAGGTCGCCGGTGCGCGGGTCGACGGCCGCGACCGCACCTCGCAGCCCCGCGAGTCCACGGCGCGCGGCTTCCTGCAGCCGCGGCACGATCGTCGTGTAGACCGTGGCGCCCTGCTTGGGGCGACCGAGGATGAGGTCGGCCACGTTGGAGACCGCGAGCTCGGGGGCCGTGCCGGCCAGGTAGGCGTTGAACGCCTGCTCGATGCCCGCCCGACCGTAGATCCGCGAGTAGAAGCCGGTGATGTGCGCGTAGAGCTCACCGTGCGGGTACTCCCGGCGGAACCGGTAGACGCTGCGACGCGGCTCCTCGACGCTTCGGGCGAGCACGGTGCGCCGATCGGCGGCGAGGATCGCGCCGCGCTGAACCTCGAACTCGGCCCGGATCTGGCGGGTCGCGTTGCCCGGCATCGCGACGATCCGGTCGGCGGCGAAGACCTGGATGTAGGACACCTGCGCGAACAGGAGCGCGAACAACCCGACGAAGCTGAGGCCCAGGCGTCGGATCTGGCGCTGCATCAGCGCTCCCGGTCCCGGGTGCGGACCCATGGGCCCGCCGACACGCGCACGAGGAGCGCGAGGGCGACCATCGTGGCGATCCGGCTCGTGCCGCCGTAGGACACGAGCGGTAGCGGCAGGCCGGTGAGCGGGATCAGGCGCGTCACGCCGCCCACGATCACGAAGGTCTGTAGCGCGAGGGTGGTCGTGAGCCCGATCGCGAGGAGCGTCCCGAACGCATCCGACCGCTCGAGCCCCACCCGGAGCCCCCGCCCGATGAGCGCCAGGTACAGCAGGAGCACGGCCGTGGTTCCGAGCAACCCGAGCTCCTCACCGATCGCCGAGAAGATGAAGTCGGAGGCCACGAAGGGGATCAGGTCGGGCGAGCCCTGGCCGAGGCCGGTCCCAACCAGGCCGCCGCTCGCGAGGGCGAACCAGCTCTGCGCGAGCTGGCCGTAGCCGAACGAGTGAACCTTGTCGGGCTCGAGCGCGTGCAGCCAGATGTCGACCCGGGCTTGAACGTGGGCGAAGGCCGAGTAGCCGATCCAGGCGCCGAGCGCGAACAGGGCGATCCCGATCGCGAGGTAGGGCCACCGCCCGGTGGCGACCCACAGCATCACGACGAACACGCCGAACAGCAGGAGGGAGGCGCCGAGGTCCTTCTGGAGGAACAGTACGGCGAGCGAAGCCCCCCACGCGAGCAGGAGCGGTCCGAGATCCTTCGCCCGAGGCGATCCGAAGCGCCCGATCCCGGCGGCGAGCAGCTCCCTCCTGCCGGCGAGGTAGGACGACAGGAAGATCACGATCAGGATCCGCCCGAACTCCGCCGGCTGGAACTGGAACCGACCGAGCTGCACCCACAGGCGTGCGCCGTTCTCCTCGTGGCCGATCCCCGGCACGATCGGCAGGAGCAGCAGGACGAGGCCGCCCAGGCCGATCGTGTAGGTGTAGGCGTCGAGCTGGCGGTGGTCCCGGATCACGAACAGCACGGCGACGAACGCGGCCACCCCGAGCACGAACCACGTCGCCTGCTCGCCGGCGACCGTCGGCCGCAGCCGGTACAGCATCGCGAGCCCGATCCCTCCGAGCAGCGCCGCGACGGGGAACAGGACCGGGTCGGCCCTCGGCGCGAGCCAGCGGATCGCGAGCCACCCCCCGACGAACGCCGCCGCGAGCCCGATCCCGTAGGCGCCGAGGTCGTTCGGCACCCGACCCCGAAGGCCCAGTCCGACGAGCCCGTAGGCGAGCAACGACGCGAGGTAGGCGAGCACGAGGAGCCCGAGCCCCGTGCGGGTCCGAGCCGGGAGCGTCGCCGTCGTGCTCATCCGCCCTCCGGCGTGGCATCCCCCTGACCGGCCCGCACGCGGAGGTCCTCGTCGATCCGCTCGACGAGCGCCTCGGCCGCCGCGCGATCGTCCTGGTTGATCCCCTCGCTCAGGCCGGCGTACTGCGGCAACGCCTGGGCCGCGTCGGCGGAGATGTCGGTCCGCACCTCCACGCGCGACAACCGGAACCCGAGGACCTCCGCCGGGATCCCCCGGTAGATCGCGACCTGACCGTCGGCGACCCCTACGTACCAACGGTCCTCGATCCAGGCGCGCGCGAGCGCTCCCACCCCGCCCAGGGCCACCAGGACGATGGTCGCGGCGAGGACCGCGCGGCGCAGCCCCACGCCTCGCACCACCCCGGGGCCGGCGGTCGTCGATCCCGCGGCCGGTCCGGAGGGGGCCGGCGGGTCGTCGACGCCCCGCACGTCGATCACGACCACGGTGGTGTTGTCGAGACCTCCGGCGCGATTCGCCGCGTGGACGAGACGGTCGGCGGCCTCCTGGGGATCGGGGGTGGCCTCGAGGATCGCGCGGATCTGCACCTCGGGGACCATCCCCGTGAGCCCGTCGCTGCACAGCAGCAGTCGGTCCCCGTCGAGCAGCCCGAGCTCCGTCTCGTCGACGGCCACGTCGGGCTCGGTGCCGACCGCGCGCGTGAGCACGTTGCGGTGGGGATGGACCTCGGCCTCGGCCTCGGTGATCTCCCCGGCGCGGACCATCTGGTCGACGAGCGTGTGGTCTCGGGTCAGGCGCCGCATCGCGCCGGCCCGCAGGAGGTAGGCGCGGCTGTCGCCGACGTGGACGAGCCGCGCGGTGCCGCCCTCGATCTCGGCGGCCGTGAGCGTCGTTCCCATGCCGGCGACCCGACGGTCCCGTACCGAGCGCTCGAACACGACGCGGTTGGCTTCGCGGACCCGGTCGGCGAGCGTGCCGACCCCACGGCGTTGCAGGGCGTCGAGCGTCTCGAGCGCCAGGCGGGAGGCGACCTCGCCGCCGCGGTGACCGCCCATCCCGTCGGCGACGGCGAACAGCGGCGGCTCGACGAGGAACGCGTCTTCGTTGCCCGACCGGACGAGCCCGACGTCGGTGGCGACCCCGACGGCGACCTTCATCGGCGCAGCTCCACGGTCGTGCGCCCGATGCGGATCCGGTCGCCGGGCTGCAGCATCGCTGGAGCGCCGAGCCGCTGCTCGTTGACGAAGGTGCCGTTCGTCGAACCGAGGTCCTCCACGTACCACGCGCCGTTGCGAGCGAAGATCCGGGCGTGTTGCGAGGAGACGAACGCGTCGTCCAGGCGCAGCTCGCACTCGGGCGCGCGTCCGATCACGACGCTCGCGTCCAGCGGCACGACGCGCGGTCGTCGGTCCTCGGGCTGCTGGACGACGAGCGCGGCGGCCTCGGGTCGGGCGGGTCCGGCGTGCGCGGGCGCCGTGCGGGGGACCGGCTCGACGGCGACGCCCCGCGCCACCCAGCGCATGGACCGCCACACGAACAGGAACAACAGCGCGAACAGCGCGTACTTGAGGGCCGAGAGCGCGAAGGGCGTGACGCCGTCGTCGAACATGTCAGCCGGCCCGGAACTCGAGGAGCGTCGTGCCGATCGTGATGCGGTCCCCGTCGCAGAGGGGCCGGCTCTGGATCGCGGCGCCGTTGAGCCTGGTGCCGTTCGTCGAGCCGAGGTCGGTCAGGACCCAGTCCCCACCACGCCTGCGGAGCTCCGCGTGCCGTCGCGACGCGCCCCGATCGCGCAGCACGAGGTCGCACTCCGGGAGGCGACCGATCGTGAGGACGTCGCGGTCGAGGGGCACGACCCGCGGCGAGCCGTCCTCGTGCACGACGAGCGCGGCTCGGGCCCGACGGTCGGGCTCGGGTTGGGGCTCGGCCCCCTCGACGAGGCTCGCGCGCACCTCGATGTCGCCTCGGCCCAGCCGCTCGTCGGCGACGAGCTCGATCTGGGGCGGGCCGACGAGCCCGTAACCGCGCTCGGCCGCGTTCTCGCGGACGATCGTCGCGAGCTCTGCGACGAGGGCCGAGACGGCGTGCTCGTAGCGGCGCATGTCCTCGGGGGACAGCGCGATCTCGAAACGGTTCGGGGCCCAGACCTCGGAGACCCCGACCTGGCGGCCGGCGTCCTGCTCGCGGACCACGCGCCGCGCGAGCTCCACGGGCTGCACGCTGCTGCGGAAGGTCTTCGAGAAGAGGCCCTCCACGAGGCCCCCGAGCCGGCGTTCGAAGTCGCGGAGGTTCGGCACGCGGATCGACGCGCGGGGTCGGTCACGCGTCGTGGTCCCATCCTACTCCGGGGTCCCCGGGCGGCCCGGATCGGCGCCCGCGGCGGGCGGCCCGGTCCGGGAACGCCACTGCTACCATCGTCCCACGGGCGAGTGGCGGAATTGGCAGACGCGCAGGATTCAGGTTCCTGTGTCCTTCACCGGACGTGGGGGTTCAACTCCCCCCTCGCCCACCTCGCCGGGGTAGGCTCGCGTCCGACGTGGGCGTGATCGAGGTCGAGGGGCTCCGCAAGGAGTACCGTCGGCTCCGCGGCGGCCGGACGATCGCCGTGGGCGGGCTCGACCTCGAGGTGCCCGAGGGCGGGGTCTTCGGCTTCCTCGGGCCCAACGGCGCCGGCAAGACGACCACGATCCGCTGTCTCCTCGGGCTCGTGCGCCCGACGAGCGGTCGCGTGCGGCTGCTCGGTGCGCCGGTCCCCGCGGGGCTCGCTGGCGTGTGCGACCGGGTGGGCTCGATCGTGGAGCAGCCTGCCTTCGTCCCGCGCTTCTCCGGCCGTCGCAACCTCGAGATCCTCGCCAGGCTGCGGGGGCTTCCGAGCGCCGCGATCGATCGCGTCCTCGAGCGGGTGGGGCTCGCCGATCGCCAGGGCGACCCGGTCGGTGCGTACTCGCTGGGGATGAAGCAGCGCCTCGGGATCGCCGCGGCGCTGCTCAAGGACCCGGCCCTCCTCGTGCTCGACGAGCCCGCCAACGGTCTGGACCCCGCTGGGATCGTGGAGGTGCGGGACCTGCTCCGCTCCCTGGGGCGGGAGGGCCGGACCGTGTTCGTCTCGAGCCATCTGCTCTCCGAGGTCCAGCAGGTCGCCGACCGGGTGGCGATCCTCGCGCGTGGCCGGGCGGTATCGGCCGGTCGGGTAGACGAGGTGCTCGCCGGGGTGCGAGGCCGGGGCTTCGTGGTACGGGTGGACGACCCGGCCGCCGCACGCGCGGCGCTCGCGGACGCCGGCTTCGCCGTCGAGCTGGACGGCCGGGAGCTGCGGGTGGAGGCGTCGACCGAGCACGGCGCGGCGATCACCCGGGCGCTCGCGGAGCGCGGGCTCTACCTGAGCGAGCTGCGTCCGGTCGGCGGAGACCTCGAGGCGGCGTTCCTCGAGCTCACGCGCGAGGAGGACCCGCGGGGGTGAAGGGTCTGTGGCGATCGGAGTGGCTCCGAGCTCGCTCACGGCGGTTGCCGTGGCTCGTGCTCGTCGCCGGCTCGGTCGCGACCGTCGTCGGGGTCGGGATCGCGACCGCCCGCAGCCACCCGCCGGTCGCGCCTTCCGGGCCGCCGCCGCCCGCCTACCTCGCGGACCTGCAGGCCTGCCTCGACGGGCGGTTCCTGCCCGCCGGCGAGCTGCCGCCGGAGTACCCCTCGCTCGAGGCGTACTGCCGCGACACGGTCCGTCGCGAGTTCTACGAGGTCCAGCCGCCGCAGCTTCGTCTGCGCGGGCTCAGCAGCCTGCTCGAGGGGATCGCGTCGATCGTCGTCGCCAGCGGCGTCGTGCTCGGCGCCTCCCTCGGCGGGGCCGACTGGTCCAGCGGTGCGATCTCGACCCTTCTGACGTGGGAGCCTCGGCGCGTCCGCCTGCTGGCCGTGCGCGCGATCGTCGCGTTCGTCGCGATCGCCGTGATCGCGCTCGTGCTCCAGGGGCTGCTCATCGCGCTCGTTCGGGTCGGCGTCGCCCTGCGGGGGTCCACGCAGGGAGCGCCCCCCGACTGGCTGGCGCAGGCGGTTGGGGTCGCGATGCGCACCGCGGGCGTGGCGGCTCTGTTCGGCGGGATCGCCCTGTCGCTCGCCACGGTCGGGCGCTCGACCGTGTCGGCGCTGGGCGCCCTGTTCCTCTACCTGGTCGGGGTGGAGGGGTTCGGGGCGAGCCTCCTGGTCCGAACCCAGGCGTGGCTCCTCGTGCGGAACGCCGTCGCCGCCATCAGCGAGCGGCCGATCGTCGCGTACCTCGGCGACGGCGCCGGGTACGAGGTCCGCGCGGTCGTCCTTCGGACCCCGGGCGAGGCCTGGTTCGTGCTCCTGGGGTGGGCCGCGATCCTCGGGGCGCTCGCCCTGTGGTCGTTCACCGCCCGCGACGTGCAGTGACGGCCGCCGGCGGCCGGGGCACCCGTCGTATACTTCGGCCCTCCCGGGGGAGCAGATGCGTCGATGACCTTTTCGAACGACACGCTCACGCTCCTGGTGCTGATCGCGCTCGGCCTCGCCGTGCTGGCCGTGCTGTTCTCGATCACGGGCAGCGGTCGGCGTGTCGGCGGTGAGGCGGAGGTGAGCACGGGGGAGGAGGCCGTCGGCGCCCTCCTCGAGCGGATCGATGACCTTGAGCGCTCGGTGCGAGCCCTCCACAGCGCCGACCGTCGCCAGCAGGTGCTGATCGACGGCAGCGTTCGGCGCGTCGCGCTCGTGCGCTACGACGCGTTCGAGGACGTCGGGGGTCGACTCTCGTTCTCCTGTGCTCTGCTCGACGACCACGGAACGGGGATCGTCCTGACGTCGATCAACGGTCGCCAGGACACCCGCGTGTACGCCAAGCCGGTCGTCGGCGGGACGAGCTCACACAACCTCTCGCTCGAGGAAGAGGAGGCGATCCGACAAGCCATGGCCGAGCACAAGGAGCCGACGGGGGCGCAGAGGTGATCTGGCGACGTGACGACGCGGACGAGGCGTTGCCGGCGACGCTCGACGCGCGCGGAAGGGAGAGGACGGTGGCGGACAACGGGGAGGTTACGGTGGTGGGCGCCGGTGCGCGCCTGGAGGGCACCGTCGTGTCGGCGGGGAGCCTGCGGATCGACGGACAGGTCAAGGGCCAGATCAGCGCCGAGGGAGACGTCGTGCTGTCCCCGCAGAGCCAGGTCGAGGCGGACATCCGCGCGCAGAACGTGAGCGTGGCCGGACGCTTCCGCGGGACCATCGTGGTCAAGGGTAAGGCGCACCTGGCCCGGGGAGGAAGGATCGACGGCGACATCACCTCCAAGACGCTCGTCGTGGAAGAGGGCGGCGTGTTCCACGGGCAGAGCATCATGGACAGCGCCGCCGGCACGCCGCCGGGCAAGAGCGAGCAGGGGCAGGCGGGCTCGGAGCGACGTCAGCCGAGCGAGCCGAGCCGGGTGAACGCGTAGATGCTCGACGTCCGAGCGATCCGCGACGACCCCGAGCGGTTCCGCGCCGGGCTCGCTCGCCGGAACCTCGCCGACGCAGTCGATCGGATCCTCGCCGCCGACGAGCGGCGGCGCGAGCTCGTCCGGCGGGTCGAGGAGCTGCGCGCCGAGCAGAATCGGCTGTCGAAGGAGATCGGAGCGGCGGCCGACGAGGAGCGCGCCCGGTTGATCGAGCGCGTAGCGGCGGTGTCGGCCGACCTGAAACGCCTCGAGCCCGAGCTCGAGGCGGCGGGGTCGGCGCTCGACGAGCTCCTGGCGGCGACGCCGAACGTGCCGCACGACAGCGCCCCCGACGGGTTCACCGACGAGGACGCGGTCGAGGTGCGGCGCAACCACGGCGCGCCGCCGGCGTTCGACTTCGAGCCGAGGGACCACACCGCGTTGGGCGCGCTGCTCGGCGTCCTGGACACCGAGCGGGGTGCGCGGGCCAGTGGCTCGCGGTTCGTGTACCTGCTGGGCGATCTCGTGTTCGTGCAGCTGGCCCTCATGCGCCACGCCCTCGACATCCTCGCCGAGGAGGGCTTCGTGCCGGTCATCCCCCCGGTGCTCGTGCGGGAGGAGGCGATGTACGGCACCGGGTTCTTGCCGACCGATGAGGTCAACATCTACCGGATCGAGCAGGACGGGCTGTACCTCGTCGGCACGAGCGAGGTGCCGCTCGCCGCGTTCCACATGGGCGAGATCCTCGAGGAGGCCGACCTGCCGCGCCTGTACGCGGGGTACTCGACGTGCTTCCGGCGTGAAGCCGGGAGCTACGGCAAGGACCTAGGTGGGATGTTCCGCGTCCACCAGTTCGACAAGGTCGAGATGTTCGCCTTCACGACGCCGGAGTCCTCGTGGGACACCCACGAGCGGATGGTCGCGATCGAGGAGCGGATCATCGGCAACCTCGAGCTGCCGTTCCGCGTGGTGAACATCGCGGCCGGCGATCTCGGCGGATCGGCGGCCAAGAAGTACGACATCGAGGTCTGGCTGCCCGGGCAGCAGCGATACCGGGAGCTGACGTCGTGCTCGAACTGCACGGACTACCAGGCGCGCCGTCTGCGCACGCGCGTCCGGCGAACCGACGGGAGCGTCGAGGTGCTCCACACGCTGAACGGCACCGCGACCGCGATCGGCCGCACCCTCATCGCGATCCTGGAGAACCACCAGCGGGCCGACGGATCGGTCGCGCTCCCGGAGCGCCTGCACCCCTACCTTCCGGAGCGACTGCGGGTGCTGGAGCCGCGCGCCTAGGCTGTCCTAGGCGGTCGGCTCGACCGGGCTGGGCTCGGTGAGCCGGATCGTCGTCTCCTCCACCGGGGCCGGTAGCACGTCGGTCACGTCGACGCAGATGCCCTGCCAGGTCGCCGGGACCTCGTCCTTCGGGGTCACGCGGCGGGCGGTCGAGTAGAACCAGCGGATCGCGCCGTCGCGTCGGCGGACGCGGAACCGATCGGACCACGTGTCGGCGCTGCGGTCGGCGACCCACGCGCCGTCGCAGAACGCGGTCGCGATCGGCGGGGTGGAGCATGCGAGCGAAGTGATCGGGCTCGGCGATCAGCTCCTCGGGCTCGTAACCGAGCAGCTCGCGGGCCTGGGGGCCGATGTAGGCGAAGCGGCGCCACCCTGAGGTGGGGTCCACGAGCTCGGTCCAGGCGATCGCCGGCATCTGCTCGACGAGCGAGCGCATGGCGTCCAGGGCGCGCGCGCGCTCGGTCTCGGCGGCGCGCCAGGCCGTGACGTCCGCGATCGTCCCCACGAACCGGGTGGGGCGTCCCTGGGTGTCTCGAGCCACGCAGCGCCCACGGTCGTTCACCCACACGACGCTGCCGTTGGCGGCGAGCATCCGGTAGCAGACGTCCCAGGACTGCCCGCTCGAAAGGTTCTGCGTGGCAAGCTCTCCGACCCAGGTCCGATCGTCGGGGTGGACCATCTCGAGCCAGCGCGACCGATCGCCGGCCCAGCTCGTCGGCGCGACGCCGAGCGCTTCGGCGATCCGCGGCCCGACGTAGTCGATCCGCAGCGTGGGCGGGGTCGTCCCGTAGGAGATCTCGGCGGCCCAGGGGCTGACCGGGCTTTCCTCGGCGAGCTCGCGGAAGCGCGCCTCGACCTCCGCGGCCTTGCGTTCGGCCTCGTGCCGCGCGGTCGCGTCCACCATCACGCCCTGGAAGACGAGCGGCCGTCCGTCGTCGTCGCGCGCGAGCAGCGTTGCGCGGTCCGCCACCCAAACGACGCGGCCGTCCTTCGCGAGGTACCGGTACTCCTGCTGGAAGGGCTCGCCGGTGCGCTCGGAACGCTCCGCCGCCGCGATCACCCGATCGCGGTCGTGGGGGTGGAGGCGCTCCCGCCACACCCCCCGGCGCGGGTGCCACTCGGCAGGGGTGTAGCCGAGCATCGGCTCGATCTGCGGGCTCACGTACGTGTGGTCGGTGGAGGAGGAGGGCCGGACCTGCCAGCGGTACACGACCGCCGGGACGTCCTCGACGAGCCGGCGATAGCGCTCCTGGGCGTCACGGAGCTCGCGCTCCATCCGGCGCCGCTCGGCGATCTCGAGGCCCATGAGCTCGTTGGCTTCCTGGAGCTGCGCCGTGCGGGCCCGGACCCGGAACTCGAGCTCCTCGTTGGCGGTCCGCAGCTGCTCCTCGAGCTCCTTCGGGCCGGTGATGTCGACGAGCACGCCCTGCCAGGTCTGCGGCCGACCGCGCTCGTCGCGCACGAGGACGGCTTGGTCGCGGACCCACACGATCCGTCCGTCGGCGGCGATCAGCCGGTACTCCCGCCGCCACGGCTCGCCGGTCTCGGTGTGGTGGTCGTGCGCGGCGAGCTCGTACTCCCGGTCGTCGGGGTGGAGCAGCTCGATCCAGATGTCGGGTTGGTCGAGCCATTCCTGGCGGGAGTACCCGAGGAGCGTCTCGATGTGCGGGCTCACGTAGAGGGTCCGACGCTCGTCGTCCGGCCCCATCTCGTAGACGACCGCCGGGATGCTCTCGACGAGCGCCCGGTAGCGAGCGGTGGAGGCGCGGACCTCCTGCTCGGCGAGGACCTGGGTCGTCACGTCGAGGATGACGCCCTGCCACTGGGAACGCCCGTCGGCCGCGCGGATCCGAAGCGAGGTGTCGCGGACCCAGACGATCCCGCCGTCGGGGCGGACGAACCGGTAGTCCTCGTGGAAGGGCGAGCCGGTGCGGATCGCCTCTGCCCAGGCCGCGAGCACCCGCTCGCGATCGTCGTCGTGGATCGTCCGCCGCCACAGGGCCGGGTCGGCGAGGTAGGCCTCGGGGGGGTAGCCGAGCAGCGCTTCGGCGTTCGGCGAGACGTAGAGGCTTCGCGGATGGACCTCATCGCTGTCGACGTACACGACGGCGGGGAGCTGCTCGACGAGGGCCCGGTAGCGGGCGTCGGTCGTCGTGCGGTCCGCCTGGGCGAGGTGCGTCTCGGTCACGTCGATCGAGAGCCCCTGCCAGCCGACGATCGCGCCGGCGGCGTCGCGCACGGGGTCGGTGTGCTCGCGGATCCACACCGCCGTGCCGTCGGGTCGCAGCATCCGGTACTCCGCGCGGAAGGGCTGCCCCGATCCAGCGGCGCGCCGCCAGCCCTCGACGACCCGATCGCGGTCGTCGGGGTGCAGCGCCCGCGTCCACAGGAACGGATCCGCGGTCCATGCCTCGGCGGGCCGCCCGAGGATCCGCTCGGCCTGCGGGCTCACGTACCGCGCGCCGCCGCGGGCGTCGAGCGCGAAGACGACCCCGGGAACCTGCTCGAGCAGCCGCTGGTGGTCGATCGGAGGGTCGCCCATCGAGGACCGGTGGTCCACCACGGCTCGCGAGCCTATCGGGCGCGGCCGACGCATGGAAGGCCGGCGAGCGCCCAGCGCGTATCGTCTGAGGGGGAGGATGGCCGAGCGGCCGAAGGCGGCGGTCTTGAAAACCGCTGGTCCCGCGAGGGGCCCGTGGGTTCGAATCCCACTCCTCCCGCCAGCCTCTGCGCTGTCGCGAGCCTAAGCCGGCACGCTAGCCCCAGGAGCACGCTAGCCCCAGGAGTCGGTCGTGGTCCTCATCGCAGCGGGCCGCGCACGAAGATGTCGCTGGTGCCGTTGCCGTCGCCCGCCACGAGGTTCGAGGCGCTCGACTCGAAGGCCACGAAGCGCCCGTCGGCCGAGATCGAGGGGTTGTAGCTCGCGCCGTTGCCCTCCGCGCCGGCCGAGCTCACGCTCACCCGCCGCGTCTTCCCGGTGGCCCGGTCGTGCACGAAGACGTCGGTGGTGCCGTTGCCGTCGCCCGCCACGAGGTTCGAGGCGTTGGAGTGGAACGCCACGAAGCGCCCGTCGGCCGAGATCGAGGGGTTGTAGCTCGCGCCGTTGCCCTGGGCGCCGGCGGAGCTCACGCTCACCCGCCGCGTCTTCCCGGTGGCCCGGTCGTGCACGAAGATGTCGCTGGTGCCGTTGCCGTCGCCCGCCACGAGGTTCGAGGCGTTGGAGTGGAACGCCACGAAGCGCCCGTCGGCCGAGATCGAGGAGGCGTAGCTGTCGCCGTTGCCCTCCGCGCCGGCCGAGCTCACGCTCACCCGCCGCGTCTTCCCGGTGGCCCGGTCGCGCACGAAGACGTCGCTGGTGCCGTTGCCGTCGCCCGCCACGAGGTTCGAGGCGTCGGAGTGGAAGGCCACGAAGCGCCCGTCGGCCGAGATCGAGGGGTCGTAGCTCGCGTTGTTACCCTCCGCGCCGGCGGAGCTCACGCTCACCCGCCGCGTCTTCCCGGTGGCCCGGTCGCGCACGAAGACGTCGCTGGTGCCGTTGCCGTCGCCCGCCACGAGGTTCGAGGCGTCGGAGCTGAAGGCCACGAAGCGCCCGTCGGCCGAGATCGAGGGGTAGTAGCTCCAGTTGTTACCCTCCGCGCCGGCGGAGCTCACGCTCACCCGCCGTGTCTTGGGCGTCGTGGCCGCCCAGCCCGGGACGGCGGAGGTCAACATCGCCACGAGCAACAGGGAAGCGGGCACCCACGCCCTGCTGCCGCGCTGTGCACGTCTCCTCATGACCATGCCTCCTCCCTTGCTTCACGGCCGAGTCGCAGGCGCAGGAGGCGGGGGTCGGGCTCGCTCCGTCGTCGCTCCCTCGCGCCGGGTCCGCGGATCGGCGACGGCATGGTAGCCCCTCGGGGCGACCCGGGCGATGATCCCCACGGCCCGTGGGGCGTTCGGGGGACCCCCGCCCGTCCTATCCACGGGACCCTCGTCGCGCCCGATACCGACGCAAGGGATGCCATGCGAGGGCAAGCGAACGTGCGCCGAGCTCCCATGACCCACGACGAGCGACTGCGCCACGAGGCGCGCGTCGCGGGGCTGCGCGAGTTCCGAACGCCATCGTTGGAGGCGATCGAGCGGCGCCGCATGCAGCTGTGGATCCTGGCCGCGGTGGTGGTCGTCACGGCCGCGATCGGCGTGGCGGTCGTCGCCACCTGGCCCTCGCTCCTCCCGAGCGATCTGGCCGCCGGGCCCACGCTGCGCGTGTCGCTCGTCTTGCTCTCGATCGCGTTCTGCGCGTACGCCGTGGACAAGGAGCGAGCCCTGCAGCGGTTGACCCGGATGCTCACCGACGAGCGGGTCCTGACGGCGGCGCTCACGAACCGGCTCCACGAGGTCTCCCTGCTGCTCGAGGCCGGCCGCGCGGTGAACGCCTCGCTGGAGCTCCGCGACGTGCTCGACACGATCCTTCGCAGCGCGACGGAGCTGCTCGACGCGGGCGGCGGATCGATCATGCTCCTGGAGGGCGACCATCTCGTCGCCGCCTGCGTTCAGGGGCGGATCGAGGCGGTGGGCGGACGTCTGCGGCTCGGCGAGGGGATCGCGGGGCTCGTGGCGCTGCGCCGAGAGCCGATCCTGATCGACGGGCACGCGGACCCGCGTGAGTTCCCGGGTCTCGCCGATCGCGAGCCCTACGTCGAGAGCGCCATGTCCGTGCCGCTCGTGCATCGAGGCGAGGTGCTCGGGGTGCTGAACGTCAACGCGGCGGTCGGCGTCGGCTTCACCCAGTACGACCTGCGGGCGGTTTCGGTGTTCGCGGAACAGGCCGCCGGGGCGATCGCGAACGCGCGCCTGTACGAAGCCGAGCGC
This sequence comes from Actinomycetota bacterium, assembly GCA_026003015.1. Taxonomy (GTDB): domain Bacteria; phylum Actinomycetota; class UBA4738; order UBA4738; family HRBIN12; genus BPGL01. The sequence goes on along the minus strand of BPGL01000002.1, from coordinate 72,604 downwards.
GCCGCGCTCGCCGAGGTGGAGGCGCTCAGGGCGGCGGTGGCGGGAGGGCGCGGGTGAGCCTGCTGCGCCGACCCCGGGTGCTGATCGTCGAGGACGACCCCGACCAGCTCGTCGTCCTGCAGGTGAACCTCCGAGCGGCCGGGTTCGAGACGATGCTCGCGGGCGACGGAGCGACGGCGCTGCGTCGGATCGCGGTCGAGCGACCCGACGCGGTCGTGCTGGACGTGATGTTGCCCGGGCTCGACGGCTGGACCGTGCTCGAGGAGCTACACCGAAGCGGCGACGCGACGCGGGTGGTCGTGTGCTCCGGCAGCCGGCACCCGGAGGATCGCGCGAGGGCAGAGCGGCTGGGCGCCGCCGCCTGGCTCGTGAAGCCCTTCGACCCCCAGCGCCTCGTCGACGCCGCGAAGGCGGCCGTGGACCGTCACGCGGGTGTGCAGACCTCGGCGGTTCGGGAGGTGCCCGAGATCGGCCTGGTCTAACCCGCGGTCGGCCACGGTGTCCGGCCTGCGGGGCCGCCTGCGCGCTTCGTCCGTATGCTGGACGCGTGGCCCTTTCCTCGGATCGGCTCTTGCGCGCGTTCCGCTCGGAGCCCGTCGACCGTACGCCCGTGTGGTTCATGCGGCAGGCGGGCCGGTACCTCCCGGAGTACCGGGCGCTGCGCCGCGACCGAGACGTGCTCGAGACCTGTCGACACCCCGAGGAGGTCGTGGAGCTCACGCTGCAGCCGCTGCGTCGGATGCCGCTGGACGGGGCGATCGTGTTCAGCGACATCACCGTTCCGCTCGCCGCGATCGGCCTTCCGATCAGGATCGAGCCCGGTCGCGGCCCGGTGATCGACGAGCCGGTCCGCACCCGGTCGGACCTCGAGAGGCTGCGTCCGCTCGAGCCCGAGCAGGACGAGCCCTACGTCGTGGAGGCGATCCGGGAGCTCGCCGCGACCCTGTCCGTGCCCCTGATCGGCTTCGCCGGCGCCCCCTTCACCCTGGCGAGCTACCTCGTCGAGGGCGGACCGAGCCGGGACCACGCCCGGACGAAGGCGTTGCTGTTCGGTGACGAGGCGACCTGGGCGCGGCTCATGGAGGCGCTCGGTTCGATCGTCGTGGCGCACCTGCGGGCGCAGGTCGCGGCCGGCGCGAGGGCGCTGCAGGTGTTCGATTCGTGGGCGGGGGCGCTGGCGCCGGAGGACTACGAGCGGGGGGTGCTGCCGTACATGCGACGGCTGTTCGAGGCGATCGCGGATCTGGGCGTGCCGGTCGTGCACTTCGGAGTGGGCACGGGGGAGCTGCTCGCGTCGATGCGCCGCGCGGGCGGCTCGGTGATCGGCGTCGATCATCGGGTCCCACTAGACGTCGCTTGGGAGCGCGTGGGCACCGACGTCGCCATCCAGGGCAACCTCGACCCGGCGGCGCTCCTGGCCCCCTGGGAGGTCGTCGAGCGCCGCGCGCGCGACGTGCTCGCGCGGGCCGGCGGTCGCGACGGGCACGTGTTCAACCTGGGCCACGGCGTGCTGCCCGAGACGCCCGTCGAGCACCTGCAGCGTCTCGTCGAGCTCGTGCACCGCGTGAGCGAGAGGACGACGGCATGAGCGGCCCGGGCGACGGCGCACGTCGTACAGACGAGATCGGCGTGCTCGTGATGGCCTACGGGACCGCGGCCGGGCCCGAGGACATCGAGCGCTATTACACCGACATCCGGGGCGGACGTGCTCCCTCGCCCGAGCACCTGCAGGAGCTCCGGGAGCGCTACGCGGCGATCGGCAACGTGTTTCCGCTGCTGGACACGACGACGGCACAGGCGGAAGGCCTCGTGGAGCGACTGAACGCCGCAGGCGGGAAGCGGTTCCGCGCGTACCTGGGGATGAAGCACTCCCCCCCGTTCATCCCCGACGCCGTCGAACGGATGCGCGCCGACGGGATCGCGCGGGCGGTCGGGATCGTCATGGCGCCGCACTGGTCGGGGATGTCGGTGGAGACCTACGTCGAGCGTGTGGAGCGCGCGCTCGGATCCGAGCCGGACCCGTCGTTCACCTACGTGCGCGCGTGGCATGACCACCCGTCGTTCATCCGGTTCCTCGCCGGCCGGGTGTCAGAAGCCCTGCAGACCCTGGCGCCCGAGGCCCGGGCGGGGGGCGCACGTCCTGTTCTCGGCCCATTCCCTGCCGACCCGGCGGCTCGGCGACGGCTCCCTGCGCTGCAAGCACTGCGATCGCTGCGAGGCTTCGTGCCGCTACCGCGACGGCCTTCTGGCAACGGCCGACCTCGTCGCCGCGGCGACCGGCCTTCGCAGCTACGGGATCGCCTGGCAGTCGGCGGGGCGGACCGACGATCCGTGGTGGGGGCCGTCGATCGAGGAGGAGATCGAGCGCCTCGGAGCCGAGGGGCGGCCCGCCGTGGTCGTGTGCTCGGCCGGGTTCGTGGCCGACCACCTGGAGACCCTCTACGACCTCGACATCGAGGCCCGCGCGACGGCGGAGCGCGTCGGCATCCCCTTCGTGCGCACAAGGATGCCGAACGCCGACCCGGCGTTCTGCGACGTGCTCGCCGACGTGGTCCGCGACCACCTCGGCGCGGCCGAGGGGGGTGGCGGCGTCGGGATGAGCGCGCGCGTCGCCGTCGTCGGCGCGGGGATCGCCGGCTTGGCCGCGGCTCACCGCCTCACCGCGCTCGACCCCGCGCCGGAGGTCGTCGTGCTCGAGGCCGACGGGCGCGTCGGCGGCAAGGTCGCCACGACGGCCGTGGGCGGGCTCGTGCTGCCTGCCGGACCGGACTCGTTCGTCGGGCGCAAGCCCTGGGCGGTCGAGCTCGCCCGGGAGCTCGGCCTCGAGCTCGAGCCGCCGGCCGCGTCGTCGGCGCTGCTGTGGACCCCCCGGGGCTTGGTCGCGTTCCCCGCGGACGCGCCCTTCGGGATCCCCGGCGACGTGGGGGACGTGCTGCGCTGGCCGGGGGTGTCGCGCCGCGGCCGGCTGCGGGCGCTCGGCGACCTGGTGATCCGCCGGCGCCGCGGGCCCGGCGACGAGACGCTCGGCTCGCTGCTGCGCCGGCGGCTGGGTGACGAGGCGACCGAGGCGGCGGTCGCGCCCCTGCTCGCCGGGCTCGTGGCCGGCGACGTCGACCGCCTCTCGGTCCGGGCGACGTTCCCCGAGCTCGCGGACTGGGAGGCCTGGCAGGGGAGCCTGATCCGCGGGGCGCAGGCCGCGCGCCGGATCGCCCGTCGCCAGGACCCGGGGCCGATGTTCCTGCGTCCCATCGGTGGCGTGCACCGGCTCGCGGAGGAGCTCGCTGGCCGGCTCGGTCCGCGGGTGCGCACGCACGCACGCGTTCGGGCGCTCGTCCGGGAGGAGGGAGGTTGGCGTGTGCACGTCGCCGAGGCCGACCCGATCGCGGTCGACGCGGTCGTGCTGGCCGTCCCCGCCTCGACCGCGCGAGCGCTCCTGGAGCCGATCGCCCGGCGCGCCGCCGAAGAGCTCGCCGAGATCCGTGCGGTCTCGACGGCTGTGGTGCTGATGGTCTACGCGGAGGGCACCGGGGAGGCGCTCCCGGAGCGGAGCGGGTTCGTCGTCCCCGCCGGCCGTGCGCCGATGCTCGCCGCCACCCTGCTGTCGAGGAAGTGGCCGGAGCCGGCGTTCGGCACCCGCGCGGTGATCCGGTGCTTCGTCGGGGGGGCCGGCGCGGAGGAGGTCGTGGACGCCGACGACGCCTCCATCGTGGAGGCCTGCGCGCGCCACCTGACGGCCCTCCTCGAGCTGCCCAAGGCCCCCGAGCACGCTGCGGTCGTCCGCTGGTCGGGCGGCATGCCTCAGTACGAGCTCGGCCACCTGGAGCGGGTCGCGCGGATCCGCGCGGATCTGCCGCCGGGCCTCGTGCTCGTGGGCTCGTCCTACGATGGCGTGGGGATCGCCGACTGCGTGCGTTCGGCGAGCGAGCAGACGCGAGCGCTCGCCGAGATCCTCCGCGGGTTCCGGTCAACGGAGCGGGTGCCATGAGCGAGACGACCTACGTCCTGTACCCGGTGTTCCGCGCAACGCCCGAGCTCCGAGCGTCGCTGCGTGATCCAGAGCTCGTTGTCGGCGGCGCCCGTGAGCTCCAGGAGCTGCTCGAGGGGAAAACGGATCGGGTGCACCTGCGCGGCGCGTACTCCACCGTCGGGTTCCGCGCCGACGCCGACCTGATGCTCTGGCTGGTGGCGCCCTCCCCCGACGATCTCCAGCGGCTCCTCGTCGAGATCCGCCGTACCCGGATCGGCTCGGGGCTCGAGCTTCGTTGGTCGTTCATGGGCGTCGTCAAGCCGGCGGAGTTCACCGCCGACCACGCGCCGGCCTTCGTCAAGCAGACGCCGCCGAAGCGGATCGCCTGTGTCTACCCCTTCGTGCGCACCCCCGAGTGGTACCTGCTGCCCAGGGAGGAGCGCGCCGCGATGCTCGCCGAACACGGCGTGATCGGTCGCGAGTTCCCCGAGGTCCTCGCGAACACCACGAGCGGGTTCGGGCTCGGGGACTGGGAGTGGATCTTGTGTTTCGAGGCCGACGAGGCGCACGTGCTCGTGGACTGCATCCGCCGTCTGCGCGACGCGCAAGCCCGTCGCTACACGAAAGAGGAGGTCCCCTTCGTGACCGGGATCCGCAAGCCGCTGCCCTCGGTGATCGAGGACCTCGCCTAGGGGGCGTCCAGGAGCTCGGCGAGGCTCCGGATCACCCGGTGGCCGTCGGCCTGCGACGGCTCCCCCGTGCGAGCGATCAACCGCGTCGCGATCCCGAGGGCCGCGGCGCCGTCGCAGAAGCCGGGCTGGTCGTCGACGAAGACGGTGTCGCCTGGCGGCGGATCGCCGAGCCGCTGGAGCGCGAGGCGGTAGATCGCCGGCTGCGGCTTGCTCGCGCCGACGGCGAACGACAGGACGACGGCGTCGAGCTCGTTCGCGAGGCCGAGGCGCTCGACGACCGCCGTCGTGTTGTGCGAGCAGTTGCTCACGAGCGCCGTGGGTACCCCTCGGTCGCGCAGAGCGCGAAGCACCGGCAGCGCGTCGTCGTGCAGGTGCACGTTGGAGGTCATGAACGCACGCTCGGCCGCGACGAGTTCGGCGACCAGGGCCGGCGCCGGGCTCTCGACCCCGGCCGCCTCGAGCACCGCGCGAAGGTCGGCCTGCTCGTCGGAGTAGGCGCCGACGCTGCGCGCCGGCCGGGTGCGGTCGTAGGCCGCGCGCAGGACCGACGGCGCCACGCCGAGCTGCCCGGCGAGCCAGCGGTGCCAGTCGTCCCAGCTCCCCTCGACCAGGGTGTCGTATAGATCGAACAGGACGGCTGCGGGCGGCACGCGCCCAGGATACGGATCCCCGGCCAGCACCCGCTGCGGCGGGACGTCAGCCGAACAGCTCCGACAGCAGGTCGTCGATCGTCGCGACCCCGGTGATCGCGGGTACGCACTCGCCGCCGTCGCTCCGGTCGCCTGCGAGCTCCTCGAGAACGGCCCGTACCGCCGGCGTGAGGAACCGTGAGGGCTGGGCGAGGGAGTGCGCGTCGTCGCGCCCACGGGGCCGATGATGGAAGCGTCGCGGCGCGTACAGGTGCAGGGCGTGACGCGCGCGCGTGATCGCGACGTACAGGAGGCGCCGCTCCTCCTCGACCTCCTCCTCGTCGCCGGTCGCCAGATCGGAGGGGAACATGCCGTCGGCGAGGTGGATCAGGTGGACCACGTCCCACTCGAGGCCCTTGGCCGAGTGGATCGTCGACAGCACGAGCCAGTCCTCGTCGAGGACGGGGCGTCCCGCGAGGTCGCTCGTCGACGACGGCGGATCGAGCGTGAGCTCGTCCAGGAACCGCGTCCGCGACGGCGAGGCTCGAGCCAGGAGGGCGAGCTGGTCGAGATCGGCGAGCCGTGCGGCGACCGAGCCGGGGCGGCGCTCGATCGCCGGCTGGAGCCAGTCGCGGATCCGCTCGAGCTGCGCGGCCACGTCGAGGGCGCCGCTTCGACACGCCGCGAGGAGCCCCCGTAGATCCCGCAGCCCCTGGGCGGTCCGAGGCGGAAGGTCGGGGAGCAGCAGCGCCGCGAGGTCGACCGGGCCCTCCGCCCCGCCACGCGCGCCGAGCTCGTCGAGCAATCGCCGTGCGCGGGCGGGCCCGACCCCCTCGACGAGCTGCAGGACGCGGAACCAGGCGACCTCGTCCCGCGGGTTCTCGCAGATCCGCAGCAGCGCGAGCGCGTCCTTGACGTGGGCCGCCTCGAGGAAGCGCAGGCCCCCGTACTTCACGTAGGGGATCGACCGTCGGGTGAGCTCGATCTCGAGGAGGTCGACGTGGTGAGCGGTGCGGAACAGCACCGCCTGCTCCCGGAGCGCTACCCCCCGCTCGCGGTGCTCGAGGATCGACCGGCAGACCGCATCGGCTTGATCACGCTCGTCGTCGCACGCGAGGAGGGTGGGTCGCGCCCCGTCGCGCTCGCTCGTGAGCCGCTTGTCGAGTCGGGCTCGCGCCTCGGCCATCACGGCGTTGGCCACCTCGACGATCGGCCGGGTCGAGCGCCGGTTGTGCTCCAGCCGGATCACCCTCGCACCGGGGAACCGCTCGCCGAACGTGAGGATGTTCCGGACGGTCGCCGCTCGGAACCCGTAGATGGCCTGGGCATCGTCGCCGACCACGGTGAGGTTCCGCGGTCCGTCGGGCGGCCGCATCCCTTCGAGGATGTCGGCCTGCACGGCGTTCGTGTCCTGGTACTCGTCCACGAGGATGTGGTCGAAGGCGCCGGCGAGCTCGGTGCGGGTCGAGGGGTCGGTCGCGAGCGCCTTCCACAAGAGCAGGAGGTCGTCGAAGTCGACGAGGTGGGAGGCGCGCTTGCGCGCGGTGTAGGCGCGCACGATCGCTCGGATCGGCTCGAGGTCGTCGCGGCACCACGGGAACCGCTGCGCGATGACGGTCTCGAGGCGCTCGCCGGTGTTGACCGTCCGGGAGTAGATCGCCGCGAGCGTCGCCTTGCGCGGTGTGCGACGGACGTGGCTCGTGAACCCGAGCTCTTCGCGGATGAGGTCCAGCACGTCGGCCGCGTCGGCCTGGTCGAGCACCGTGAAGTCGGGTGGCAGGCCGACGGCTCGCCCGTGGAGCCGGAGCAGGCGGTTGGCCACGGCGTGGAACGTGCCGCCCCAGACGCGGTCGGCCCCGGCGCTGCGGGCGAGCTGTCCGGCCCGGGCGAGCATCTCGGCGGCCGCTCGGCGGCTGAAGGTGAGCAGGAGGATCCGTTCGGCCGGCACCCCGGTGGCGAGCAGGTGCGCCACCCGGGCCGCGAGCGTGGTCGTCTTGCCCGTCCCCGCGCCCGCGAGGACGAGCAGGGGGCCGTCGCCGTGGGTGGCCGCCTGCCGCTGCTCGGGGGAGAGCTCGTCGAACACGTGTTCGTCGAGTGTAGGCGACGGCGACGACGGTGAGCGGTAGCGGCTCGGCCGCCACCGCCTACGATGGGTGTCCGTGCGAACCGGTTCCCGCTCTGTCGGGACGGAGCCTCGCGTCGACGTCATCCCGGGAGGCCCGGCCCTCGTGTTCGGCCTGCCGGTGCTTCGGCTCGTGCGGGCGCCGGGGGTCGCCAAGGGGCTGCCGGGATGGTCGCTCGCCCGCGTCGCGGAGGCCGGGGAGGAGCCGTACCCGCTCTGCCGCTGCGGACGCTCCTCGCTGATGCCCCGCTGCGATCGCGAGCCGCCCTACCGGTGCTTCGTCGAGGAGCCGGCGGACGGCCCGGCGCCGCGGCCCTTCACGTGGGACGTCCCGACGCCCTCGTCCCCGGCGCTCGCGCTCAAGCCGAACGGCCCGATCCGGGTCGCCGGCGGGGTTCCGGTCCGTCACGGGGGCCGTCCGGCGCCCTCGGCCGATCGGCTGTCGCTGTGCCGCTGCGGGTGGTCGCGGGCGCAGCCGCTGTGCGACGGCTCCCACCGGATCGCGGGGTTCTCCGCCGAGCCCTGAGGGCCCCCGGCCGCGGCTCACGCCGACGCGGTCGGCGCCAGGCCGAGCTCGCGGAGCGTGGTCATCGGCAGCGCGTGGCAGTAGGGCGTCCCGCCTCTGCGCTCGTACCAGCGCTGGTGGTAGTCCTCCGCGGGGTAGAAGGCCGGCGCGGGCCGGATCTCGGTCGCGATCGGGCGGTCGTGGCGCGCCTGCGCGCGTCCGCGCGAGGCCTCGGCGGCCGCCTGCTGCTCCGGGGAGTGCGTGAAGATCACGCTGCGGTACTGGTCGCCGACGTCGGGCCCCTGGCGGTCCACCTGCGTGGGGTCGTGCATCGCCCAGAAGATCTCGAGGAGCTGCTCGTAGGTGACGCGCTCGGGGTCGAACGTCACGCGCACGACCTCGGCGTGGCCGGTCGTGTGCGAGCAGACCTCCTCGTACGTCGGGTCGGGCGTCGTCCCGCCGGCGTAGCCGGACACGACTTCGAGCACGCCCGGGACCCGCCGGAACACCCACTCGACGCCCCAGAAGCAACCGGCTCCGAACGTCGCGGTCTCGGTGGTCATGCGGCTCCTCCCCTCGAGGGTGGGAACGAGCCCCCGTCCGGGGACCCTCCCCTCCAGTCTGCCGCAACGTCCCGGGGCCGTGCGCCCGAACCCGCGGCCCCGACGCCGCGCGGGCCAAGTGCCGGAAGGTGGCTGACCACGGGATCCGGGCGTCGAGAGCGCCACCCACGCCGGGCGGTCGGCGCTGCCGCGGCGAAGGACCCAGGTCCTTCGGCCGAGCGCGTGTCGGTCGTCGTGGCGGTCCCCGAAATCGCCCGTCGGGCCGCTGCGCCCACGACCCCCGCGTACCCGATGCGAGGTAGCGGACCGACCCGTGGAGGAGGGAGCGGCATGCGCCAGTGGGAGCTGATCGGCATCACGGACTCGGACCCGTCCTGGACCCCGCCTCGCCGGCCTGCGGTTCCGGACCCCACGTCGGCCGTGAGCGTCGCTCCCGCGCACCGCGACGAGCTCCGGGGAGACGCCCCGGCGCTGCTGTGGTCGACGGACGCCGCCCTTCGGATGCGATCGGTCACCCCGGCCGCCGCGGCGCTGCTCGGCTGCGACCCCGACCGTTGCGAGGGCCGGGACCTGCTGGACGTGTTCGGGATGGAGGGCCCGAGCCTCGCGGTGCTCGAGGCGCACGTCGCGGCGCTGTCGGACGAGGAGGGGCTGTTCACGCTCCGGGGGAACCTCGAGGTGGTGCGGTGCCGCGTCTCGCCGATGCACGACGAGCTGGGATCCGTCATCGGCACGTTCTGCATCGCGCTCCCCGACCCCGCGCCCGTGGCGGCGCAGGGTCGGGGGGCGCACCTCGCCGCCTGAGGCGGCTCACCCCTGTCGCAGCCACACCGCGGCGTCGCGCGCGTGGTAGGTGAGCACGAGGTCGGCGCCCGCCCGCCGGATCGACGTGAGGAGCTCCAGGACGGTCCGTCGCTCGTCGAGCCACCCGTTGGCCGCCGCCGCCTTGACCATCGCGTACTCGCCGCTCACGTGGTAGGCGGCCAGGGGGAACCCGGTGGCGTCCTTCGCGAGCCGGACGACGTCGAGGTACGGCAGGGCCGGCTTGACCATGACGACGTCGGCGCCCTGCTCGATGTCAGCCACGATCTCCCGCAGCGCCTCGTCGGCGTTGGCGGGGTCCTGCTGGTAGCCGGCGCGATCGCCGAAGCGGGGCGCGCCCTCGGCCGCTTCGCGGAACGGGCCGTAGAGCGCGCTCGCGAACTTCGCCGCGTAGGCGAGGATCCCGACGTCCTGATGTCCCGCCTCGTCGAGCGCGTCGCGGATCTCCCCGACCTGGCCGTCCATCATGCCGCTCGGCGCGACCATGTGCGCCCCCGCCTGGGCCTGGGCGAGCGCGATGCGTCGGTACAGCACGAGGGTGCGGTCGTTGTCGACCTCGCGTCGCTCGTTCAGCACGCCGCAGTGCCCGTGGTCGGTGTACTCGTCCAGGCACAGGTCGGCGATCACCACGGCGTCGTCGCCGAACTCCGAGCGCAGCGCCGCGATCGCGCGCTGGGCGATCCCCTCGGGGTTCCAGGCCTCGGAGCCCTCGGCGTCCTTGCGGGCCGGGACGCCGAACAGGACGAAGGCCCGCACACCCGCCTCGGCGATCGCGAGGGCCTCCGCGCGCAGCGAGTCGATCGTGTGCTGGTGCTGGCCCGGCATCGAGGCGATCGGGACCGGCTCGTCGATCCCCTCCTTCACGAACATCGGCGCGATGAGGTCGTCGGGGCGCAGGTCGGTCTCGCGAACGAGCGCGCGCAGCGCCGCGGTGCGCCGCATCCGTCGGGGTCGCTGGTCGGGGAAGCCCATCTCAGCGCCTGCCATCTCAGCCCTTGAAGGAGCGCGCCGCCTCGACGATCCGATCGATCTCGACGTCGCCGTGGGCGGCGCTCAGGCTCCACAGCTCGTAGCCCGAGGGGGGGAGCAGGACCCCGTGCGCGAGCAGGTGGTGGAAGAACCGCGCGAACCGCTCGTGGTCGGCCGCCCTGACGGCCTCGAAGTTCCGGACCGGCCCCGGCGTGAACGCGACGCTCAGCAACGATCCGGCGCGGTTGATGGTGGCCGCAAGATCGGTTGCGGCGAAGGCGTCGGCGAGCTCGGACGCCAGCCGCGCCGCGAGGCGCTCCAGGTCGGGATAGGGGTCGAGCTTGCGCGCGAGATCGAGGGCCGCGATCCCGGCGGCGACGGCGACGGGGTTCCCGCTGAGGGTTCCCGCCTGGTACACGGGCCCGACCGGCGCGAGGTGGGCCATGATCTCGGCGCGCCCGCCGAAGGCCGCGCACGGGAACCCCCCGCCCATCACCTTGCCGAGCGTCGTGAGGTCCGGCGTCACGCCGTAGAGCGTCTGCGCGCCGCCGTAGGCGATGCGGAAGCCGGTGATCACCTCGTCGAACAGCAGCAGGGCCCCGTACTCCGTGCACAGCTCCCGTAGGCCCTCGAGGAAGCCCGGGATCGGCGGCACGACGCCCATGTTGGCGGCGACCGGCTCGACGACGACCACGGCGATCCGCTCCCCATGGGCCGCGAAGAGCTCGCCGGCCGCGGTGAGGTCGTTGTACGGCGCCTTCAGGGTGTCGCGCGCCGTGCCCTCGGTGACACCGGGCGATCCGGGGATGCCGAACGTCGCGAGGCCGCTGCCCTCGGCGATCGCCAGGAGCGTGTCGGCGTGACCGTGGTAGCAGCCGTCGAAGGCGAGGACGAGGTCGCGCTTCGTCGCGCCGCGGGCCAGGCGGATCGCGCTCATCACCGCCTCGGTGCCGCTGGAGACGAACCGAACCTGGTCGACGCCCGGAAGGGCTTCAACGATCCGCTCGGCGAGCTCCACCTCGCCTTCGGTCGGGGCGCCGAACGACGTGCCGCGGCGCGCCGCCTCCGCGGCCGCCTCGACGATCTCCGCACGCGCGTGCCCGAACAGCAGCGCGCCCCACGACTGGATCAGGTCGAGGTAGCGGATCCCGTCGGCGTCCCAGACGTAGGCGCCCTCGCCCCGCTCGATGAACCGGGGAACGCCGCCGACCGCGCCCCAGGCCCGGACCGGTGAGCTGACGCCGCCGGGGATCACGTGTCGGGCTCGCGTGAAGAGCCGCTCGGAGCGCTCCATCGACCCCAGCCTACGGGTCCGGAGGCGCGCTCGCTCGTCCCCGGGCCAGGGCGCGCTCCAGGGCGGCCACGAGGCCCTCGGTCGTGTGGGGGGCGGCGACCGCGTGGACGGGCAGGCCGTGCTCGCGCGCCGCTCGGGCCGTGACCGGCCCGATGCAGGCCACGCGCGGTCGACCGCGCACGACCGTCGCGGCCCGCACGAAGCCCTGCACGGTCGAGGCGCTCGTGAACGCGATCGCGTCGACCCGGCCCTCGGCGAGGGCCGCCCGCGCTTCGGGTGGCAGCCGGCGTGGGAAGGTCGTGCGGTAGGCGTCGACGCGCACCGGCTCCCAGCCCTTGCGCTCGAGGGTCGCCTCCAGCCCGGGCGGCGCGATGTCGGCGCGGGGGCACAGGACGCGCCCCTGGCCCTTCGGGAAGGCCCGGGCGAGATCGCGGGTGGTGAAGCGGGTGGCTTGCAGGTGCACCCGACGGCCGGCCCAGCGACGGAAGGCCTCGGCCGTCCCGTCCCCGATCGCCGCGACGCGCGCCCGAACCTCGTGGGGTCCCGAGAGACGGTCGGCGAGCACGCCGACCGTGGCCGGGCTCGTCAACACGATCCAGTCGAACCCGCCTCCGGCGAGCTCGCGCAGCGCTCGCGTGAGGTCCGCCGATCGCGCCGGGCTGATCCGGATCGTCGGCGCGAGGATCGGGCGAGCGCCGCGGGCCTCGAGCGCCCGCACGAGCGGCTCCGCGCGCTCGGTCGGTCGGGTGACGAGGATCGTGCGCCCGGCCAGCGGGGAGCCCCTCACGGCCCCCGGACCTCGGCGAGGATCCGGTCGGCGCCGTCCGCGAGGAGCCGCGAGCCGACGCGCTCGGCCGCGCGCTCGGGGGAGGCCGCCTCTGCCGCAGCGCGCAGGACCCGCGAGCCGTCGGGGGCGGCGACGACGGCGGCCAGGCGGACCGTGTCGTCCCGGACGGCCGCGATCGCGCCGAGGGGCAGCGCGCAGCCGCCGCCGAGCTGCCGGACGAGCGCGCGTTCGGCCTCGAGCGCGAGCCGCGAGGGGCGATGGTCGAGGGGGACGAGGCGCGCCCTGGTGACGCGGTCCTGCCTGCGGCATTGGATCGCCAGGCTCCCCTGCCCGGGCGCCGGCACCATCTCCCCGACCGACAGGCGGCGCACGTGTGCCGGCCGGATCCCCAGCCGCTCGAGTCCGGCCGCGGCCAGGACGAGCGCGTCGACGGCGCCGAGCGAGAGCTTGCGCAGGCGCGTGTCGACGTTGCCGCGGAGCTCCGTCACCCCGACCCCGGGGAAGGCGGCCAGCAGCTGCGCGCGCCGCCGCAGGCTCGAGGTGCCGACGACGAGTCCCGGCGCGAGGTCGGAGCGCTCGCGGAAGACGACGACGTCGGCAGGGTCGATGCGCCAGGGGACCGCGCCGATCACGAGGTCCTCGTCCTCCTCGGCCGGTAGGTCCTTGGCCGAGTGCACGGCCACGTCGATCCGGCCCTCGCGCAGGGCCTCGACGATCGCGTCGACCCACAGGCCCTTGCGCCCTCGGGGCGAGGTCGCGCCCTCGGTCCCCTCGTCGCCGGCGGTTGCGATCGCGACGAGCTCTGCATCGAGCCCCTGGGTGCGCAGGAGCGCCGCGACCGCCTCGGCCTGGGTCGTGGCGAGGGCCGACCGCCGGGTTCCGATCCGCACGGTGCGGGCGTTCACGGGGCGTCGGGGTCGATCCCGAGCAGCTCCGCGAGCAACCGCGCGTAGAGTCGGTCCGCGCCGGGCTCGGAGCGCTCCTTCAGCCCGACGATCGGGTCGTGCAGCAGCTTGGCGGCGATCCCGCGGGCGAGGGCCTCCACGGCCTGCCGCTCGTCGGGCGTGAGCCCGGCGAGGCGCGCGGCGTGTCGTTCGAGCTCCGCGCGGACGACCTCGTCGCCGCGGCGTCGGATCGAACGGATCAGGGGCGCGAGCTCGTCGCCTCGACGGCGAAGGACCCAGCGCCGGACCTCCTCGTCGACGATCCTACGGGCCCGCGCGAGGTCGTCGGCCGCGCCCTCCTCGCGGTCGGCCACGATCCGGTCCCGCAGCGCCACGATGTCGATCACCCGCACCCCGTCGACGGAGGCGACCTCGGGGTCGACGTCACGAGGCACGGCGAGGTCCACGAGCACGAGGGGCCGCGACGGACGTGCGGCGATCGCCCGAGCGACCTCGTCGCGGTGAACGACGAGGCCGGCCGCGCCGGTCGCGCTCACGACGAGGTCGGCCGAGACGAGCGCGCGGGCCAGCGTGTGAAGCTCGCCGGCCTCCGAATCGGTGCGCGCGGCCAGGGCGCGCGCGTGCTCGAGCGAGCGGTTCAGGATCCGCACCGGGCCCACGTTCCTCGCACGCAGGTGCTTCACCGCGAGCCCGGCGATCTGGCCCGCGCCGACGACGACGACCTGACGGCCGGCGAGCCTGCCGAGCGCTGCCTCGGCGAGCGTCGCGGCGAGCGCTACGAGAGCGTCCGGAGCCGCGCCGAGGGAGGTCTCCTGGCGCACCCGGCGCCCGGCGCGGCCGGCCGCGTGGAACAGGGCCGTGAGCGCCGGGCCGGCGGTGCCCTCTGCCTCGGCGCGGCGGAGCGCCTCGCGGACCTGCGCGTGGATCTGGGTCTCCCCCAGGACGAGCGAGTCGAGCCCGGCCGCGACCGCGAACAGGTGCTCGGCGGCCTGCTGCTCCCAGTGCGCGTACAGGGGGCCCGCGAGCTCGTCGGGGTCGATCCCGCGCGTCTCGGCCAGGAGCCGCTTCAGGGCCAGGAAGCCCGCGTGGTAGCTCGCGACGCTGCCGTAGACCTCGACCCGGTTGCAGGTCGACAGGACGACGGCCTCCTCGAGCCCCTCGAGATCGCCGACCCGCCGGGAGGCCTTGGCCAGGTCGTCGTCGGTGAACGCGAGCCGCTCGAGCAGCTCGATCGGAGCGCGCGGGAAGGAGATCCCGAGGGCGAGGATCGGCATGGCAGGACCGATATCGTAGCGGCCGTGAGCCGACCCCGCGCCCGTGACCTGGGGATCCGGATCGGTCGCGGCCGTCCGGGGCCGCTGGATGCGATCACCGACGTGGCGGGCGTGCGCGTCGGGCACCGCTCGGTGGTTCGGGGGGCCGACGGCGACCCGCACGCCGTTCGGACCGGCGTGACCGCGATCTGGCCCCACGACGGCGACCCCTGGGATGCGCCGGTCTACGCCGGCGTGCACATCCTGAACGGCTACGGCGAGCTGATCGGGATCAACACGATCCGGGAGTGGGGAGTCCTCGAAAGCCCGATCCTGCTGACGTCGTCGCTGTTGATCGGGCGGGTGTACGACGCCGCGGTTCGTTGGATCGCGGGACGCTCCGCGAGCGCCGGCGAGACCGTCATGCCGTGCGTCACCGAGTGCGACGACTCCTTCCTGTCCGATGTCCTGAGCGCTCCTGTCGACGACGCCGACGTCGCGGCCGCGCTCGAGAGCGCCACCGCCGGCGCGGTGGCCGAGGGGTGTGTCGGGGCTGGGGTCGGGATGCAGGGCTTCGACCTGAAGGGCGGGATCGGCACCGCTTCCCGCGTCCTGCCGGACGATCGCGGGGGGTTCACGGTCGGCGTCCTGGTGTTGACGAACCACGGCGAGCGGCCGGATCTCCTGATCGACGGCGTGCGGGTCGGCGAGGCGCTCACCGATCTCCCCCTGCCCGACGGTGATGCGGACGGCTCGTGCATCGTCGTCGTCGCCACCGACGCCCCCCTGCTCCCGCACCAGCTCCGCCGGGTCGCCCAGCGAGCGGGGCTTGGCCTCGCGCGCGGCGGCTCGTACGCCGGCACGACGAGCGGCGAGCAGCTGATCGCCTTCTCGACCGCGACCCGTCTGCCGACCCGCGGTGAGACGGTCGAGCTGCGGGCGGTGATCGACGGAGCGTTCGCCGACGGGGGCTCGGTGCTGTCGGCGATCTTCCGAGCCACCGTCGAGGCGACCGAGGAGGCGGTGGTGAACGCGCTCGTCGCGGCCGAGACGACCGTCGGGCGCGACGGGCACACCCTGTCGGCCCTGCCGATCGACCGAACGCTCGAGCTGCTCGACCGTTGCGGTCGCCTGCAGCGCTAGCGAGGCGCGTCGAGGAGGCGAGACGGGTCGAAGGGAGTGGGGTCGATCGCGGGCGCCACGCCGGTGATCAGGTCCGCGAGCAGCTGCGCCGTCCCGGCGCCGAGGATCACGCCCTCCGAGCCGTGGCCGGTCGCGACCCACAGCCCCTCGGCCACCCGACCGACGATCGGTCGGTCGTCGGGCGAGGTGGGGCGGACGCACCATCGCGAGGACGCGACCGGCGCGGCGTCGATCGCAGGGGCGACCCGGATCGCCTCGGCGAGCAGCGTTCGGATCGGCGCGGGGGAGGGAGGCTCCGGGGTGAGCCACGGCTGATGCAGCGCGCCGATCGTGATCGAGCCGTCGTCGTGGGGCGCGAACGCCGGCGCGGTCGCGAACCCTTCGAGGCCGCCGCGCGCGACCTCGCCGGCCGTGGGCCATGCGCTCGCGCGGCCGCCCCACCGGCGCCATCCGACGGCCTCCACGAGCGTGCGGGGAAGGCCGGGGGACGGGCCCACCCGCACGACCCATCCGAGCGAGCCCCGGACCCGCAGGTCCACCCCGAGCGGCTCGAGGAGCCAGGGGCTCCAAGGACCGGCGCAGACGACGACCACCCGGGCGGCGATCGCGTCGCGATCGGTGAACACGCCGGTCACGCGCTCGCCGTGGCGCGCGAGGGCACGAACCGTCGTGTGGAGCTCGATCCGGGCACCGCGCGACCGCGCACGGGCGGCCAGGGCGATCGCCAGCGCGCCGGGATCGAGGCGTCGCCCCTCGGGCACGAGCCAGCCGGCGGCGAGGTCCGCGGCGAGGGCGGCGTCGAGCCGCACGATCGCCTCCGGCGGCAGGGACTCCACCGGCGCCCCGCTCGACGCGAGCGCCTCGGCGGTCCGTGCGCCGACGTCGACGTCGTGCGAATCCACGGCGAGCAAGAGCGTTCGGCCCGGCGTGCGGTCCACGCGGACCGGGATCGGCCCGTCGGCGAGCTCGAGGTAGGTCCGCAGGCTCGCCTCCGCGAGCGGCTGCGTGGCCGGATCCGCCGTTGGGAGCCACAGGCCCATGTTGCGCCCGCTCGCAGCGGCGGCCAGCGTGTCGCGCTCGAGGAGGAGGACCTCGAGCCCGCGGGCGGCGAGCTCGTCGGCGCACGCGGCGCCGATCACGCCACCGCCGACGACGACCACCTCCGGCATCGTGCTGCAGCCTAGCCGGGCGCGGGTCGGGCGGCCTGCTCGGGCGTAGGATGGGCCCCGGAGACGTGCCTGAGTGGCCGAAAGGAGCCGCCTGCTAAGCGGTTAGGGGGCGTTGAGCTCCCTCCCGGGTTCGAATCCCGGCGTCTCCGCCGAGCGCGTCAGGAGACCTCGAGCACCGCGACCATGCCCCGCGCGAAGTGCCCGGGCAGGTTGCACATCACGACGTACGTTCCCGGCGCGAGCTCGACCGTGAGGCTCGCGGTGCTGCCCGGCGTGATGTCCTCGATCTCGTCGACGAGGGTGAGCCCCTCGGTGGAGGCGACGTTGTTCTCGATCGGGAGCGTCGAGGGGTCGACGTCCCCGGCGAACACCTCGATCTCGTGCGTGACGGTGCCCTCGTTCGTCGCGGCGAACGTGACGCTGCCCGCCTCGATCGTGTCCGGCGCGAGCTCGACGGCATCGTCGCGGAGCGAGACCGTGACGTCGGCTTCGCCGCCGGTGCTCGTGCACCCGGCGAGCATCGCGACGGCGAGGACGAGGGGGGCGGCGATGGCTCGGGACACGGCGTGCGAACCTCCTCGATCGCTCACGGAGCCACGACGGCCGGCTGGCGGGCCCTCGGCCGGGCCGGCCGCCAGACGTAGGCCGCCATCGGGACGGCGTACAGGAACCAGGCGACGGCCTCGGCGACGGTCGGGATCGGCTGCAGGCCGAACATCCCGGTGATCAGCGACGCTCGAACGGTGCCAGGCGCGATCAGCCACGACAGGTCGACGGCCGGCTCCTGAGCGATCGTGACCAGACCGGCCTCGGCGAACTCGTGGACGGCGCTTGCGAGCAGCCCGGCCGCGACCACGACGAGCACGAGGCCGGTCACGCGGAAGAAGCGCGACAGGTTGATCCGCACGCCGCCGCGGTAGATCCCGTACCCGAGCCCGATCGCGACGACGATCCCGGCGATGGCGCCGATCCCGGCGAGCAGCGGCCGGGCGGTCTGCTGGAAGGCGGCGAGGAGGAACACGGCGGTCTCGACGCCCTCGCGCAGCACGGCGAAGAACGCCATCGCGACGAGCGCCAGCCCGCCCGCGTCGATCGCGATCGCGGCCTGCTCCTCCAGACGCGTCTTGAGCTCGTGCGCATGGCGGTGCATCCACACGACCATGTAGCTCACGCCCCCGACGGCGACGAGCGACAGCACGCCCTCGGCCGTCTCGCGCGCCCGGAACGACAGCGTCGAGCCCACGACCGTGAAGGCGATGGCCGCGCCGAGGCACAGGGCGACGGCGAGGCCGACGCCGGCCCACATCGGGCGCAGGCTCCGGCGCCGGCGGACGAGGAAGGCGGCGATGATCCCGACGATCAGGGCAGCCTCGAGTCCCTCGCGCAGGCCGATCACGAAGGAGGGCAACACGGCGCTCGCATCCCTTCCCGCTCGGGGCGATCCCTTGCTTCGCTCGACCGAATCACCTGGTTCGTTGGCTCGAACGAGCGATTCCTACCACCGAAGTCGGATTCGCGTCAACCTCGCGACGGCTACCATCGACGGGCGATGCCGAACGGCGGATCGAAGCTGCGCCCGGAGACGGTCGAGCACTACCTCGAGACGATCTACTACATCGAGCACGAGGGCGAGGTCGTGCGCCCGAGTCGCATCGCGGAGTGGCAGGGGGTGAGCGCTCCGACCGTCTCGGAGACCCTCCAGCGGCTGCAGCGGGACGGCTGGATCGAGGTGGCGAAGGACCGAAGCGTCCGCCTCACCCCGGCCGGCGAGGAGCTCGCGGCCACGGTCGTGCGGCACCACCGGCTGCTGGAGCGCTGGCTCACCGACGTGCTCGGCCTGGACTGGGCCAGCGCCGACGCGGAGGCGCAGCGGCTCGCGCCGGGCCTGAGCGACGAGGTCGCCGACCGTCTCGCCGAGCACCTCGGGCAGCCCGACACCTGCCCGCACGGCAACGTGATCCCGGGGCGGTCGGCCCCCTACGGCACCCTCGTCGCCGTGGCGGACCTGGAGCCCGGCCAGGCCGCGGTGGTGCGGCGGATCTCCGAGGTTGCCGAGCACGACGCGCCCCAGGTCCTCCGGCTGCTCGAGGCGGCGGGGGTCGTCCCTGGCACCCTCGTCGAGGTGAGCGAGGCGGGGGCGGGTCTTGGGGCGGTTGGGCTGCGGATCGGCGAGGAGGTCGTGCCGCTCGGCCTCGACATCGCACGGTTCGTATGGGCCGAGCCTCAGGCCTGACGCGCCCGGTTCGGGCGAGCGAGGGCTACTGACCGACGGCGGTGCGGAGGTAGCCGACCAGGCGCGCGGCGATGGCGCGCCGGTCGAAGGCCTCGGCGTGGATGCGCGCCGCTCGCGCCATCGCCGCGCGCCGTGGGGGATCGACCAGCAGACCCGACACGGCCCCCGCGACCACCACCGGGTCTCGCCCGTCGACCAGGACCCCGGTCCGCCCGTGCACGACCGCCTCGGCGGCCCCGCCCGAGCGGCCGGCGACCACGGGGGTCCCCGACGCTGCCGCCTCGAGGTAGACGATGCCGAACCCCTCGACCTCGAGGCCGCCCCAGCGGCTGCGGGCCGGCATCGCGAAGACGTCGGCCGCCGCGTGGTAGGCGGGAAGGTCCACGTCGGACACCGCGCCGACGATGCGGATCGCGCTACGCGCCGGCGATCGTTGGGCGAGCCGTTCGATCCGGCGTCGGTCCGGACCGTCGCCGACCAACGCGAGCACCGCGTCGGGAACCCGCGCGAGGATCGCCGGCATCGCGCCGACGAGGACGTCGAACCCTTTGCGGCGCACGACCCGGCTCACGCACAGGACGAGCGGGCGGGCGTCGACGCCCAGTCGCTCGCGCACGCCGCTGGCGTCGACGTCGGGGCGGAACCGCTCGACGTCGACGCCCGGTGGCAGCAGCTCGACGGGCAGGTCCGCCGGCAGGGCAGAACGGATCGCCGTGGCGGTCGCCGTGCTGATGGCCGTGACGAGCCGGGCCCCCTCGGTCGCGCGACGCAGGAGCGCGGCGGCGCCGGGGAGTCGCGCGAGCCAGTACTCCACCCCGTGGGTGAGCACGACGCAGGGGACCCCTCGATCGGCGAGCTCGGACACCAGCAGGCCGAGCGGCAGCGCCTGGCCGATGAGCACGACCTCGAACCCGCCGGTGTCGAGCCGATCGAGGATCCGCCGTCGCCACGGCGCGAGCCCGCCCGGCCTCGCCCGCGGCAGCCGGTCGACGGGGGCCTCGATCGTCCGATCGACGGCGCGGGCCCCGGGTTGGTCGGGCGCGAGCACGTGCACCGACCCGGCGGGCAGGGCGCGGACTAGGTCCACGAGGAAGCGCTCGACGCCGCCGATCCGCGGGGGGAAATCGTTCGTGGCGACGAGCGTTCGAGGCGGGCTCAGCGCGCCGGGAGGGAGTCGAACCCCCAACCTTCTGATCCGTAGTCAGATGCTCTGTCCATTGAGCTACCGGCGCTCGGCCTCCGATGGTAGCGGAGTGGGAGGCCGGAACGCACGGGCGGCTCAGCCGCGGTCCTCGTCATCCACCTCGACGATGCGCGCCTGCTCGATCGCGTCGGCCTCGGGTACGAGCGCGTCCGCCCTCGGCGGGGCGTCCCGGTCCGGCACGAGGTCGAGGGACTGTTCGACGGCATCGGCCTCCGGGACCTCGGGGGCCTCGATGAGCGGCGCGGGACCGCCGGTCGGCTCGAGGTCCTCCTCGGGGAACGGCTCGTGCTCGTCCATGCCGGATCCTCCTCCCTGTCCCGTCGCCGGGAGCGCCGGGCGCCTCCCCATCCTCCCGCATCCGACCCGCGGCGACACCCATCCGAGACGAGGGACGAGCCGACGGTCGCCGTGCGAGCTGGTATAGAGGTAGAGAAGGGGTGGTTGATCCCCACGTCGAGCCGCGTCACCACGACCGGTTCTCGGGACCGATCTTGCTGACGAGGAGCCGATGCAGATGAGGATCGCGATCATCGCGCCGCCCTGGGTTCCGGTGCCGCCGCCCGCCTACGGGGGGACCGAGGCGTCGCTCGACGCCCTCGCGCGGGGGCTCGTGGCCGCCGGCCACGAGGTGTTCCTCTACGCGACCGGCGACAGCACCTGCCCGGTGCGGACCGGTTTCACGTTCGAGCGGGCGCTCGGCACCGTCTCGACCGGCGCGGCCTCGGAGCTCGCGCACGTCGTGGGGGCGTACGAGGCGATCGTGCCGTGGGCGCCGGACATCGTGCACGACCACACCCTCGCGGGCCCGGTCTACGCCGAGCGCTTCGACCTTCCCGTCGTCACCACGAACCACGGTCCGTTCGAGGGGGAGCTGCGCGCCCTGTATCGGGTCGTCGGACGCACGGTGCCGATCGTGGCCATCTCGCACCGGCAGGCCGAGCTCGCCGGCGACATCCCGATCGCCGCGGTGATCCACCACGGGGTCGACGTCGACGCCTACCCCGCGGGCGAGGGCGAGGGCGGCTACGCGCTGTTCCTCGGTCGCATGAGCCCCGACAAGGGCGTCCACACCGCCGCGCTCGTCGCGCGCGACGCCGGGGTGCCCCTCAGGATCGCCGCGAAGATGCGCGAGCCGAGCGAGCACGAGTACTTCGCGACCCAGGTGGCCCCGCTGCTCGGCGACGGCATCGAGTACCTCGGCGAGGTCGACCGCTTCCGCAAACGCGAGCTGCTCGCCGGCGCACGGTGCCTGCTGAACCCGATCGCGTGGGAGGAGCCCTTCGGGATCGTGATGGTCGAGGCCATGGCCTGCGGAACGCCCGTGGTCGCGACGCCGCGTGGCTCGGTCCCCGAGCTCGTCGAGGAGGGTGTGACGGGGTTCGTCCGCAGTTCGATCGACGGTCTGGCAGCCGCGGTGCATGCCGCGGGCGAGCTCGACCGGACCGTGATCCGCAAGGTCGCGGCCGAACGCTTCTCGATCGAGCGGATGGTCGCCGACCACCTGGCGCTGTACCGGCGGGCGATCGCGCGACACGCGGCGCGCGCCGCCTGAGCCGGCGTGCACCCGCTGCCAGACGCTCGGGGCGGCGCGGCAGGTATCGCCGTCGATCGAGCGGTCGACGAGAGCGCCCCGGTCCCCAGCGCCACCGTCACCCTCGTCGAGGGTGCGAGCTTCACGATCTGCGGCCCGAGCGGCGATATCGGCGGCTCGAGCGTCGAGGGCGTCTTCGTGGGCGACACGCGGATCTGTTCGCGTTTCGAGCTCGCGATCGACGGTGAGCCGGTGGAGGCGCTCAGCCTCGCCACGCGGTCGCCCTGGTCGGCGTGCTTCGCGGGGCGATCGCTAGACCGTCGGCTGCTGGTCCTGCGCGACGTGTGGGTCGGGCAGGGGATGCGGATCGACCTTCGGATCCGCAACCTCGCGCACGAGCCGAGGAACGCGGAGGTTCGCCTGCGCGTGGGGGCCGATCTGGCCGAGCTCTTCTCGGTGAAGAAGGGAGTGGCTCCGGTCGAGCGCGTGCCCTGCGAGGTCGAGGACGGGGCGCTGCGGTTCCTGCGCGACGGCGGGCGGCGGGGTGCGATCGTGCGCGCGTCGCCGCAGGCCGCGGTCGATGCAGCGGGAACGCTCGTGTGGACGATCGAGCTCGATCCCGGCACGACGTGGCACGGCTGCGTGGAGCTCCGGGCGGTTCGCGGGGGCGCCGAGGTACGCCCGACCTACCCCTGCGGCACCCAACCCGACCTCGCGCCGACGACCGCGCGCCGCCTGGGGTGGCGTCGGGCGTTCCCCCGTCTGGACACCGACGCGCCCGGCCTCGCCCGGGCCGTCGCACGCGCCGAGGAGGATCTGGCTGCACTGCGGATCGTCGACCCCGGCCACCCCGAGGACGTCCTCGTGGCCGCGGGGGCGCCCTGGTACATGACGCTGTTCGGTCGCGACTCGATCCTCACGTCGTGGATGGCGTTGCTGCTGGATCCGAACCTCGCGATCGGAACGGCCCGGGCGCTCGCCCGGATGCAGGGCACGACGACCGACGCGGACAGCGGCGAGCAGCCCGGGCGGATCCTGCACGAGGTTCGGTTCTCACGCGGCCCCTCGCTCGCGCTCGCCGCGGGCGACATCGACTACGGGTCGACCGACGCGACCCCCTTGTTCGTCCTGCTCGTGCACGAGCTCTGGCGATGGGGGGCCCCGCTCGAGGAGATCCGAGCGCTCCTGCCGGCCGTCGACGCGGCGCTCGGATGGATGGAGGGCCCCGGAGACCCGGATGGGGACGGCTACCTCGAGTACGGACCCGCGGGTCCCAACGGCCGGGCGAACCAGGGGTGGAAGGACTCCCAGGATGCGGTCAGCTTCGCCGACGGGCGGCTCGCGGAGCCGCCGCTCGCGCTCGTCGAGGTGCAGGCGTACGCCTACGCAGCGTGGCGGGCCGGTGCGGCGCTCGCCGCGTTGGCGGGCGACGGGGAGGCGGCGGCACACCGGACCGAACGGGCCGCGGCGCTGCAGGAGCGGTTCGAGCGCGACTTCTGGATGCCCGAGCGTCGAGCGTTCGCCCTGGCCCTTGACGGGGCGAAGCAGCCGGTGGACGCGATCGCGTCGAACATGGGCCACTGCCTGTGGACCGGGATCGTTGCCGACCACGACAAGGCGGCGGCCGTCGCGGAGTGGCTCCTGTCGCCCGAGCTGTTCAGCGGGTGGGGGATCCGCACGCTCGCGACCTCGATGGGGCGCTACAGCCCCCTCAGTTACCACAACGGCTCCGTGTGGCCTCACGACACCGCGATCTGCGCGGCCGGGCTCCGCCGGGCCGGCTTCCCCGAGGCGTCGATGCGGGTGGCGCTCGGCCTTCTGGCGGCGGCCGAGGCGCTCGACGGCCGCCTGCCGGAGCTGTTCGCGGGCCTGACCCCCGACGAGGTCCCGGTGCCGGTACGGTACCCGACCTCGTGCTCCCCTCAGGCGTGGGCCTCGGCGGCACCGCTGCTGCTGCTGCGCACCGCGCTCGGGCTCGAGCCCGACGTCCCGGCCGGCCGCGTGGAGGTCGACCCGGTGCTCCCACCGGGTGCGACCGCGCTCCGGCTCGCCGACGTCCCGCTCGCCGGCACGCGCGTGTCGATCGAGGTCGACGGCGACGCCCTCGCGGTTCGAGGGCTCCCGCGGGGCCTCGCGCTGATCCGCCCCTCCGCCTAGGCTCCGCGCCCAGCGGCCCGGGGCGCGACCCCTGCGGGCTTGCGGATGGATCGGGATCGGAGCAGGCTGGCGGGATGAGGCGCGCCCTCGGGGCGCTGGCGCTCGGAACCGTCCTCGGGACGCTCGCGACCCCCGCCATCGCGGTGGTTCCCTCCGTCACGTGGGTCCGAACGGCCGGCATCGTGCTCCGCTCCGTGGTGGTCGCACGCGACGGCGCCGTCTACGTGGTGGGCGACCGGCGCTCGTCGATCACGCGCAAGGGATTCGTGGCGAAGTTCTCGCCCGACGGCGATCTGAAGTGGCGGCGCTCGTTCCTCCCGTCCGTCCAGGCGAGCACCACGGGGGTCGCGGTCGATCTGCTGCCGGACGGCCGGATCGTGTGGGTCGGTGCCGTCCAGGGTCAGTGCGAGGGGGGCGGCTGGTTCGTCGAGGTCCGGGGGCCGACCGGCCGGCTCCGGCATCGGTTCGTCACGCCCGGGTGGCGGTGTTCGATCGCCCAGCAGGTGACCGACGTGGCCGGAGGTCCCGACGGGATCGTCGTGACCGGCTTCGACCACGGGTGCTGCGGGGACGCGTCGTCCGACGGATGGGTCCGCGCGTTCGACCGGCTGGCGCGTCCGCGGTGGAGGGTGAACGTCGAACCGCCGCCCCCGACGCCACGGGGCTGGTGGGACCGCGCCACCGGCGTGGCGATCGCACGCGGGGGCGACGCGTTCGTCGCCGGATGGGCGGCCGCGGAGCCGGTCCGACCCGGCGAGGAGGCGCCGTTCGTCCGCGGATCGGCGATCCTGGCTCGGCTGGGCGAGGGCGGCGCCCTCCGCTGGGTGCGCCGGATCGACGAGGCGCCGATGCGGGGGCAGGACGCGGTGGTCCAGATCGCCGTGGGGGGCGGTGTGGTGGCGGTCACGGCCGCGGTGGACGGCTCCGGGGTGGCGTGGCGGCTGGGGGGCCGGGCTTCGAGCGGCTGGCTCGGCCGCTTCGGCCTCGGCGGCGCCCTGGCGTGGTCTCGGCGCTGGGACGCGATCCGGCCGAAGGCAGCCGAGCCCGCCGGCGTCGTCATCGACGGCGCTCGACGGATCTGGGTCGTGGGGACGAGGCGGGATCTTGCCGACCGCGGCCTGGACCTGGCCCTTCGACGGTTCACAGCGGCGGGCTCGCCGATCGACCAGGTGCGACTCGAGGGCGCCCGGTGGGTGCGCGGAACGGGGATCGCGGCGCAGG
This sequence comes from Actinomycetota bacterium, assembly GCA_026003015.1. GTDB lineage: Bacteria > Actinomycetota > UBA4738 > UBA4738 > HRBIN12 > BPGL01. Next base: position 47,438 of record BPGL01000002.1, on the reverse strand, counting down.
GCGCCTCGGCCTTCGTGACCGGGTACCTCGGTCGGTCGCCGTGGGAGGCCAACGGCGGGCGCCTGTGGCGGCTCGCCGCCTGACCCCTCCGCCTCTCCGGTAGGCTCGCCGTCCGTGCGGCGCACGCGCGGCCTCGTCGATCGGCTCGGCATCATCCGGCCCCTGCGGATCCGCGATTTCCGGCTCCTGTGGACGGGGATGTTCGTCTCGATGGTCGGCGACGGGTTCTACTACATCGCGGTCGCCACGCAGGCGTACGACCTCGCGAACCGCCCCTCCGCCCTGGCGATGGTCGGGCTCGCCTGGAGCCTGCCGCAGGTCCTGCTGATGCTCCTGTCGGGCGTGCTCGCCGACCGCGTGGACCGGCGTCGGCTGATGATCGCCGGCGACCTGATCCGCGCGAGCGCGATCGGGACCGTCGGCTACCTGTCGATCACCGGGGTGCTGACGATCCCGATGCTCGTCGGGCTCGTCGCCGTGTTCGGGGCCGGGCAGGCGATCTTCCAGCCCGCCTTCCAGGCGATCGTTCCCGATATCGTCCCCGAGCCCTTCCTCGTCCAGGCCAACTCCCTCGACCAGTTCGTCCGCCCCTTCGCCCTCATGGTCCTCGGGCCCGCGCTCGGCGGGCTCGTCGTCGGAGCGTTCGGCCCGGGCTGGGCCTTCGTCGCCGACGCGGCGACGTTCGTGTGGTCGACGCTGATGATCGCGCTGATCCGAACGCGCCGGGAGCGGGGCGCCGACGAAGCCCGCGGCTCGGTGTGGGGGGACGCGCTCGAGGGGCTCCGCTACGTGCGCCGCACCCGCTGGCTGTTCATCACCCTCATGGCCACGGTGATCAGCCTGTTCGCGGTGTGGGGGCCGTGGGAGACGCTCCTGCCCTACGTCGTGCGCAACGACCTGGGGGGAGGCGCGTCGGCGCTGGGGCTCGTCTACGCCTCGGGCGGGGTCGGCGCGATCGGGGGTCGCGCTCACCCTCGGGCAGCGCGGTCGGCTGCCCGCGCGTGCGGTGACCGTCCTGTACCTGGCGTGGGCGATCTCGATGTTCGGGACCTCGCTGTTCGGTGTGGTCAACGCTCTGTGGCAGGCGATGCTCGTGGGGCTCGTCACCGAGGCGTCGGTCGCGGTGGTCGTCGTGATCTGGTACACGCTGCTGCAGCGCCTCGTGCCCTCCGGGCTGCTCGGTCGCGTCGCGAGCCTGGACTGGCTCATCACCATCGCCGGCGTGCCGCTGTCGTTCGCGGCCGTGGGGCCGGTGGCCGAGTCGATCGGCGCCGACGCCACGCTGATCGCCGCCGGGCTCGTCGGCGGCTCGGTGACGCTCGCGTTCATGTTCCTCCCGGGCGCGCGCGGACCGGAGCGCGACGGCAGCCTCCGCGAGCCGCCGCCGCCGGCGGTGGGGGCGTCGGCGGGAACGCTCGCGGCCGCCGGCCCGGAGGATGCGGCGGGGCTTCCGTAGACTCCCGATCGAGATGGCGATGCAGTACACCCACGTCGGGCACCTCGGCCTGGTCGTCAGCCGTCTGTGCCTGGGGACGATGAACTTCGGCCCCCACACCCCGGAGGAGGAGTCCCACCGGATCCTCGACGCCGCCGTCGCCCACGGGATCAACTTCGTCGACACGGCGAACACGTACGGTCGCCATCTCGGGGTTGGCGCCACCGAGGAGATCATCGGGCGGTGGTTCGCCAAGGGCGGCGCGCGGCGTGACAAGGTGGTGCTGGCCACGAAGGTCTGGGGGAAGATGGGCGACTGGCCCAACGAATCCCGCCTGTCGAAGCTCGCGATCATCCGGCAGTGCGAGGCGTCGTTGCGGCGTCTGCAGACCGATCGGATCGACCTCTACCAGATGCACCACATCGACCGCGAGGCGTGGTGGGACGAGATCTGGGAGGCGATGGACCAGCTCAAGCGCACCGGCAAGATCCTCTACGTCGGGTCTTCGAACTTCGCCGGATGGCACATCGCGCGGGCGAACGAGATCGCAGGGTGGCGACATTCTCTGGGCCTGGCCACCGAGCAATCGATCTACAACCTGAACCAGCGGACGATCGAGCTCGAGGTGATCCCCGCCGTGGTGGAGTACGGCATGGGGTTGATCGCCTACAGTCCGCTCGCAGGCGGTCTGCTCGCCGGTGCCCTCGAGAAGGTCACCGAGGGACGGCGCTCCAGTGAATACCTCCAGGGGGAGATCGCGGCGAACCGTGACCGGCTCGAGCGCTGGGAGCAGTTGTGCAAGGAGCTCGGCGAGCGCCCGGCCGACGTCGCGCTCGCGTGGCTGCTGCACCGTCCGGCCGTGACGGCCCCGATCGTCGGGCCGCGGACGGAGGCGCAGCTCCTCGGCTCCATGCGCGCCTTGGAGATCCGCCTCGAGCCCGAGGTGCTCGACCGGCTCGACGAGATCTTCCCCGGTCCCGGCGGACCTGCGCCGGAGGCCTACGCCTGGTAGCCCGCGTCGGGTGCCAGCTCGCGGGCGATCAGCTCTCGAAGCGTCGGCGCGTCCAGCGGCCCCACCCACACGTCGGCGACCTCACCGCCGGGGCGGACGAGCACGGTCGTGGGCATCCCCCGTGCACCGGTGCGCTCGTAGGAGCGCCCTTCGGGGTCGAAGGCCGTTGGGAACGTGACCCCGGTCTCGTGCACGAGGCGGATGCTCGACGATCGAGCGTCGCTCTGTGAGACCCCGACGAACGCGATCCGCTCGCCGAGCTCGCGATACACGCGCTCGATCTCGGGCAGTTCCTCGGCGCAGGGTCGGCACCAGGAGGCGAAGAAGTTCATCACGAGCGGCCGATCCGCGACCCGGCCGTAGTCGAAGGAGCCGTCGCCCTCGAGCGCCGGCAGGACGAGCCGGTCGATCCGCCCACCGGGGGTGAGGTCGGCCTCGACCTGGATCTCGATGCGGGGGCGTGCCGCGCGATCGGGCGAGGGCCCCCCACAGGCGGTGCCGATGAGGCAGGTGGCGCCGAGCGCGACCGCGCCGGCGAGCCACGCGAAGGCGCCGGTTCGACGCTCAGGATGGATCCGCCACGCGCTCGCCACGCGCTCGCCTCTCCCCGCCCACGGTCGGGCGCTCTGATCGGTCGACGCCTGCAACCCCACGACGCAGCCTATCCCGCTGAGCGACCGACCGAACGCTCGCGGAATCGCACGGAGGTCTGCGGCGACCTAGGGGGTAGCGATGTCCTGGTTGCCGGATGCCGGGTTCCGCTGGCCCGCCCTGGTCGTGGCCTTGGGGCTCCTTGCTGCGGCCTGTTCGGCGGGCGGTGACCTCGGCCGACGCGCGTCCGAAGCGGCCGAAGCCACGAAGGCCGAGAAGGACGGCGAAGGCATAAGGCCGCTCGTCGACCCCGAGGACCTGATCCGGGGAGGGCCCCCGCCCGACGGGATCCCTCCGATCGACGACCCGAGGTTCATCGGCCCGGGCGACGCGGACTGGCTCGCCGATCGGGAGCCCGTCTTGGCGGTGGAGATCGATGGCGATGCGCGCGCCTACCCCCTCCAGATCATGACGTGGCACGAGATCGTCAACGACGTCATCGGAGGCGTTCCTATCGCCGTCACGTACTGTCCGCTGTGCAACACGGGCATCGCCTTCGAGCGGCCGACGATCGGAGGGCGCCTGCTCGATTTCGGAACGTCGGGGATGCTCTACCGGTCGAACCTCGTGATGTACGACCGTCAGACCGAGACGTACTGGGCTCAAGCGACGGGGCAGGCGATCATCGGAGAGCTCGTCGGCGAGCAGCTGACCTTCGTGCCAGCGCGAGTCCTGTCGTTCGGCGACTGGCGCGCCGCCTATCCGCAGGGCAAGGTGCTGTCTCGCGACACGGGCCACGAGCGCCCGTACGGCACCAACCCGTACGAGTTCTACGACTCGAGCGACCAGCCCTTCCTGTTCACGGGCGAGCTCGACGAGCGCCTGCCGGCAACCGAGCGCGTGATCGGGGTGAAGACCGCCTCCGACACCGTGGCCTTCCCGTACTCGGAGCTGCGTGATCGGGCGGTGGGCGGCTGGGCGGCGGTGTCGACGTCGGTCGGCGACGCGCCGATCGCGGTCTTCTGGAAGGCGGGAACGGCCTCGGCCCTGGACGCGGGCAGGATCGCGGACGCGCGCGACGTCGGTGCCGCTGTTGCATACGTTCCCACCCTCGACGGACGAACGCTGACGTTCGTTGCAACGGGTGAGGGGATCCGGGACGAACAGACCGGCAGCACGTGGGACATCACGGGCCACGCCGTCGCCGGAGAGCTCGCCGGCGAGGAGCTCGTTCCCGCGATCGCGATCGAGAGCTTCTGGTTCGATTGGGCTGCCTTCCACCCGGACACCCGGATCTTCGGACGTCCCTAGGTCGAATGCTGAGTGGCGATCGCGTGACCGAGCGCCCGAGCGGCTTCGACGACCGCCGGCGCAAGCCGTGCCGACCGACGTCGGTCTAGACGGGTCACCGGCCCGCTGATCGAAACCACTCCGACGAGCGATCCGTCGGGCGCCACGACCGGCGCGCTCACGCTGCCCACGCCCGCCTCGCGCTCACCGAGGCTCACGGCCCAGCCGCGACGCCGGATGCTCGCGAGCTCCCGTAGGAGTTGCTCCCCCGTCGGGGTGGCGGGGGTGCGCGGCTCGACCCGCGCGGCGAGGCGGCGTCGTTCCTCGGGCTCCAGCCAGGCCATCACCACCTTTCCGGCCGACCCGTGCGTGATCGGGAGCCTGGCTCCCACCGGCACGATCGTGCGCAGCTCGTTCGTCGACTGGGCGGAGGCGACGCAGACGCGCTCGTCGCCGACACGGATGTACAGCTGGGCGCTCTCACCGGTCGTCGCGGCGAGCCGTTCCAGGACCGGTCCGGCGACCGCCGCTGGGTCGGGCTCCTCGGCCGACCCAGCGAGCGCGCGCAGGCGCGGACCGAGCCGGAAGCCGTCACCGGCCGCCCGCGCGAGGAGGCCGTGGGCCACGAGCGCGACGAGCAGGCGATGCGTCGTCGAGCGCGGCAGGCTCGTGCGCGACGCGACCTCCCCGGCCGTGCGGGCGCCGTTCGCGACCGCTTCGAGGATCGCCACGCACCGGTCGAGGACCCCGACCCCGCTGTTCCGTGCTATCCTGGCCATCCCACATATCGGTACCACATTTCCCACGGTGTGAGACACGGGAGGAGGTCGGGTCGACCGCGATGGGACGAACGCTCGCCGAGAAGGTCTGGGAGCGTCACGTCGTCCGCCGAGCGGAGGGCGAGCCGGACCTGCTCTACATCGACCTGCACCTCGTCCACGAGGTGACGAGCCCCCAGGCCTTCGACGGGCTCCGGCTGCACGGTCGGCGGGTACGGCGACCCGATCTCACCGTCGCGACGATGGACCACAACGTCCCGACGACCGAGGGGCCGGTCGCCGATCCCGTGAGCGCGCGGCAGATGGACGCCCTTCGCGCCAACGCCGAGGAGTTCGGCATCACCCTGTACCCGTGGGGGGGGCCCGGCCAGGGGATCGTCCACGTGATCGGCCCCGAGATGGGCTACACGCTTCCCGGGATGACGATCGTCTGCGGCGATTCGCACACGTCGACCCACGGGGCGTTCGGCGCGCTCGCCTTCGGGATCGGTACGAGCGAGGTCGAGCACGTGCTGGCCACCCAGACGCTCCCGCAGCGGCGGGCGAAGACGATGGCGATCGCGGTCGAGGGCGAGCTGCCCGCTGACTGCAGCGCCAAGGACGTGATCCTCGCCATCATCAATCGGATCGGCACCGACGGAGGGGTCGGGCACATCGTGGAGTACCGGGGCAGCGTGATCCGTTCCCTGTCGATGGAAGGCCGGATGACGATCTGCAACATGTCGATCGAGGCGGGTGCGCGCGCCGGCATGGTGGCGCCCGACGACGTGACGTTCGCCTACGTCGAGGGTCGCCCGCACGCGCCGAAGGGCGCGGTGTGGGAGCGGGCGCTCGAGGACTGGCGGACGCTGCCCTCCGACCCGGACGCGGTGTTCGACGCGGAGGTCGCGATCGACGCGAGCGGGCTGCGTCCGTTCGTGAGCTGGGGAACGAACCCGGCGCAGTCGGTGACGATCGACGACGTCGTCCCCGACCCGGACGCGTTCGACGATCCCGTGCGCCGTGAGGCGGCCGTGCGTGCCCTCGCCTACATGGACCTCGAGCCGGGGACGCCGATCCGCGAGATCCGCCCCGACGTCGTGTTCCTCGGGTCGTGCACGAACTCGCGGATCGAGGACCTGCGCGTCGCGGCGGAGGTCGTCGCCGGGCGACGGATCGCCGAGGGGATCCGCGGGCTCGTCGTTCCGGGCAGCGTCGCGGTGAAGCTGCAGGCCGAGCGCGAGGGGCTCGATCGGATCTTCACCGATGCCGGCTTCGAGTGGCGCGGTGCCGGCTGCTCGATGTGCCTGGGGATGAACCCGGATGTGCTGCGCCCCGGGGAGCGGAGCGCCAGCACCTCGAACCGGAACTTCGAGGGACGCCAGGGCAAGGGGGGGCGCACGCACCTGGTGAGCCCCCGGGTCGCCGCGGCCACCGCGGTCGCCGGCCGCTTCGCCACGCCGGAGGAGCTGTAGCCGTGCGGCCGTTCCGAACCCATACCGGCAGGGCGGTGCCGCTGGACCGTTCCGACGTCGACACCGACCAGATCGTGCCGGCGCGGTACCTGAAGCGGATCGAGCGCACCGGCTACGGGGCGTTCCTGTTCGACGAGTGGCGCAAAGACCCCGGCTTCGTCCTGAACGACCCCCGCTACCGGGGGGCCACGATCCTGATCTCCGGGCCGAACTTCGGCAGCGGCTCGAGCCGCGAGCACGCGGTCTGGGCGATCGAGGACGCGGGGTTCCGGGCCGTGATCGCACCGAGCTTCGCCGACATCTTCCGGACGAACTGCACGAAGATCGGGGTCCTGCCGGTCGAGCTGGAAGCCTCGACCGTCCGCGCGCTGATGGACGCGGTGCTCGCCGACCCCGCCACCGAGATCACGATCGATCTGGAGACCCGCACCGTGCGGGCGCCGGGCATCGAGGCGGGCTTCCCGATCGACGACTACACCCGCTGGCGCCTGCTCGAGGGCCTCGACGACATCGGGCTCACCCTTCGCGTTACCGACGCGATCGAGGCCTACGAGGCCGGTCGACCCGACTGGCTCCCGACGGCCTGAGCGCACGCGCCCGGCCGGTCGGGTCCAGCCCGGCCGTCCGCAAGGGTGCAGGCGTCGGGACGTCCCGGTGGCCCTCAGGCCTCGCGCCGTAGGAACGCGAGGACCTCGGCGGCGTAGGCCTCGGGGTCGAGGTTCCAGCACTCGATGTGCCCGGCGCCGGGACACCGGACGAGCCGGACCTGCTCGGGCAGCAACCCTCGGAGCCGCTCGCTCGTGGCGATCGGCACGGTCTCGTCCCGCGTCCCGTGCAAGACGAGGAACCGCCGGCCTCGGTAGGCCGAGACGTCGGCGAGGTAGTCGAGCCGTTCCCAGTCGACACCGAAGCGCCACCCAGCGAGGGTCTTCGCCGCCCAGGTGATCGAGGGCGGCAGCGGGAGCCCCACGACCGGCAGGCGCTCGCGGGTCGCGTTGTCGTCCACCGTGGCGGATAGGTCGAGCATCGGGGCGTCGAGCACGACCGCGCGTACCCGGTCGGCGAGCTCGGAGCGCTGCAGGAAGGCCATGATGATCCCGCCGCCCATCGAGTAGCCCGCGAGGACGATCGAGCGCGCGCCCTTCGCCAGCGCGTAGCGCACGGCCGCCTGGAGGTCGGCCCACTCGGTGAGCCCGTACGCGAGTCGGTCGCTCGGATCCGCTGGGGCTCCGACGTCGTTGCGGTACGTGATCGCGAGGGCCGGGAGCCCGGCTCGCGCGAACACGGTGAGCAACCGGATCCCGTCGGTTCGAACCATCGAGTTGCCGTGCACGACGATCGCCCACGTCGAGCCCCGTCCGGGCACGAACCACGCGGGGTAGGTCCCGAGCGGCCCCGGGACCTCGACGTCGCGTACGGGCAGGCCGGCGGCTTCGGCGTCGGGCCAGGCCCGCAGATCGAGCTCGACGAGCTCGCCGGGCTCGGGCGGACCGCCGCGCACCAGGAGGAACGCTCGCGTGACGCTCGCCCCGTCGCGGGTCACGATGCCCGCGACCTGCCCGTAGCCGTCCTCCCACCGCAGTCCCCACACGCCGCGGGCGAGGAGCGCTTCGGAGTCGGAGGGCAGGCGCAAGGTGATCGTGCCGCCCCCGCCGGGGACGAGGGGGTCCTCGTCCACCGCGAGGACCTCGATCGTGGGATCGGGTCGGGTCGAGGCCCGGCGCGCCGCGCCGTCGAGCGCCCGCCGTTCGATCTCGTTGGCGAAGTACCAGCCGCCGGCGGCGTGGAACACGGCGACCGCGACCAGCGCCGCGAGCACCAGCCGGCGCAGCCGGCGGCGGCGCGGCGGCGCCGTGTCAGTCCGAGGCACGCGGTCCCCCGATGCCGGCGCGGTCGAGCGCGTCCTCACGGGCTTCGGCGGTGAGGTCCCGGAGGGCCGCCGAGCGCTCGACGGTCACGCGCTCGGCGTGCTGCAGGCGCCGAGCCTTGGCCGGTACCCGCTCGAGGTCGGCGCGGAACCGCTCCCGGATCGCGGGGATGTCGGGGTCGGGCCGGGTCCGCCGCCCGTGCGCCATCGCGGGCTCGAGGAGCGGGGTCCACCCGGCGGGGCCGTCCTCGTCGCGCAGCCCCAGGACGTCGGCGTGCTCGCCGACCGGCCGTCGCCAGACCTGCTTGCGTCCCGGCGCCGTGGTCTTGGCCGCCGAGAGCTTCATGACCGGTCGCCCCGCGTACTCAACGAGCTTGTAGACCGTGTCGACGTAGGGGGCGTCGGCGGAGACGCCGAGCTGGGTGCCGATCCCGAACGCGTCGACCGGGGCTTGGGCCCGCACGAGCTCGGCGACCTCGTGCTCGTCCAGACCCCCGCTCGCGAAGATCCGAGCGCGCTCGAGGCCGGCCGCGTCGAGGAGCCGGCGCGTCTCCCGAGCGAGGTGGTCGAGGTCACCGCTGTCCAGCCGCACCCCGAGCCGCTCCTCCAGCCCCAACTCGCGCGCGACCGCGATCGCGGTGCGCACGCCGTTCAGCGTGTCGTACGTGTCGACGAGGAAGGTCGTTCGGTCGGGGTGATCCTCGGCGAAGGCGCGGAACGCGTGCTCCTCCGAGGGGAACGCCTCGACGAAAGAGTGGGCCATCGTGCCGGTGGCCACGAGCCCGTAGCGGCGGGCCGCCTCGACGTTGGACGTCGCGACGAACCCGACGATCGCCGACGCACGGGCGACCGCCATCGCGGCCTGTGTCCCGTGCGTGCGCCGGAACGAGAAGTCCACGAGGTCGCGCCCCTGGGCGGCGAGCACGTAGCGGGCGGCCTTCGTGGCGAGGGTCGTGTGGAGCGTCACGCGGTTCAGCAGCGAGGTCTCGACGAGCTGCGCGACCGCGATCGGCGCGGTGACCTCGAGGATCGGCTCGGCCGCGTACACCACGGTGCCCTCGGGGACCGCCCACACCTCTCCGTCGAACCGGAGCGCCCGCAGCTCCGCGAGGTCCCGCTCCTCGAAGCCGATCGAGGCCAGGTAGGCGAGCTCGTCCTCGTCGAAGCCGAAGCCCTCCAGGAAGTCCAGGCAGGCCTCGAGCCCGGCCGCGACGAGGAACCCCCGGGCTCGCGGAAGGTCGCGAACGTACAGGCTGAAGGTCGCCGGCTCCGTCATCCCTCGGCGCAGGTAGCTGACCGCCATGTTCAGCTCGTACAGGTCGGTGAGGAGCCCACCGGGCATGCGACGTAGGCTACCCGTATGGCGATCACCCGGGAGCGCTTCGAGGAGCTCGTCGCCGAGGCGTTGGACGGGCTGCCCGATTGGGTCCGGGACGCGATGGACAACGTCGAGGTGCTCGTCGAGGACCTCCCGCCGCCGGAGGAGCGCGACCTCCTCGGCCTGTACCACGGGGTGCCGCTCACCGAGCGCGGGGGCGGTTACACGTGGGTGGCGCCCGACACGATCACCTTGTTCCGCGCCACGATCATGGCCGTCGCCGGTCACGACGAGGCGCGCGTTCGCGAGGAGATCCGACGCACCGTCGTGCACGAGGTCGCGCACCACTTCGGGATCGACGATGAACGCCTCGAGGAGTTCGGGGCTTCCTGAGGACGAGCGCTGGATGCGCGAGGCCCTCGAGGCCGCGCGCGCCTGCGCCGAGCACGGCGACGTGCCGATCGGCTGCGTCGTCGTCCGGGGAGACGGGGTGGTCGCTCGCGCCGGGAACGAGCGCGAGCTGCGCCGAGACCCGACCGCGCACGCGGAGGTGCTCGCCCTGCGAGCCGCTGCCGAGCGAGCGGGGAGCTGGCGTCTGGAGGGCCACACCGCGTACGTGACCCTCGAGCCGTGCGCGATGTGCGCGGGCGCGCTCGTGCTCGCGCGCGTCGACCGCGTCGTCGTCGGCGCCCCCGACCCGAAGGCCGGGTTCTGCCGGCTCGCTCGGGAACCTCCTCCAGGACCCGAGGCTGAACCACCGGGTCGAGCTCACCTCCGGCGTGCTCGCCGAGGCGTGCGGCGAGCTCCTGCGGGACTTCTTCCGCGCGCGCCGGTGAGTCGGCCGGCAGACCCGTCCCCTGTAGACTGCGCGATCGGAGGCGTGCCGGAGCGGCCGAACGGGACCGCCTCGAAAGCGGTTAGGGGTCTAACCCACCCCTCACAGGTTCGAATCCTGTCGCCTCCGCGGAGGGGCTCGGAGGCAGGCGCATCGCGCGGGCTACACTGCCGGCGGTGGCCTGCCCGAGCGGACGAAGGGGCACGCCTGGAGAGCGTGTAGGGGGCAACCCCTCGCGGGTTCGAATCCCGCGGCCACCGCGAGGGCGCGCGGTCGAGGGTCGCGCCCGGGCCGCGGGTCAGGGACGCTCAGGGCGTGGGCGCGACCGTCCTCGGCCGCTCACGGCTTGCGGGCCTTCGCGATCACGCCGATCGCGACGGAGCCCTGCCGCTCGGGCGGGATCAGCCGCTCCATGAGCCGGATCAGGTCCTGCGTGAAGAGCGGGTAGAGCGCGGCGTCGCGGATCCCGTAGGGGATCCTCTCGCCGATCCACACGTCGGCGAACCCCACCTTCTCCATCTTCCGGGCGAAGACACGCTCCGCCATGGCCCCCGACACTCAGCCGGCCCAGGCGGCGTCGCTCGTGAGGACCTCCGGTGGGAGGTCGTCCTCAACGGTGAGGTCGGCGACGCACATCCGGCCGCCGGGTCGGAGCACCCGGTGGATCTCGGCGAGGACGCGGGACTTCCGGGGCGACAGGTTGATCACGCCGTTCGAGATCACGACGTCCACGCTCGCGTCGGGGAGCGGGATGTCCTCCATCTCGCCCCGCCGGAACTCGGTCCAATGCTCGACCCCCGCCTCCCGCGCGTGACCCCGGGCCCGCTCCACCATCTCGTCGAGCAGATCGATCCCGATCGCCCGCCCCGCGGGGCCGACCTCCCGCGCGGCCAGGATCGTGTCGATCCCACCGCCGGAGCCGAGATCGAGGACGGTCTCTCCGGGACGGAGCCCTGCGTGCAGGACCGGGTTGCCCACCCCGAGCGCCCACGCGATCGCGCCGGCCGGAAGCCCGGCGAGCTGCTCCTCGGTGTACAGGCGCCGGGCCACGGGTTCGCCACCGCCCGAGCCGATCGTCGAGTAGGCCGCGCGAACGGCCGCCTTCACCTCCGTCTGGTACAGGAGATCCTCGCTCATCACGTCACCCTCCCAGCTCCCGGACGAACCCCTGCAGTCGTTCCCGCACGTCCGGCGGGATCTCGTCGGCGGCGGCGGTCGCGAGGAAGGCACGGAGCTCCCGGGCGAACTCGAGCTCGCCGCAGCACCGCCGGCAGAAGGCGAGGTGCTGCTCGACGCGGGCCTGGTCCTCGGCCGAGAGCGTCCGGTCCAGGTACTCCCAGAGCCGCTCCACGGCCTCCGAGCAGGGGATCAGCGGCTCGTCCGGGGTCATCGCCCCGCTCCCTTCGCGAGCAGCCCCGACTCGTTCGCGTAGTCCCACAGCTCCCGCTCGAAGCGCTTCCGTCCCCGGTGCAGCTGGGCGAGAACGGTCCCGAGCGGCTCGTCCAAGAGCCTCGCGATCTCCTTCGTGGAGAAGCCCTCCATGTAGCGGAGCACGAGCGGCGCGCGGTAGCGCACCGGGAGCCGGAGCAGCACCGCCCGGACGTCCTCGCGGCCGAACGCTCGGAGGAAGTCCAGGTGGAGGGTGTCGGAGTAGGGGAAGGGATCCTCCTCGGCCAGGGTGCGGTAGAGGGAGAACTCGTCCACGTCCTCCACGGATACCTCCTCCACGCTCCGCATCTCCTTGCGCAGGCGGTCGCGGAACGCGTTCACGAGGATCCGCCGGAGCCATGCGGGGCCGGCCGCGTCGTCCGCGAGCTCCCCGTAGGCCCGGTAGGCGCGGAGGAGGCATTCCTGGACGAGGTCCTCGGGGCTCTGGTCCGTGAGCCGGCGGGCGAGGGCGTACAGCCCCGGGATGGCCTGCGTCGCCATCGCCTCGAAGTCCTCCTTCGAACGAGCGGTCCTCGGTTCGACCGTCACGACATCCCCCCACCGTGCCGACGTCGCCGGTCACACCCCCAAGACGCCGCGGACCACGACCTTGTTGCATCGCGGTGGAAGCGCATTCCCCCCCCGAGGTTCCAGCGTCCCTGAAGGAGTGGAAGGCAACCCTGGAAGGGAGGGGTGGGACATGGCGAGCGCGGCGATCGGCGCCCGAGCCGAGGAACGGGAGGGAGCTCGGGCGCTCCGTATCGGGAGCTGGCTGATGGGCCTCGCGGCGGTGGGGTTCGTCGGCTACGCGGTGATCCTCTTCATCCGGAACTTCACCGACGCGTTCCTCGAGCTCGGGATCGGGCCGAACGAGGTGAGCGTGGGAAGGGACGAGATCCAGGCCTTCAGCCCCTCGCTGTTCGAGTACGTCTCGCACCTGCATATCGCGGTGTCGGGGTTCATCGCCGCGACGGGACTGGCGGTGCTGTTCCTCGTGGCGTTCGGTGTGCGCAGGGGACAGGCGTGGGCCTGGGTGGGCGCGGTGGCGGCGCCCGTGCTCGGGCTCGCGGTGGCCCTTCCCGCCCACTACCCGAACGACTTCGACACGCTCGGACACCTCGGGTTGATCTACCTGGCCGTCGCGATCTTCGTCGCCGGCGCGCTGATCAGCTTGCGGGGGATCCTGGCCGAGCGGCGCTGAGGGACCGGTGAGCCTACCGGCGAAAGGAGGAGCCATGGACACCGCGGTGACGAGGAACGGAGTGGACGTCACCCGGCTGGTGCAGACCATCCAGGCTATCGAGGGTGATCCGGGGATCGCTCGGTTCACCTTCAAGGCGAGGACGAGCTGGCGGGAGGGGAGCACGAGCCGCGGGGAGATCGGCTCGTTCGTCCACGCGGGGCAGGAGGTGCCGCACGCCCGGACGCACGAGCTCACCGGCTGCGAGCCCGAGGTGCTGCTCGGCCGGGACCTGGGGCCCAACGCGGTCGAGCTGGTGCTCGCGGCCCTCGGGTTCTGCTACGCGGTGGGCTTCGTCTACAACGCGGCCGCGCGGGGCTACGAGCTCGAGGAGCTCACGTACGAGGTGGAGGGGGACCTCGATCTCCGCAACTTCGTGGGGATTGCCGACGGCCCGCGGCCCGGGTTCACCGCGATCCGGGTGCGGGGCACCGCGAAGGCCGGCAACGCCTCGGAGGAGGAGCTCCAGGAGCTCTGCCGGTACGTGCAGGAGACCTCTCCGGTGCTCGACATCATCGCGCACCCCGTCCCGGTGGAGACCTCGCTCACGGTGCGCTGAGCGCTGGATCACGCCGACGCGAGCCAGCCGGGGCAGCGCGCGGGCGCGACGGGTCCGGGGAGCTCGCGGAGGGCCTCGAGCTCGACCCGCACGTCGTCGAAGGTGCGCCAGGGCCGGTACGGGACCCCGTCGCGCTCGCAGATCCGCACGAGCGCGTCCTTGGCGAAGACGACGTCGGCGTACAGCGCCCCGTAGCGGTCGGACTGCCCCTCGCCGACGAACGCGACCGGCCCGGCGCTTTCGCGGAGCCGTTGCACCGCAAGCATCTTGCAGGTCCTGCAGCCGACGCACTCGGGATGGCCGTTCGGGTGGCGCAGGCGCGGCCGGCCGTCGAAGACCATCTCGTTCGTGACGACCGGCAGGTGGCCGAGCCCCGCCCGCTCGAGGATCGGTCGGATGTAGAACGCGAAGCCGTCGGAGACGAGCTCGAGCGGCAGGCCCCGCTCCTGCGCCCAGGCGACGAACGGCGGGAAGGTGGGGTCGAGCTCCGCGTGAGCGAGCGCGTGGGCGAGCATCTCCTCGCGCGAGCCGTGCAGCATCGCCGCCTGGTGGCGGGCGGCCTCGCGCAGCCCCATCTCGCCGCGGTCGACGGCCTCGTCGTAGGCCTCCCAGCCCGGCTCGCAGAAGGCGGCGAGGAGCACCTCGGAGACGTCCTGCAGGCAGGCGGTGCCGTCGAAGTCGACGACGAGCGCGCGGACGGCCAGCATGCTCAGGGGAGCAGACGCGCCACCCGCTCGGCCAGGGCGACGAGGTCGTCCAGCTCGCCCAGGCTCTCCCAGATCCGGGCGGGATCCACCTCCAGGTAGCCGTGCACGAGGAGGTTGCGGAGCCCGGTCGCGCGTCCGAGCCGGGTCGCGAGGTCCGGCTCCAGCACCCCGTGCCGAGCGAGGATCTCGAACACCTCCCGGTACGTCGAGGGGCTGTCGGCGTACTCCTCGGCCACCACGTGCGCCGCCGCGTCGATGGCCGCTTGGAGCGCGAGCTGCAGGTGACGTTCCACCGCGGCTCGGAGCAGGGCATCGTCGAAGAAGCGGTCGCGGCCGGCGGCGCGGGCTTCCCGGAGGGCGGTGACGCGGCGGTCGAGCTCGCGCAGGCGCAGCCGCAAGACCTCAGCGTCGACCATACGTCCCCTCCGCGAGGCGGCGGCGGAGGCCCTCGGCGAGGGCGCGCCGGAGCGGCTCGAGGTCGAGGTACTCGAGGATCGTCCGCGCCCGGTGCCAGACGCGTGTCCGCTCGTCCCGGCAGAGCAGGACCCGGCCGTCGCGGATCACACGGAAGGCGAGCTCGTTCGGCGCCTCGTTCAGCACCACGAGGTCGACCTCGTCGGTCCCTGCGGCGGCTGCGAGGTCCCCGATGAGGTCGAGGCGACGCCCGGTACGGTCGCTGTCCTCGGCGAGGAGGACGGCGACATCCACGTCCGAGAGGGGACCCGGACGGCCCCGGGCGGCCGACCCGAACAGGTAGGCGACCAGCACCTCCGGCTGCCGCTCCAGCGCGGCGCGGAGCCGGTCCTCGAGCTCGGTGACGTCCATGCGCCCATCCTACGGCCGCGGATCCGGCGGACCGGGGCAGGAGACGGTTCGAGCCTCCGGCGTGCCCGACGCGAGGGGGCGGCAGCCGAAGGCTCGACGCTTCAACCGTCGAGGTCTCCCTTGGAGGGGATCCTTGCGGCGGCGAAGCGCGAGCGCTCCGGACCATGTACCGCTGCCGACCCCCGACGGCACGGAGCTCATCATCGAAGACGCGCGAGCGCGGTCGTCGCGCGCCGCTCGGTGCAACGCTTCGGGTGCGAGGAGCTTGAAGACCGGGCCGCTGAAGATCGGCGACGATTCCGGGATGATCGTTGCCGTCGCTCCGGAGTCCTTGACACGCGCCGCGAAACCGCTCGACAGGTCGCTGGCATGGGCGTAGGGTCAGGCCGTGTCTGCCACCCGCGCTGTGGTGCTGCTCCTGCTTGCGCCCTTGGTGCTCGCCGCGGGCTGCTCCTCCCACGGCGCACCCGGTGCGTCGGGCCCGTCCTCCGAGCGGCTGCCCTCCGCCCCGGCCTCGGTCACCGGCGGTCCCACAGCGGACGCTCCCGCTTCGTCGGGTCCGAGTCCGAGCCCGGTGCTCGAGGACGGGCGCCACTTCGGTTCCATCCGGTCGGTGGACATCGAAGCCGGGACGCTCCGCTTCGACCTCGCGTACTTCCTCACGGGCGAGGCCGCCAACGAAGCGGCGGCTGAGCGCGGGGACGAGGTACCGGTCCCCAACGACGTCTACATCGTGAACGACAACCCCAAGCTGCGCACCCTCCCCATCTCTGCGGACCTGGTGGTCTGGGTCATCGACTGGAAGCGGCATTGCTGTCACCTGGTCCGGGGAGAGGTGGCCCCCTTCCTGGCCGCCTTCGAGAGCCACCACCGTCCCTGGGACGCCCGCTACCAGGGACGTCAGGCCCCGTATTGGATCACCGTCCGGGACGGCGTCGTCGTGCGCATCGAGGTGCAGTACCTGCCGTGAGAGTGATCGGGCCTAGGCCTCCGGGCCGGTCCGGAACCGCCTGGAACCCGAGGAACGAACGAACCAGGGTCCCTGCGCATCGGCGCCCGGGGCCCGAGTCCGGGCCCGGCCGTATACTCCGATGGTGGCCGTGCTAGGCGGGGAGCTAGCGGTGCCCTGTACCCGAGATCCGCTTGACGCGGGGCCGAATCCCCGCCCGAGGCCCGCGAGATCCGAGGCAGCCCTCGGCGCGGGGCGTTGATGGCCGGGTCCTACGCGACGTCGGACCGCGAACCGGGTCAGGGCGGGAACGCAGCAGCCCTCAGCGGTTCCCGGCGGGTGCCGTAGGGACGCCTGGTCGGAGCCTGCCGCGTCGACGAAGCGCTCGGGTCCGTGCGGTCGAAGGCGGGTGCACGGCCACTTCCTCGGGGACGGGTCGGGAGGGCACGTGGCAGACGAGACGCCCGAGACGCAGCACCAGGCGCTCTACCGTCGCTACCGCCCGCAGACCCCGGCCGAGCTCCTCGGTCAGGACCACGTCGTCCGCGCGCTGACCGGGGCCGTCCGCGAGGGGCGCCTGCACCACGCGTTCTTGTTCGCGGGCCCGCGCGGCACGGGCAAGACCTCCACGGCTCGGATCCTCGCGAAGATGGTCAACTGCGAGCGCGGACCGACCCCCGAGCCGTGCGACGTCTGTTCCGGCTGCGTCGCGATCCGCGAGGGCACCCACGTCGACGTCGTCGAGATCGACGCCGCCTCCCACGGGGGGGTCGACGACGCTCGCGAGCTCCGCGAGCGCGCGCCGACCGCGCCGATGGTCGGCCGCGAGAAGGTCTACATCATCGACGAGGCCCAGCGCCTGTCGCGCGAGGCGTTCGACGCGCTGCTCAAGCTGTTCGAGGAACCGCCGCCGGGGGTGCGGTTCGTCCTGGCGACGACCGAGCCGCACAAGATGCCGCCGACGATCGTCGGGCGCTGTCAGCGGTTCGACTTCCGGCGTCTGTCGCACGACCAGCTCGCGGACCACCTCGTGGCCGTCGCCTCGAAGGAGGGCGTCGCGCTCGCGCCCGCGGCCGCCGCGGCGATCGCACGCCGCGCCGAGGGATCGGCGCGCGACGCCCTCTCGCTTCTGGATCAGGCGAGCCTCGTGGGCGGGGAGCGGATCGACGAGGAGACGGTTCGGTCGCTCCTCGGCGCGACGGGGGGCGATGCGGCCTCCGAGCTTGCCGACGTGATCGCCGCGGCCGACGTGCGGGGCGCCTTCGAGCTCGTCGATCGGCTGGTCCAGGAGGGGCAGGATCTGCGCACGGTCACCGGCGAGACCCTGGCCCACCTGCGGAACCTCCTGCTGGTCAAGACCGCGCCGGGCCAAGACGACCTCCTGGACGCGACGCCCGAGGCGCAGGAGGTGCTGCGGGTCCAGGCCGAGCGGTTCACGACCGGCGAGCTCGCCCGCGTGGTCACCCTGCTGCTCGCCGCGCAGCAGGATCTGCGCTGGACGACGAGCCCCAGGCTCACGCTGGAGCTCGCCCTCGTGCGCGCGTGCCTGCCCGAGACCGATCCGTCCCCGGCGGCGATCACCGCCCGCCTGGAGCGCCTCGAGCGCCTCGCGAACCTCGACGTCGCGCCCGCAGCGACCGAAGGGGACGGCGACCGGGCGACGCCCGTGGCCGACACGGGGTCGACCCTGCCGGCCGACGACGCGATCGTGCTCCCGGACGGCTCGCCCGTGGCGCCCCCGGCATCCGTCCCGGGGGCCGACGCGACGCCGGAGGGCCAAACGGAGCCGGTCCCCACGCCTCACGGCCCCGACCGGGCGAGCGTCGACGTGGCGATGCTCCGTCGGTCCTGGGGGGCGCTCCTCGACCACCTCGGGCACCGTCGCCAGCCGGTCCTGCGCGCGTTCCTGGAGAGCGCGACCCCGGCCTCCTTCGACGGGGAGACGCTCGAGCTCGCGTTCCCTCCGGATAAGCGCTTCGGCGTGCAGAAGGTGGAGGATCGACGCGAGGTGCTCCGGTCAGCGCTCGCCGAGCTCTTCGGCATCTCCCCGGAGATCGTCTGCGCGGTGCGCGAAGCGCGGGAGCGCGGGCCGGCCGCGCCCGTGGAGGCCGTCGAAGAGGACGAGGTGCCCGACGAGGCGGAGGCGCTCCGCCGCGTTCAGGAGGTGCTCGGCGCTCGTCCGATCGACGGCCCCGACTGAGCGCGAACGGAGGAGCCGTGGCCTACGAGGGTCCGATCCAGGAGCTGATCGACGAGCTGGCTCGCCTGCCGGGGATCGGGCCGAAGTCCGCCCAGCGGCTCGCGTTCTGGCTGGTGAAGGCGCCGCCCGACGAGGCCAAGCGCCTGGCCGAGGCGATCGTGCGAGCCAAGGAGCGGATCGCCTTCTGTCGCGAGTGCGGCAACGTCGCCGAAGGCGATCGATGCCGGATCTGCCGCGATGCCTCGCGCGACCCGACCCAGCTGTGCGTGGTGGAGGAGCCGACCGATGCCGCGACGCTCGAGCGCGCTGGCCTGATCAAGGGGCGCTACCACGTGCTCGGCGGCGCGATCAGCCCGCTCGACGGCGTCGGGCCGGAGGACCTGCGCGTGCAGGAGCTGCTCGATCGCGTCGAGCGCGACGGGGTGCGGGAGGTGATCGTCGCGACGAACCCGAACCTCGAGGGCAACGCGACGGCGATGTACGTCGCCGCGCTGCTGAAGCCCCTCGGCGTGCGCGTGACGCGTCTGGCGAGCGGCTTGCCGGTGGGCGGCGACCTCGAGTACGCCGACGAGGTGACGCTCTCCCAGGCCCTGGAGGGCCGGAGGGAGATGTGACCGAGTCGGCTCCCCGCGACCCCGCCGACCTCGCGTTCCCCGAGCAGCTCGCCCGGACCCGCGCGTTCTCCTGCGGGGTGCCGCGGTCGTTCACGGTCGCGCCGGACGGCTCGCGCGTCGTGTTCCTGCGCTCGATCGCGGGGGACGATCCCCGCACCGGCCTGTGGGTGCTCGACCTCGCGACCGGGTCCGAGCGCCCCGTCTTCCTGCCCGAGGGTCGCGGGGAGGCGGCGACCGAGGCGGAGCGGGCCCGCCGCGAGCGGGTCCGCGAACGCGGCGAGGGCGTCGTCGCCTACGCGACCGACCGGGCGGTGACCCGGGCGGTGTTCGTCGCCGACGGGCGGCTGCACCTCGCCGACCTCGAGGCGGGCACGGCACGGGAGCTGCCGACCCCCGGTACGCCGGACGACCCCCGCATGGATCCCACCGGGGTGCGCGTCGCGTTCGTCATCGACGGGTCGCTGTACGTCGTCGAGCTCGACGGCGGAGCCGTCCGGCGTCTGGCGGCCCCCGAGGATCCGGCCGTGCGCTGGGGGCTGCCGGAGTTCATCGCGGCCGAGGAGATGGGTCGGCTCCGGGGGATGTGGTGGTCGCCCGACGGAAGCGTGCTTGCCGCGTGCCGCATCGACGAGCGTCCCGTCGCCACCTGGTGGGTGAGCGATCCGACGGACCCCGCCGCCGAACCCCGCGCGATCCGATACCCGCAGGCGGGCACGCCGAACGCCATCGTGAGCCTCCACCTGTTCGAGGTCGCGACGGGCCAACGTACCGAGGTGCGGTGGGACGAGCCCGAGCGCTTCGAGTACCTCGCTCGCGTGACGTGGAGCGATGGTGCCCCGCTCACGCTGCTCGTGCAGTCCCGAGACCAGCGGACGACCCGCCTGCTCGAGGTCGACCCCGCGACCGGGTCGACGGCGCTCGTACGCGAGGATGAGGACCGGCGCTGGGTCGCGCTCGTCCCCGGTTCGCCCGGACGGCTGGCCGACGGTCGGCTCGTGGCGACGCTCGATCGCGAGGGGTCCAGGAGGCTCGTGATCGGCGAGGAGCTCGTCACCCCGGCCGGGCTCGACGTCGCTGCGATCGAGGTCGTCGGCGATGCCGTGCTCGTCACGGGCTCCGAGCACGGCGCGCCCGACGAGGTCCACGTCTGGCGGGTGCGGCCGGGCAGCGCCCCCGAGCGGGTCTCCGAGGGGGCGGGCGTGCACGCGGCGACCGGGAGCGGTGAGGTCGTCGTCCTCACGAGCTCGCTGGCCGACGAGCTCGGGTCGCGGACCGTCGTACGGTACCCGGGCGGCACGTGCGAGGTGCCGAGCCGGGCCGAGACGCCGATCGTGGACCCCCGACCGCGGTGGGCGCAGCTCGGGGTCCGAGAGCTGCGCGCCGCCCTGCTCCTGCCGCAGGGCCGTGAGCCCGACCGTCGGTTGCCCGTCCTGCTTGCGCCCTACGGCGGTCCGCAGCACCGCGAGGTGGTGCGGCACCGAGGTGCCTTCCGGGAGGCCCAGTACCTCGCGGATCGTCTGCCGGCGGCCGTCCTCGTGATCGACGGACGCGGCACGCCGGGACGCGGCACGGACTGGGAGCGTGCGATCGCGGACAACCTCGCGCTCGCGCTCGAGGACCAGGTCGACGGTTTGGCCGCCGCCGTGGATCGGTGGCCGTTCCTCGATCCCGACCGCGTCGCGATGCTCGGGTGGTCGTTCGGCGGGATGCTCGCGGCGCTCGCCGTGATCGACCGCCCCGACGTCGTGCACGCGGCCGTCGCGGGCGCGCCGGTTACCGACTGGCGCCTGTACGACACCCACTACACCGAGCGCTACCTCGGCAGGCCGCAGGAGCACCCCGACGCGTACGAACGGAGCTCTCCCCTCGCGCGCGCCGAACGGCTCACCCGTCCGCTCCTGCTCATCCACGGGCTCGCCGACGACAACGTGGTCGCGGCGCATTCCCTGCAGCTGTCGGCACGCCTGCTCGCGGCGGGGATCCCGCACGAGCTGCTGCTCCTACCGAGGGCGTCGCACCTCGGCGGCTTCGACGCGGTCGTCGTCGGTCGGCACCTGGCCGTCCTGGACTTCCTGCGAAGGACGCTCGGGGGCGTGTAGGCCTTCAGCGGGCCAGGACGAGCTTGCCGATCTGCCCGCCCGCCTCGAGGAGCTCGATCGCCCGCGGCAGCTCCTCGAAGGGGACCGTGCGCTCGACCGGGATCCGGACGTCGCCCGCCTCGACGAGCCGAACGCCCTCGCGGAACTCCTCGTGATCGTTCATCGTGGCTCCGATCACCTCGAGCTGGCGCCAGAAGAGCGTGGGCAGGTGCAGCTCAGCGGTGCGCCCGCTCGTGCTCCCGTTCGTCACGAGGCGCCCGCCGCGCGCGAGCGCCCTCAGCGACCGCTCGAAGGTCGCCGTCCCTACGTTGTCCACGACGACGTCGACCCCGCGGCCGTCGGTGGCCGCGCGGACCTCCTCGTCGAAGGGGCCGGCCGAGTCGAAGGTCGCCGCGGCGCCGTGAGCGCTCGCCCAGGCACGGGCCTGCGGACGGGTGGAGGTCGCCAGGACCTCCGCGCCGAGGGCGCGGGCGACGAGGAACGCGGCCGTGGCGCTGCCGCCGCCGACGCCCACGACGAGCACGCGGTCGCCGGCGCCGATCCGCGCGCGCCGTGCCATCCTGACCGCGGAGCTCACGACGAGGCCGAACGCGGCAGCCTCCTCCCAGCCCAGCGTCGGGGGCTTCGCCACGGCGTTCGTCGCGGGGACGACCACGGCCTCGGCGTGCGTGCCCCAGCGGTGCTCACCCACGATCCTGAACTCCCCGCAGAAGGGGACGGCACCGTTCGCGCAGGCGGCGCAGGCTCCGCACGAGGTGGCGGGGTCGATCACGACCTCGTCGCCGGGTCGGGGCGTCAGGACCTCCTCCCCGACGAGCTCCACCACGCCAGCGCCGTCGGCCCCCGACACGTGGGGCAGGCAGGGCGGACGCGGCAGCCCGTGGGCGACCCAGAGATCCAGGTGGTTGAGCGCGCTCGCCCGCAGGCGCACGCGGACCTCGCCCGGCCCCGGCTCGGGGTCCTCGACGCGCTCGAGCGCGTAGGAGGCCGGTCCCCGTGTGTCGCGCAGCACCCACGCTCGCATGGCCGCATGGTAGTCGCGGCTACACTTGGCCCGACCCCGAGGAGCGGACGGAAGAGCGGACCTGTGTCGATCGTCGTGCAGAAGTACGGCGGCTCTTCGGTCGCCACGGTCGAGCGGATCCAGGCGGTCGCCGATCGGGTCGTGCGTGCCCGTGAGCAGGGCCACGACGTGGTCGTCGTCGTGTCGGCGATGGGCGACACCACCGACGAGCTGCTCGCGATGGCCTCGCAGATCACCGACCTTCCGGACCCACGGGAGCTCGACATGCTGCTGACGGCCGGCGAGCGGATCGCGATGTCGCTGCTCGGGATCGCGATCAACGCGCGCGGCTGCCGTGCGGCGAGCTACACGGGCTCACAGGCCGGCATCATCACCGATACGCAGCACGGCGCGGCGAAGATCGTGGAGATCCGGCCCAAGCGGGTGCTCGAGGCGCTCGAGGCCGGCTCCGTGGTCGTGCTGGCCGGCTTCCAGGGGCTCTCGAGCGCCTACGAGATCACGACGCTCGGTCGGGGTGGGTCGGACCTCACCGCGGTAGCGATGGCCGCCGCGATCGGTGCCGACGTGTGCGAGATCTACACCGATGTGCCGGGGGTGTTCACGGCCGATCCGCGGATCGTGCCGACGGCGCGCAAGGTTGACCGTCTGAGCTATGACGAGATGCTGGAGCTCGCGGCCGCGGGCGCTCGCGTCCTGCAGGCACGGTCGGTCGAGTTCGCGCGTCGGCACGGCGTGCGCCTGCACGTACGCTCCTCGTTCGACGATCAGCCGGGGACCTGGGTGGAGGAGGTCGACGGATCGATGGAAGGCGTGATGATCTCGGGCGCGGCGCTGGACACCGACGAGGTGAAGGTCACGCTCGAGCGGGTCCCGGACCGCCCCGGCGTGGCTGCGCGGGTGTTCAAGGCGATCGCCGCGGAAGGGATCAACATCGACATGATCGTGCAGAACGTCTCGCACGAGGGCGTCACCGACCTGTCCTTCACGGCCCCAAGGGAGGACGCCCCGAAGCTCCGCGGGGTCCTGGAGCGGATCACCGCCGAGATCGGGACCGACCGGTTCTCGATCGACGAGGGGATCGCGAAGCTCTCGCTCGTGGGCGCGGGGATGAGGTCGCACCCCGGCGTCGCGGCGGACATGTTCGACGCGCTGGCCGGCGAGGCGATCAACATCGAGATGATCTCGACCTCGCCGATCCGGATCTCGTGCGTGATCCGCCAGGACGACGGCGAGCGCGCTCTGCGCACCGTCCACGCACGCTTCGGGCTGGACGAGGAGCAAAGCTCAGACAGCTCGAGGGCGTGACGACGCTTCCGCCGCCACCGGTCCCGCCCGCCCCCGAGGGGCCCGCGCCGTCGGCGACCCACCCGCCGCCGACGGCCTCGCCGCAGACGGAGGAGGCGGGCGCTCGGTCGCGGCCGTCCCGGCGCCGGTGGATCGCGGTGGGGATCGTCCTGGCGGTCATGCTCGTCGGGAGCGCCGGGGTCGTGTGGTCGGTGGCGAGGTCCGATCGTTGTGCGGGCGTGCCCTTCCGGTCCGCCCGGTTCGGCTACTGCGTCCGGCCGCCGGAGGGGTGGCGAGCCGAGCCCGCGGACGGCGGCACGGTGGATCGGTTCTGGCTGCCCGACGCCGCGGCCGTCATCCACGTCCAAGCGGTGGAGACCGTGGGTCGCTCGCTCGACGACGTGGCGGCGGAGGTCCGCTCGCTCGAGGAGGGGACGGGCTACGAGGTTGGGGATCCCGCGTCGATCCGCGTCGGCGGCGAGCTGGCCCTGTGGTGGGAGGCGCGGGCCACCTCGCCCCTCGGCGACGCGATCCGCGTGCGCGACGTGGTCGTGGTCGTGGACGAGCTCGCCTGGCGGGTCCGCTTCGCCGACGACGAGGCGGCCTTCGACGAGCACATCGGCGCCTTCGAAACCTTCCTGCGGTCCTGGCGGTTCGCCTGAGCGCGGCTCCCGGGACGGGCGCTCGCCCGCTGGTAGCGTGGACGGCGCGATGGACGTCGCCGTGATCGGAGCCACCGGGGCCGTCGGGCGCGAGATGACCCGGATCCTTGAGGAGCGGGCGTTCCCGGTCGACCGCTTCCTGCCGCTCGCGTCGGCGCGCAGCGCCGGCCGGCGGGTGCCGTTCCGCGGCGAGGACCACGAGGTCCAAGAGCTCTCGGTCGAGGCTGTGCGCGGGTTCGACCTCGCCTTCGCCTCCGCGGGCGCATCGACCGCGCGGGCGTTCCTGCGCGAGATCGCCGCTGCCGGGACGGTGTGCATCGACAACTCGAGCGCGTTTCGGATGGACCCCGACGTCCCGCTCGCGATCCCACCGGTGAATCCGGAGGTGCTCGAGACGCCGCCGCCGTCGCGGATCGTCGCGGTCCCCAACTGCACGACGATCACGGCGATGCTCGCCGTGGCGCCGCTGCACCGGGCGGCCGGGCTGCGCTCGCTCGTGCTCTCGAGCTACCAGTCGGTCAGCGGCGCGGGGCAGCGGGGGGTCCGCGAGCTCATCGAGCAGATCGAGAAGCTGCGCGGCGACGAGGCCTCGCTCGCGCGCCCCGACCCGGCCACGCTGCCGGTCGGCGAGGTCGTCGGGACGACGATCGCCTACAACGTCGTTCCGAGGATCGGCGACATCGAGCCGTCGGGCTTCACGGGCGAGGAGGCGAAGATGATGGCGGAGCCGCGCAAGATCCTCGGCCTGCCGGATCTGCCCGTCGTCGCGACGAGCGTGCGGGTGCCGACGATCGTCGGGCACGCGGTGTCGATCGTTGCGACCTTCGGGCGGCCGATCGACCCCGATGAGGCTCGCGCGGTGCTCGCCAGGGCTCCCGCGGTGGAGGTGCGCGACGATCCGGCCTCGGGCGTGGTCCCGACGCCGCTCGAAGCCGCCGGGCTCGACGTGGCCCTCGTCGGGCGGATCCGCCGGATCCCCGACCGCCCCGACGCCCTTGCGCTGTTCGCCTGCGCGGACAACCTGCGGCTCGGCGCGGCGCTCGACGCCGTACTCATCGCGGAGCGGTTGATCGGTCGCTGAGGGCCGGGTCACGGGCCGCGCGCGGCCGCCTCAGGTGTCGTCGCGGATCGGCTCGCCGCCGGGCCTCACGTCCGGGGCGAGCGGTTTGACGAGCCACCGCCCGTAGTCCTGGAACCCCTCGCGCTCGTAGAAGGCGATCGCCCGCTCGCGCCAGGCGGCCGTGACGAGGGTCATCCGGAAACACCCCCGCTTGCGGGCGAGCTCCTCGGCGCGGTGCAGGAGCGCCGCGCCCGCCCCCCGCCCGCGGGCCCGGTCCGCGACGACGAGGTCGTTCACGCGGGCCTGCGGCCGATGGTCGCCGAGGCGCTGGTGGTACTCCATGTCGATGACGCCGACGACCTCCCCGTCCGCTTCGGCGACGAGGGTGACGGTCGCGATGTTCCGCAGATGTCCTGCGAACTGCATCCGGTGCACCGGGTCGTCGGCCGTGCCGGCGGCCACCCCTCGGCCGAGCTCGACGAGCAGCCCGGCGACGGCGGGCCAGTCCTCCGCGCGGGCCATCCGAACCTCGATCCTGGCGGTCATCCGCCGGGCGAGTCTAGGGGCTGGGCGATCAGGGCGCCGGCCGCGCGCTGGCCGTGACGGTTCCGTCGACAGCCGGCGCCGTCGGGTTCGCGATCGGCGTGGGCCCGGACCCCGTCGCGCGGGCCATCGCCTTCGCCCGCTTCTCCTGGTACATCAGCATGTCCGCCCGGGCGATCAACTGGTCGATGGTCCGGTCGCTCACCGGGTCGAACCGAGCGACGCCGATCGAGGCGGCGAGCCGGTAGGCGCGTCCGGGCAGGTTGTTGGATCGCTCGATCGCGGCGGTGAACCGCTCGACCGCCTTCGCGATGCCCTCCTCGGTCTCCGCCGAGACGAGGACGCAGAACTCGTCGCCCCCGAGGCGCGCGGGAAGGTCGGAGGACCGGAACGTGTCGCGCAGCAACGCGGCGATCTCCTGCAGCAGCTCGTCGCCGACCGCGTGGCCGAGCGAGTCGTTGACGTGCTTGAGGCCGTCCGCATCGACGAACACGAGCGCCAGGGGGCGTCGGTCGCGGCGGGCGAGATCGAGACGGAGCTCGGCCGCCTGGACGAACCCGCGGCGGTTCGCCAGGCCCGTCAGCGGATCGACGGTTGCGAGCCGCTGCAGCTCGGCCTGGAGCTCCTGGACCCGCGTGCCGGTTTCCAGGACGGCTCGCTCGAGTGCGCCGAGCTCGTCACGGCTCCGCTTGCCCTCGACGAGCGGCAGGCCCTGCTCCAGCCGTCTCGTGTTCTCGCTCAAGATCTCGATCCGCCGAACGAGTCGACCCGCGAACAGGGCGACGATCACCCCGGCGAGCACGAGACCGGCCGGCAGGCCGACCATCCGGATGAAGAACGCCTGCCGCTCGGCCCGCGCGAGGCTCGCTGCGCGTTCCTCGAGCGCTCGGTCCTCGCGCTCGCGGAGCGTCTCCGCGAGGCCGAGGACGTAGCGCATCGTGACCTCCCCCTCCTTGGCAAGGGCCATCACCTCGGCGCGATCCCCCTGGATCGCAGGGGAACGGGCGAGCTGGTCGGCGAACTTGCTCAGGCGCAGGTTCGCGTGGTCGGCGAGCTGGCGAACGAGGCGCGCGGCCTCGGGGTCGGTCACGAGCCCGCCGAGCTCGTCGAGATGGCGGGGGATCGACGAGCGGGCCTGCACGTACGGGTGCAGCATGCCCGGGTCGCTCGTCAGGAGGTAGCCGCGCACCGCCGCCTCCGCGGCGACGAGGTCCGAGACGAGGAGGTCGATGGCGCTGCGGATCTCGTAGGTCCGCTGGAGCAGCCGGGTCGCCTCGACCCGCCAGCGGTTCGTCTGGTAGCTCAGCGCCGTGGCCGCGATGAGCACGATCGCGGGGATCGCGAGCACCGCCATCAGTTTGTGCCGAAGCGACATCGGCTCACCTCGCCCGCGCGGGGGCCGCCCCCCGCGCTCCGTAGGACGCATCGACGCAGGTGGCGCACCGATTGAGCCCAGGCCACGAGGAGGGGGCCAGCCCGAACGGGTGGTTCGCCTCCGAGCAACGCGAGGGGGCCGGGGGCGGTCGGCGTCGCTGGGGGGCGGAGGCCGGGGCCGGCGATCGGCGAGCGCGCCGGCTCACCCGGTCTTGTCTACCGACCGGTAGAGACCGCATAATCTACCGCGTGGTAGAGGCACCCACGGGGTCGATCGCGAAGGCTCTGGCCGGGCGGCGGGTCCTCCTGACCGGGGTCACCGGCTTCCTCGGGCAGGTCCTGCTGGAGCGCCTCCTGCGCGACGTGCCGGAGGCCCGCCTGATCGCGCTGATCCGTGCGCAGCAGGGCGTGTCCCCGCGCGAGCGCCTTCACCACCTCGTGCGCAAGCCGGCGTTCGACGGGCTGCGGGACCATCTCGGGTCCGCCGGGGCGCTCGCCGACCTTCTCGATGCGCGGGTCGAGGTCGTCGACGGTGACCTCACGCGGGGCGAGCCGGAGCTGCCGGAGGGGATCGACGTCGTGATCCACTCGGCCGCGACCGTGACCTTCGACCCTCCGATCGACGAGGCGTTCCAGGCGAACGTCCTGGGCGCGCTCAACCTCTACCGAGCCGCCACGCGGCACAGCCGACCGGCGCTCGTGCACGTCTCGACCGCCTACGTCGCCGGCGTCCGCAAGGGGGTGATCCCCGAGGGGCCGCTCGAGCACCGCGTCGACTGGAGGGCCGAGGCGGAGCTCGCGCTTGCAGCGCGCGGCGAGGTCGAGGCGGCCTCGCGCACGCCCGAGCGGCTGGAGCGATTCATGGCCGAGGCCGCGAAGGAGCACTCGCGGGCCGGCCCGCTGACGGTTGCCTCCGACGCCGAGGAGCGCCGACGGACCTGGGTCGATCGACGACTCACGGACTACGGCCGAGCGCGGGCGCGCTCCCTGGGCTGGCCGGACGTCTACACGTTCACGAAGGCGCTCGGGGAGCGCGCGGTCGAGGAGCTCGCCGCGGAGGCGGGCCTCTCGCTCAGCATCGTGCGCCCCTCGATCATCGAGTCGGCGCTGCTGCACCCCTACCCGGGCTGGATCGACGGGTTCAAGATGGCCGATCCGATCATCCGCGCGTACGGGCTGGGGCAGATCCCCGAGTTCCCCGGGATCCCGGAGGGGATCGTCGACCTCATCCCGGTCGATTTCGTCGTGAACGCGATCCTCGCCGTGGCGGCCCACCCGCCGGGCCCGGGCGAGGCGGCCCACTACAACGTGTCGAGCGGGACCCGCAACCCCTTGCGCTTCTACGAGCTCTACGAGTGGGTGCGGGAGTACTTCGAGGCCCATCCGCTGCCGGAGCGGGGTCGCGGCGAGCACAAGGTTCCCACCTGGACGTTCCCGGGGAACCTCAGGGTCGAGCGTCTCCTGCGCCGAGCCGAGCGGCTGACCGAGCTGGCCGAGGCCGTCGTCACCCACCTGCCGAAGTCCCGGGCGATGCGCGAGGCCGTGTCCCGCGTCGATCGCGACCAGGCGCGGGTGCGGTTCGTGCGGCGGTACTCGGACCTGTACGGCCCCTACACCGAGACCGAGGTCGTCTACACCGACGACCGGGTCGTCGAGCTGTGGGGGCGCCTCGCGCTCGAGGACCGAGCACGCTTCCCCTTCGACGTCGCGACGATCGACTGGAAGCACTACCTGCAGGACGTGCACTGCCCCGCCGTGACGCGGTCGCTGCGCGAGCTGTCGCGCCGAGAGCGGGACCGGCCGCTCGTGCGGATCGAGCGCCGGGACGAGCCGGTCCTGGCGATCTTCGACATGGAAGGGACGATCATCGCCTCCAACGTCGTCGAGTCCTACGTGTGGGCGCGGCTGGCCGACCTCGAGCCGGCGGAGTGGCCGGCCGAGCTCGCCCGCGTGTTCGGCCGGATCCCCGGCTACCTGCAGATGGACCGGCGCGACCGGGGTGACTTCCTGCGGACGTTCTTCCGCCGCTACGAAGGCGCCTCGGTCGAGGGTGTGCGGCGCCTGATCGACGGGCACGTCGCGGAGTTCATGCTGCAGAAGGCCTCCGCGGCCGCGCTCCGCCGCGTCCGCGAGCACCGGGCCGTGGGGCACCGGACCGTGCTGATCACGGCGGCGGCCGAGCCGTTCGTCCGTCCGTTCGCCCCGCTGTTCGAGCTCGTGATCGGGGCGGAGCTGGAGGTCCGCGACGGACGCTACACGGGCTTCTTGTCCCGCCCGCCGCTCGTCGGCGAGGCTCGAGCCGCCTGGCTGCGGCGCTTCGCCCGGCAGGAGGGGGTCGATCTGCGCCACGCCTACGCGTACGCGGACTCCTACAGCGATCTGCCGCTGCTTCGGGCGGTGGGCAACCCCGTCGCCGTCTCCCCCGACTCGGCGCTGTACCGCTACGCGCGGCGACGGCGCTGGCCGGTCGAGGAGTGGTCGATGTCGCCCGGGATGCCCCGGGTCCGTTTCCCCAAGCCGGCGGTGCGCTGAGGTGGACGTGTGACGACGCTTGCGGTGGAGTATTTCCGGTCGGTTCCCCGCTACGTGGGGGCACGGACCGTGGGCGGCCGGCTCCCCGGTCTGCTGACCGGCCCGCTCGCGCCGCTGCGCCTGGCGACGCTCCCCGATCCGGAGCCGCCCGAGCGGCCGGGCTGGGCGCGCCTGAAGCCGCTCCTCGCCGGGATCTGCGGCTCGGACCTGGCGACGATCGCCGGGCGGAGCTCCCTGTATTTCTCGCCGCTCGTCTCGGTGCCGTTCGTGCCCGGCCACGAGGTCGTCGGCGAGCTCCAGGACGACTGCGAGGACCTGCCGGCCGGCACCCGGGTCGTGCTCTCGAGCGTGCTCGCCTGCGCCGCCAGGGGCCAGGACCCGGTGTGCGACAACTGCGCGACGGGGCTCACCGGGCGGTGCGATCGCGTCACGGTCGGCCACCTCAAGCCGGGGCTGCAGACGGGGTTCTGTGCCGAGACCCGGGGTGGGTGGAGCCGCTCGATGCTCGCGCATCGCTCGCAGCTGTTCCCCGTCCCCGAGGTCTTGAGCGACCGTGCGGCGGTGCTCGTCGAGCCCTTCGCGTGCGCGATCCACGCCGCGCTCCGGGCGCGGGTGCCTGACGGGGGTTCGGTGCTCGTCGTCGGTGCGGGCACCGTCGGGCTGCTCACGCTCGTGGCCCTGCGCCTGTTCACGAACGCGGGGCGGGTCACCGTGGCGGCCAAGCACGCTGCGCAGCGCGCCGCCGCCGCGATGGCAGGGGCCGACCTCGTCGTGCGCCCCGAGCACGCTCTCAAGGCGATCCGCCGCGACGCCCGCGCCGTCAAGCTCACGCCCGAGCGAGGCGGCGAGTTCCTCCTCGGGGGCGTCGATGTGGCGATCGAGTGCACGGGGTCCGGCCGCGGCCTCGACCAGGCGCTGCGCGCCGTCCGAGCCGGTGGCCGAGTGGTGCTGTCCGGGATGCCCGAGGGCGGAGGCGATCTCGCACCGCTGTGGTTCCGCGAGCTCGAGCTGGTCGGGGCCTACACGGCCGGGGGTGTCGAGGAGATCGGCGGGCGGCCCCGTTCGACGTTCGAGGCGGCGATCGAGGCCGCCGCGACGGTGCCGATGCTCGAGCGGCTCGTCGGTGCGACCTACCCGCTCGACCGTTGGCGCGACGCGATCGACCACGCGATGTCGGCCGGCGCGCTCGGGACCTTCAAGGTGACCTTCGCGCCCCAGCGATAGGAAGCGATAGGAGAGGAGATGCCACGACCCGGATTCGTGCTCGAGGTGGACGAGCGAACGCCACCGTTGCTCGTCCACGAGGGGGAGGGGTTCCGCCTGGAGCGGTTCCCCCTCGGGACCCGCGTGATCTATCCGCCCGATCCCCTGCCCGGCGTTCCCGACCTCGACGCCGAGATCCGCAGGGCGCTCCTGCACCCCCTCGGCGACGCGAAGCCGTTGCCGGAGCTGCTCTTCCCGGGCATGCGCCTGACGATCGCGATCGACGACATCTCGATCCCCCTGCCGCCGATGCGTCTGCCGGACGTGCGCCAGCGGATCCTCGAGCACGTGATCGAGCTCGCCGCGCGTCGGGGCGTCGAGGACGTGGAGCTGATCGTCGCCACGGCGCTGCACCGACGGATGACCCCGAGGGAGATCCGACGGATGGTCGGCGAGCGGGTGTTCCGATCGTTCTGGCCCGATCGACTCGCCAACTTCGACGCCGAGGATCCCGGCGCGCTCGCGGACCTTGGCACGACCGATCACGGGGAGGAGGTCGAGATCTCCCGACGTGCCGCGGAGTCGGACCTCGTCGTCTACGTCAACGTGAACCTCGTGGCGATGGACGGGGGACACAAGTCGGTCGCGGTCGGACTCGCCAGCTACCGGTCCCTCCGGCATCACCACAACGTGCACACGATGCTGAACTCACGCTCGTACATGGACCCGCGCGAGGGGCGGAGCGCGATCAACGACTCGGCGGTGCGCATGGGCCGACACCTCGCGGCCTGCGGCGTGAAGGTCTTCCAGATCGAGACGACGCTCAACAGCGAGACCTTCCCCTCGAACCTCGGGTTCCTGAACCGCCGGGAGTGGGAGTGGTCGGCCGCCGACCAGGCCCTGATGGTGGCCGCGAAGAAGGCCAACGACCTCGCCCCACCGCGGATCCGTCGCGAGTTCTTCCGGCGGATCGAGGCGCCCTACAAGGTGACGGGCATCAACGGCGGGGAGGTCGAGGCGGTGCACGCGCGCACGCTCGAGAACCTGCACCGCCAGCAGCTGGTCGAGGTGGAGGGGCAGACGGACATCGCGGTGTTCGGCGTGCCCTACCTCGGTCCCTACAACGTGAACTCCATCCTCAACCCGATCCTCGTGCACTGCCTGGGGCTCGGGTACCTGTTCAACATGTACCGCAACCGCCCGATCGTGCGGGAGGGTGGGGTCGCGATCCTGTTCCATCCGGTCCCCTGGGAGTTCCACCAGGTGCACCACCCCTCCTACATCGACTTCTTCGAGGAGGTGCTCGCGGAGACCACGGATCCGGCGACGATCGAGCAGAAGTTCGAGGAGCGCTACGCGACCGACCCCTGGTACATCCACCTCTACCGGACCTCCTACGCGTACCACGGGGTCCACCCGTTCTACATGTGGTACTGGGGTGCCCACGGTCGGGACCACGTGAAGGACGTGATCTTCGTCGGAGGGCAGCCGAGCTCCGTGGCGAGGCTCGGCTACCGACGCGCGGACTCGCTGCGCGACGCGCTCGAGATGGCCTCGGACACGGTCGGGTCCTCACCCTCGATCAC
Organism: Actinomycetota bacterium; assembly: GCA_026003015.1. Lineage (GTDB taxonomy): Bacteria > Actinomycetota > UBA4738 > UBA4738 > HRBIN12 > BPGL01. The sequence continues at coordinate 14,968 of BPGL01000002.1, read as the reverse complement.
GTACTTCCACGCACCACCGATCATGATCGCCGACGTCCGCTGAGGGAGCCGAACGATGGCCGGTTGGCGCGATGAGCTGAGGTCGATGGCGACGGGGTTCCGATGGGGGCGCCGACCCCTCGTTCCCCGTTCGGCCGAGCCGTTCGTCGAGGAGGTCGACGACGAGGGGTTCCCGACGGACTGGGCGCGCACGAAGGTCGGGACGGCTGCGAGGCGAGCGATCCTCAACGGCGCGATGCTCCCGCTCGTTCGCCACGAGCTCTCGCTGCGCGTGTACGGAACGGAGCTCCTCGAGGACCTCGAGGGACCCGTGATCTTCTTCTCGAACCACTCGAGCCACCTCGACGCCACCCTGATCATGTGCACCCTGCCGGATCGATGGCAGCGCACGACCGCGGTAGGGGCCGCCCGCGACTACTTCTTCGACGTGTGGTGGCGGCAGGCGTTCGTGGCGCTCGTCTACGGCGGGTTCGCGATCGATCGAGCCCGGGGCGGCGCGGGGGCGATCGAGAAGGCCCGTCAGCTCGTCCGCGACGGGTGGTCGCTGGTGCTGTTCCCGGAGGGCACGCGCTCGATCGACGGGCACCTGCAGCGGTTCCGCCACGGCGCGGCGCGCCTGGCGATCGATCTCGGGGTGCAGCTCGTGCCGATCGCGATCATCGGCGCCTACCAGGCGATGCCGAAGGGTCGGCCGTGGCCTCGCCCGGGGCGACCGCCCGTGACGGTGCGGTACGGACGGGCGATCGGGCCGCTCGAGGGGGAGGGGCATCAGGCCCTGTCTCGTCGGATGCGCCAGGCGGTCGAGGAGCTGTTCGACGAGGATCGGACCTCGTGGTTCGAGGCGCTCCAGCGGTCCGCACGCGGCCAGACGCCCTCGCTCGCGGGGCCGCAGGGGGCCGCGTGGCGTCGGACCTGGGAGGGCACCAGGCCGGTGCCGCGCCGCTCGCGGCCGCGGGCCTGGGGGTAGCCGCGTGCCGCGGGTCGGCGGCCGCGAGCGGCGCGGCACGATCGTGGAGGAGGCGATCCGGGCCTTCGGCCGCGACGGCTACAAGGGAGCGTCGCTCGAGTCCATCGCTCGGGCGGTCGGCGTGCGCAAGCAGACGCTCCTGTACTACTTCCCGACGAAGGAGGCGCTGCTCGAGGCCTGCGTCGCGGCGGCGGTGGATCGGCTCGCCGACGAGCTGGGTCGGGCCCTCGACGGAGCGCGGTCCTACTGGGAGAAGGCCGAGGCGGTGATCCACGCGGTGTTCGCGCTCGCAGCCCAGTGGCCGGAGTTCCCGATGTTCCTGCGGGAGGCCGGGCGTCTGGGCCCCGAGGCGTTCGATCGGTTCGCGGCCGCGATCGAGCCGCTGCGCGAGCGCGCGATCGGGTTCCTCGAGGAGGGGATGGCCGCGGGTGAGGTTCGCGAGCAGGATCCGGCCCTCCTGCTGTTCACGCTGTACACCGCCGTCGTGGGCGCGCTGACCGAGGCCAGCGTGCTGCGCGCGGTGGTCGGCGACGACGAGTCGCGGGCCTCCCTGCGTCGGCGGGAGGTGGAGACCCTGGCCTTCGTGCGAGCCGCCCTCCGACCGTCACCGGCGGCGCGGCCGCCGGTCGCGCGGGGGACTCAGGAGTAGAACTCGACGATCAGGCGTTCCTCGAGGGGGACCGGCAGGGGGATCTCGTCGCGTTCGGGGGCGCGGGTGAGCACGCCGGAGACCTCGTCCTTGTTCCGATACAGGTAGGCGGGCGGGTCGGGCGTCACCTCCAGCGCCTCACGCACGGAGATGAAGTTGCGGGCCTTCGGTGTGAGCTCGATCGTCGAGCCCTCGCGGACCTGGGCGCTTGGGATGTTCACCTTCCGGCCGTTCACCAGGACGTGGCTGTGGGCCACGAGCTGGCGCGCCTGGCGGACCGTCTGGGCGAAGCCGAGGCGCAGCACGACGGTGTCGAGCCGGGTCTCGAGCTGGCGGAGCATCTCCTCGCCGGTCACCCCGCGATGGCGCGTGGCCTCCTCGTAGTACCGGCGCATCTGCGCCTCGCTCACGCCGTAGATCGCGCGGAGCTTCTGCTTCTCGACGAGCCGGGTCTGGTACTCCGAGATCCGCTTGCGGCCACGCCCGTGCTGCCCCGGAGGGTAGGGGCGCTTGTTGGCCGGGCAGTTCGGCCGCCCGCACAGGGGCGCGCCGACCCGACGGCACATCCGGTGCTTGGGTCCGAGCTTGCGCATCGCGGCCGGCAAGGCTACCAAACGCCCGGGTCGGGCGAGGGTGCTAGTCTCGCCGCGTGGACGGGCGGGCGATCTTCGAGCTCATCGTGCGGGCCGACGAGCGGTTGAAGTACGCCACCGAGGCGACCGCCGAGGCCCGTCGGGCGCAGGCTCGTGAGCTGCTCGAACGGGCGCTCGCCGAGGCCGAGGCGAGCGGCAACGAGGCGCTCGTCGCTCAGGCTCGGACCCGGTTGGTGGACCTCGAGAGCGACATCCCGGGCGATGATCAGCCCGGACGGACCGCGCCCCACGGCTCGTCGTAGCCGTACATCGAGTCGACCTGGACCTCGCCGCCCGGACCGGGGTGGCGGGCGTGGATGATCTGGCCGCCCCCGATGTACAGGGCGACGTGGGGGCCGAAGTTCCCGTAGTAGATGATGTCGCCGGGCTGGACGGCCGACAGCGGCACGCGAGGCAGCGACCCGTATTGGGCCGAGGCCGAGTGCGGCAGAACGACACCCGCCTGGGCCCAGGCCCACGACGTGAGTCCCGAACAGTCGAAGCCGACGTTCGGGTCGGCCGCGCCCCACACGTAGCGGGTCCCCAGCACGCTTCGCGCCGCGGCGATCGCGATCTGGGCCGCCGAGGCGTTCGGCGGCGGCACGAACCCGCCGCCGCCGCCACCCGATGGCGGCGGCGAGGTCGTCGTGCTCGACGCCGCCTCGGCGGCGCGCTGCGCCGCGAGGTAGTCCTGCCACTCGTCGTACTCGGCCTGCAGGGTCCGCGCCAGCGCCTCCTGCTCGTCGAGCATCTGCTGGATCTCGGCGCGCCGGTCGGCCATCGCCGCGAGGTGGGCCTGGGCCTCGGCGACCGCCTCGGCGTGGCGCTCCCGTGCCCACTCGGCCCGCTGCCCGGCGGCGTCGGCCGCCGCGGCGAGGTCGGCGTCGGACTGGGCGATCTGACCGAGGAACTCGAGCCGGTCGGAGAACTCCGTGAGGTCGTCGGCCGCGAGGAGCACGCCCACCTCGGCGCCCATCCCCGTGTAGGCCGCCGCCGCGCGCTCCTGCAGGCGCTGGCGCGCGAGGGCGGCCTCGGCCTCGGCCTCCTTCAGGGCTCGCTCGGTCTCGGCGAGCGTCGCACGGGCCAGCTGGAGCTGGTAGCGCGCGTCGTTGAACCGCTCGATCACGCGCTCGAGCTCGTGCCCGAGCTGTTCGAGGCGAGCCTTCGCGGCCTCGACCTCCTGCTTGGTGGGGGCCGCGGAGCTGGGGACCGCGACGAGGGTGAGGGGGAGGGCGAGCGAGGCGGCGACGAGCGCCCCCACCAGACCTCTGGTCCCGCGCCGCGTTCGGTTCATCGTCCTCCAGGCCGTACGAGGAAGGCTCCGTCGTCCGGAGCCCGCCCGAGGCTAACGACCCGATCCCGGCGGCGTCAAACGTCGTCGAACAGACGTTCGCTCGTCCGAGCGCGGTGCTGGGCGACCCAACGACGCGGAGGGGGGCGGCCGCGCGACGCGGGCGCCCCCCTCGCCTCGGGGTCGGGACGGCGGGATTCGAACCCGCGACCTCAGCGTCCCGAACGCTGCGCGCTACCAAGCTGCGCCACGTCCCGAGGGACCTTCAGTCTAGCGACGACCGTCGGGCGGGGATCGCCGCCCCGCGTTCCTCGACCGGGCGCGGGACGAGCTCCAGCAGGGTGGCCTCGGGCCGGCACAGGAACCGGAAGGGCGCGAACTTCGAGGTCCCGAGGCCCGGTGAGGTGTGCAGCAGCGCCGGCCCGAGGCGGATGAGCCCGCTCGCGATCCTCCGGGGCACCGAGGAGTTCGTGACGAGCGGGCCGACCAGGGGCAGGCGGACCTGGCCTCCGTGCGTGTGCCCGGCGAGGATCAGGTCGTAGCCGAGCGCGGCCGCCTCTGGAGCGGCGTCGGGGGAGTGCATCACCGCGAGCCCCAAGCGCTCCGGGGCCTCGCGGACGGCCACCCGCAGGTCGTGGCGACCGATGTGGGCGTCGTCGAGCCCGAGCAGCTCGACGGGAAGCCCGTCGAGCTCGAGGAGGCGCCGTCGGTTCGACAGGTCCTCCCACCCGTCGGCACACAGGCCGTCGACGAGCTCGGCAGGCCGACCGGGCAGGGCCGTCCGCGGCCGGCGGTGGCGCCGGAAGTACTCGAGGTAGTTGAGGGGCCGAGGCGCGTAGTAGTCGTTCGAGCCGAGGACGAACCACGATGCGAGGCGTCCGCGGGTCGGCCGCACCGCCTCGACCGTCCGCTCGACCGCCTCGGGCTCGCCCAGGAAGTCGCCCGTCACGACGGTGACGTCGGCGCGAGGCAGACCGGCGAGGAACCGGGCCTTGCGCTCGTCGCCGCGGATCAGGTGCAGATCGGACAGGTGCAGGATCGCGAGGGGCCGAGCGCCGGCCGGTAGGATGGCCAGGCGCAGGCGGTGCAGGCGGAACCACGAGCGCTCGACGAGGACGCCGTACAGGACGCAGCCGATCCCGCCGCCCGCGATCGCGGCGATCCAGGGAAGCACGGGGGGAGTCTACGGTGGGCCAGGGGCTCGAGTCGGAGATCCACGAGGCGATGACGGCGGCGCTTCGGGCCGGCGACCGGGTCCGGCTGTCGGCCCTGCGGATGCTGCTCGCGGCGATCACGAACCGCAGCAAGGAGCTGCGCCGACCCCTCACCGACGAAGAGGTGCGGGAGGTCGCCGCGAAGGAAGTGAAGAAGCGGGGAGAGTCGATCGAGGCGTTCGAGCGAGCGGGGCGGGCCGAGCTCGCCGCCAGGGAGCGGGCCGAGCGCGAGGTGCTCGCCGCCTTCGCCCCCGCGCCCCTCGGCGAGGAGGAGGTCGATCGGCTCATCGAACGGGCGATCGGCGAGACGGGGGCGAGCTCGGCGGGCGATCTCGGCCGGGTGATGGCCGCGGTGATGGCCCAGGCTCGGGGGCGCGTCGACGGCGCGACGGTCCAGCGGAAGGTCCGGGATCGCCTCGGCGCCCCCTGAGGGTCGGGGGGTCGCGGACTCGTCCGTTCGGCCGATGTTTCGCCGCGGCGTTGGCGCCTAGGGTTGGCCTCGCATCGGTGATCCGTCGAGGAGGGGGTAGGCCGGATGTCCAAGGTCAAGGCGATCCTGATCGGCGCCGTCGCGGCGGCGCTCGTCCTGGGTCTCGCGCCGCTCGCCCAGGCCGTGCTCGTCGCTGGAACGGGAGGGTGCATCGAGCGGGCCGAGCCGGTCGGACGAGGGTTTCGCCCCCGGGACGACGTGGCCGCACCGGTTCGCGACGAGCTGTCGGCGTGGGTGCGTCGCCACCCGACGCGGGCCGCGCGGGCCGGTGAGCGCAGCGGCTCTCGTGCGGTCACCATCCCGGTGTGGGTGCACGTGATCCGCAAGGACCTCACCGTCGAGGGCGGAAACCTCCCGGGTTCACGGATCCGGGCGCAGATCGCGGTCCTCAACGACGCCTTCGGGGGCAGGACCGGTGGGGCGGCGACCGGGTTCCGGTTCGAGCTGCAGGGCGTCACGCGCACGACGAACAAGAGCTGGTTCAACCTGACGGGGTACGGGCAGGAGCGTCGGATGAAGGAGGCGCTGAAGGTCGGGGGCCCCGAGACGCTCAACATCTACACCGCCAAGCTCGGCGCGAACCTGCTTGGCTGGGCCTACCTCGCGCAGGACGCCGACGAGGTCGGCGTCCTCGACGGGGTGGTCGTCCACTACCAGTCCCTGCCCGGCGGGAGCTTCTCGATCTACTCGGAGGGGGACACGGCGACCCACGAGGTCGGGCACTGGCTCGACCTGTTCCACACGTTCGAGGGCGGCTGCGAGGCGCCCGGCGACTACGTCGACGACACCGCGCCGGAGGCCTCGCCGGCCTTCTACTGCCCCGTCGGGCGCGACACCTGCGCGGGCGGCGGCCTGGATCCGATCACGAACTTCATGGACTACACCCAGGACAGCTGCATGTTCGAGTTCACGGCCGGGCAGGCCGCCCGGATGCAGCAGGCCTGGGCCGCCTATCGGGCTGCGTAGCGACGGCGGACCCCGGGGCGGCGGGCGCGCCTACGGCCCTCCCCCGCCCCCGTCGTCGCCGCCCGAGGGCGGGACGCCGACGGTGATCGTCACGGTCGAGCCCTCGACGGCCTCCGTTCGGGCCGGGGGATCCTGCGCGACGACGACGCCGTGCTTCGCGGGGTTCGAGAAGACCTGCTCGACCACGTCGACGGCGAAGCCCGCGCGCTCCAGCACGGAGCGGGCGCGGTCGGGCTCGAGCCCCACGACGTCGGGCACCGCCGCCACCGGGGGTACGCCGCTGCTCACCTCGAGGAGGACCTGCGAGCCGGGCAGCGTGGAGCTCCCCGCCCCGGGGGTCTGCGCGACGACGACGCCTTCGGGTGCCACGGCGTCGACGATGCGCACGCGGGCGCCGAGCCGGGCCTCCGACAGGACCCGGCGCGCCTCCGGCACCGTGAGCCCGACGACGCTCGGGACGCGCACCCGTACGGGGGGCGGGAAGTCCAGCGGACGGAAGTCCTGCATCACGACCGCCATGTAGGCGCGCCAGATCGGTGCGGCGATGGAGCCGCCGAACACGCCGTAGCCCCAGTAGTTCGTGAGGGGGTACGGGCGCCCCGGCGACCCGACCCACACCGAGGTCGTGACCTGTCGCGAGAAGCCGACGAACCACACGTGTCGGTTCAGGTCCGCGGTCCCGGTCTTGCCGGCGATCGGCCAGGGCCCCCATCCGCTGAAGGCGCTCGCCGCGGTGCCCGACGTCACGACGGCGCGCAGCAGGTGGATGATCTCCTTCGCGTCCGCCGCCTGCAGGGCCGGGTAGCAGCTCGGCTCGTGCTGGTAGATCACCCTGCCCTGCTGTCGGATCGTTTCGATCGTGTAGGGGCGGCAGTGGACCCCGACGTTGGCGATCGTCTGGTAACCGGAGGCCATCTCCAGCGGGGTGACGTCGACCGACCCGGTGGCGAGCGAGCAGACGGCCGGCAGGTCCGTCACGATGCCCATCCGCTGGGCGATCTCCTTCGTGCGCTCCACCCCGGCGTCGAGGATCAATCGGGCGAACGCGGCGTTCACGGAGTCCTCCGTCGCCTCGGCCAGGGTGATCAGCCCGCGGCTCGACCCCTCGGCGTTGGCGACGGACCACGGGGTTCCGTCCGCGTTGCGGCACCGGTCCGCGGCGATCACGCCCTGTGCCCCGGAGTACCTCGCCGCAGGCGAGATCCCGGCTTCCAGGGCGGCGGCGAGCACGAACGCCTTGAAGGCCGAGCCCGGCTGGTGTCCGGTCGTCGCGAGCGCCTTCTCGTCGCGAGCGTAGTTCCGACCCGACAGCAGGGTTCGGATCGCGCCGGTTCGGTTGTCGATGGAGACGATCGCGACGTCCGGGCGAGGGCGGTAGCCCGGGTTCAGCGGAGCACGGGCCCAAGGTCGGTTCGCGGCCTCCTCGGCGGCTTCCTGCCACTCGGGATCGAGGGTCGTGACGATCTCGAGGCCGCCCTCGGACAGGGCCCGTCGCCGCTCGTCCGCGGTCTCGCCGAGCGCGCCGTACCAGCCGTTGGGGTCGGCGATGATCTGGTCGCGCATGTAGGTGACGAAGAAGGGCGGCAGCTTCGGGGTGAGCTTGCGGACGTTCGCGAGGCCGAGCTCCGCGGCCTTGGCCCGCTCGGCGCGCGCTTCGGAGATCCACCCCAGCGCCATCATCCGATTCAAGACATCGTTGCGCCGCAGGAGGGCCTTGTCCGGCCGGTCGACCGGGTCGTAGTACTCGGGCGCGCGGATCATGCCGGCCAGCAGCGCCGCCTGGGGCAGCGTGAGATCGGCGGGCGACGTGCGGAAGTAGAAGCGGGCGGCGGTGCCGATGCCGTAGACGCCGTTGCCCAGGTAGACCTGGTTCAGGTAGAGCTCGAGGATCTCGTCCTTCGAGTAGCGCTCCTCGACCCGGAGCGCGAGCGCGAGCTCCTGGAACTTCCGCTCGAAGGACTGGTCGGTCGGATCGAGCCCGAGCGTGTTCTTCACGAGCTGTTGGGTGATCGTCGAGCCGCCCTGCACGATCGCGCCGGCCTTCAGGTTCTCGATCCCGGCGCGCGCGAGCCCCGCCCAGTTCACGGCCCCGTGGTCGTAGAAGCTGTGGTCCTCGATCGCGAGGACGGCGCGGCGGGCGATCGGGCTCACGCGTTCGAGCGGCACGATCTCCCGGTTGTCGAGGTAGAAGCGTCCGAGCACGGTGCGGCCGTCGTTCGCGTAGACGGTCGAGCGCTGCGGCAGCGCCGGGATCTTCGTGAAGTCGGCGCCCGCCTCCTCGAGGCGCCGATCGAGCTCGCGGACGCCGAAGGCCGCGCCGGCGAAGGGGGGCGCGAGCAGGAGCGCGAGCAGGCCGGAGGAGGCCAGCACCACCACGACCAGGAGCAACGCCGCCACCGGCTTGAACGCGGCTCGGTCCGTGATGGGCGGTCCGGCGGTGCGCCGGCCGGTCCCGGTCCGGTTCGCCATGGGGTTCCCTGGCGCGAGGATACCCCCTGGCCCCCCCGCTACGATGGGGCTCGTGGCGCGTCCGCGTTCCCGCTATCTCGTCTCGGTCGGCGTCGCCGCGACCGTCCTCGCCCTGGGCGCCGGGGCGGCCGCGGCCCAGGACGCCGCGCCCCCGACCCGGATCGAGGTGCTCAAGGTCGAGGGCCCGATCGATCGCCCCCTGCTGGGGTTCGTCCTCGATCGCCTGGACGCGGCGGAGCGCTCCGGCACGATCGTCGTGCTCCAGTTGGACTCGCCGGGCGCTCTCGGCGAGGACGGCGTTGCCCTGGCCGACCGCGTGGCCTCCCTGTCGGTGCCGGTCCTGACCTGGGTCGGTCCGCCGCCGGCACGCGCCTCGGGGGCGGCGCTGCTCCTGCTGCACGCGTCCTCGCTCGCCGCGGTCGCACCCGGGTCCCAGACGGGACCGCTCACCCCCGTCGAGCTGCTCGACCCCGACGCCGGCCCACCGGACCTGCGTGCGCGGATCGCGGCGTGGGCCGCGGCGCGCGGCCACCAGCCGAGCCTGGACCACCTCGACGAGCCGCTCACCGCCCAGCGCGCCCTCGATCTGGGGATCGCGCAGCTCGCGGCGACCTCGGTGCCGGATCTGCTCGCCCGGGCCGACGGGCTGACGGTGCGAACGGCCGAGGGCGAGGTGACGCTTCGCACGCGGATCGCGACGACGCAGGCGCAGGCCCGTGAGGGGACCGTGGCGCTGGTGTTCAACGAACCGGGCCCGATCCGGCGGCTGCAGCACGCGGTGGCGACCCCCTCGATGGTCTACTGGCTCCTCGTCGCGGGGCTCGCGGCGCTCGCGTTCGAGCTCACCCAGCCGGGGTTCGGATTCGCCGGCGTCTCCGGGGTCGTCCTCCTCTCGCTCGCCGGCTACGGGGCCACGATCGTGCCCCCGGCCCCGCTGGGGCTCGGTCTGCTGCTGCTCGGCACGGGCGCGCTCGTCCTCGACGTGCGGCTGCACCGGCTGGGGGTGCTGACCGGGGTCGGGCTCGTCCTGTTCGGGCTGGGGTCGTGGCTCGCCTGGCGCGATGTGGCCGAGGCGATCCGGATCTCCTGGTGGCTGATCGCGGGCGCGACGCTCGCAGCCTTCCTGTACTACGGGTTCGCCTTGACGGTCGCCGTGCGCTCGCGCGAGCGGATCGAGTCCACCCAGCGTGGCCTGATCGGCTTGGTCGGACAGGCGGGGGGGCCGCTCGCGCCGGACGGTCCGGTGCTGGTCAAGGGCGTGACCTGGCGCGGGCGGGCGATCGGGGAGCCGATCGCCGCCGGGAGCCGGGTCCGGGTTCGCGGCGTGGACGGGCTCGTCCTGCGCGTCGAGCGGGAGCCCGACGAACCCGAGGACTGAGGACGGCGCCGAACCCGGGGCGTCGGGCAAGCCCGCCCGCGCGGTTCGTACGAACAACCGGGTAGATGGACGTCGCCAGGCAGCCCTGGTGGGACCCTCGCCGCGTGCCGTGGCCAGGACGCCTCCTACTTCTTCGCGCCCTCCTACTTCGAGAAGCGAGCGGAGAAGGCGGCGCGGGAGGCCGTCGCGAAGGCGTTCTGCCGCCGATGCCGTGTCCGGGAGGACTGCTTGGAGTACGCGCTCGAGCGGCGCGACCCCCACGGGGTGTGGGGCGGGCTGAACGAGATGGAGCGTCGGGCGCTCCTGCGGCGTCGTGAGCGGGAGGCACGGCGCGAAGCCGTCTGAGTCGGCTTCGCTCGCCCCGCGACGATCCCGTGGCAGGATGGGCGGTGTGAACGACGACGAGGTGTTCCGACGGCTGGAGCAGCTCGGCCTCCAGCTGCCCGCACCCCCGGCCGCCGTGGCGGCCTACGTGCCCGTGCGCCTGGCCGGCGGACTGGCGTTCGTCGCCGGGCAGGTCCCGATCGTCGAGGGCCAGGTCCTGCATCCGGGGCGGCTCGGGCACGACGTCTCCGTGGACCAGGGGATGGAGGCCGCCCGGCAGGCGGCGCTGCAGGCGCTCTCGGCCTTGCGCGCGGAGCTCGGGGCGTTCGACCGGCTCGAGCGGATCGTGCAGGTCACGGTGTTCGTCTGCTCCACGCCCGAGTTCACGGACCAGCCGCGGGTCGCGAACGGGGCGAGCGAGCTGTTCGCCGCCGTCCTCGGGTCGGCGGGCGAGCACGCGCGCGCGGCGGTCGGGGTGTCGTCGCTCCCGCTCGGGGCGAGCGTCGAGGTTGCGGTGACCGCCGCGGTGGCCTGAGGCCGCCCGTCGGGAGCCCGCGGGGCGCCTCGAGGCCGCGTTCGAGCCTTACGGGGAGCGGCGCGGGAACCGCAGGTCGCCGACCCGCCTGGTCGCGCCGGTGCGGTCGAGGTGCTCGAGCAGCGGAACGGCGTACTTCCGCGTGGTGCCGAGGGCCTCTCGGAGCGCCGAGACGGTGACGCCCTCGGCGGCGTGCTCGGCGACGAGCCGGACGGCGCGCTCGACGAGTCCGGGGCTCACGACGATGCGCGGCGCGATGCGCACGACGAGCCCTGCGCGCGCCGCCGCCTCGATCACCTGCGGGTCGAAGCCGGAACGGACCAGATCGTCCACCTCGGGCGGTGCGGCTTCGCGGGGACCGGAGATCGCCTCGACGAGCCGTCGCAGCTCCTCGGCGTGGGCGTCGAGGGCCACGCGGTGCCCGGCAAGCCGGACCGTCGTCGCGCCCGCGGCGCACGATCTCCCGCGCGACCAGGTCCTCGAGCAGGGCGTCGGCGAGGGCGCGTTCGGTGGGCGCACCCGCCTCGGCCAGGGCGCGCTCAACGATGCGCCGGATCTCGTCCAGCGACAGACCCTCCGAGAGGGGGGCGTTCTCGTGGGCGTCGGCGAGCGCCTCGCAGACCGCCTCCTGCACGCGGTCGCGGACGCGCGGCTCGACGATCCACCCGGAGACCGTCTCCCCGCTCGCTCGCCCTGCCGGTGAGGATCTCGATCTCCTCCGCGCGGACCGCGCCCCGCTCGGCCACGAGGAGGCCCGGGAGCTGATCCGGCTCGGCGCGGGCCCGCGCCCGCAGGCGCTCGAGGGCGACGGCGGATGCGGCGCGCGACGGCGCGGGGGTCGAGCACGAGCCCGCCGGCGACCGTGGCGCGCCGCCCCACCTCGCGCAGGACGAACCGGTCGCCGGGCTCCACGACGAGGGGGTGGCGCAGGACGACGCGCGCGTAGACCCCCCCGTCGGCCTGCCCGAGCACCCGCAGGCGCCCCTCGGCGTCGGCGCTTCCCACGTGGACCCGCCAGGCGCCCCGTCCGCCGATCGGTAGATCGACGCCGCGAACGCCGGCGAGGCGTGCGTCCCAGCACCGAGGTGGACCTCCAGCGGCCGGGCTCGACGAGCACCTCGCCCCGGTGAACCTGGGTGCGATCGATCCCGGCGAGGTTGACGGCGACGCGGGAGACCGGGCACGCGCGCTCGACCGACCGGCCGTGGGACTGCAGGCCGCGGATCCGGGCGCGCGCGCCCGACGGCAGGAGCTCCACCTCGTCGCCGACCTCGAGGCACCCGCCCGTCAGGGTTCCGGTCACGACCGTTCCGGCTCCGTGGACCGTGAAGGCTCGGTCGACGAACAGCCGGGTCCTGCCGGGCGGCGGCGGCGGCACGCCCGCCAGGGCGTCGTCGAGGGCGACGACGAGCTCGTCGATCCCCTGGCCGGTGCGTGAGGACACCGGGACGATCCGCGCGCCGCCCAGGGCGGTGCCGTCCAGGCGCTCACGGACCTCTCGCTCGGCGATCGTGAGGGTCTCGGCGTCGACGAGGTCGCGCTTCGTCAGGGCGACGACGCCCGCCGTCGCCCCGAGGACGTCGACGATCTGGAGGTGCTCCTCGGACCTGACGGCGCCACCCCTCGTCGGCGGCGACGACGAACAGCACCGAGCGGACCGGGCCGACGCCGGCGAGCATCGTGCGGATGAACCGCTCGTGGCCGGGCACGTCGACGAACGCGATCTCCCGACCGCTGGGCAGCGTGCACCAGGCGTAGCCGAGCTCGATCGTCAGGCCGCGACGCTTCTCCTCTTCCAGGCGATCGGGGTCGATCCCGGTGAGCCGCGTGATCAGCGCGGACTTGCCGTGGTCCACGTGACCGGCCGTCGCGACGACGCGGACCTCGTGCGACGGCTCAGCCTTCGGCGAGCCCCTCGTCATCAAGGTCGTCCCCTTCCCGCGCGTACGCCACCGCGCGAGCCAGGTCCGGGAGCTCGCCGTCGGTCACGGTTCTGCAGTCGAGCACGACCGAACCGTCCTCGATCCGAGCGGCGACCGCGGGCGAGCCCATCCGCAGGCGAGCGGCGAAGGCGGTGGCGTCGGGCACGTGGAGGGCGACCGCCCACGACGGCGCCTGGTGGCCGGGCATCGACCCTCCGCCGACGACCGAGGCGGAGCGTCGGACCCGGGCGCCGACGAGGTCGCCCCCCAGGATCTCGGCGAGTCTGTGTGCGCGACGCGCCACCTCCTCGGGGGGCTCGTGCAGCATCCGGTGGACGGGCAGGGTCCGGTGCTCGCCGAGCAGGTGCGCGCGGAGGGTCGCCTCGAGCGCGGCCACCTGCAGCTTGTCCACCCGTACGACCCGGGCGATCGGGTGGCCGCGCAGGCGCTGGACGAGATCGGCTCGGCCCACGACGAGCCCCGCCTGGGGGCCGCCGAGGAGCTTGTCGCCGCTAGCGACGACGAGGTCGGCTCCCTGTTCGAGGGCGTCGCGGAGCGTGGGCTCGTCCGGCGGCAGCCCCCGCTCTGAGGACGGGAGGCCGGAGCCGACGTCGTACAGGAACGGGACGCCGCGGGACCGCGCGAGCGCGGCGAGCTCACGGGGGGCGGGAGCGGCGGTGAAGCCGACGACGCGGTAGTTCGAGGGGTGGACCTTGAGGATCGCCCCCAGCCGGTCGTCGGCGGCGGCGCGGTAGTCCCCGATTCCGCGTGCGGTTCGTCGTTCCGACCTCCACGAACCGGGCGCCGGAGGCCGCCACGATGTCGGGGATCCGGAACTCCCCGCCGATCTCGATCAGCTCACCGCGCGACACGAGCACGCGCTTGCCTTTCGCGAGGGCGACGAGGGCGAGCAGGAGCGCGGCGGCGCCGTTGTTGACGACCAGGGCGTCCTCAGCGCCCGTGAGCGCGACGAGCATCGTCTCGGCCCGGGTCGTTCGACGACCGCGGCGCCCGCTCGTCCGGTCGATCTCGAGGTCCGTGTAGCCGCGGGCGGCTCGGCTCACCGCGTCCACCGCCTCCTCGGACAGCGGCGCTCGGCCGAGGTTCGTGTGCAGGACGACGCCGGTCGCGTTGATGACCGGTGTCAGGCCGGCGAGGATCCGAGCCGCGCTCCCGGCCGCCTCCGCGAGCACCTCGTCGGGGTCGGGGAGGTCCCCGCCGGCACGTGCGCGCTCGCGGTGTCGCTCGAGCGCTCGGACGAGCTCGAGCTTGAGCAACGGTCGACCCAGCGACGCGGCGGCTCGCCGACCGGCCTCGGACCGCAGCAGGGCGTCGACCGAGGGGAGCTTCCGGCGCACGTCGGCGGCCATGTTCGGCAGCCTACCGCTCGCGGAGCCGAGGCCGACCGGGCGCCGCGACGCTAGGATGGGGCCGATGGTCGACTCGCCGGCGCGCCCGCGCTTCCAGTCCTCCGAGCTGATGTCGATGGTCCGCGGCGGCGGCCTCGACGTGGAGGTCGCTCCGAGCGGCGGGCTTGCCACCGAGGAGATGATCCTCAACATCGGCCCGCAGCACCCCGCCACCCACGGGGTCCTGCGGATCGTCCTCGAGCTCGACGGCGAGGTGATCACGCGGGCCGAGCCGTCATCGGCTACATGCACCGCGGCGCCGAGAAGCTCGCCGAATACCGGGACGCGCGCCAGACCCTCGTGTTGATGAACCGGCACGACTGGCTGTCGGGGTTCAACAACGAGCTCGGCTGGACGATCGCGGTCCGAGCGGCTCGCCGGGATCGAGGTTCCGGAGCGCGCTCGGTGGATCCGCACGATGCTCGCCGAATGGAACCGGATCTTGAACCACCTGATGTTCATGGGTTCCTACCCGCTGGAGCTCGGCGCGATGACGCCGATCTTCTACGCGTTCCGCGAGCGGGAGATGATCCAAGACCTCATGGAGTCGTGCACGGGGGCGCGGATGCACCACTCCTTCTGCCGTGTCGGCGGCCTGAAGGACGACCTGCCGCGCGGGTTCCTGAAGCGGAGCCTGGAGGTGCTTCGCGCGGTGCGGGCGGCCGTCGACGAGTTCGAGACCCTCATCATGGGCAACGAGATCATCTTCAAGCGGTGTCGCG